>DAIMZO010000051.1:0-2930 GCA_036733925.1 Selenomonadaceae bacterium | reverse complement strand
GCTCGGGCCATGCGGAATCAGGGAACGAGGGATTGGTAGAGGCGCATGAGGTGGGCGACGCAGTCGGGCTCGGAGATGGTGACGGGGAGGTGGTAGGCCGCGAGGACGGCGCGGTCGTTGGCGCGGTGGGCACGCCGGAGCTCAATCGGCATCGTGGTCTCGTCGTAGAGGTCGGCGAGGCTGGAGCCGGGGTACAGGGCGCGCGCGTCGAGGATGCCCTGCGCCGTGCGTTCGATCGCCGCCCGCTGCGCTGCCGTAGGCTCGGGCCACGGGAAGTTGTTGTAGACGACCGTATTGGAATAGCTATATCGCATTTCTAGCCGCCCGGCAGTCGTTCTCATCCAAGCCATGTGCACGTTGGACTCTAAGATGCCAAAGTGATACAACGTAGCATCCGGCATCATGAAAAGCTTATCCCCTGCTATGACCTCTTTGGACAAATAATCCATCGGGATATATCGCCGCTGCTCCGAAGAGACCTTTGGAATGGCAACGTAATCTGCCGAGCATTCCCGCACTTCATCAAACAACGTCGGCGTTTCCGCCTTTTTTCGAGTTGCCGCTTTCTTACTTTGCAACCGATATTTGCGCACTGCTTTGACACGAGCCATAACTTTCGGACACTTGCGCAACGCAGCTGGATTGGCCCGCACCAGCCAAAGGCAATATCGAGGCTTGCGGTCAATGAAATCCTTTCCCATCATAAACGGACGTAAAAATTCTTCGGCCTGCGGTTCCTCTTTCAATAATGCCTCTTTTTCTTCAACGGTCAAAATCAGATTCCCGTCATCGGTAGGCTGATTTCCTCGGTAGATTTTCGGTACGTCACAGATCGGTTCGCGGCGCGCCTCGATAAAGACCGTCGGCGCGGCGGTGAGGTACGGATTGATATTGTCTACGATCTGCGCGTCGGCTCCGGCGTAAAGCCGTTTCTCTTTCCGTGCCGCCCCCCCGCAGGAGAAGCCTATAATCACACAGTGGACATGGGCTTTGTCGGCGCTTTCGCTGTCCCAGCGGAACGTCTGGTAGGCGAAGTCGATATGGAAGCCGAAGCGCTCGTAGAGCGGCTCGAACACGGCCGCGACCTGCTCGCCCTGCGTGATGCTGTTCGTCGAGACGAAGGCAGCATGGACTTTCGATGCGTTCCGGCTGACAACACGCGCCCCCTCAGGCCGCTCCGCGGCCAGCTCCCCCGAGGGGACGCCTGCCATGTATTGTACGGCTTTCATATACCAGCCCGCGACGTAGTCGATTTTCCCGGCGGCCTTGTAGGGCTTGCCTTCCTCATCGACGTAGATGCTCTTGATGTCCGCTTTCTGCTCCTTGCTCTGCAGGCTGTAGCCGACGAAAGGCGGATTGCCGAGCAGGTGCACGTTCGCCGCCGGCGGGAGGATGGCGGGCCAGTCCATGCGCAGGGCGTTGCCCTCGTGGATGTTGGCGTTGGTCTTGAGCGGCAGGAAGTTGAGGTCTTGGCGCAGGATGCCCTCGGTCTCCTTCATCATCTGGCTCTCGGCGATCCAGAGCGCGGTCTTCGCGACGCTGACGGCGAAGTCGTTGATCTCGATGCCGTAGAACTGGCGGATGCTGACCCGGATCGGGTTCTCGTCGGTCAGCAGCACGCCGGTGCCGCTGCGGTCGGTGATGGTCTCGCGCAGGATGTCGTTCTCGAGGCGGCGCAGCGACAGATAGCTCTCCGTGAGGAAGTTCCCGCTGCCGCACGCGGGATCGAAATACTGCCCCGCCGCGAGCTCCTCCTGCAGGGCCTCGAGCGCGGCGCAGCGCTTTTTCTGCTGCCCGATCGCCATGGCCTGCTGGAATTTCTCGCGGCAGCCGTCGAGGAACAGCGGGTCGATGACCTTGTGGATGTTCTCGATGCTCGTGTAATGCATGCCGCCCGCGCGCCGCGTCTCGGGGTTCAGGCAGCTCTCGAACAGGCTGCCGAAGATGACCGGGCTCATGCCGCTCCAGTCGAAGCCGCAGCCGTCCTCGAGGATGAGCCGGCGCACATCCTCGCTGATCGGCGGGATCGGCACATCCTCCTTGAACAGGCTGCCGTTGACGTACGGGAACGCCGCCTTGTTCGCCTCGAGGAAGAGGTCGCGCTCGTCCGCCGGCGTGTCGAGCACGTGGAAGAGATCCTTCAGCTCGCTCGCGAAATGCTCGGGCTTGTAGCCCGCGAGGTAGTCGTGGAACATGCCGCGCCGCCCGAACACGCCGGAGTCCTCCGCGTAGAAGCAGAACACGAGCCGTACGCAGAGCTTGTTCAGGTAGCTGTAGGCGAGCGGCAGGTCATCCGGCAGGGCTTGCTCATAGAGCGGCAGGAGCGCCGCGTAGATGCGCCCGATGATTGCGCCCGCCTCTTTCGAGACCTCGAGCTCCTTCGTGATGCGGCTGTCGCGCACATCCGTGATGAAGTTCAGCCGGTAGTAGTCGCGCCCGAGATCCTTCAGCTCGATGATCTGCGGCTCATCGTTCGGCCGCTCCATGTCGAACACCTGGAACTGCCGGAAATTGCACGCGACGATCCAGCGCGGCCGCTCGCTGTACGGCAGCGCCCCCGCGTAGCGCTTCGCCTGCTCGAACGGCTTCAGCAGCGTGCCGTCGCTCTGCCGGATCGGCGCCGAGAGATCCTTTGCGCGGCTTTTCTGCTCGATCATCGTATGCGTCGCCGGCACCATCACGTCGATGAAGCTCGTGTGCTCCAGCTTCACCCGCGTCTCGAAGCGCACGAAGTTCTCCACATCCTCCACGCCGTAGACCTTGCGCAGCAGCTCCATCCAGAACCGCTGGCTGTCCTGCTTCTCCTCGCCCTTGCCTTCCCATTCCGCCGCGAACGCCTTCGCCGCCGCTTCCTGCCACCCAGCCCGCATCGCACTCTCCTCGATTCCCAAAAAATTCATAGACTCCTCTCATTATACCACAAACCCGAT
>DAIMZO010000050.1:0-3593 GCA_036733925.1 Selenomonadaceae bacterium | reverse complement strand
TTTGATGCACTGCATTGTTTAGTTTTCAGAGAACAACTCTGGCTCTTGGCTCCGGACTTTTGAGCCCCTCGCTTCAAGCGACTCATTTATAATACATCAAGATGGCGCCCGTGTCAATACCTTTTTCAAAGTTTTTCAAAAAAGTTCAGAAATAGGAGTAGACGACGACGGCGAGCACGCCGGGGATGCCGAACACACCGGCAATCAAGGCCGTCAGGATGTTGATGGCAACCTTCGGCAGGAACAGCTTGACGAGCGCGAGAAGCACCGCGCCGACGATGCTGTTCGTGATGAACTTCCAGAGCAGGCGCGCCGGTATCGCAACGATCTTCGCGATCAGGCACAGTGCGACAATACCGACGGCAAAAGCGGCAATGAGTTCGAGCATCAGATTTCCCTCCGGTTTTCCATGGCTTTCGATAGCGTCACTTCATCGGCGTATTCGAGATCCCCGCCGATCGGCAGGCCGCGTGCGAGCCGTGTGACCTTGATGCCCATCGGCTTCAGGAGCTTCGCGATATACATGGCCGTCGCCTCGCCCTCGACATTCGGGTTCGTCGCCATGATGACCTCTTTGACGGTCTCGTCCGCGACGCGCGGCAGGAGTTCCTTGATCTTGAGCTGCTCCGGGCCGACACCCTCAAGCGGTGAGAGTGCCCCGTGCAGGACGTGATAGACGCCATTGTAGTCGCGCATGCGCTCCATGGCCGCGATGTCCTGCGGCTGTTCGACGACGCAGATCACAGAGTGGTCGCGTTTCTCCGACGCACAGATCTGGCATGGATTCTGGTCGCTGAGGTTGAAGCAGGTATTGCAATAGCCGATTTTCGCCTTGGCCTCGAGAATCGCGTCGGCTAATGCCTTTGCCTTTGACGGCTCCATATCCAGCACATGATAAGCAAGGCGCACTGCCGTTTTCTGGCCTATGCCCGGCAGTGCGCGAAAATGCTCGATGAGTTTTGCAAGCGGTGCGATGTACTGCATCAGAAAAGTCCCGGAGGAAGCCCGAGGCCGCTCGTGAACTTGCCCATCTCCGACGCCATCATCTCATCGACTTTCTGCGTTGCTTCATTGAAGGCCGCCGTGATGAGATCCTGCAGCATCTCGACATCTTCCGGGTCAACCGCTGCGGGGTCAATCGTCATGCTCTCGACCTTCTTCTCGCCATTCATGACGATCTTCACCGCGCCGCCGCCCGACGTGACCTCGACGGTCTTGCGCTTGAGATCGTCCTGCATCTTCTTCATCTGATTCTGCATTTTCTGGACTTTCTTCATCATACCGGCCATGTTGCCCATATTGCCCATTCCACCGTACATATTGTTTCTCCTTTATGCGTAAAAACTATTTCTTCACGTACTACTTTAGCGTATCAAATTCCACCGCGGGCGTCAACCAGAAAATCCTGGATAAGGCTTTATTCCTGCCCTTTATCCTTGACATCCTGCACCGCGACGATGTTATCCCCGAAGACCGCCGTCGCCTTCTCGAGCTGGGCGCGTTCATCCGATGAGATTCCCTTGAGCTGCTCGCGCGGATTCCGCGGCACAGGTGCCGGCTTCGGCTTAGGTTTCTTCTTTTTCGGTGCCCCGATTGGGCCACGCCGGTCATCGCATCGGCAGACCAGCGAAAGCGGCGCGCCATTCAGCTCCGCGAGAATCTTTTCGATCTGCTTCTTGTAGATCTTGTCGGCTAGGCTGGCCGAAATATCCCGGTGGAAATTCAGCACAAAATGATCTGCACTCATACCCGCAAAGGCCGCGTTGTTCAGGCAAGCGTAAAGCGGCGCATTCTTCGTCTGGACGGTCTGCAGGAGGCGGTCGAAGAGCGCCTTGCCCTCTGCCGATACGGGCAGTCCGGCATCTTCCGCTATATCCTGGCTCTTCGCCGGACGGCCTGCCAGGCGCGATGCCGCTGCGGGCTTTTCTGCAGGCCGCGCGGTGCCCTGTATGCCAGCGGACGGAGCCGGCGCCGGTTCTGCCCTATCCGGCTGTGCGGCAGGCTGCAAAGCCCCGCTCTCGACCATCGCCAAGAGTTTGGCGAGCTTCGCCTCGAGCTGGGCAATGCGCATGGCATCCTCTCCGCTGCCGCCCGCCGGCTGTGCCTGCACCGCGTTCTCCTGCCCCTCTGCGGCCCATTCGCCATGTGCGAGCGCGAGCAGGGCCACCTCGACCGTCACGCGCGGCTGCGGCGACCACCGGAGCTCGTTCATCGCATCGTGCAGACGCGCGATAGTCCGCATGACCGTTTCTTTCGGGAACGCGGCGCTCTGCCGTTTCATCACGTCCTCACGCTCGTCGTAGAGATCCAGGTGGTCGAGCGTTCCCGCCGCCTGATAGATCATGATACTGCGGAAATGCAGGGAGAGCTCCGCGAGCATCTGCTTCATGTCCTTGCCGCCCTGTAGGAGCTCTGCGACCATCTCGAGGAGCTTCTGTGCATCGTGCGCAACGATAGCGTCCGTCATCTGATAGATCCAGTCATGCCCGACGAGCCCGAGAATCTGCCGCACGCGCTCCGCCGTGATCTTCCCATCCGAAAGCGCCGAGCACTGGTCTAGGATGGAGAGCGCATCTCGAAGGCCGCCGTCCGCCTGGATGGCGATCATCGCGAGCGCCTCGTCCTCGATCTCCATATCCGACTGCTGCGCGATATCGCGCAACCGCCCCTCAATCTCCTCGACAGTGATTCGATGGAAATCGAACCGCTGGCAGCGCGACTGGATGGTCGCCGGTACCTTGTGGATTTCCGTGGTCGCGAGGATGAAGACGACGTGCTCCGGCGGTTCCTCGAGCGTCTTCAAAAGAGCGTTGAACGCCTCTGCCGTCAGCATGTGCACCTCGTCGATGATGTAGACCTTGTAGCGGCTCTCCGCCGGTGCGAACTTCACGGTCTCGCGCAGGCCGCGGATCTCGTCGATGCCGCGGTTCGACGCCGCGTCGATCTCATAGACGTCGGGCGAGTTCCCCTTCGTAATATTCTGGCAGAACCGGCATTTGCCGCAGGGATCCGGCGTCGGTCCCTGCTCGCAGTTCAGTGCGCGTGCGAGGATCTTCGCCGTGCTCGTCTTGCCGGTGCCGCGAGGCCCCGAGAACAGGAACGCGTGCCCGATCTTGCCGCTCGTAATGGCGTTGGAAAGCGTGCGGCTGATGGGCTCCTGCCCGACGAGATCCCGGAAAGTCTGCGGCCGCCATTTGCGGTATAATGCTACATATGCCAACGTCCCCACTCCTAACGTCATCCTTGAAGAAACAGAAAATCCAGATAGAAAAGAAAGCAGTCTGATTGACTGCTTTCCCTGACCTGCCCGCTTTCTGGCAGATTCCTCACTCTTTTTCACGTCGGGCCACAGCGCCCAGGCGCCCTCACGGCACATGGGGTATCCCTCTTAACGCTGCTTCCTTCCGGACCTGACGTGGTTCGAGGGGCTCCATCGCATGAGACCAGAGCGCCGCGGTCCGACCTGAAAAAGAATAAAGGATATAAAAATGGCGGAGAGTGAGAGATTCGAACTCTCGGTACCGCTTTAGCAATACACACGCTTTCCAGGCGTGCTCCTTCAACCACTCGGACAACTCTCCACAATGCTCTAC
>DAIMZO010000049.1:0-4311 GCA_036733925.1 Selenomonadaceae bacterium | reverse complement strand
CCAAGACGGTGGCGACGACCACGGTAGCAGCCGATATCAACGAGTCTCTTGATGTTCATCTGACGCTCGCGGCGAAGGTCACCTTCGACCACGACGTTCTTATCGATGGCATCACGAAGTTTTACAACTTCATCCTCCGTGAGGTCTTTCGTACGCGTATCCGGATTGATACCCGTCTCCTTCAGCAGGTTCTGCGAAGTCGTCAGGCCAATCCCGAAGATATACGTCAAAGCAATCTCAATTCTCTTGTCACGGGGCAAATCTACACCGGCAATACGTGCCATTTATAAAGCACCTCCTTACGTTTTTAACCTTGTCTCTGCTTGTGTTTCGGATTCTCGCAAATGACCATGACGCGGCCCTTGCGCTTGATGATTTTGCATTTCTCGCAAATGCGCTTGACAGACGGTTTTACCTTCATCTTTACGCCTCCTTTGCTGGATTCTTGTTCTGTCATATGCAACCCATGCGCTTTAGCCCCCTTGCGGCGGCTAAAACACTAGAATATTATATCAAAAGGCCTGCAATCATGCAAGCCTTTTTCGGGAAGATCTGATTTTTTATTTGAAGCGGTAGGTGATGCGCCCGCGCGTCAGGTCATACGGTGTGAGCTCAATGGTTACCTTGTCACCTGGCAGGATTCGGATGAAATTCATGCGGATCTTGCCGGAGACATGGGCGAGCACGACGTGGCCGTTCTCGAGCTCAACCTTGAACATCGCGTTGGGGAGCGCTTCGAGGACCTTGCCTTCGACTTCAATGACATCTTGTTTCGACATTTGCGTTCTCCTAAGTATCTTCAGTCTCTTTCAAAAAAGGCGGCCTCGGAGGCCGCCTATGGTATTGTATTAGCCTTTCAGAGCCTTAACAAGGTCTGCCGTGACTTTGTCGATGGCCTGACGGCCGTCGACTTCCGTGTAGAGGCCAGCCTGCTTGTAGTAGTCAATCAGGGGTCTCGTCGACGCTTCGTAGACGGAAAGACGGTTCTTCATCGTCTCCGCATTGTCATCGGCGCGGCTTACGAGCTTGCTGCCACAGTTGTCGCAGATGCCCTCTTTCTTCGGAGGGTTGAACTTCGTGTGGAAGGTCGCACCGCAGTTCTTGCAGATGCGGCGGCCGACCGCGCGCTCGATGAGATCCTCAGCCGGGACGCTGATGTTCAACACGCGCGTCAGCGCGAGGCCGAGATCCTTGAGGATACCGGTCAGGGCATCCGCCTGCTCGATCGTACGCGGGAAGCCGTCGAGGATGAAGCCTTTCTTGCAGTCATCCTTCGCGAGGCGCTCGCGGACAATGCCGATCGTGACCTCGTCCGGCACGAGC
Organism: Selenomonadaceae bacterium; assembly: GCA_036733925.1. Taxonomy (GTDB): domain Bacteria; phylum Bacillota; class Negativicutes; order Selenomonadales; family Selenomonadaceae; genus UBA2897. The sequence continues at coordinate 2,988 of DAIMZO010000049.1, read as the reverse complement.
TTGCCGTCGTCCATGTAGGACTTGGCCTCTTTGCCGAGCGCCGTCCCCTCCGCAATCGCCGCGCGGAACATATCGCCCGTCGAGATATGCGGGATGTCGAACGCCTTCACGAGCTCAGCCGCCTGCGTGCCTTTGCCAGCACCCGGAGGGCCCATTAAAATGATATGCATACTCTTGCTCCTCCTCACTTCATGAAGCCTTCATAGTGGCGCATGACCACCATGGATTCAATCTGCTTCATCGTCTGCAGCGCGACGCCGACAACGATGAGCAGGGACGTACCGCCGAAGTACACGCCCTGGATGTGCGTGAACGCGCCGATGGCATTCGGCAGGATCGCGATGAACGCGAGGAATACCGAGCCTGCGAGCGTGATGCGCGTCATGACGTGGTCGATGTAGTCCGCCGTCGGCTCGCCCGGACGGATGCCCGGGATGAAGCCGCCGTACTTCTTCAGGTTGTCCGCAAGATCTGGAATCTTCATCGTGACCGCCGTGTAGAAATACGTGAAGAAGATGATCAGCAGAGCGTAGAGCGTCGTCTGGAACGGGGTACCCCATTCAAAGTAGCTCGCGATATGCTTAATCGTCGGATTCGTGACGAACTGGGCAATCGTCGGCGGGAACATCAAGACCGAAGATGCGAAGATAATCGGGATGACGCCGGCCTGATTGACCTTCAGCGGAAGATGGCTCGTATGGCCGCCCATCGCCCGGGTGCCGACCACCCGTTTCGCGTACGAAATCGGGATATTGCGGAACCCGGTCTCGACGTGGACGACGAATACGACCATGGCGAGAGCTACGACCAGGAACAAGAATACCTGAAAGTAGCTGACCGTGCCAGCCTGCACGTAGTGGTAGATTGTGCCGATGCTCTTCGGGAGCGCCGCGACAATGCCGGCGAAGATGATCAGCGAGATGCCGTTGCCGACACCCTGCGCCGTGATCTGTTCGCCGACCCACATCAGGAACACCGTACCGGCCGTGAGCGTGATCGCGATGATCAAGATGTTCACGAGATTCGGGTTCAGGATGGCTGCCTTAAGGCCGATGCTCATGCCGAGGGCCTGCAGGAAAGCGAGGACGACCGTCAGATAACGCGTGACCTGCGTCGTCTTCTTGTGGCCTTCCTGGCCTTCCTTCGACCATTGCTCGAGCGTCGGGATGACGACGGTCAGGAGCTGGATGATGATGGCCGCGTTGATGTACGGCGTGATACTCATCGCAAAGATGGAGAACTTGCTGAACGCACCGCCGGAGAACAAGTCAAGCAGTCCGAACAGGTTGCCATTCGCAAAGAGATGCTGGATGGCAACCGGGTCGACACCCGGCACCGGGATATGCGTTCCAAGGCGGAACACGGCGAACATGACCAGCGTAAAGATGATCTTCTGCCGGAGTTCCGGGATCTTGTAGATGTTGCTAAGGGCCTGAAGCACCTCAGATCACCTCTGCTTTGCCGCCTGCTGCCGTAATCTTCTCCTCTGCGGACTTCGTGAAGCCGTTGGCGCGGATCGTCAACTTCTTCGTGAGCTCGCCGTTGCCGAGGATGCGGATGCCATCGCGTACGTTCTTCAGAAGACCGGACTCGACGAGGACAACCGGATCGACCGTCGTGCCATCCTCAAAGCGGTTCAGGCTCTCGACATTGACCTCAGCAAAGGTCTTTGCCCAGACGTTCTTGAAGCCGCGCTTCGGGAGACGACGGTAAATCGGCATCTGGCCGCCTTCAAAACCGGTGCGGACGCCGCCGCCGGCACGGGATTTCTGCCCCTTCATGCCGCGGCCGGCCGTCTTGCCGTTGCCAGAACCAAGGCCGCGGCCTACGCGGTTGCGGACTTTGCGGGAACCAGCCTCCGGCTGTAATTCATGTAATTTCATTGCTTGCTGCACCTCCGTTCTCTTCAGTTTGCCATTTCTTCAACGCGGATCAGATGCTCCACTTTGTGAAGCTGGCCGCGGATTGCCGGATTATCCGGAAGCTCTACGACCGAATTGATCTTGCGAAGACCAAGAGAGCGGACCGTACGGCGCTGCGTTTCCGGGCGGCCGATCAGGCTTCTCTTCAGCGTAACTTTCAGTTTTGCCATGATGCTTCCTCCCATTAACCCAAGATTTCCTGTACGGTCTTGCCGCGCAGTGCTGCGACGTCCTCAGCGTTCTTGAGGTTCTTCAGACCTTCCATGCAAGCGCGAACCATGTTGTTCGGATTGGAAGAGCCGAGGGACTTCGTGAGGATATCGCGGACACCGGCGAGCTCGAGGACGGCACGGCACGGGCCGCCTGCGATGACACCAGTACCTTTTGCAGCCGGCTTCATCATGACGCGGCCAGCGCCGAAGATACCGATCATCGCGTGCGGGATCGTGCGGCCATCGAAGAGCGAAACCTCGACGAGGTTCTTCTTCGCGTCATCAACGCCCTTACGGATTGCCTCCGGAACCTCAGCAGCTTTGCCGAGGCCGACGCCGACTTTGCCCTTCTTGTTGCCGACGACAACGAGAGCACTGAACGAGAAACGGCGGCCGCCTTTGACGACTTTCGCAACTCGATTGATATATACAACTTTTTCCTCGAACTCAGGATTTTCGTTGTCCATATTTCTAGCCATTCATTTACCTCCTTCTGACTCTCGTCTTAGAATTTCAGGCCGGCTTCGCGAGCGGCCTCAGCGAGCGCTGCGACACGGCCATGATAGACATAACCACCGCGGTCGAAAACGACCTCCGTGATGCCCTTCTCGAGCGCACGCTTTGCGACTTCAGCGCCGACAGCTTTCGCTGCCTCGATGTTGCCGCCGTAGTTCTCGAAACCCTTGTCCTGCGAGCTGGCGGATACCAGCGTAATGCCCTTCTCATCGTCGATGATCTGCGCATAGATATTCGCGAGGCTCCGGTAAACGTTCAGGCGCGGACGCTTTGCCGTGCCCGAGATATGGTTGCGGACACGCAGATGACGTTTCTGACGTGCCTTGTTCTTATCTGCT
>DAIMZO010000048.1:0-4538 GCA_036733925.1 Selenomonadaceae bacterium | reverse complement strand
ACTCAGCTTGCGGGGCGGCCGCTTTTCTACGCAATATCTTGAATCATGCTTTCTGGCGCGGAATCACGAACGTGCCTTTCGCGACTTCCTTGCGGTGGCAGTGCGGGCACTCGTTCTCGATCAGGCCGGTGTAGCCGCAGATCGGATCGCGGTCGACCGGATGGTTGACGGAGAAATAGCCCATGTCCGCGTCGTGCATCGCGCGGACGACGGACTCGAACGCCTTGACGTTCTTCGTCGTGTCGCCGTCGAGCTCGATATAGGCGATATGCCCCGCGTTCTCGAGCGCATGATACGGCGCCTCGATGCGGATCTTGTCGATGGCCTTGATTGGGTAGTAGACCGGCACATGTGAGCTGTTCGTCATGTACGGGCGATCCGTGACGCCCGGGATCTTGCCGTAGGCCTTCTGGTTTGCGCGCTGGAACTGGCCGGCCGTGGACTCTGCCGGCGTGCCGAACGTGGACCAATTCATGTGGGTTTCCTCGGTGTACTCGTCCGTGCGCTGGCGCAGATGCCCGATGATCTCGAGGCCGAGCTTCTGCGAAGCCTCGCTCTCGCCGTGATGCTTGCCCGTCAGCTCCTTCAGGCATTCGGCGAGCCCGCAGAAACCGATGGAAATCGAGCAGTGCTTGAGCACCGGTGCAATCTCATCCTCCGGCTTCAGCTTCTCGCTGTCCATCCAGACATGCTGGCCCATCAGGAACGGGAAGTTCATCGCCTTCTTGTGCGCGATGATGTCGTAGCGCGACTCGAGGTACCGCTTCGAGATATCGATGTATTTGTCGAAAAGGTCGTAGAAATACGCGATTTCCTTTTCCTGATCTTTCGGGTATTTCTTATGTGCCTCGATGGCGAGTTTCGGCAGGTTGATTGTCGTGAACGAGAAATTGCCGCGGCTGCCGAATTCCTCCGGGCCGTTGACGTTGCTGACGACGCGCGTGCGGCAGCCCATCGTCGCGACCGCCGAGTTGTAGTTGCCCGGCTTGTAGTACTGCAGGTTGTACGGCGCGTCGACGTTCACGAAATTCGGGAACAGGCGCTTCGCGCTCGTCTTGCATGCCTGCTGGAACAGGTCGTAGTTCGGGTCACCCGGATTGTAGTTGATGCCCGCCTTGATCTGGAACACGGAGATCGGGAAAATCGGCGTCTCGCCGTTGCCGAGGCCGGACCAGATTGCGTTCAGAACCTCGCGCGTCGCGAGGCGGCCCTCCGGCGTCGTGTCGAGACCATAGTTGATGGACGAGAACGGCACCTGCGCACCAGCGCGGCTGTGCAGCGTATTGAAGTTGTGGATCAGCGCCTCCATCGCCTGATGCGTCTCCTCGACGACATCGGCGCAGGCGAGCTGATAGATGGTCGGCGCTGCCTTTTCCGCATCCTCGATGGGCTTTGCGAGATTCTCGCGCATGACCGCATCGAGCGCGCGTGCAATCGTCTCGATGGACTTCGCCGCATCCGGGTCATCCGCTTTCTCGGTGTAGTGGCAGTTCTCGAAGCTCAGATGCTCCTTGAGGGCCGCTTTGAACGCCGCCCCATCGACGAGATGGTCATAGCCGAAGCGGTAGGCCATCGACTTATAAGCCTCGTCCCAGACCGCCTTGTGGAAGGACTTGCGCACGCCCTCCGCCATTGCGATATCGAATGCGTTGATGGACTGACCGCCAAACATATCGTTCTGGTTGCTCTGGATCGCGATGCACGCGAGCGACGCATAGGCCCGGATGGAATTCGGCTCGCGCAGGAAACCGTGTCCCGTCGAGAACCCGCCGTGGAACAGCTTCAGCAGATCGATCTGGCAGCAATTGAACGTAATCAGAGAGAAATCCTTGTCGTGAATATGAATCCAGTTCTCGCTGTCCGCCTTGTGGAACTCCTCGTCGAGCACATAGTTGTCGACAAAATGCTTCGCGCCCTCCGCACCGAGCTTCAGCATCGCGCCCATCGGCGCGTCCGTGTTGATGTTCGCGTTGTCGCGGCGGAGATCCGAGTCCTTCGCGTCGCCGAAGAAGATCTGGCTGTAGGTGCTCATCAGGTGCTTCTGCGCCTCGCGGCGTTCCGCATGGCGCGCGCGATAGGTGATGTATTTCTTCGCGACGTCGTAGAAATCGTATTTCATGAGCTCCTGCTCGACGATGTCCTGGATTTCCTCGACGCCGATGTTCTCGCGGTCCTGGATGTCCCACTCGACCTGGCTCGCGACTTCCTCGACGTCCTTCTCCGTCATCGGGTTCTTGCAGTCCGCGTTCGCCCCGGCAATGGCGTTGACGATCTTCTGGCGGTTATAGGCAACGGTATGCCCGGAACGCTTCGTTACTGTCTTTAGATTCATATTCTCGTAATACCACTACATCTTGTGGTATCCAGCCCTGCCTTTCACTATATCTTGTGGTTTTTGTCTCACAACAGTTATATATTCTAGCAGAAAAGCAGGCCTTTGACAACGCGTTTTTTCTCAGAATCCCGCTTCAGGCAGAACGCAGGACAGAGAAAACGCCACCCTCTCCACGTCCCCTGTGCAATAAAAAATTTAATCCTCGACACTCGTCCATCCAAGCATTGACGTTCCTATCGATTCCTAGTAAAATTTATAAGGATATGCATTTTGCAATTCATTTTCATTTATTGTAGAAAAGGGGATTTCCTTCATGATAGATACCACGCGCACGACAAGCCGCAAATGGCTGCGCTGGCTGGCTTTTGCCGCCGTTTACTTCATCTGCTGCATCGCCTTCTACGCCGATATCGGCCAGGATATGGGGGCGCAGTACTACCTGCCGATCGCCATCCCGATGCTCGCGGGGCTCGTGCTCGTGCAGTACGGCAGCCATCTGCCGCTCTTCTCGCGCGCCACGCTGCCGAACCTGCTGACCGGGCTCGCCTGGTGCTCGGCCTTCCCGCTGCTCTATGCGTGGACCTATCAGAGCGTCTGGTATCAGTCGCTGATCTGCTTTGACTTCATCGTCGGCACGAGCGAGTTCCTGATGCTGACGGCGCTCGAATGCGTGCTGTTCCGCCTCGGCTGGAAGCGCGTGTTCTCGCTGCTGTTCGCGCTGCTGAACGCGCTGCTGCTCGTCGTGCCGTTCATGCAGTACGCATACTACGTCATGATCTGGCACTGCCTGACGCCGGCCTCCCTGATGGCCGTCTACCTCACAAACTACCGCGAAAGCCTCGATTTCATCCACTCGAATGTCGGCGTCGGCCCAGCCATCCTGATTCTCGCGTGCTTCGCGCTGTTCATCTTCTGGGCCTATCGCTGCCACCTCCGCGTCGCGGAGCAGCTCGAGGACGGCACGACCGCCGGCCGCACGGGCGCGCTCGCCGCGGTGCTCGCCGCCTCACTCGCGGCCTTTGCGTTCTATCTGCCGCAGACGTCGATGGCGAGCCTGCTGAACGACGTCGATTCCTACGTCAAGCAGACGCAGGAGTACAGCGTCACGCACGATGACCGCTACGAGGAGCTCGCGCTCGACGGCACGCAGACCGCATCCGTCAAGGCACCCGGCACCATCATCGTCGTCATCGGCGAATCGGCCTCGCGCAATTACATGAAGGCATTCACGCCTTCCTTCCCGTACGACGATACCCCGTGGATGTCCTCGCAGGCGAATAGCCCTGACTACATCCAGTTCTACAACGCGTATTCCTCATGGTCGCAGACCGTCCCCGTGCTCCAGCGCGCGCTGACGGAACAGAGCCAGTACAACGACAAAGAATTCTTCAACTCAAACTCCATCATCGACGTCGCGCGCAAGGCCGGCTACGAGACCTGGTGGTTCAGCAATCAGGGCCGCTACGGCCAGTACGACAGCGCGATCACGCTCGTCGCGAAGACTGCGAACCACGCGTTCTGGACGGACGATTCCTACAATTTCTCTGATAAATACGATGAGGAGCTCCTGCCCTATCTCCAGCAGGTCGACCCGAGCAAGAACAACTTCATCGTGCTGCACATCATGGGCAGCCATATCTACTACAACAACCGCTATCCGCCGGAATTCAGCCAGTTCGAGACCGCCGAAGGCGACTCGACCATCTCCTCCACGGAATCCTACGCGAACAGCATCCTCTACACCGACCATATTCTGCAGCAGATCCACGACTACGCGCAGCAGAACCTGCACCTGACCGCGATGCTCTACTTCTCCGACCACGGCGAGAACCTCGCGATCTCGCATAACCCGGATGTGTTCAGCTTCGACATGGTGCGCATCCCGATGGCCGTCTGGCTCTCGCCGCGCTACCGCGCCGCGTTCCCGATGCACACACAGGCATTACGCAGCCACCAGTTCCGCTACTTCACCAACGATATGCTCTACGATACCATCAGCGGCCTGCTGAACGCCCCGTCCAACCACTACGACGCCGGACAGGACTTCGCCTCGCCGACCTACCGATTCAACCGGAGGCTGTGCTGCACCATGCTCGGCCAGCACAGCCTCCTCGAGGATCCAGATGGCTCCCCGGAGGAATAAAAAATAATTGACACTCCCCACGGCTAAAGCCGGGGGATTCTTGGTTCAGCAACCACTGCA
>DAIMZO010000047.1:0-4854 GCA_036733925.1 Selenomonadaceae bacterium | reverse complement strand
GGACATCTCGACGCCGTAGATATCCTCAACGGTGGCAGCGATATCCCGCTGGCTCATGCCGCGGGCGTACATGGCGAGCACCTTGCCTTCGATGGGAGAAACGTCTTTCTGATACTTCTTGACGATCTGCGGCTCGAAGGAGCCTTCACGGTCACGGGGAACCCGGATAGAGGTTTCCCCAGCGAGGTCTTGATGGTCTTGCTGGAGTATCCGTTACGGGAGTTGGTGCCGGTGGCGTGGGCGTGCTTCTCATAGCCAAGATGATTCTCCCATTCACCTTTCAGCGCCACCTCGAACATCGGTGCGAAAATCGATTTGAGGACGTCCTGAATGTCCTGTGCTGTCTTGATATCGTAATTGGCGAGGATCTGCTGAGCAATCTGCTCGCCTGGGGTAGCCGGAGTATCTTTGCGTTTTGCCATCGTGTTACCGTCCTTGCTTTTGATAGTTCCTTATTATGAGGCATGAAGTAGATGCGCGCAATGACTACTTACACAAACTATTTTACACTCCCGCGCAGAGCACGCACTCGCGTCGATGAGCTGCACCTTGCCGGCGTGCGCCTCGGGCTTGTCCTTCATCACAAGCCAGACATAGGTCGCGATGCCCGTGTTGTAGAACGAATCGTTCGGGAGCTGCACGATGGCATCGAGCCAGTCGTTCTCAATGAGGTAGCGGCGAATCTCCGACTGGCCGGAGCCCGCATCCCCCGTGAACAGCGACGAGCCGTTCTGGATGATGGCCATGCGCCCCGTGTCCTTCAGCTTTGCGACACCGTTCAGCAGGAACAGCATCTGCCCGTCCGATTTCGACGGCAGGCCGGGCGCAAAACGCCCTGCCGCGCCCTTCTTGTGCTCTGCCGTGACTTCCTTTTCCTCGCGTTTCCAAGGGATCCCAAACGGCGGATTGCTGATGATGTAGTCGAACTGATAGCCCGCGAACTTGTCGTCCGAGAGCGTGTCGCCAAACTGCATGTTGTCCGGATTGCCGCCGCGGATGAGCATATCCGCCTTGGCGATGCCGAACGTAAACGGGTTGAACTCCTGCCCGAACACATCGACATCCGCTTTCGCATCGAGCGCCTGCAGCCGCTCCTCCATGCAGGTCAGCATCTGGCTCGTGCCCATCGTCATGTCGTAGACCAGCTTGCTGATGCCGTCCTCGTCAGCGAGCTGGCGGTCATCCGTCACGAGCAGGTCGCACATCAGGTAGATGATGTCGCGGCTCGTGAAATGCGCCCCGGCCTCCTCGTCGTAGGACTCGGAGAACCGCTGGACGAGGTTCTCGAAGATATAGCCCATATCGACCGCCGTGATGCGCTCCGGCGAGAAATCACCCTTGTCCGAGTGGAAGTCGGAGATGACCTGATAGAGCAGCCCCGCCTCCGTCATGCGGTTCACCTGCGCCTGGAAATCCATGCGCGCGAGGATATCCTGCACATTCTCCGAGAAGCCGTTCAGATATGCCTTGAAGTTGTCCTCGATGTTCTCCGGATCCGCAACCAATGTGTCGAATGTGAACTTGCTCGTATTGTAGAACGGATACCCTGCCGCCGTGCGCAGGAAACCGTCCCTCACCGCAAGGTTCTTGACCTCCTCGTACTTCGCCAGCACCTTCTCATGCGTTGGCAGCAGGCAGTCGTGGAACCGCTTGATGACCGCCATCGGCAAGACCACCAGACCGTACTCATGCGGCTTGAACGCACCGACCAGATCATCTGCCACCGACCACACCAGCGCGGCTTTTTCCTGGATATTCTGCCCCACACGCGAAATCATCTCATTGCTGCTCTCCATCAAACCCATCCTTCCCAGCGCAGGCCCCCCGCGCTGATTTTCTACCAACATTATACCATATCCGCATAGATGGTTCCTTTTTTTCTCTTTTCAATCTCTATGTTTTGTAAAAAATTAGGACATACGCCCTTCCCTTATCGTTTCTTCTCGTTTATAATAGACGTATACGATTTGAAATTTTCTGATAAAGAAAGAGGGAATCAACCTATGGCAACTCCACACATTGGTGCTGAAAAAGGCGAAGTCGCTGAGCGCATCCTGCTTCCGGGCGACCCGCTGCGCGCGAAATTCATCGCGGAGAACTTCCTCGACGGCGCGAAGGAATACACGCACGTCCGCAACATCCTCGGCTACACGGGTACGTACAAGGGCGTGCCGGTCTCCGTACAGGGCACGGGCATGGGCATCCCGTCGCTGATGATCTACGTGCACGAGCTCATCCACGAGTTCGGCTGCAAGAAGCTCATCCGCGTCGGCACCTGCGGTGCGATGCACAAGAAAGTGCACCTCCGCGACGTCCTGATTGCACAGGGCGCAACGACGGATTCCTCGATCATGAAGAGCATCTTCGGCCCGGCCATCAACTACGCGCCGCTCGCCGACTTCGACCTGCTCGAAAAGGCCGTCAACAGCGCGCGCAGCCTCGGCCTCCGCGCCACGGTCGGCAACATCTTCTCGGCAGACCGCTTCTATGATCCGGATGTCGATAACGACCGCCTCCGCAAATACGGCATCCTCGCCGTCGAGATGGAGACCGCCGGCCTCTACACGCTCGCCGCTGAGGCAGACGTACAGGCCCTCGGCATCTTCACCGTCAGCGACCATCTCCTCACCGGCGAGGCCTGCACGGCAGAAGAACGCCAGACGACCTTCCAGAACATGATGAAGCTTGCCCTCGAGACGGCCATCGCCGACTGATTTTCTTTTCCTTACACACGAAAGCCTCCCGACTATCGGGAGGTTTTTTCATGCAGAGAGATTGCACGGACGCAAAAAGGAGGCCCATCCAGCTGACTGGATGAGCCTCCCTTTTTTATTCTATTATGGTACGATGGAACCCTGCGAACGGATTACATCATGCCCGGCATGCCGCCCTGCGGAGCGGCCGGAGCTGCCGGTTTCTCTTCCGGTTTGTCTGCGACGAGGGTCTCGGTCGTCAGAACCATCGAAGCGATGGATGCCGCGTTCTGCAGTGCGGAGCGCGTAACCTTGGCCGGGTCGACGATGCCTGCTGCAATCATGTCGGTGTACTCGTTCTTGAGCGCGTTGAAGCCGATGCCCTTGCCAGCCTTCTTGACGTTCTCGACGACGACGCTGCCCTCGAGGCCGGCGTTGTTCGCAATCTGACGAACCGGCTCCTCGATGGCGCGGCGGACGATGTCGATACCGACTTTCTCGTCGCCCTCAGCCTGCAGGCCGTCGAGTGCGGACTGGATGTCGATGAAGGTCGTGCCGCCGCCTGCGACGATGCCTTCCTCAACCGCAGCGCGCGTTGCGTTCAGCGCATCCTCGATGCGGTACTTCTTGTCCTTCATCTCGACTTCGGTTGCTGCGCCGATCTCGATGACCGCTACGCCGCCAGCGAGCTTTGCGAGGCGCTCCTGAAGCTTCTCGCGGTCGAAGTCGGACGTCGTCTGCTCGATCTGGTTCTTGATCTCTGCAACGCGGGCAGCAATCTGATCCTTGTCGCCCTTGCCGCCGACAATCGTCGTCTCGTCCTTCGTCGATACGATCTTGCTGGCATGGCCGAGGTCGTCAAGCGTGACGCTGTCGAGCTTGCGGCCGAGCTCTTCGCTGATGACCGTGCCGCCCGTCAGAATCGCGATATCCTGCAGCATCGCCTTGCGGCGGTCGCCGAAGCCCGGAGCCTTGACCGCAACCGTCTTGAACGTGCCACGGAGCTTGTTGACCACGAGGGTCGTCAGCGCTTCGCCGTCGACATCCTCAGCGATGATGGCGAGCTGCTTGCCGGCCTTCACGACCTGCTCGAGCAGCGGCAGGATATCGTTGATCGCGGAAATCTTGCGATCCGTGATCAGGATGTACGGATCATCGAGGCCAGCTTCCATCTTGTCCGTATCCGTGACGAAATACGGGGAGATGTAGCCGCGGTCGAATTGCATGCCTTCCTTAACGGAGAGATTCGTCTTCATGGTCTTGGACTCCTCGACCGTGATGACGCCGTCCTTGCCGACCTTCTCCATAGCCTCGGCAATCAGCTTGCCCGTCTCCTCGTTTGCGGAGGAAATCGTCGCAACCTGTGCAATATCGTCCTGTTTCTCGACTTTCTTCGAGCTCTTCTTGATCTCGTCAACGAGAGCGCTGACCGCGCAGTCGATGCCCTTCTTGATGATCATCGGGTTTGCACCAGCGACAACGTTGCGCATGCCCTCGTGGATCATTGCCTGTGCGAGCAGCGTAGCGGTCGTCGTGCCGTCGCCTGCGACGTCATTCGTCTTCGTCGCGACTTCTTTGACGAGCTGTGCGCCCATGTTCTCGAACGGATCCTCGAGCTCGATGTCGCGGGCGATCGTCACACCATCGTTCGTGATGGTCGGCGCACCGTACTTCTTATCGAGCACGACATTGCGGCCCTTCGGACCAAGCGTAACCTTTACGGCGTTAGCCAGTGCATCTACGCCGCCCATCAGCGCGCGGCGGGCATCTTCGTTGAAAAGAATCTGTTTAGCCATTCTATCTTACCTCCGAAATTTCTTTCTGAAATGGGCACTTGCCGTGCCTCATATCCTCGTGTGCTGCTCAGCAGACAGCGAGGATATCGCTCTCACGGACAACCAAGTAATCCTTGCCTTCGACTTTGACTTCCGTGCCGGAGTACTTGGAGAAAATAACCGCGTCGCCGACTTTGACTTCCGGCTCAACGCGCGTGCCGTTATCGAGCACCTTGCCTGCGCCGACTGCTACGACAACGCCCTTCTGCGGCTTCTCTTTCGCCGTGTCCGGCAGAACGATGCCGCTGGCCGTCTTTGCATCAGCTTCCGAAACTTCGATGACAACTCTTTCGCCCAATGGCTTAATCATAGGTATCTTCCTCCTA
>DAIMZO010000046.1:0-5326 GCA_036733925.1 Selenomonadaceae bacterium | reverse complement strand
CTGTGACCTCCTCGATGTCAACGAGACACTCTAACCAACTGAGCTATAACCCCATATGTCTTAACGACAGGTATTAATATAGCATACCTTGGCCATACCTGTCAACAAGAATTTTCGATTTTCTGCATTTATTTTTTCCCGCGGGTTTTCGGTTGGCATTCTGCTGACGAAATGTTTATAATATAGACGGCAGGAAAAGCTAATCCCCGCCTTTTTGACAGCAAGATCATGATTCGGTAAAATAGTACTAGGTCTTAGAACCAAACCTATATAAATTTGAAAGGGTGATTTTTACCGTGTTTGTACACGAACTCATCAAACAAGGCGCGCCGGAAGCCATGGCCATCATCGACCACGACAAGCGGCTGACCTACGCTGATCTGCAGCAGGCAGTTGCGAACTGCCGCGACCGCCTCTATGCGGCCGGCGTCCGCCAGGGTGACCGCGTCGGCATCTTCTCGCGGAACAGCGCGGCGTTCATCTATTCCTATATGGCCATCTGCTCGCTCGGCGCAATCGCCGTGCCGATCAACTTCCAGCTCAGCAACCGCGAGATCGCCTACATCATCAAAGACTCGGGCATCCAGACGTTGCTGACCTATGAGCCGCTGAACCTCGTCGACGCGATGGCGGCGCTCCGTTGCGGCCTGAAGGTCACGCAGTACGATATCCGCACGCTCGGCGAAAAGAAGGCCGGCATCCCTGCCGCGCCGGAGCTCGGCTCCGATTTCGACGACCAGAAGCCGGCCTGCATCATCTATACGTCCGGCACAACCGGCAACCCGAAGGGCGCCGTGCTCTCGCATCACAACCTGACCTTAAATGCGCATCAGATTCGCTACATGCACTGCGAAGCCAAGCACAACGTGCTCTGCGTGCTGCCGATGTACCACGCATTCGGCTGGACCTGCTCGGTCATCTACCCGCTGCTGGTCGGCGCGACCGTCGTCGTGCTCGACCAGTTCACACCGAAAGAGACGATCCGCACGATTCGCGAGGAGAAGGTCACCGACCTCTACATCGTCCCGTCCATCTGCAGCCTTTTGACGAAGCTCGCTTCGAAAGAGGACATGAAGACCGTGCGCCTCGTCGTCAGCGGCGGCACGACGCTCCCGCTCAAGATTGAGCAGGACTTCATGGCGAAATTCGGCGTCGATATCTGTGAGGGCTACGGCCTGTCGGAGACGAGCCCGGTCGTCACGATGAACCCGCCCGAGCACCCGAAAGTCGGCTCCTGCGGCCCGTTCGTCCCCGAGATGGAATGGAAGCTGCTCGACGCGAACGGCGAGCCCGTGAAGCAGGGCGAGGTCGGCGAGCTTGTCGTCAAGGGCGGCAACGTCATGCTCGGCTACTGGAACCTCCCGGACGTCACGTTCGACGCGATGCGCGGCGGCTGGTTCCATACCGGCGACGTCGCGCGCGTCGATGAGGATGGCTACGTCTTCATCGTCGACCGCATCAAGGACATGATCATCAGCATGGGCGAGAACATCTACCCGCGCGAGGTCGAGGAGCTCATCTACCAGTTCCCGGGCATCTTCGAGGCCGCCGTCATCGGCATCGATGACAAAATCCGCGGCCAGGCCGGCGCCTGCTTCTATACAGTCAACGAGGGCGCGACTGTCAACGTCCGCGAGCTCAAGAAATTCCTGCAGGCGAACCTCGCGCTCTACAAGATTCCGCGCGAGTTCCACCAGATGGACAAGCTGCCGCGCACGTCGACCGGCAAGATTGCGAAGCGCCGCATCCTACAGGCATTCGAGGAAGGCAAGAAAAAAAAGTGACGGATTGACCGGAAAAGCGAGAAAAACAGTCAAGTGTCTTTATGTTTTTCTCGCTTTTTATGGTATAATGAATGTATATAGTCATAGACAACGGCTATGGCTCTGGGAATATTGGGGAATAAAGGAGCGAAAATCATGGAAGCGAAATACGATGTTGCCATCACGAATATCGGGAGCCTCGCGAAAAATTTTCTTGAGAACAATAACAGCGTCATCCTGCTCGACGAGGGTGTGCGCCCGAATCTGGCAGAAATGGTCATCGAGCATACGCCGGACGAACTCAAAGAGGACATCAAGAAGGGCGACAAGCTTCTGATGGGCGGTGTGAAGTACACGGTGGAGTGGATTGGCGATGACGCGAACCACAACCTCCGCGAGGAAGGCCATTGCACCATCGTATTCAATGCGGAGGGCTCCATGCCCGGGCAGATCATCGTCAAGGGCAAAGCGCTCCCGGTCCTTTCGGAGGGCGCGCATATCACGTTCGTCAAGAAATAAGGAACAGCAGTCTACGGACATATCGGCATAGCAAAAAGAACCGGCCGCGGAATTCCGCGGCCGGTTCTTTTTGCCATAAAAACACGAAAAATGTGTTTGAAAGAATCAAGTATTTCCGGATTGTCCCGGAAGGCCGTTAAGGGAGCGTGATGCCGGGCAGGAAGCCGGGATGGGTCTGCTGAGCGAGCCGGATGGCTGTGAAGAACTGTTTCACGTGAAACGGTGTGATATCGGGCTTCTCGTACGTTTTCTCCCCGTTGACATACGGGAGGATATACGCGCAGGCCTTCGCCAGGCTTGCGCCATTCTTCGTCTGTGCATCGTAGAGATTGAGACCGAGCTCATCCCCGACACGCGCAAGCGTCAGATACGCGCGCAGAACGTACATGCTGTAATTCATCGGGCGCGTCCGCGCGAGTTCGAGTGGCAGGCTGCCGTCCGCCGCAATCTGCGGCTCCATCCGCTTCTCCGGCACCGCCGCGATGATCTGCCGCGCCAAGTCATCCCGGCCGACATAGTGCGCGTAGGCCGCGGTCTGCGCATCGTACCACACACCGTGGTTGTTTTTCGCCGCGGCCTCCTGCCTGCCGAGCTCGCTCTTCGTCAGCCAGTCCACATAATCCGAGAACCACGCCTTCACCGCTTTCTGCTCTTCCTCCGGGAACGATGCCGAAGGCTCGAGCAGGTACAGGCTGTCCACGACGTCGATCAGCGAAACCGTATCGATGATGCCGTTATGGTTCCCCTTCTCACGCCCCAGAATGGTCTGCGCATAGCGCAGATCCGGGTTCATGCGCGTCGCAGGATCCACGAACCACACGCACAAGATCTCTGCCGCGCGCTTTGCATAGCGCTCATCCCCGCTGGCCGCATAGCCGCGCGCAAGCGAACGCACGAGCTTCGTCATCTGCTGGAACCGCGGCGCGTCGTAGCGCGAGGCATCGTTCTTTTCCGGGTTGATCTTCCCATCGTGGCGCACATACGGCCCGTCCGGATTATCCGGATCCGGCCACCAGTAGATCGCGAGGCTGATATAGTCCCGCTTGTCCCCGGACGGCGCCGCCTGCGCCTTATCCGTGAGCTTCGGGATTGGCTTTGCCATCGCCTTCTCCGCACCGCGGGCGAGCGCAACGCTGTCCTCGCTCTCTGCCGTATCGATCCATGCGCCCTTAGCAAAAACAGCGGGAGAACCCGCTGCCGAAAAGCCGATCAGGACCGATAAACCGATAACCCCAATCCATTTTTCTGTTTTCATTTCTGCTTTTCCTATCTGTCTGCCGACCTTACCGGATGAAATTGGTCTTGCTGTACGCCACGCCCTCTGGAATGGCGATGCCAGCCTTCTTGCCCGCCTCGAGGCACTGGAGCATCCACGCCATATTGCGGCCGAGATTCTTCATGACTGCGACGCCCTCGCCGTCCTGCATGACTTCCTCCGGCGTATTGCCATGCACCATCGGCCAATAGCTCGACGTCACGAGCGGCATCTGGTTGATGCACGGATACTTCGCGAGCGCATCGAGCGTCGCCGTCGTGCCCGCGCGGCGCGCCGACGTGATCACCGCGGCCGGCTTATGCGCGAGCTCCTTGCCCGCGACGCCGAACAGACGGTCGAGCACGACCTCGATCTCCCCCGTCGGCGAAGCGTAGTAGACTGGCGAACCGAAAACAAAGCCATCGGCATCGGCGCATTTCTCCTTCAGCGACTTCACGAGCGCCGGGAGATTCCCGTTCACGGCATCGGCGCCGACAAACGCGATTTCCGAATCAATGCCCGCGGCCTCGAGCTCCTTCGCGATGATCGTCAGGGCCGTATACGTGCAGCCCTTCTCGCAGCGGCTGCCGTTTATCATCAATACCTTCATGATTTTTACCTCCTAAATAGAAGAGATAGAAGAATTCTCAACTACTCTTATTTTACCCTATTTTCTTCTATTCGTCAAAAAGTCAGCCGATATTTTCTAGGAAAGATTTCCGGCAGCAGCCTCGAAATCAGCTTTGAAAATATTTTTAAATCCTGAAAACACAGGCCCCGGGGAATCCGCTATAATTAGGCATGAAATCGGGAACGGAAAAACAAAAGACATCCCGACAGGCTTATAGATTACGGAGGGACAGGCAATGTTAGTTACCAGTAAGGAACTCTTGCAGGAAGCACAAAAAGGCCACTACGCGGTCGGTGCGTTCAATGTTGAGAATATGGAAATGGTCATGGCGGTTCTCGCGGCAGCCGAGGCACAGAACTCCCCGGTCATCATGCAGACGACTCCGGGCACGATTAAGTACGCCGGCTGCGACTACTACTACGCGAACGTCGCCGCGGCGGCCAAGCGCTCGAAAATCCCGGTCGTCATGCATCTCGACCACGGTGATTCCTTCGCCCGCGCGATGGACGCATTCCGCAACGGCTACACCTCCATCATGATCGACGGCTCGAAGCTCTCCTTCGAGGACAACATTGCGCTGACGAAATCCGTCGTCGATGTCTGCCATGTCGCAAACGTCCCGGTTGAGGGTGAGCTCGGCCGCGTCGGCGGCAAAGAGGATGACCTCGAGAACGCTGATGAGAACCCGTACACCGACCCGCAGCAGGCCAAAGAGTTCGTCGAGCGCACGGGCGTCGACCTGCTCGCCATCGGCATCGGCACGGCACACGGCGTCTACAAAGGCACGCCGCATGTCAACGTCCAGCGCCTGTCCGAGATCCGCGCGCTCGTCGATGTCCCTCTCGTCCTGCACGGTACCTCCGGTGTCCCGGATGACCAGGTCTCCGACTGCGTCTCCCGCGGCATCTGCAAGGTCAACTATGCGACCGACCTCCGCATCGCCTTCACGCGCGGCGTCAAGGCCTATATGAAGGAGAATCCGGACGCCTTCGACCCGAAGAAATACAGCAAGCAGGGCATGGCCGAAGTCCAGAAATACGTCATGCAGAAAATGGAAGTCATGGGAAGCGTAGGCAAAGCCTGATTCCCCTTTGACATATAAGAGCACAAATTCCCGTGCTCTCATTATCAACCCCTTTTATATCTTTTATCTATTCC
>DAIMZO010000045.1:0-8499 GCA_036733925.1 Selenomonadaceae bacterium | reverse complement strand
TTGCTTTGGCATGAAATAGGACCTCCTGATTGAAATCTCCATGTTCATTATACGTTTAAAATTTTCGAACATGGTCTCAATTCATGGTTCCATTATACGGCTCCCTATGACTGATGCAGGAGAAATTGACTTTGCCTTCATGGATACGCTCATCCATGCCGTAGAGAAGCTCGTCATCAAAGATGTCGTGCTCTATACAGACAAGAAGATTGCCGCCGCCAAACAGGTCACAGCAGAGTAAAAAAACGAAAAAGACGCGATGCTTTCTTTTCCCTTTTCGGGTACAGTCTAAGTACTGTATGCGGAAAGGGGTTTTTTTGAATGCGCGGCATCCGATCGGTTCTCCTGCTCGTGCTCTGCGTGCCGCCGCTTGCGAGCGCGCATGAGGTGACGTATCTCGGCGATCCCGAGGTAGACAGCTCGTTCATGTCGAAGTGGGCTTCGCCTGTCTCCGGCTCGTATACCATCACCGGCAAGTGGGGCGAGCAACGCGCAACGCATGTCCATCAAGGCATCAACATCGCGCCGGATGGGGATGCGGCAGGTGCACCAATCTTTGCCGTCGCGGATGGCGTTGTAAGAACCTGCACGGATGATCTTTATTCTTTTTCGGTCATGCTTTGCGCATGGCCTTTTTTCTGCTATACTGGAGTTGACCATTTTCCCGAAGAATCGTCCATTTGTATCCCAAAATCCTAGAAATGACGGAAAGTGACGGTATGAAACGGTATGGGACGATACGGGAAAGGATTTTAAGGAAAATCGCGGGAAGCCCGATAGAATAAGGAGAGGGGAAGGTACGAGAAGTGATGAGAAGTGACGAAAAGGGAAGCATCCCAACCCTGCAATGGTATCCGGGCCACATGACGAAAGCACGTCGAATTGTCGAGGAGAACCTGAAACTCGTGGACGTGGTCATCGAGCTTTTGGATGCCCGTATCCCGATGAGCAGCGAGAACCCGATGCTCGCGGAGATCATCAAGGACAAGCTGCGCGTTGTCGTGTTAAATAAATCGGATCTGGCAGACAATCGGAAGACGAAGGACTGGCTTGCGTATTTTGCCTCGCGCGGTGTCGCCGCGGTGGCGGTCGATGCAAGCAAAGGCCGGGGCACGAAGCAACTGGTTCGCAAGGTCGAGGAACTCGCGAAGCCGAAAACGGAAAAGTTCGTCAAGGCGGGAGGCAGGCCGCGCGCCGCGCGTTGCATGATTCTCGGCATCCCGAACGTCGGGAAATCCTCGCTGATCAACCGCCTTGCCGGCGCGGCGCGGACAAAGACCGCCGATAAGCCGGGCGTGACGCGCGCCAAGCAGTGGATCCGCATCGGCGGCTCTTTGGAACTGCTCGATACGCCGGGTATCCTCTGGCCGAAATTCGAGGATCCGTATGTCGGGCTGAAACTTGCGTTTACCGGTGCCATCAACGACAATATCTATGATCTGGAACAGGTCGTCATCCTGCTCCTCGACACGCTGCGCCGGGATTATCCGGATCGCCTGCGCGAACGTTTCAAGATTCAGAATATGCCGGAGAGCGGCGCGGAACTCCTCGAAGTGATTGGAAGGAAACGCGGCTGCCTGCAGAAAGGCGGCGTCGTCGATCTCGACAAGGCACAGCATATCGTCATGACGGAATTCCGCAGCGGGAAGTTCGGCGCGATTACGCTCGACCCCGTTCCGGAGACAGAGGGCAGCGGCGCCGGAGAGACGAAGCAGGATTGATTTTTCTGGCTTATGGATAAAGGATGAACGTTTTTATGGATTTTCGTCAATTCACGGCAAAGGAACTGGAGGAGCGCGGCAAAGCCGCGGAGGGCACACCGGACTTTGCGGATTTTCTCGCCATGTGCCGGCAGGATCCCCGGAAAGCCGTGCAGCGCATCGCGAGGCGCTACGACCGCCTGCAGAAGGAGCGCGAGCGACTCGCGGCGCTCTACTCCTTCGAACACCGCGCGAGGGAGGAGGGCTATGAGCTCGTCGCCGGCGTCGATGAGGCTGGCCGCGGGCCTCTGGCTGGCCCGGTATCCGTCGCTGCGGTCATCCTGCCGATGGATACCTTTATCCCGCGGCTCAACGATTCGAAGAAGGTCTCGCCGAAGGTACGAGAGGAACTCTACGATGTAATCCAGAATAAGGCGATTGCCGTCGGTTCGGCTCTTGTCGATGCGAAGACCATTGACCGCGTGAACATCTATCAGGCGACAATCAACGGGATGTACGAGGCGATTTTTTCACTGATGCCCGCGCCAGAGAAGGTGCTCGTCGATGCGGTGCCTCTAGACAACCTTCCGATGCCTGTCGAGCCAATCATCAAAGGCGACGCGAAATCGGCAAACATCGCCGCAGCGTCAATCCTTGCGAAGGTCAACCGCGACCGTCTCATGATGTCCTACGATGCGATGTATCCGGAATACGGGTTTGCCGCGCATAAAGGGTACGGGACAGCGGAGCATATCGCGGCGCTCCGGAAATATGGGCCGTGCCCGATCCACCGGCTGTCGTTTGAACCGGTGAAATCCATCGCACGGGCGATGGGGTACACAGGCAGCTCGGATCCTGCCAACGGATCGGACGGATCAGGACCCGAAGGTAACGCATAGTTTCCCCTTATCCCGAGGAGAGTGAGCATTATGCCGATTGAGACTGGAAATGTTACAACCATAAGGCCGGCTGGGCCGTCCTCGCGCACCGAGGGCCCGGGCAGTGCGAATGCTGCCAGCGGCGCCAGTGAAGCCTCGGGCTTTTCTCCGCGGACGGATGTCTTAATCCGGGGCGCGGTCAGCGATATGGCGGGCGTGCTTTCCAAAATCACGCAGAACCAGACGGAAGCCGTCGAGCAGATGCCGCAGGAGCTGCAGAAGGTCGTGGAGAATATGCTGCAGCAGGCGTTTTCCGTCGATGAGACGCTGGCGCAGGGACTCGGCAGCACGCTAGAAAGCCAGCGCTTCACGATTGACCAGCTTTCCACTCTGTCGCGGATGCTTGGGCAGATGGCGGCTCTGTCGGATGCCGGGGGCGAGGCGTCGGCGGACGAGACGATGCAGGCGCTTCTGACTGGACTGAAGAGCCTGCTGTCAGACAGTGGCAGAGGGGCGGAACCCGTGCTGCTGACAAAAGCGGCTTTTGAACTGCTCGACAATCAGGAGGTCAGCAATCTCCCGAAGGGGATACAGGATCTCTTGACAGTGCTTTCTTCGCAGGGAGGAGAGACGGGGGCAGGTATGTCTGCCGGGGAACCGATGCAGCTTCTGGTAAAGCTCGTCCGCTCGTTCATGCCGCCATCGTATCAGGAGGCGCAGGGCCAGGCAGGTGCGTCGAATGCTGCGGAATCCGCTGACATCGCTGCGCAAAATAGAGGAGCAGACGGAAGTGCGCCGCAGGGCACGCAGAAAAGCGTTCCCGCACAAAATGGGACGGCCCCTCGTGCGGAGAACACGACCAGCCCCGTGCAGAATGGGACGGCCGCCAGTTCAGAAGATGCAGCTGATTCTATGCAGGACGGTCAGAAATCGGCCATTGCAGGAACTGTCGAAAAAGGGCAGATGCAGCAGGGGAATCAACCTGTGGGAGTCAACAGCAAGGGCAATTCGGAGCAGAATCCGCACATAGTGGGGAAAGTGGCCAGCGCCGGCATGGAACAAGTCCACACAGGCGAAACAGTCTTGCAACAGGAAACAAATCCGTCGCGTTTCGTGGGTACGGATACGGAAGCAGCCACGGAAACAGGGAAGACGCAGACAATGATGGCAGGAAGCGCGGATCGGGGGACTGCCGGACGTACGTCTGGCCCAGCCTCGTATGCCGCTTCTGTTCAGAACCATGCGTATCAGGCTTATGAGCGGGCGGGGAATCCTGTATTCCAGCAGCCGCTGCAGCCGGATAATCCGGATTCGATGCAGTTTGCGATGGCACACGCGAAAAATGCGATGCTTGCAAGCAAAATCCAGAATACGCCCGAGACGATGCAGACGTTGCGGAATCTCGCGGTTCTGCTCTTGCAGAATGCGGTGCTGTCGGACAGCGATACCGCGCTCCTGCAGAATTTCTTGCAGGGGGGGAATACGCAGGCCATGCCGCAGAAGAATCTGGAGAATCTGCAGAACCTCCTGCGGCTCTGCCAGCAGAATGTCCCGACGTCCGTGCAGCAAGCCGCCATCCAGCAGAATATCCCGGATCTGCCGAAGGTATGGTCGTTCATGCAGCTTGCCGATATGACGAACACGCGCAAGATGAACGCCGCGCAACTGAAGCGGGCGGGCAAGGATATCGCCTCGTTTGCTACATCCCTGAAACACGCGATGACGGGGGACAGCGTGCAGTTGCAGGATCAGCGGGCGCTCGACTTCATGCAGCCGGTGTACCTGAACAATGGAAAAGTCCAGTATCCGGCCTATATCCATGTCTACGATGAAAACAAGAAGGACGCGCGGATTGGGGAGCAGAAAAAAGAGACCTGGTTCCGAGTCTGCATGTTGACCCAGCACATCGGCGCCATCGAACTGACCTGCCGCGTCTACGATGAGGGTCAGCTCGACATGCGGATGTTTTTCTCGAATTCCGACACCGCAGAGGAGTTTATCCCGTTTATTCCGGAAATAAAAGATAACTTAAAGGACTCGAGCCTGCATATCCACGATTTCCACGTAGATACCGAGGGTGCCGCGCATTTTTAAGCGTGTCCCTTGCATATAGAATGGTGCAGCACAGAAGTCGTTGACAGATGGACTGAAAGTGGCTATACTGAGAGGAAGATAGTATGCTGAAGGAGCAGCGGAAACTGCATGAGGAACCGGAGACGGATCCGAACGCAGAAAAAAAAGCGGTGGCGATGCGCTATGACGCCGAGAAAGACCACGCGCCGCGCGTCGTCGCGAAGGGCCGCGGCCATGTGGCGGAAAATATCCTGATGACCGCGCAGAAGCACACGGTTCCCGTGTATCAGAACAAGACGTTGGTGAATATGCTGATGGCATTGGATATCGACCGCGAGATACCGCCGGAGCTTTACCGGACCGTTGCGGAAGTCATGGCATACGTCTATCGCATGGATGCAAAAAAAGGAGACGGGCGGGATAAGCCGTTCGGCTGATGCGGGGCGGAGCGTATGAAGAAGCAGAACAAGGTGACGGGGAACTGCGGGGAAGATCAGGCCGCAGCGTATTTATCCGGGCTCGGTTACCGGATTCTCGCGCGGAATTTCCGCGTGCGTTTCGGTGAAATCGATATCGCCGCGATGGATGGCGATACCGTTGTCTTCGTCGAGGTGAAGGCGCGCCATACCTTGTTCTACGGCCGTCCCGCGCAGGCGGTGAACTATCACAAACAACAGAAAATCCTGCAGGTCGCAAGGTATTTTTTACGGCAGAGACATCTCGAAGGGTGCCTCTGTCGTTTTGATGTCATAGAGGTCTATTTTTCTGGAGAGGGCGGCCGGCTCCGCCATATCCGCGGGGCATTCGAAGCATAGGAGGGGATTTACGTGTTTGCGAGGACGTATGGAGGGACGACGCTTGGCGTCGACGGGCTCATCATCGATGTGGAAGTGGATGCGTCGGCCGGCCTGCCCGCTTTCGATATCGTGGGGCTGCCGGACACGGCGGTGAAGGAATCCAAGGAACGCGTGCGGACGGCCATCCGCAACAGCGGCATCGCGCTCCGGCAGGAGAAGGTGACGGTTAACTTGGCCCCGGCCGGCATCCATAAGGACAGCCCGGGGCTCGACCTGCCGATTGCTCTCGGCTTGCTGGCCGCCTATGGCATTGTCGGTGCGAAGAAGCTCGAGAAGACGCTGATTGCCGGCGAACTGTCTCTGGAGGGAGAATGCCGCCCCGTCCGCGGCGTGCTGCCGATGGCCGTCCGGGCAAAGGAACAGGGCTTCGAGCGGGTATTCGTTCCTGCGGCCAATGCGACGGAGGCCCTGCTGGTCGGCGAGATTCAGGTCTATGGGGTGCATACGCTACTGGAAGTGGTACAGGATCTGACCGGCGAGCAACCGTTGCCGCCGGCAAAGGCTGCGAAACCGGCTGGAGGGAAGAGGGAAAGTTTCGATGATTTCGCGGATGTGCAGGGGCAGTTCGCGGCGAAGCGTGCGCTCGAGATTGCGGCGGCGGGCGGCCACAATATCTTGATGGCCGGCGTACCGGGCGCCGGCAAGACCATGCTGGCAAGGCGCCTGAACTCGATTCTGCCGGGGCTCACGAGGGAGGAAGCCCTTGAGGTGACCAAGATCTACAGCATTGCGGGACTTCTGCCGAGCGATGGCGGGCTCATCCTGCAGCGCCCGTTCCGCAGCCCGCACCATACGGCTTCGACCGTCGCGATGATCGGCGGGGGCCGCATCCCGCGGCCCGGCGAGGTGACGCTCGCGCATCACGGCGTGCTGTTCCTCGATGAGCTGCCCGAGTTCAACAAGACGACCCTCGAGGTTCTGCGTCAGCCGCTCGACATAGGATGGCGATTTGCAGGACTTCTCGAACATAAAAAATTAACCCCGGAGGTAAATCCCCCGGGGCTTTTTCTATTATTTAAACACAATATTGAAATCCATGATGTATTTGTGACCGTAATTGTAGTCGCGGCGCAGGACATCTACACGCTCCACGACGGCGAGGATAACACGGCGGCGGGCAGCAAGATCTAGCGGACACGCAGAGACAGCGGCGGCGATGTCGCCGGCTGAAAGGCGTTCAGGCTCACGCGCAGGAGATTCCTCCAGCGCAGCCAGCTCGGATTGCAAGTGGGATTCCTCGGACTTCAGGACAGAAAGCCGCTCCGTCGCTTCGGACTGGTCGAGAAGGGATTCAGAGAACCATGTCATCACGGCTTTCTTTTCAGCGCGGATTTTTTCTAGCCGCTTCGCAAGCCGCGCAGGCTTTTCGACGTTCGACACGCGGGTGCCGTTCACGCGGGCCTCGATATACTTCTCAAGCGCGGAGGGATTGCAGCAGAGCTTTTCGAGAGCGTTCCAAAATATCTCGTCCACGACGGGGATCTCCATCAGCCGGGCGGAGCAACGCTCAATATTTTTATCTCGGACAGACCGGCACTCGTAGAACCTTCTGCCGCGCTTTCCACCACCGGAGACGCGGAGACGCTGCCCGCAAGCCCCGCAAAACCCGATACCTTGAAGCAGAGCGACTTTCTCGTTCCGCTTCCAGACCTTGTAGGTACGGTTTCCGGATTTTATCGCAAGGGCCATTTCGTGGAGCGCGGGCGAGATTATCTGCGGGCAGGACATTTCTATCCATTCCTCACGCGGACGCGGCAGCCGCTTCTCGGACCGCGGCCCCGTCTTCTTGTGGTACGTCGTATTGGCGTAGTAGCGGCCTGTATAGTGGGACCGCGAGAGCATATTGCGGACACTTGAGGCCCGCCACTTTCCACCGGTCGGGCCGGGGACGTTATCGGCATTCAGAATATCCGCGATGACCTCGCAGCCGCCTACCCGATCTTCTACGTAGAGCTTGTATACGCGGCGCACGACGGCAGCCTCAAAAGGATTCACGACGTAGGAGCTGGAAGCGCGGTCAAAGTCGTAGCCATAGATATGCGAGTCACAGACGGCCTTACCCGCGCGGAGCTTCGCGCGCTTGCCTCGCATGGTTCTTTCGCGGATCTTCGCGCGCTCGTATTCCGCGAATACGCCTTTCATCTGGTAATTCATCTGCCCCTCAGGGGAGGCGTCGAAGCGTTCCAGCACGAAAACAGGCGCGGCCCCGGCTTTCTCTATTTCCTCGGTTATGATGAGCTGATGAATCAGCTTGCGGGCCATTCTGTCTGGGTCGTGAAAGATTACGACGTCGTAAAGGCCATCGGAGACAGCATCGCGCAGGGCATCTAGGCCAGGGCGTTCAAGGAAGCCCCCGGAGTAGCCGTCATCAACATATTCTTTTATGACCGCGGCCCCGATCTCTTTCGCCTTGGCCCGGCAGGATTCGAGTTGCGTTTCGATTGAGTACCCATGTTCCGCCTGCCAGTCCGTTGAAACGCGGGCATAGATTGCAGCATTCACGCGGAGAAGCCTCCCAGCGTCCCGCTAGGGGTCATCGCTTTACCGCCATAGGAGTTTATATACGCGATAGTGGCGGCGCGCTTCTGCGTCGTGTCAGCGATTGTCTTGGGGGCATCTACGAGCAGAGCATCGCAGCGGCGCGAGACAACAGCCGCTACGGCATCGGCAGGAGAATCGAAAGGTTCGTAATTTCCAGCCCCGGCAAAGTCGGAGAGCGCGACGAACGCATCGAAGCCGGAGGATAGGACAGCATATTTCATTACATCAGCCTCCTACGTATCTTTATGTATATCAGCAATTCAGCAGAGACAAAGGGCCTCACTTCCCGCCAGCGGCTTTGGCATTTTGATATTCGAGAAAATGGAAATACTTCTCCAACTCAGAGAGAGTTTTAGGGTCGGCCCCGGCGATCTCGCGGATGAACGCGCTATTCTCGCGCGCAGGGGGAGCGGGCAACTCATCATCAGAAGCCCCGACAAGCCAATCGAC
>DAIMZO010000044.1:0-8692 GCA_036733925.1 Selenomonadaceae bacterium | reverse complement strand
GCCAGCAAGGCCCTCCACGGAATCTCCGTGGAGGGCCTTGCTGGCTGTGTATTATATTTAGGAGAGCTTACGGAAACAGAGGATGCGTTCGACTTCGCTTTCTCTGCTTTCCTTACGAAAGCCTATATATAATATAGCAAATATGAGAATGATTGTCAATACTATTTGAGAAAATTTATTGCAATTCGATGGCTTCGGAGGAGAGGCGCTTTGCCGCGTATCCGGCCCGTTCGAGCGCAGCGGCGAGGTCGGCCGCCGTTCCGTCAAAATCGAGGTCAGCGGTTAATGTGCCGAGCGTCACTGTGCGGATATAGACGTGCTGGACGCCGGGGATTGCAGCGAGCGCATCGCGCGCGCTGGCGGTCGTACCGAAGTGCGCGAGCGGTGCGGTCAGGCGGATATGCTGCTCGACATCCGCAGCCTGATTCAGCGCGGCGCGCGAGAGGGACGGGGTGAGCTTTTCCACAAGGCCCTTTATGGCTTCGCTTTCGCCGTTCCCGTACCAGCCTTCCGATTCGCTATCGGCATTTCCAGTCCAGCGGATCTCGCCGGTCGAGGTATTCACGAGCCTTGCGGCCGCGCTCAGATAGACCTTGTGCAGGCCGGGGAGGATGCAGTCGAAGCTCTTGGTATCCTCTGCGACACGGACGATGAGCAGGTAGTCGGCCTGTGCCTCGCTGTGCAGGCGCAGGAGCGTATCGCGGTCGCCCGTCTGCGCGGCGAGCAGAGCTGTTCGCCGCGCGCTTGCGGCAGCGGTGCCGAGGTCGATGAGGCGCGAGTATCCCTCGTCCTGCATCGCCGCGATCAGGGCGTTTTCGAGCGCCGGATAGGAATGGCCGTTTTTGCCCATGGCGAGCACGGCGATGCGCGGATCTTCGAGATTCGCCTCGACGAGCGCCTTTTTCTGCAGCCGGCTCAACGCGCCGCTCTGCAGGAGCTCGGCGTTGACATCGGCGCGGATCGTCGTGCGGTAGATGCTGCCGATGACCTCCTGCTTGACGATGTCGTAATGCGAAATGTACCCCTCGGATTTCGTGTAGACGGAATCCTGCAGCACGCGGTAGTTCTGGATGCGCGTGCGGCTGTCGAGGTAGACGCCGACCTCCTGCTCGACGGCCGCGCGCATGGCCGCGTGCAGAGCGGAGCGTTCATCGCTGCCCTGTCCCGTCGCCGTGACGATGGCGGCATTCGCTGTAGTCGCGCTGAGCAGGTACAGCCCGGAGAGGATAGAGGTCAGCAGCCAATGACGGACAGCCATTTGTATCACTTCCTTTTCTGTATTGGGGAATGAAGAGCTGCAAAGGAATGGCTGCGGCAGCCATGCTCGTTCATTTTTCATAGCGCCGGTCGAACTGCGGCATCCAAGCGTGCCCGTGATGGTCATAGGTCTTTACCTCGATGTGGTCGGGGTAGAGGTAGAGCGAGTTCGTCCAGATTTTCTTGCGATCCATATCGGCATTGTGGATATCGACGAGCGTGTCGGAATACCGGTTGATTCCGTCTGCCGCATAGCTGTAATTCGTCGCCGGCGTATGCGTATGGCCGGAAACCCAGAGCCGCACCTGCGGGTTGCGCGAGAGGATGGCCTGCAGGCGGCCCGCCGGCTGGGCACAGCCGCGCGGCGTGTTGACGGATTTGTTATAGTCGAGAAGCGTGCCCTTGAGCGGCCCGTGGAAGAAAACGAGCGTGGTTTCCGGATGCCTGGACAGGTCGTCCTCAAACCATGCCAGCTGTTCTTCGCCGATTTCCACGGGCAGCGGCCCCTCCGCAGAGAGGAAGATCAGGTGATAGCCGGCGATATCCTTTGTATAGTAGCGGCTGCCGAGGTGCCAGAACTGGGCGTAGCGCGCGAGCTTCTTCTTCCAGGAAGCCGGCGAGGCGGTCTTTGCGCCGCCATCCGGCTTGCGCTTATCCTCGTAGAGGAACTCGTGATTGCCGTTGACGACCCAGAGCGGTGCGTGCAACGGTGCGAAGAAATCCTTGATGAAGCGGTATTCCTCGGGGACGCCGCGCTGTTCGACGATATCGCCGACGACCGCGACGGCATCGACATCATCCCATGCGTTGATGTCTCCGATGATGGCGCGCTTCGCGGCGACGATGGCCTTCTGGTCGGCCTTTTTCGGATGCTGGTGGATGCGGACCGCGAGATGCGGGTCACCGAGCACGACGATGCGCTTGTAGCTGCGCGATGTCTCTGCATGGCCGAAATGCGGCAGGCTGAGCAGCACGAGACCGCCGAACAGGCCGCGCAGGAAGTTGCGGCGCGTGATGTTTTCCATAGATATTCCCCCTCTGTATCCCTATCATAATACAAATCCGGAGCGAAAAGAAGGGAAAAGAGAGAAAATCCCGATGAAAATAAGCTGAAGGTTTCACGTGAAACAGTGGGAACGATTTCGCTGAATTTTAGGGCGATTCGAAGGGGAATGGCAGAGCATGGATATATACTTTCCTTATGGTAAGAAAGGGGAAGGGATAGATCATGAAGAAAAGCAGATGCCAGAAACTGGTTCTTGCCGTATCGCTCGCGGCGGTCACAGCGTTCGGCGCGAGCGTACCGGTTTATGCGGCGAGTGTAGCGAGTTCAGCGGACGCGCAGACGGATGGGGCGGTGCAGCCGCCGATGCCGCCAGATGGACAGCCTCCGATGGGAGCGGATGGCCAGCCGCCGATGGGCCCGCCGCCCGATGGATTCGGGAAAGGCCCCGGCGCCCCCGGCGGCATGCAGAAGATGAAATCCGTATTGGAATTCCAAGCGTCGAAGATTGTCGATGGCAAGGCCGAAGCATTGACGGATGTGACGCTTTCGGCAGACCAGAAGGATCAGAATGTCGTGCTCGTGCGCAATGGCGGCGTCCTGACGCTGACGAAGGGGACGCTGCAGAAGACCGGGGATTCGTCGAGTGCCGATGCCTCGAATTTCACGGGGCAGAACGCCATTGTGCTCGCGTCGGATAGTCAGGCCGTGCTGAATAATCTTGTCCTGAACTCGGATGCGGACGGCGCGAATGCGGTTTTCGCGACGGGCAGCAAGGCCAAGATCACGGCGACGCATCTGCGCATCCATACGAAGAACAATTCCTCGCGCGGGCTCGATGCGACCTACAACGGGACGATTGAGGCGAGCGACGTCGATATCACGACCGAGGGTGCGCATTGCGCGGCACTTGCGACGGACCGCGGCGAGGGGACGGTGACTGTGCATAACGGCACGTTCCAGACCAGCGGGCAGGGCAGCCCATGCGTGTACTCCACGGGGAATATTTCGGTCTACGACAGCCAGGGGCAGGCCACGGGCAGCGAGATTGCCTGCGTCGAGGGCAAGAATTCCATCTATCTCGAGAATACGGATCTGACGGGCATGAAAGACCACGGCGTTATGCTCTATCAGAGCTTCTCCGGTGATGCGGGCGTCGGCGAGGCGCATTTCGAGGCGAAGAACTCGACGCTGAACAACCTTTCGACCGGTCCGATGTTTTATGTGACAAACACGAAAGCCGCGGCAAAGCTTGAGAATACGGAGCTCAATACGAAGGGCGATACGCTCGTCTCGGTCGGTACGGGCAGATGGGGCCGGAAAGGCTCGAATGGCGGCGACTTCACGCTCGAGGCGAAGAACCAGGAGCTGCGCGGCAAGGTCTCTGTTGATGCGCTGAGCCGGTTCACGATGAACCTCGGTGACGGTGCGCTCTACGCCGGTGCGTTCAACGCGGATCATACGGCAAAATATACGAAAATCAGCCTGGCCAGCAAGGCCAAGCTGATCCTGACCGCCAACGCCTATGTGAGCGATTTCGAGGACGCGGCGGGGAACTTCAAGAATATCCGCTCCAACGGCCATAACATCTATTACGACGCCAAGACAGTCAGCAAGCTCGGAGGGAAGACCTATAAGCTGCCGGGCGGCGGTTATCTGCTCCCGGCGAAGGCATAGGAGCTCCTTATTTCCGCGCGAGGAGCAGGACAGTCAGCAGGATACAGGCGCTTCCTGCCGTATCGATGAGGCCGAAATCGGCATGGAGCAGGAAAACGGACAGCAGGATGGCGGTCAGAGGCTCGACCGAGGCCAGGACGCCGGCTTCTCCCGGCGCGATGAATTTCGTGCTGCCAAGATAGAGGCCGAAGGCAATCGCCGTGCCGAACAGGATCAGATACACGAGGCAGAAGGTCGAGAGCGGCGTCCAGATGCCGGTGATGAGGGGCGGCCTGGCAATCAGGAGCATCGCGATGCCGCCGACCAGCATGCCCCAGCCGACCACCAATGTGGCGCGGTAGGCGCGGATCAGGCCCTTGGGTGAGAGCGTGTAGATGGCACCCGTTATGGCGGACACGATGCCCCAGAAGGATGCCAGAAACGGGATTGAGAGCGCGTGCGGGTTCCCATGCGTGACGAGCAGGAACGTGCCGAAGAAGGCCAGCAGCACGCAGAATACATCGAGCCTGGCCGGGAGCCGCCGATAGCGGAGCGTCGTGTAGAGCACGATGAAGGCCGGCATCGTGTACTGCAGCACTGTCGCCGCTGCGGCATTGCCGTAGCGGATGCTCGCAAAGTACGAGTACGATACGAGCATCAGGCCGAAGACGCCGAAGAAGATCAGGGTCAAGGCATCCTTGGGCTTTTTCCAGATGGAAAAGACGGCGCCGCGATGTTCGGCGGCATCGACCGTGAGCAGCAGCAGGCCGCCGAGCAGCAGACGCGCCGCGACAATCCAGTCCGTCGTGAAGGCTGCATCCTGCTGGAGATACTGCCCGGCGACGCCGGAGCCGCCCCAGAAAATGCCGCCGGTTACGGCGAACAGGATTCCTTTTTTTCGATTTGTCATACGAGTTCACTCCCATGGGGTCAGATCAGGGTTGCTGCCTGAGCTGCGTTTCACGTGAAACACGTCTGTTCCGGTATCCAGACTGGAGCAGGCGTGTTTTTTATTCCGAAGCGGCCTTGACGAGCAGGGCGACAACCTCCGGAATCTTCGCGCGTTCGAGGCTCGAGTAGTTGATGAGGAAGGTCGGGACGTCATCCCGCTGCGGGTGCGCGTAATAGTCGCTGATGGCGCGGATCCTGAGGCGGACAGCTTCGAAGGCGCGCTTCAGCTCCGCCTCGCTCCTGCCATTCTGGATTTGCAGGAGAAAATGGAGCCCGGAACTCTGCTCGATGATATGCGCGGAGTTTTTCAGGGCGCTTTTCTTCAGGCAACGGATGAACAGGTCGCGCTTGCGCCGGTAGAGCGTGCGCATGCGGGTCAGATGCTTCTCGAAGTACCCGTCTTCGATGAAGCGCGCGAGCGTGTATTGCTCGAAGGTCGAGACCGGGCAGGCGAGGAAGCCGAGCTTCTTCTGGAACGGTTCGATGAGGCCGGACGGCAGGACGAGGTAGCTGATGCGGATGGTCGGCGTCAGGGTTTTCGTGAAGGTGTTGAGATAGATGACGCGCGAGCCCGCATCGATGCTCATGAGCGTCGGGAGCGGTCTGCCCGTGAAGCGGAATTCGCTGTCGTAGTCGTCCTCGAGGATGTATCGGTCCGGCGTCCCGCTCGCCCACGCGAGCAGCTCGTAGCGGCGCGTGACCGGCATAACGAGCCCCGTCGGGAAGTGGTGCGAGGGGCTGGTATGGGCGATGGTGGCGCCGCTTGCCCGGAGCTCCTCGATGCAGATGCCGTCGGCGTCGAGCGGGACGGTGCAGGTGCGGGCCTCGCAGCTCTCGTAGATGCGGCGCATCTTGCCATAGCCGGGATCCTCGATGGCAAAGAGCGTATCCTTGCCGAAAAAGCGGGTCAGCAGGGCGTAGAGGTACTCGCTGCCCGCGCCGATGACAATCTGCTCCGGGGAGACCGTGAGGCCGCGGAAATCCGCGAGGTGATGCGCGATGGCACGGCGCAGCTCGAGCGCGCCGGCCATCAGGACCGGCGTCATGAGTGCAGGCTTTTTCTCGGCGATGGCCTGACGCAGGACTTTGCTCCAGGTGGAGAAAGGGAAGCTCGCGGATGGCAGCTCATTGGACGTGAGATCGAAACGCCAGACGGGGGGCTGTTCTGCCGCGCGCTGCGCTTTTCTCGGCAGCCTCCTTGGATCCTGCGCAAGCGGGTGCAGGCGGGGCAGAGAGTTCAGCGCGTGGACATAGTAGCCGCTTTTCGGCTTTGCGTAGAGATAACCCTCGTCGACGAGTTCGCTATAGGCTTTTTCGACCGTCGCGATGCTGACGCCGAGCTGCGTCGCGAACTGCCGCTTGGAGGGCAGGCGCTCGCCCGCTGTGAGACTGCCCCGCAGGATATCGTCTTTCAGGAAATGGATGAGTTGCTCGTAGAGGAAGGCGTCTTTCTGACCTTTTTTTTTGTGCAAGGGGTAGAGCCGCATTTCGGTATCACCTGTCCAATCTGACATTGAAAAGAAAAATAGTTTTGAGGCTTTTTATCGGTTCACTTTTGATTATACTAGAAAGCAGGTTCTAAGAAAAGAGAAAAGTGAAAGGATGACCGGATATGGCAGAACAGGCAAATACACCAGAGGAGCAGCAGGCGCTGAACCGTGAGCTCGCACAGATGCTGAAGGGCGGCGTCATCATGGACGTCACGACGCCGGAGCAGGCGAAGATTGCGGAGGAGGCCGGTGCGTGCGCGGTCATGGCACTTGAGCGGATTCCGGCCGATATCCGCGCGGCGGGCGGCGTGTCCCGCATGAGCGACCCGGCGATGATCCGGGGCATCCAGAAGGCCGTCTCCATTCCGGTCATGGCGAAATGCCGGATCGGGCATTTCGCGGAAGCCCAGATCCTGCAGGCCATCGAAATCGACTACATCGACGAGAGCGAGGTGCTCTCCCCGGCGGATGACCGCTATCATATCGACAAGAGACAATTCAAGGTACCGTTCGTCTGCGGCGCGAAAAATCTCGGCGAGGCGCTGCGCCGTATCGCTGAGGGCGCGACGATGATCCGGACGAAAGGCGAGCCGGGCACCGGCGACGTCGTGCAGGCGGTGCACCACATGCGCCTGATCCAGTCGGAGATCGCCGACCTCTCCGCGAAGCGCGAGGACGAGCTCTTCGAGGCGGCCAAGGAACTCCGCGTGCCGGTGGAGCTCGTGCAGTACGTGCACGACCACAAGAAACTGCCGGTCGTGAACTTCGCCGCAGGCGGCGTCGCAACGCCGGCAGACGCCTCGCTCATGATGCAGCTCGGTGCGGAGGGCGTGTTCGTCGGCTCGGGCATCTTCAAATCCGGCAATCCGGCGAAGCGTGCCCGCGCCATCGTCGAGGCCGTCACGAACTACGATAAGCCCGAGATTCTCGCGAGGGTCTCGGAGAATCTCGGTGAGGCCATGGTCGGCATCAACGCCGAAGAAATCCAGGTGCTCATGGCAAAGCGCGGCGAGTGAGGTGACAGCTATGGCAAAGCGGATTGGTGTGCTCGCGTTGCAGGGCGCGTTCATCGAGCATGAAAAAATGCTCCAGGATCTCGGCAGTGAGGTCGTGGAGCTTCGGAACAAAGGAAATCTGCGGCAGCCTTTGGACGGATTAGTTCTCCCCGGCGGCGAGAGCACGGTGCAGGGCAAGCTCCTGCGCGAGAATGGGATGTTTGATACCCTGCAGGACCAGATTGCAGGTGGCTTGCCTGTGCTCGCGACCTGTGCGGGGCTGATTCTGCTCGCGCAGAATCTGTCGAATGACAAGGCGCGCTATTTTGCGACCCTGCCGGTCACGGTGCGGCGGAATGCCTACGGCCGCCAGCTCGGGAGCTTTGTCGCGGACGGCGAGGTGAAGGGCATCGGCCGGATGGAGATGCATTTCATCCGTGCGCCGCAGATTGAGGAGGAGGAGCCGGATGTGGCAACACTCGCTGAGGTCGGCGGGCACCCCGTTGCAGTACAGTACGGGAATCAGATTGCCTGCGCGTTCCACCCGGAACTCGGCACGGATATGCGGCTGCATGAGAAATTCCTCGCGTTGGCTTGACGGTTCTATGCCAGCGGCGAAATGACCTCGCCCCATGCCTTGAGCAGATCCGGCATGTGCCAGCGCGCGTTCGCGGGGCTCGTCGAGGGCATCTTGTGAATTTCGAGGCCTGGCCGCGAGAGCAGGTTCTTGTTCCAGCGTTTGAAGCAGGCATACGATTTCCCGCCATTGCAGCAGATGGTATGGATATGAGGGTAACGACGCAGAAATTCTGTGAAGTCGTTGCCCTTTTCATTTTCAATGGCGCTGTCGAGGCTGCCGGATCGATAACAGCTCGCAATCGCGTCCCAAAGCGCAATCTGGTGCCGCAGCAACATCTGCAGCCGTTCCTCATACTGCGCTGGAGCGTTTGCCTTTCCCTCCAGCAGCTGCGCCATCATCGGCCAGAAACGGTTCGACGGGAACGCATAATACTGCTGCGCCGAAAGCGATGCGACCCCCGGCATCGACCCGAGAACCAGAACCTCGCAATCCCCATCGACCGAAGGCGCCAGCCCGAAACAATTCGGCTCCGGCAATTCTTTTCGTTGTTTCACGTGAAACATCTCTTTCTATACTCAGTTGCTTGCAGCAGGAAATGAATGACCGATTGTTGAATATCTGATAAAAGGATAACATGGAATTATTCTATAGAAATCGGGAAAATCCTTTTTGCCGTGAACAAAGGCTCTTCGGGCATCCCTGTGGGCAGGGATGCCCGAAGAGCCTGTAACTAAGCCGGTTCCTCTAGCATAGGTTTTCT
>DAIMZO010000043.1:7682-9329 GCA_036733925.1 Selenomonadaceae bacterium | reverse complement strand
GGTAGAAGGAGCCGAATATGCAGGAGACTGGGAGATTCCTGTATTGCATGGAAGTGATTTAATTCCCAATCGGATCATCCCGTTTTCGGAAGCGATTCAAGGTAAAGACTATGATGCGTGGGTGGCATTTTACGAATATGATGAAAAATTCCTTCGCATTTGGAGAAGCCCTAAAAAGTATTTGCCAATCCTGAAACGTTTTCGAGGTGTTATTTCCCCTGATTTCAGTTTATATCGGAGTATGCCGGTAGTTATGCAGGCATGGATGACGTATATATCCCGAGCCTTGGCTTGCTGGTGGGAAAAGAACGGAATTGAAGTTATTCCAAATGTACGATTTGCCGACAAGTCATCGTATCCGTTTGTATTCTCTGGTATTCGACAACATGCAATCGTTTCTGTGGGGACACACGGCTGTTGGAAATGCAAAGAAGATCGTTATTATTTCAAAATTGGCTTTCAGAAAATGATAGAGGTATTGCAGCCCAAATGCGTGATTGTCTATGGAAAGGCACCAGATAGTTTTTTTCGCCCGTTTCGAATGCATGGAATAGAAATTATACGCTTTGCTAGCCAGTCGGAACTGTTTTATGCTGGAAAGGCTGGTGCATAATGGGAACAGGAAGAGGCAGTGATTTTGGAAATACAATCGGAAAACGTGAGCAAGACAAAAATAGTGGAAAATGGGAACATAATTCGCTGGAATACAATGCACATAAAATGAGAGGAGCTTATACTCTTAAAGCAGATGGATATTTTGGTGATGCAACGGGACATCGACGAGTACGACAGATAGTTAGCGCAAATGCGTTGAGATCGGCCAATGATTTTTTTAAGCAGTTAACGAAAGGCACGACGGCGAAACCATTAAGTAATGGAAAGGGGTATATTGCTAGGATGCCGGACGGTTATACGGTTACTGTTCGGGCAGTATCGTCCTCGGATGGAAGTCCGGCGGTGGATATTCATATTAAAAGTCACGAGAAAACCGTTAAGGATCAGAAGATTCATTTTGTGGAGCGGAAAGGAGGAGCATCGTGAACGAAGATTTTTCGCTAAAAAAGGAGGAATTGCAATGTCTGCAGAGATGTATAGGCAAGGATGTTTTGATGCTTTGCACAGGGCAAGAGCCAGAAAACGGTGAGTTCTGGTGGCCAATCTATCTGCGATTTGATGATGGAGATGCTTTGAAAGTAGAGAATCGCATGACTGCAGCGAACTATTTCGATGGCAAAGAGGATTGCGGTCGTCTGTCTGTAGCGAAAGTGAAAGAAAACATACCCGATGTATATACGAAAACAATCCGCCAGACAATCCAGAATGTTAAAGTGGTAACAAATGTGATTCATTATCCGGCAACAAGGACAGCCAAGGAATTCCGGTTCGTTTATCCGAAAGCATTGATATTTGAAATGTCAGATGGCGTGCTGGTTATTGAACGGGGGTGGTTTTTCCAAGAGGCTTTGAACGTACATTTGCAGAGTGATAAAATGGTATCCATTGATGATGAAATGTCAGACTGGTATGATCCAAGCGAAGATAAAGTAAAGCCCCTGATTGAACAGCGCACGACGTCATTGCATTGATGGAATTATGAGATTCTTGATTTTCTCTGAGGGCATCCGCCTTCCCTTTTTGGGAGGGCTT
>DAIMZO010000043.1:0-7635 GCA_036733925.1 Selenomonadaceae bacterium | reverse complement strand
AAAATAAAACTTTTGTTTTCTGCAGCAGGAGAAATCTCTTTCGTGTGGAATTATGTTCTTGAGACAAAATAACGGGAGGGATGGACATGTCGAGAATGAAGAAGTCCCTGATCATCCTGCTGGTGCTTCTCGTGGCGGCGGCGCTCGGGACGGTCTGGGGGCTCACGCGGAGCGGAGATGGCGTCGAGCTTGCGGAGAGCAGCCAGGAGACGGCAGAGCCCGCGCAGGAGAATGTGACGGTCTACGTGACGGGTGCCGTGAACAAGCCGGGCATGGTCACGTTGGGCGCAGGCGCGCGCGTTGCCGACGCGGTGAGCGCCTGCGGCGGCCTGCTGCCGACCGCGGATTCCGAGCACATCAATATGGCGCAGGAGCTGAAGGACGGGCAACAGGTCAAGGTGCCGGAGAAGCAGGGCGCCTTGCAGAAGGACGGAAAAGCCGGAGCGGATGGCAAGGCCGGCGCACAGGGCGGCCGCATCAACATCAACACGGCGGATGAGAAGGAGCTCGACAGCCTGCCGGGGGTCGGCCCGTCGACGGCGAAGCGCATCATCGAATACCGCGAGACGGAGGGCGCGTTTCAGAAGCCGGAGGATCTCAAAAAGGTCAAGGGCATCGGGGATGGCAAGTACAATAAATTGAAGGACAAGATCTGCATATGAGCGGTGAGTCTTTTTGGGCGAAATGGGGGCAGGACACGTATCTCTGCCTGTTGCTGTCCGCGCTCTGCCTCGGCATTGCCGCCGGGCATATCCTGCCACCGCTTTCCTTCGGTTTGCAGGCTTTCGCCGTGGCGGCGCTCCTGCTGCTGGCGGCGGTCGAAATCCGGCGCGGCAGGGCTTTTGCATGGGCAGTCCTTCTACTGCTCGCGTTCGCCATCGGTTTTTTCCGCATGCAGGCGGTTTGGCAGCTGCCGGAAACGGATATCTCGCATTATGCGAAGCAAGAAGTGCGCATCAGCGGCGTGCTGACCGAGGAACCGCGCCGCACCGTCGATGTGCAGGGGCAGGAACGCGTACGCTATACGGTCGATGCCAAGCAGGTGCAGGTGGGCGGCGAAAAGCAGAAAGCGAGCGGCGGGCTCTACGTCTACGCCGCAGCGCCGAAGGACGGAGAACTGCCGCAGATCGGCGATACGATTGCGGTGCGCGGGAAAATCCGCACGCCGCATGGGTACCTGGATCCCGGGCAGATCGACACCGAAATGCTGCTGCGCGCGGACGGCATTACGGCGTCACTCGCCGCCGGGAAGGCCAGCGTGAAATTCGAGCGGAACGCAAGCCCAGCGCCCTATCAGAGGCTGCAACGGCTTCTTTCTGCTGTGCGCCAGCACTATCGGGACCGCATGGGCGAGGTCATGCCGAAGGAGGATGCGGCGGTTCTGTTTGCGATGCTGTTCGGCGGCTACGACGGCATCAAGCCGGAGGTCGTCGAGGACTTCACGACGACGGGCATCGTGCACATCCTGTCGGTATCCGGCTCGCATATCAGCCTGCTTGCGGCCGCGACGGCATGGCTCTGCCTGCTGCTCCATGTGCCGCGGAAGGCGTCGGGCGTGCTCGCCGTGCTCTTCATCGCGCTCTACGCGATGCTCGCGGGCTGCGTGCCGCCGGTGCTGCGCGCGGCCATCATGGGTTCGCTTGCGTTCCTTGCGGCGGTGCTCGGCAGGGAGCGCGATGCGCGGCGCCTGCTCTTGCTTTCGGGGCTCGTCATGCTGCTCGTCTCGCCATTGCTGCTCTTCCATATCAGCTTCGAGCTCTCGTTTGCGGCGACGGCTGGATTGCTGTACCTCGCGCCTGTGTGGGGGCGCAGCATGGAGAGCCATGGCCTCCCGCGGGCGCTCGCGGGGAGCCTCTCAATCACGCTCGCGGCGCAGATGGCGACGCTGCCGCTGCTCGCCTGGTACTTCAATCAGGTGTCGCTCTCGTCGCTGCTTGCGAATCTGTTCGTCGTGCCAATCCTCGAGGGCATCATCGTCGTCTGCCTCGCGGCGGGGCTGATTGCCTTTGCTTTGCCGTTCCTCGGCAAGGGGATTTTCTTGCTTTGCAGTCTGTCGTTCGGCCTTGCGGAGGAGATGGCGCGCCTTTTCGCGCACATGCCGGGGAGCCAGGTCTGGGTTCCCGTGCTGCCATTGCCGCTGACTGCGGCCTTTTATGCAGGACTGCTTTTTTCGGCTTTGCCGGAAAAGGAGCGCGGCTGGTTCCGGCAGCAGGCAGGAAAATGGTATCGGAAGAAAGAAAGACTATGGAAGGGCCTCGGCATGGTTCTTGCCTGCGCGGCGCTGTTTTTTGCGGCGGCAGCAATCCTTCGTCCCGCGGAGCTCATGGTGCATTTCATCGATGTCGGGCAGGGGGACGCCGCGCTCGTTGTGACGCCGCACGGGCACGCATTCCTGTTCGATACGGGCGGCGTGCGCGAGGGCCGTTTCGATGTCGGGAGCCGCGTGGACGTGCCGTATCTGCTGCACTACGGCATCCGGAAGGTCGACGCGGTGTTCCTGACGCATGCACACGAGGATCACGCGGCGGGCTGCGGCGGGATCCTCGCGAAGATGCCGGTCGGCGCGGTCTATACGGCAGGTGAGGGCGTGCAGGCGTACGCGCGCAGCATGCGGCTCGGCGATGCGGATCCGCTCCTGCTGAAATTCCATCCGGCGAAGCAGGGGCAGAAGCTTTGCGTGGATGGCGTGACCGTCGAGGTGCTCTATGCGCCGCAGCCCGGCGCGGAGGCGAGCGGGGGCGGCAACGAGTTCTCGAATGTCTACCGTGTGAGCTACGGGGCGGCGTCGTTCCTGTTTACCGGGGATCTCGTGACCGGGCAGGAGAAATGCCTGCTCGAGGAAGGGCTCTCGCCGAAGAGCACTGTCCTGAAGGTCGGGCATCACGGGTCGGATACCTCGTCATCTGCGGAGTTCTTGCGGGCGGTATCGCCGCAGGCGGCGGTGATCTGCGTCGGGCGTGACAACTCGTTCGGCCATCCGAAGCCTGTGATCCTCGAGCGCCTGCGCGAGGAGCATATCCCGTATTACCGGACGGATGAGGATGGCGCCATCGTATTCCACACCGATGGGAAACGGCTTTGGCAGGAGACGTACACAGGGAAAGAAGCGGAAGAATGAGCGGAAAAGAAAATGCCGGGAAACCGGCAATCCAGTTGAACAGCCGGCAGCAGGAGGTCGTCGATACTTTGGGCGAGAACGTCCTGCTGCTGGCGCCGGCGGGGACGGGCAAGACGAATGCCATGGCGTGCCGCATCGCGCATATCCTGAGCCTCGGGCTCGCAGGGCCGGAGGAAATCCTCTGCCTGACCTTTACCAATAAAGCATGCCGGGAGATGCGGAGCCGCCTCGAGCACATCGTCGGGGACGCGGCGGACCGCGTGGCGACGCGGACGTTCCACGCGCTCTGCTATGACATCGTCAAGGCGGAGACGAAGAAGCACTCCGATCTCTTTGCGGATTTCACGATCTTCGACGAGGTGGACTGCCGCAGCGTGCTGCGCGAGATCTTCCAGCAGCGTGGGGAGAATTGGCCGGTCCAGGCGGTGCAGAACCTGATCGGCCTGATGAAGCTGGCGCGCGGGAATGCGCTGCTGTCGGGCAGGCAGCAGGCCGGCTACGCGGAAGTGCTGCGCGGCCTGCAGGAGACCCGGGAGGCGGAGCTGAAGAGGCACTGCGTCGACGGGACATGGCGTTACGATGAAGCCATGTATCAGAACTGGCTGAAGGATGGCGCGCAGATCGCGGCGCTCTACGACCAGAGGCTCCACGATGTGCACGGGCTCGACTTCGATGACCTGCTCGTCGAGGCGGGGCGTCTGCTCGCGCGGCCGGAGATCGCGGCGTACTGGGCGCGGCGGTTCCTGTTCATCCATATCGACGAGGTGCAGGACACGAGTGCGTTCGAGTACGCGGTGCTCGAGAAGTTGTTCGGCACGAGCCGCCTGATGTTCGCCGGCGATTTCTTCCAGACCATCTATGCGTGGCGCGGCTCGCGGCCAGAGGCCGTGCTCGGGGCGTACCGCGAGAAGTATCATCCGAAGACCATCGTGTTCCGCGAGAATTACCGCTCGACGAAATTGCTGCTCGACGCTTCGTTCGGGTGCCTGAAGAGCCTTTTTCCCGAACGCGTCGCGGCGGTCTATCCGGACGGGCTCGAGGCGGAGAGCCAGGAGCCCGGTGCGCCGATTTTGCTGAAAGGTGCGCTCGACTTTTCCGAGGAAGCGCAGTGGATCTACGATACGATCGCGCAGCTCCCGACGCAGGATTATGCGAAAATCTGCATCCTGACGCGGAACAACCGCTACAATAAGGCGCTTTCGCAGCAGTTCCGCCATCTCGGCCGGGATGTGCCGATCGGGGAGCGCATCCCGTTCATGCTGATCGATGATCACAAGTTTTTCCGTCGGCAGGAGGTCAAGGACGCGCTCGCGTTCCTGCGCCTCGTTGTGAGCCCGCATGACAGCACGAGCCTCATGCGCATCCTGAACCGGTTCGGCGGCGGGATTGGGCCGGCGCTGATCCATCGCGTCTCTTCGCAGGCTTACCGCGCGGCGGGCATCCGGTTGACGGACTATCTCGACCCCGTCGCGCGGCAGACGGGGGATCCCTACTCAGCCCTGCTCGAGGCACTCCGGGCCGAGAATGTTGTCGTGTTCGATGTCGAGGCGACGGGCGTGGACCCGACCCGCGACGAGATCATCCAGATCGCGGGCATCCGGCTCGATGCGGAGGGCCATGTGAAAAAGACCTTCAAGCGGCTGCTGCATCCGGCGCGCCCGGTCGGGGATTCGGTCAAGGTGCACAAGCTCACGGATGAATTCCTCGCAGAACACGGTGAACCGCCGGAGACTGTCCTGAAGGACTTCTGCGCGTTCGTCCGCGGCAGCATGGTCGTCGGGCATAATGTCACGTACGATATCGGCATCCTGCAGAGCCAGCTCGCGCGGCTCTGCCTGCCGCCTGCGGATTTCCCCGGCTTTTACGATACGCTCGATATTTTCCGGCGGTTCTATCCGAATCTGCCGAACCACCGCCTCGAGACAATCGGCGCGTACTGTCAGGTCACGCATGCGTCGAGCCACGACGCGATGGACGATATCCTCGCGACGGCAGAGATTCTGCTCTACGCCGTGAAGCGGAACATCGTGCCGCGTGCAGGCGAGCGCCGGGAGCTCATGCGCGCGGACCTGCCGAAATTCGCGGGGCTCGCGGCGAAGCTG
Source organism: Selenomonadaceae bacterium (assembly GCA_036733925.1). Classification (GTDB taxonomy): domain Bacteria; phylum Bacillota; class Negativicutes; order Selenomonadales; family Selenomonadaceae; genus UBA2897. The sequence goes on along the minus strand of DAIMZO010000043.1, from coordinate 2,415 downwards.
GACGCGTTCCGCGAGCAGGCCGGGAAGGTGCGTCCATGGCAGCTGCTCGGGCAGATCGTCGTGGATGCCGGCATCGACGTGTACTACCGGAAACGGCACGAAGAAGCCCGGGTGGAGAACCTGCGCGAACTGTTCCGTCAGGCGCGGGACCTCGATGACCCGGCCATCCGGCCGCTCGACGCGGTCTACCGGTTTCTGCGCTATACGACGCTCTCGAGCACGGAGCTCGACGCCCTGACGAAAAAGACGCAGATCCCAATCATCACGGTGCATCAGGCCAAGGGCACGGAGTTCGACTACGTGTTCCTCGCGGGGCTGCAGGAGGGGACGTTTCCCGGCTTCCAGGCCGTGCAGTCGGGCAGCCTCGACGAGGAGAAGCGCCTGTTCTACGTCGCGGTCACGCGGGCGCGCAAGCGGCTGTTCTTGTCGTGGTGCCAGCGCTATAACAGCCACTATCAGCATATCAGCCCCTTCATCCACGCGATACCGTCGCGGTATCTGCGCGACGTCTGAGAATATGGTATACTAAAAAAGGCCCCGTCAAGTTTCCACGCGTGACGGTGCCTTTTGCAGGAAGGGAAAATCCTGCAGATGATGTTATGCGGGCATCGGGAACCTGCCCTGTCCATAGTATAGGGAAAAATACGCGCTATGTCAAGACAAGAATAAGACGAAAGACCTATAAAAAACAAAAAAGAGGTGTCATTTTGTTATTTTCACCTTTTATGGCGGAGCTCCGGAAGGAGAAGGCCGCGGACTGCCATGTATTCCTGCTGGCCGGCGAGGAATCGTATTTCATCGATCGGGCGCGCGGGCGGATACTTTCGCTGCTGTTCCCAGATCCGTCGGGCAGGCAGGACGGCCTCGAGAAGCTGGATGGTGCCGTCGATACCGATAAGGTCATCGGCCTGCTCGAGAACGCGCCGTTCCTGACCGACAGGAACGTGGTCTTCTGGCAGAATCCGCCTTTCCTCATGGCGAAGAAAAGCGATGCGGAAAAGCCGGAGAAGAAGACGAAGGACAAGAAACAGGAGCGCTGGCTCGAATATTTGCAGAATATGCCGCCGTACAGCTATCTGATCCTGCAGACATCGCATAAGCCGGATAAGCGGAAGAAATTCTACAAGACTGCCGAGAAGATCGGTATGGTGCTCGAGGCGGAACCAATCCGTGCCTGGAATATCGGCGAATGGCTGCAGGGCAAGCTCCAGTCGATGAACCGCGATATGGATCGCGGGGCGCGCGCGTATTTCGCGCGGGCGGTCAGCGTCATGGATAAGATCGACCTGACCTACCTCGATACGGAGCTCAGCAAGCTCGCGCTCTACAGCGATAAGCGGCGCTACACGCAGCAAGATCTCGAGGCCGTGTTCTCGAGCCTGCCGGAGGTCTCGTCGTTCGCGCTGCTCGACGCAGTCAGCGAGCGGAAGGGGCGGCGGGCGCTGATGCTGCTGCGCCGCGAGCTCGAGGACGGCACGTATTTCACGCTGATCCTCGCGCTGCTCGTCCGCCATGTGCGCCAGCTCTGGCAGGCGAAAGTATTCATGGAGCAGGGGATACGCGGCAGGGCGCTCGCGAAGCCGATGAACCTGAACCCGTATATCGCGGAAAAGGTCGGTCAGGCCGCAGCGGCCTTCCCCGAAGCGGTGCTCGAACGCGGCATGCTCGAGCTCATTGATGCGGATTACCTGCTGAAGACTGGCCAGGCGGGTAACGAAAGGCTCGAGCACGCCATCATCACGCTCTGCACGGGAACATGAGAAGCAGGAAGAATCCGGCAGGACAGCACCAGAAAAATAGAGGAAACGGAAACAAACGAAAAATAGAGGGATTTTTAGTACCAGGGTTGACATACACCTGCTAAATTGTTATAATAGACACTGTTAATACGAGTCATCGAGACAATCGCGGCTGGTTTATACCAGATGAGGAAAGTCCGGGCTCCACAGGGCAGTGTGCTGGATAACGTCCAGCGGGGGCAACCTCAGGGAAAGTGCCATAGAGACTTAGACCGCCCGCTTCGGCGGGTAAGGGTGGAAAGGTGCGGTAAGAGCGCACCAGCGGTCAGGTGACTGGTCGGCTAGGTAAACCCCACACGGAGCAAGACCGAATAGGGAAGGGATGATGCGGCCCGCGGAACCTTCCGGGTTGCGTCGCTTGAGCCTGCAGGCAACTGCAGTGCCTAGATAAATGATTGTCGCCGCGCAAGCGGAACAGAACTCGGCTTATTGATTACTTATAGCAACGACCTGAAAAGCAACGAGGCTGCCCCTTTTGGCAGCCTGTTTTCATATCTGGGAGGAATCTGAAAAGAACCTGAAAGAAATGAGAGCGAACGATTCATAAAAACAGAAGGAAGCACTCTTTATCGTTATTTTACTTCTCACTTTTTGAAGTACGACGACTTTGTCGTAT
>DAIMZO010000042.1:0-11043 GCA_036733925.1 Selenomonadaceae bacterium | reverse complement strand
TCTCCTCGATTCCCAAAAAATTCATAGACTCCTCTCATTATACCACAAACCCGATCCTCTGTACGGTCGGTTCTTCTTCACGATAAGCCTCTTCGAAAAATGCTTAGGCGTGCACCTTATCCGGGTTGCAGCAGCCTAAAACAAAACAGCGCAAGAAACGAGGCGATCTATGACCGCCTGTTTCTTGCGCTGTTTTTGCACGATAATCTCTGTCAGCGCCGCTTGGCAGTGATTATGGGCAACCGAAAAGGGGCTATCAGCACGAAAAATGCTTTCGTGCGACAGCCCCTTTCTTTTGCCTGCTCAGAGCAGGGCTTCTACATTCTCTTTCGGGATCAGGCCGACGGATTCGTTGACCTTCTGGCCGTCCTTGCATACAATCAGCGTCGGGATGCTCATGACGTTGAACTGCGAGGCGAGCTCCGGCTGCTCATCGACGTTGACCTTGCCGACCTTGAGGTCTGCATGGGCATTGGCTACCTCATCGACAATCGGCGAGAGCATGCGGCACGGGCCGCACCAGGTCGCCCAGAAATCGAGAAGAACCGTGCCCTTGGCCTGCAGGACTTCCGTATCGAAATTCTCTTTGGTGATCGTGATTGGCTGCATCGAAAAGACCTCCTATGAAATATGCAATCATCCTTTTCCCTTTTTCTGCCTGTATTATAGCCGGGATGAGATGCGGCTTCCGTAACTGGCTCACCGCTCCCGGAAAAGATTGCGGCGCAGAGAGATTGTAGGACAAGGGGACGGTATGCTAAAATAGCAGAAGAATTTTTTGCTTGGAGGACAGGAAATGACCTGGATTTTGTTTGACTGGCTCGGGACGTTCGCGTTTGCGGTGTCCGGAGCGATGGTTGGCCTTTCACGCCGCATGGATATCTTCGGCATCGTCGTGCTCGCAATCCTGACCGCGGTCGGCGGCGGCATGGTGCGCGACGTGCTAGTCGGGATCACGCCGCCCGTCGCGCTGTCGAACCCGACGGATCTGCTGCTTTCCATCGCGACGGCGGTGCTCGTGTCCGTCATCTACGAGTACTTCCATATCAATCACGGGAGCAAGCAGATCGCGGGTTTCCTCTACAATGCCTGCGATACCATCGGGCTTGCCTCCTTCACCGTTACCGGGGCGCTCGTCGGGCTGCGGCAGGGCGGGCCGGGCTCCACGTTCGTCCTGCCCATCATGCTCGCCTGCATCACGGCGGTCGGCGGCGGCATGCTGCGCGACCTCATGGCACAGCGCATGCCGGTCGTCCTGCGCATGGACGTCTACGCGGTCGCGTCGCTGTTCGGCGCGTTCCTGATGTGCCTTTCGTGGCCCGTCTTCGGTACGGATGCATCCTCGTGGATCGGATTCCTCTCTGTGCTCACCCTTCGCGCGCTTGCCCTGCGCTACGGCTGGCAGGTCTACCACCCGCACCCGCGGCGCCGGACGGTGCACCCGCTGCGGCATAGAAAAAAGCAGCCATGAGTCTGTAGCCCCGGCTGCGCGCTTTCCTTATGGCGGAGAGGGTGGGATTCGAACCCACGGTGCCGTGAGACATCACCGGTTTTCAAGACCGGCTCCTTAAACCACTCGGACACCTCTCCAAACAGAATTAGTATAGCATGAAGCCGTTGTTTTTGCAAACACTTGTGCTATAATTGAGAAAGAATTTTTGATGGGTGGAGGTTCTTCTTTTGAAAATCGCTTTTTTCGACTCGGGCATGGGCGGGCTATCCGTCCTGCATCATGCGATGCGCGTCCTGCCGCATGAGGAGTTCCTGTTCTACGCGGACGAGGATCACGTTCCCTATGGGACGAAACCGCGGGAAGCGGTTCAGCAGTACGTCGCCGAGGCGTTCGACTTCATGATTTCGAAGGGGGTCAAGGCCATCGTCGTTGCGTGCAATACCGCAACGTCTGTCGCCGTGCCGGTCATGCGCGAGCGCTACAATCTGCCGATCATCGGCATGGAGCCGGCGGCGAAGAAGGCGCTCGACATCGACGGCGAGCACCGCGTGCTCGTCTGCGCGACGCCGATCACCGTGAGCGGCCGCAAGATGGATCTGCTGATCGAGCGCTTCGACAAGGATCATCTCGTCGACCGCCTCGCGCTGCCGGAGCTCGTGCCGTTTGCGGAGCGGCAGGAATTCGGCTCGCCGGCCGTGCGGACGTATCTCGCGGAACAGTTCGCGCCGTACGATTTCCGGCAGTATTCGGCGCTCGTGCTCGGCTGCACGCATTTCAACTATTTCAAGCCGGCCATGCGCGCTCTCATGCCGGAGTCCATGCGCTTCGTCGACGGGAACGACGGTACGGTCCGTGAACTCATCCGCCAGATGGAGGCGCGGAACTTGCTCGAGGCAAACGAGCAGACGGTCGAATACTACTACTCCGGCCGCCGCGTCGAGGACGAAGCAGAACTCGCGCGCATCGGCCGCTTCATGGAGCAGCTCGACCGCGTGTATGCCCTGTGAGAAATGGTATCCTATTTGAGAAGCGTATTCTTTGTGTTATACTGAAGTATGACACAATTTTTTTGTAAGGAGTGTTTTTTATGAAATTTGCGAAGCGGATGGAGCCGTTCGGGGAGAATATCTTTGCGAAACTCGCGGCGGTGAAGAAGCAGAAGATCGCGGCGGGCCGCGAGGTCATTGACCTGTCGGTTGGTGCGCCGAACATCGCGCCGCCGCGCGAGGTCATGCAGACGATTGCCGAAGAGGCGATGAAACCGGAGAACTACCTCTACGCGATCACCGACCGCGACGAGCTGCTCGAGGCGGCCGCAGACTGGTATCAGAGCCGCTACGGCGTCACGCTCGACCCGAAGACGGAGATCTGCTCACTGATGGGCTCGCAGGAGGGCCTTTCCCATATCGCGCTCTCCATCGTGGACGCGGGCGGCGTCACGCTCGTCCCGGATCCGTGCTATCCGGTATTCGCGGATGGCCCGAAGATCGCGGAGTCCGAGGTCTTCTACATGCCGATGAAGAAGGAGAACAACTACCTGATTCAGTTCGATGCGATCCCGGAGGATGTCGCGCGCAAGGCGGGCCTGATGATCGTCTCGTACCCGAACAACCCGACGACGGCGCTCGCACCGGATTCGTGGTATGAGGAGCTCATCGCGTTCGCGAAGAAATACGACATCATCGTGCTGCACGATAACGCTTACAGCGAGCTCGTATTCGACGGGAATACCTGCGGCTCGTTCCTGCGGTTCCCGGGTGCGAAGGAAGTCGGCATCGAGTTCAACTCGCTTTCAAAGACCTACGGCATGGCGGGCGCCCGCGTCGGCTTCTGCGTCGGCAATGCGGAGGTCGTCTCCCATCTGAAGACGTTGAAATCGAATATGGATTACGGCATGTTCCTACCCGTGCAGAAGGCGGCCATCACGGCGCTCCGGAGCCCGCGCAGCAATGTCGAGGCGACGCGCAAGGCGTACGAGGAGCGCCGCGACGCGCTCGTCTGCGGCCTGAAGGCGATCGGCTGGGATATGGATATGCCGAAGGGCACGATGTTCGTCTGGGCGCCAATCCCGGAGCCGTATGCGGATTCCATCCGATTCACGCTCGACCTGCTCGACAAGGCGGACGTCATGGTGACGCCGGGCTCCGCGTTCGGGCCGTCCGGCGAAGGCTTTGTCCGCATGGCGCTCGTGCAGGATCCAGATGTCCTCGAGCGCGTGGTGGAGAATGTCAAGGCAAGCGGACTCTTTGCGTAAGAACGTGGTATAATAGAATAAAGCTATGAAAGCACTTTCTTTTCGTTGCCGGAATATCGGCGGGGGGAATTATCTTGCGTATTGTCGTTGTTGGAGCGGGAAAGCTCGGGTACAGCATCGCGGATCTGCTTTCGCGCGAGCAGTTTGATGTCGTCGTCGTGGATCACGAGGAGGGCCAGCTCGAGGCCGTCAAGAACAACCTCGATGTCCTGACCGTCTACGCGAACGGTGCGAGCCCGATCACGATGAATGACCCGGATATCCGCGGCGCGGACATGCTGATTGCGGTGACCGCGAGCGATGAGGTCAACATGGTCGCCTGCATCCTCGCGAAGAAACACGGCATCGCGCATACGGTCGCGCGCATCCGCGACATGCAGTTCATGGGCGAGGCCAAGGACTACCTCAAGGAGAATTTCGGCATCGACCTGATGCTGAACCCGGAACTCATCACGGCGAACGAGATTAACCGCATCCTGATGACCCCGGCCGCGCTCAACGTCGAGGATTTCGCGGGCGGCAAGGTGCGCCTGTTCGAGACGAAGGTCTACCGGCGTTCGCCGATGGCACATAAGCCGCTCAAAGACCTGAACCTGCCGAAAGGCGTGCTCGCCGGCATGATCTTCCGCGACCACCGCATGATCATCCCGCATGGCGACGATATGCTGCTGCCGCACGACAATGCCTATTTCATCGGCAAGTCGGAGGAGCTCCAGAAGTTCAGCCAGACCTTTGTCCAGCGCGACGCGCGCAAACTGCACCGGGTGTTCATCATCGGGGCGGGCCGCGCGGGCCGCGCGCTCGCGCCGATGCTCGAGAAGCAGGGCGTGAAGGTCAAGGTCGTCGACAAGAATCGCGACCGTTGCCGTCTGATGGCGAGCCGCCTGACGGACGGCATCGCGGTCTGCGGGGACGGCACGGATATCGACCTGCTGCTCGAGGAAGGCGTCGCCGAGGCCGATGTCGTTGTATGCCTGACCGAGGATGACAAGCTCAACCTGATGCTTGCCCTGCTCGCGAAGCACCTCGGCGCGCGCAAGACCATCGTGCGCGTTTCCCGCATCGAATATGTTGACCTCATGGAGAAGGTCGGCGTTGACGTCGTGCTCTCCGCGCGCCTGCTCTCCGCGAGCGAGGTGCTCGCGTTCGCGCGGCGCAGCGGCGTCGTATCCGTATCCCTGCTCGAGGGCGCGAAGGCCGAGGCCGTCGAGGTCATCGTGCAGGATGGCGCGCCGGTCGCCGGCGTGCCGCTGATGCGCGCGAAACTGCCGCGCGAATGCCTCGTCTGTGCCTATGTGCGCGGCGATGAGGCGGTGATTCCGGACGGCAACAGCGTGCTGATGCCGGGCGACCGGGCCATCCTGTTCATCCAGACCCAGTTCTCGAAAAAAGTCATGAAGTACTTCAAGGGCAAAGAGGCGTAAGCATGAGAAGAACGAGAAGGATGCGGGTCTGGTGGGGGAAGCACCGGCGCGGCAGGAACAGGCGGCCTTTCCATATCCCGCACAGCCGCCATCTGAATGTCTGGCAGGCGAGCCTCGTGATGGTGCTCGCATTTCCGCTGGTCGCTCTGCTCGGCATGCTGCCGTTTGTCTTCTTGGGGCATGTGACACCGGTTCATGCCTTTTTTGACAGTATGGCGGCTGTGACGACGACGGGACTGACCTGCGTCCCGGCAGAGGGGAGCGGTTTCCCGTCCTTGCTGATCTTCTGGCACAGCCTGCTTGGCTGGGGCGGCGGTTTCCTGTTCCTCGTGCTGCTCGTGACGGTCCTGCCGCAGGTCAGCGGGAATTTCGGCCTGACGCTTTCCGCACGGCAGAGCATCCGTTTCATTCCTACCTACCGCCGGATGGCGCAGTCCATGCGGCAGGTCGGCGGGCTGTACATCGTCTTGACCCTGCTCGCTGCCGCGGCGTTCTTCCTGACGGGGCTCACGCCGTTCCAGGCGCTGAACCGCGCGATGCTGACGATCTCGACGACGGGGGGCGGCGGCTTCGGCGCGTTCCTCGACTACGAGAACCCGTGGCTCGAGCTCGCCGCTGGCGTCGTGATGCTCGTGGCGGGCGGGAATCTGTTGCTCTATTGGCGGAGCTGGCATCTGCGGAGCCTGCGGCTCCTGCTCGCCGACATGGAGCTGAAGCGCTATCTCGGGCTGCTGCTCGGGGCCGGGCTGCTCCTCTCGTGGGCGCTCTGGCATACCGGCGCGGACTACGACGGCCTTGAGGCGCTGCGCCACGGCTTCTTCCAGGCGGTCTCGTTCCTGACGACGACGGGCTATGTCTCGGCGGATGTCTCGCATTTCCCGGATTTCGCGCGGTACATCCTCTTCCTGCTCGCTTGTGCCGGGGCATGCATCGGCTCGCCGGCCGGCGGGCTGAAAGTCATGCGACTGATGGTCTTATCGCGCATGACGAAACTCGAGCTGCAACGCACCCTGCACCCGCGCATGGTCGTCTCGGTCAAAGTGGACGGCCTGATCGTCGAGACGCGGATCGTGAGCCGGATTCTCGCGCTGTTTTTCCTGTACCTCCTGATGTTCGCCAGCGGGGCGCTCGTGCTGTCGCTCGCCGGGCTCGATGCCTTGCAGGCTATCGGTCTTTCGGCAGGCTGCCTGACGAGCACCGGTTCGACCGCGCAGCTTTTCGGCGTCTACAACATCGGCGCATTGCCCGGATGGGCGCAGCTTTTCAGCTGCCTCTGGATGATGCTCGGGCGCATCGAACTCTTCTCGTTTTTCGTGCTGCTTGCGTTTGCCCGCTCCAGACAGCGCAGGCATTGGTGAGGTGAGACGATGGATTATCGGGTACTCGGATACGTCCTCGGCCGTCTCGTCTTTGCGGAGAGCGCCATCCTGTTCATCCCGTTCTGCATCGCGCTCGCGTACGATGAGGACTCGGGGCCGGCCATTTTCTGTTCGCTCTGCGTCAGCATGACGCTCGGCCATATCCTGTACCGCAAGGGCAAGACGAAGACGCAGGAGCTCACGATGCGCGAGGGCATCGCAATCACGGGGCTCGGCTGGCTGCTCGCGATCACTATCGGCATGCTGCCGTATTTCATCGGCGGCTACCTTTCCTTTGCGGACGCGTGGTTTGAGAGCCTTTCCGGCCTCACGGGTGCCGGCGCGACGGTTGTGCCGGACCTCGATAAGCTGCCGACCAGCATCCTGTTCTGGCGCATGATGTCGCACTGGTTCGGCGGGCTAGGCATCATCGTCATCTTCATCGCGCTGCTGCCGCAGACCGGGCAGAGCTCCGTCTACATGTACCAGGCGGAGAGCTCGCAGGCTGTCGACGGCCGCGTCTTGCCGCGCCTTCACGATATGACGCAGATTCTGTTCAAGATGTACCTGCTGTTCACGGCGCTTGCGTCCGTCACGTTTCTGCTCTGCGGGCTCCCGCCAATGGAGGCCTGCATGCACGCGATGAGCGCGGTCGGCACGGGCGGCTTCTCCACTTATAACGACAACGCGATGCATTTCAACGATGTGCCGCTCGAATGCGCCGCGGGGTTCTTCATGCTGCTCTGCGGCGGGAATTTCGGGCTCTACTACCGCGCGTACAAAAAGGGGCTCCGCGTGCTCCGCGAGAATACGGAATTCAAAGCCTATCTTGGCACTGTCTTCGTGGCGACCGTGTGCGTGACGGGGAACCTCATCCTGCAGATGGGCATGGATTCCGCACAGGCCCTCCGCTACGCGGGATTTCAGGTCATCTCAATCATCACGACGACGGGCTTCTGCTCAACGGATTTCGACACGTGGCCGGGTTTCTCAAAGCTCGTGCTGCTCCTGCTGATGCTCTGCGGAGGCTGCGCGGGATCGACCTCCGGCGGCTTGAAGGTCTGGCGCATCGCGCTGCTCGTGAAGAACGTCTGGCGCATCGTCTATCAGAAGATTGACCCGCGCCGCATCGTGACCGTGCATATGAACGGCCGGCCGGTCAGCAGCTCAGCGCTGCACCGCGTCGGGGAGTTCTTCTTCCTCTATATCTTCTGCATTCTCGTCTGCACGTTCTTCCTGACGGCAGACGGCATCAAGCTGTTCGATGCGCTGTCAATCGCCGTGACGAGCATGGGCGATGTCGGGCCGGGCTTCGGTATCGCCGGCGCGACGCAGAACTTTGCGGGGCTTTCGGATTTCTCGAAGTTCCTGGTCTCTTTCGCCATGCTCCTCGGGCGCCTCGAGATCTTCACGCTTCTCGTCATGCTCCGCCCGAACTTCTGGCGCAAAAAGAACCGCTGGTAAGAAAAAGAAAAATCCCTTTCAGCCGCAGATATTGCGGTGGAAGGGATTTTTTTTTCGATCCGTGCTTGTGTTCCGGTGCGACGAGGCGGCCAAACGCGAGATCGGCCAGCCGCGCCGGAACCATGCCGATGACGAGAAGCCCGACGCCGATGCCGCCGAAGATCAGGCTGTACACCTGCGGGCTCACATGGTAGATGTTCTGGAACCGTCGCGCGCAATCGCGCGCGAGATGACGATGCCGCTCGCGCCGGCAAAGCCCATCAGGAAGCGGAAGGCGAGGAAGACCGGCACGCTTTCCGCGAGCGTGCAGCCGACCGCCGCAATCGTGAAGCCGAACATGCCACTCAGCAGCGGTCTTCATAAAGGCATAAGAATAGCCGCCCTATTGCTCCCCAGCGTAGGCGGCTATTCTATAGTCAATCACAACGGGGCTGACCGTTCTGCCGGTGCGCCTCTTTGCTTATATTATAACGGATTTTTCCTAAATAAGCAATAGAAAGACTCGTGAAAGGCCGCGAGGAAGGCCGCGAAGAGGGACAGATTGCGACGCTCTGCAAACTCGTGAAGAAAGGGCTTCTTTCCCTGAACGTGGCAGCGAAAGAAGCAGGGATGACAGAAGAGAAATTCAAGAAGATTGCCATGCTCTGAAACATTCTGTATTGCCAGAGAAGGAAGCCGAGGAACGGATGCAGGAGAAGCCGGCCTGAGCGGCTGGCTAGAGGATATCAAGCGCCCCTGAGGATTTTCGGGGGCGCTTTCGCATGCGCGGAATCCCGGATATCGGGTACCTGAGTCTTGTGATTTTGTGGTATACTAATAAAATAAGTGGTCTCTGGCGCAACCTACAGAATATTGGTTCGAAAATCGGATACGGCGTGAAGAGATAGTAAAAGACATAGGGAGAAATAATGGCACATAAAACGGTATTTCGATTAGGTGAACTTTTCTGCGGCCCGGGAGGGCTGGCATGTGGTGCTCTGCGGTCAAAGAGTGCAGATGGAAAATTTACGGTAGAGCATGCATGGAGCAATGATTATGACCGTGACACCTGCCTGACATATATTGTGAATATCTGCCCAGACAATCCGGACTCCGTGTATTGGGGGGACGTCAGGAAGCTTGATATTCCAAAGCTGGGCAAAATCGACGCCTTTGCCTATGGGTTCCCATGCAACAGCTTTTCGAATGTAGGCGAGCATCAGGGAATCGCTAACGAGAAATTCGGTCAGCTCTACTGGTACGGAGTTGAGGTCCTTCGGCAGTATAGACCGAAATGGTTCATTGCGGAGAATGTTTCGGGAATCCGTAGTGCAGGTTCGGGAGATTTCCAGACTATCCTGAAAGATTTGCGTGAGTCGGGTTATAAGCTGAACGTCAATCTGTATAAAGCAGAGGAATACGGTATCCCGCAGACGAGACACAGAGTCATCATCGTCGGCATCCGTGATGATCTGAAGGTAGAATATCATGTTCCAGACCCTGCAAAGTATAAGGATTGTGATATCCGTTCGCGTACGGCCTTGGCTGGCATCCCAAAGGATGCCACGAATAATGAGGTAAGGCCGTTGCAGAAGAAAGTCATTGACCGGCTTTCGCTTATCAAGCCTGGTGAGAACGTCTGGCAGGCCGAGGAACGGTTGGGTGCAGAGTTTCCTGAAGAGCTGAAAATCAAGACCAAGACGAAAATCAGTCAGATTTATCGGAAGCTCAACCCTGACAAGCCGGGATATACGGTCACGGCAGCGGGTGGAGGTGGTACGTTCATGTATCACTGGACGAACCGCGAGCTGACGAACAGGGAACGTGCAAGGTTGCAGACCTTCCCTGACACCTACCGTTTTATTGGAAAGTACAGCAGTGTTCGGAAACAGATTGGCATGGCAGTCCCGTGCCGTCTTTCCGAAATCGTAACGACAGCTGTCCTGAACAGCTTTGCAGGTATTGAATATCCATGGGTGGAACCGAATCTGACAGAGTAAGGTGACAGAAATGATCAATTACTGGTGGGTTACAAGACCAAAACGGAAACTTGACAGTATACCAGAGGTTCTTGCTAAATTTGCAGATATCTCTTTGAATCAGGAATGGAGTGGCCAGCATGATACGCAGATGGCTTATGAGGATGCGTTAGAGGCAGCTGGGCTGAAACGCAAGGGGCAGAGACGAGATCAGGGCGGATCTGGCGGCAGGACGTATGGCGCATGGCTGGAATCCCTTGGCTTGATTTTCATGCAGGAAAAGACGAAAAATATCAAGCTGACACTTGCGGGAGAGGCTATCATGGCTGGGGATTCGCCCGTGGAAGTGCTGAAAAACCAGATTCTGAAATACCAGTTTCCTTCCGCCTTTTCCGTGAGCCGTGGCGTAAAGGTCAACCGGCGGTTCAAGATTCGGCCATTCCGTTTCATGCTGAAATTAATGGCAGATAGCAGAATAGGCTATCTAACACAGGATGAAATTGCGAAAGTATGCGCAGTTGATGCCGAAAACGAGTCAGATAAATGTTATGAAGCCGTTGTCACAAAGATCCTGAGGTACAGGAATTATGGTGATGCTTGCCTTGATTCTGATTTTTTTGAAAAGTACAAGCCGTCAAGAGGTGCGTGTAATCCGGATCATCCATTCAGCCATCTGCTCGATTTGGCAAATACGATGGAAAACTGGATGGAGTACACACAGCTTGCGGTGCGTGATGAAGAAAAGCATTTAGTGATTTTGGACGATAAGTTGGATGAAGTGCGAGAAATATTGTCGCAAAATCTACCATTTATTGCTCGCCCGGCGGATCATGAATTTTTCCAAAGGAGATACGGGCTCGACCCGAAGCACAGGAAAGATACTCGGAATCTCGAAAAAACGAAGACCGTCACGGCACGCATCATTGCAGAGCATAAAATCCGGCAGGCCTACATCAGGGCTTCGCTTGTACGTCCGATTACGGGGGTGACGGCAGAGCTGATTGATAAAATAGCAGATGAGATTGGTATCCGGAATGACTTGGTTGAGGATACGCTGAGAAAACTGTATCCTCATGGTCCCTATGTGTCATAATAGTTGTCAGTGAGAGAGATAAGCTTTTGTGGTATGATT
>DAIMZO010000041.1:1546-12449 GCA_036733925.1 Selenomonadaceae bacterium | reverse complement strand
ATTTATGTAATTGAGATTACCGCCTGATTGTGGAAAGAAAACGTTATGCGCTCATTCCTTGCTTTTCACTGCTGTTTATGGTATGATAACGGAAAGCAAGAGAATATGCCTTTTAACAGGGTCCTGCGAGGCCGCAAAAGGAAGCATGAAACGACGCTATAAGTTTATGTAAAGCAAAGAGCTTTCTTATGCCTTCGCATAGGAGAGTTCTTTTTTTGCGGGAAATTGTCTTGCAAGAATATGCATGAAAGATGTATAACTATTCTAAGGAGTGATGGACTTGGACAAAAGTAGCGTATCGATGCGCGGAAAAAATGTCTTGGGACTGCAGGATTTCTCTCCGGAGGAAATCCGGCTGACTCTTGACACGGCAAAGGAAATGAAGAAAATCATCCATCGGGATATCAAGAAGGTGCCGACGCTCCGCGGCAAGTCCATTGTCACGCTCTTCTACGAGCCGAGCACGCGCACGCGCACTTCGTTCGAGCTCGCCGGCAAGTACCTCGGCGCGGACGTCGTGAACATCACGGCGGGCTCCAGCAGCATTGTGAAAGGCGAGAGCCTGCGCGATACGCTTTACACCATCGAGGCGATGGGCGTCGATGCGATCGTCATGCGCCATAAGGCCGAGGGCGCTGCGGAATACGCGTCCCGCGTCGTGAGCCCGGTCATCCTGAATGCCGGCGATGGCGCGCACGCGCATCCATCCCAGGCTCTGCTGAACCTCTTCACGATTGAGGAGCACAAGGGCCATCTTGAGGGGCTGAAGGTCGCGATCCTCGGCGATGTCCTGCACAGCCGCGTCGCGCGGTCGGATATCTACGGTATGCGCAAGATGGGTATGGAAGTGCATATCGCAGGGCCGAAGACCCTGTTGCCACGGTTCCTCTATGAGGAGCCGGGCGTCGTCGTGCACGAACGCATCGAGGATGCCATCGCGGACGCCGACGTCATCGAGGTGCTGCGCATCCAGCTCGAACGCATGAAGGGCGGCTTGTTCCCGACGACGCGCGAGTACGCGCGGATCTTCGGCTTGAATCCGGAGCGCATGAAGCTCGCGAAGGACGATGTGCTGATCCTGCACCCGGGCCCGATGAACAAGGGCTGGGAGATTTCCCCGTTCACGGCATACAGTGAGAATTCGGCAATCCAGGAAGAAGTGCAGAATGGCGTAGCGGTTCGCATGGCGCTCTACACGCTGGTACTGACGGGAGGCAGAGAGTCTTGAAACAACTGATCAAAGGTGGCCGGGTCATCAATCCGGCAACGAAGTTCGATGCAGAAGCGGATGTGCTCGTCGAGGACGGGAAGATTGCGGCAATCGGGTCAGCCCTGCCGGCTGATGGTGCGGAAGTTTACGATGCAACCGGGAAAATCGTGAGCCCGGGCCTCATCGACATGCATGTGCATTTCCGTGAGCCGGGGCAGGAGGCTAAGGAAGATTTTGAGTCCGGCAGCAAGGCGGCCGCTGCAGGCGGCTTCACGACCGTTGCGACGATGCCGAATACGAAGCCGGTCGTCGATAATGCGGCGCTCGTGCGCAGCATGAAGAAGCGCGCCGAAGATGTCGGCCGCGTGCATATCGAGATCATTGGCGCGGTGACAAAGGGGCAGAAGGGCGCGGAGCTCGCGGAACTCGGCGACATGATTGCAGCGGGTGTCGTGGCGTTCTCCGATGACGGCCATTTCGACCAGACCGCGAAAGTGCTGCTCGCGGCCTATGACTACCTGCATACGTTCGACAAGGTCATCATCAACCATGAGGAAGAGACGAGCCTTGTCGAGGACGGCGTCATGAATGAGGGGCACCGTTCTGCCATGCTCGGCATGAAGGGCCGCCCGACGGTTGCCGAG
Source organism: Selenomonadaceae bacterium (assembly GCA_036733925.1). Taxonomy (GTDB): domain Bacteria; phylum Bacillota; class Negativicutes; order Selenomonadales; family Selenomonadaceae; genus UBA2897. Next base: position 10,595 of record DAIMZO010000041.1, on the reverse strand, counting down.
GATATCGCCATCGCGCGCGACGTCTTGCTCGCTGAGTACGCGGGGGCGCGCGTGCACGTCGCACATATCAGCTCGGCGCGTTCCGTCGATATTGTGCGCGCGGCAAAGGCGCGCGGTGTCCGCGTGACTGCAGAGGTCACGCCGCAGCATCTGACCATGACCGATGATCTCGTGAATCTCTATGATTCTTCGACCAAGATCAACCCGCCGCTCCGCGAGGAAAAGGACTGCAAGGCGCTGCTTGAAGGCTTGAAGGATGGCACAATCGATGCCATCGTCACGGATCATTCCCCGCATGCACAGGAAGAGAAGGATCGCGAGTACATCTATGCGCCGAGCGGTTTCCCGGGCCTTGAGACATCACTTGGCGTCATGCTGACCGATGTTTATGGCAAGGGACTGCTGGGGCTGCCGGAAATTCTCGAGAAGATGACCATCAATCCGGCGAAGATCCTCGGCCTCGATGCAGGCTCGCTCGAGGTTGGCAAGCGCGCGGATCTCACGGTCATCGACCCGGCACTCGAATGGGTGGTCGACGCAAAGAAATTCTATACGCGCGGCAGCCATTCGCCGTTTGTCGGCCGGAAGCTTACGGGCAAGGCCGTGCTGACGATGGTCGATGGCAAAGTCGTCATGCGCGACGGAAAAGTAGATTGAAGGCTTTTATCCTGCATTTCGCAGGAATTGGAGTTTAAGGGGTGTTATTCTTGAAGGGAAAATTGATCCTTGAAGATGGCAGTGTCTTTACCGGCGACTTGCTCAACGATAGGAAAACGTCGGGCGAAGTCGTCTTCAACACGGGCATGGTCGGCTATCAAGAAAGCCTGACGGACCCGTCGTACTGCCGTCAGATTCTGACGCTTACCTATCCGCTGGTCGGCAACTACGGCATCGCGGATGTATTCATGCAGTCGCGGAAATCCTTTGTCAACGGCTTCGTGATTGGTGAGCTCTGCGAGCATGGCAGTAACTGGCATTATGAGGAAAGCCTGGCAGAGTTCCTGACGCAGCAGGACGTGCCGTGCCTGTACAACGTCGATACGCGGGCGGTCACGCGCCGCATCCGTTCCGCCGGCACGATGAAGGGCGTCATCGTGCGCGAGGACGCGACGAAGAAGGAAATCGACGCACTCTTCGCTGAGCCGATCCAGAAGGATGTTGTCGCACAAGTGACGACGGAAAAGGCCTATACGATTGAGCCGGAAGAGGACGTCAAGGACGCGCCGTACGTCATCGCGATGGATTTCGGCGTCAAGCAGAACATCCTGAACGCGATGCACAAGAAAGGCTGCCGCCTGACGGTCGTTCCGGCGGATACGAAAGCGGACGAGATCCTCGCGATGAATCCGGATGGCATTTTCCTGTCGAACGGCCCGGGCGACCCGGAGGACGTGCCGGAAGCGGTCGAGGAGATCAAGAAGCTCATCGGCAAGAAGCCGATTTTCGGCATCTGCCTCGGGCATCAGCTGCTCGCGCTCGCGCTCGGCGCGAAAACCTATAAACTGAAATTCGGCCATCGCGGGACGAATCAGCCAGTAAAAGACCTGCGCACGGGAAAGGTCACGATTTCCTCGCAGAACCACGGCTTCGCGGTTGATGCAGACTCGCTGAAGGGACTGCCGCTCGAGGTCACGCATATCAACGTCAACGATGGAACCGTCGAGGGCATGCGCCACACCGAGCTCCCGATTTTCTCCGTTCAATATCATCCGGAGGCCGCTCCGGGACCAGACGACAATATGTACTTGTTCGATGAATTCTGGTCTATGCTGAAGAAAGGGGAATAACCTTGCCGAAGAAACAAAATCTGAAAAAAGTCATGGTCATCGGTTCCGGCCCGATCATCATCGGACAGGCTGCGGAATTCGACTACGCGGGCACGCAAGCCTGCCGCGCACTGAAAGAGGAAGGCCTCGAGGTCGTCCTCGTGAACTCGAACCCGGCGACCATCATGACAGATACGCATATCGCAGACCGCGTCTACATCGAGCCGTTGACGGTCGATTTCCTCGAGGAGATCATCGCGAAGGAGCGTCCGGACGGGCTGCTTGCGACACTCGGCGGCCAGGCCGGACTGAATCTCGCCGTGCAGCTTTCGGAGAAGGGCGCGCTCGAGAAGTATCATGTCGAACTGCTCGGCACGCCGCTCAAGGCGATTGAGCGCGCGGAAGACCGCGAGATGTTCAAGGAGACCATGCAGAAGCTCGGCGAGCCGATCCCCGAGAGCACGATTGTCGAGGATGTCCCCTCCGCCGTGGCCTTCGCGAACGAGATCGGCTATCCGGTCATCGTGCGCCCGGCCTATACGATGGGCGGCACGGGCGGCGGTATCGCGGAGAATGAGGAAGAGCTCGTCGATATCGTCATCAAGGGCCTGAACTACTCGATGATTGGTCAGGTGCTCATCGAGCGTTCGGTCGCCGGCTGGAAGGAAATCGAGTACGAGGTCATGCGCGATGGCAACGATAACTGCATCACCGTCTGCAACATGGAGAACCTCGACCCAGTCGGCGTGCACACGGGCGATTCCATCGTCGTCGCGCCGTCGCAGACGCTGACGGATCATGAATTCCAGATGCTGCGTTCGGCATCACTGCGCATCATCCGCGAACTCGGCATCGAGGGCGGTTGCAATGCGCAGTACGCGCTCGACCCAGGCAGCAACCGTTACTATGTCATCGAGGTCAACCCGCGTGTCAGCCGTTCCTCGGCTCTCGCATCGAAGGCGACTGGCTATCCGATTGCGAAGGTTTCGGCGAAGATCGCCATCGGCTATACGCTCGATGAGATTACGAACGCGGTCACGCAAAAGACGAAGGCATGCTTTGAGCCGGCTCTCGACTACTGCGTCGTGAAATTCCCGCGCTGGCCGTTCGATAAATTCGTCTATGCGGATCATACGCTCGGCACGCAGATGAAGGCGACGGGCGAGGTCATGAGCATCGACCGCAATTTCGAGGGAGCGCTGCTGAAGGCTGTCCGCTCGCTTGAGATCGGCGTGCACCGCCTGCACATGGACAAGATGGATGACTGGGACGATGAGCGCGTCAAGAAGAATCTCGCACGCATCAACGACGAGCGCATTTTCGTCATCGCGGAAGCTCTGCGCCGCGGCATCGCAACGGTCGACGAAATCCACGATATCACGAAAATCGATGAATGGTTCCTGAACAAGATCAAGAACATCACGGATGTTGAGGTCAAGCTTGCAAGCACGCCGCTGACGCCGAAGCTCCTGCTGCAGGCAAAGGATGTCGGCCTTGCGGATCGCTCCATCGCAGAAATCACGAAGAAAACGGAGGACGAGATCCGCACGATGCGCCGCACGGAAGCCATCCTGCCGAAATACAAGATGGTCGATACCTGCGCGGCAGAGTTCGAAGCGGCGACGCCGTATTACTATTCGACCTACCATGCACAGGAAGATGAGGTCGAGGTAACCAAGGCGCGCAAGGTCGTCGTGCTCGGCTCCGGTCCAATCCGCATTGGCCAGGGCGTCGAGTTCGATTACTGCTCGGTCCATTCGGTATGGGCACTCCGCGAAATGGGCATCGAGGCCATCATCATCAACAATAACCCGGAGACCGTCTCGACGGACTTCGATATTTCAGACCGCCTGTATTTCGAGCCGTTGACGCCGGAGGATGTGCTGAATATCATCGACAAGGAGCAGCCGGAGGGCGTCATCGTGCAGTTCGGCGGACAGACAGCCATCAACCTCGCTTCATCCCTGCAGAAGGCCGGCATCAAGGTGTTCGGCACGTCGGTCGATGATATCGATCGTGCGGAGGATCGCGAGCGCTTTGATGAAGTCCTTTCGCAGACGCATATTCCGCGCCCAAAATCCGCGAGCGTCACGAATCTGCAGGAGGCCATCGACGGGGCAAAGGAGATCGGCTATCCGGTCATGGTTCGCCCGTCCTATGTGCTCGGCGGCCGCGCGATGGAAATCGTCTACAACGAGGATGAGCTCAAAGACTATATGAGCCGTGCGGTCAAGGTCACGCCGGATCACCCGGTACTCGTCGACCGCTATATGGAGGGCACCGAGGTCGAGGTCGACGGGATTTCCGACGGCGTGGACGTCGTGATTCCAGGCATCATGGAGCATGTCGAGCGCGCCGGTGTCCATTCCGGTGACTCGATTGCCGTATACCCGCCGCAGACGCTCTCCGCGAAGGTCATCTACACGATTATCGACTACACGAAGCGCCTCGCGATTGCCCTGCATGTCAAAGGCCTGCTGAACATCCAGTTCGTCGTCGTCGACGGAGAGGTCTACATCATCGAGGTCAACCCGCGCTCGAGCCGTACGGTGCCGTTCCTCTCGAAGGTCACGGACATCAAGATGGTCAACCTCGCGACGCGCGTCGCGATGGGCGCGAAGCTCAAGGATCTCGGCTATCATTCGGGCCTCGTGCCGCCAAAACCGTATGTCGCAGTCAAAGCGCCGGTGTTCTCGTTCGCGAAGATGGCCGACGTCGATATCGCGCTCGGCCCAGAGATGAAGTCCACGGGCGAGGTTATGGGCATCGATTACCACTATGCCCGCGCGCTCTACAAGGCCATCATCGGCTCGGGCATCCATGTCCCGACGAAGGGGTGCGTCCTGTTCACGGTCGCGGACAAGGATAAAGAAGAGATGAAGCAGCTCGCGAAAGCGTTCTCGGATCTCGGCTTTGAAATCGTCGCGACATCCGGCACGGCAAAGGCCATCGCGTCGATGGGCGTCGACGTTGAGGTCGTCGGCAAGGTGCATGAGCGCAGTGCCGACATCATCCAGATGATCAAGAGCGGGAAAATCAACCTCGTCATCAATACGCTGACACAGGGTAAGCACTCGATGAAGGACGGCTTCCATATCCGCCGCGCGACGGTCGAGCACGGTGTCGCATGCCTGACCTCCCTCGATACGGCATGGGAAGTCCTGCGCGTGCTCTCGTTCATGCGCGAGCGCCGTCTGGTCTACAGCCTTGCCTTGCAGGACTACGTGGGTGGCGGTGATGATCTTGCCTGAAAAAAATCAGAAATACCTTGAAGATGCGCGTGTCATCAGCCAGCAGGAGCTGCGCGCCGACGTATTCTCCCTCGAACTCGAGGCACCGCAGACTGCGCGCGAGGCAGTTCCGGGACAGTTCGTGCAGGTCCGCATCCCATCGGATTCGTTCGTCCTGCGCCGGCCGCTCGGCGTCGCTTCGACAGACCGGGCGAAAGACCGCATCACCTTGATTTACCGCGAGGTCGGCAAGGGGACTGCGGCTTTGACCGGCGCCATGCCGGGCGAGACAATCAACGTGCTCGGCCCGCTTGGGCATGGCTTTTCCTCCGCTTTCGAGCATCCGCTGCTCGTCGGCGGCGGACTCGGCCTTTCTCCGCTGCTTTTCTACGCGGAGAGCCTGCATGGGAAAGCAGACGTCCTGATGGGCGGCTGCACGGCAGACGAGCTCTTCTGGAAAGAGCTCTATGCGGATCAGGCGGGAGAAATCTTCCTGACGACCGATGACGGCAGCCTCGGCACAAAAGGTTTCGTCACGACGTTGCTGCCGGAACTGCTGGGAAAAAAAGCCTACGATGGAGTTTCCGTCTGTGGACCAGAAATCATGATGCGCAATGTCGCAAAGATTGCCGCGGAATACGGGATTCCCTGCGAGGTATCGCTTGAGCGCCGCATGGGCTGCGGACTCGGTGCCTGCCTTTCGTGCTCCATCGACACGACCGATGGCAAGCGGAAAAAAGTCTGCAAAGACGGCCCGGTATTCTCTGCGCAGGAGGTGTTCGCATGACGAATACAGCGGATAGAGACAGCCGGCTGCACACGACATTGCTTGGCATCCCGATGCAGACACCAATCCTCACGGCATCCGGTACGTTCGGATTCGGCGAGGAGTTCGCGGATTTCGTGGATCTCTCGCGGCTTGGCGCCGTCGTCGTGAAGGGGACGACCCTTGCGCCGCGGCGCGGTAATGACGGGAACCGCATCGCGGAAACGCCTCAGGGCATGCTGAACTGCATCGGGCTCGAAAACCCGGGCGTCGATGTTTTCCTGAACGAGACATTGCCGCGCATCCAGAAATACCACATGCATGTCATCGTCAATATCTCCGGCAGCACGGCCGAGGATTACGGGAAGCTCGCTGACAGGCTCGATGTGCCCGGTGTCGCGGCCATCGAACTCAACGTATCTTGCCCGAATGTCAAGGAGGGCGGCATCGTATTCGGTACGAATCCGAAGTCGCTCACGTCTGTGGTCCGCGAGGCCAAAGCACATACGAAGAAGCCGGTCATCGTGAAGCTCTCGCCGAATGTTACGGATATCCGCGTCATGGCGAAGGCGGCGGAAGACGCCGGCGCAGATGCGCTATCGCTAATCAACACCCTGCTCGGCATGCAGATTGACATTCGGACGCGCCGTCCGGTGCTCGGCAACGTCACCGGCGGGCTCTCGGGCCCGTGCGTGAAGCCGGTCGCTGTACGCATGGTCTATGAGGCCGCGCAGACCGTCTCCATCCCAATCATCGGCATGGGTGGCATCACCTGCTGGCAGGACGCTGTGGAGTTTTTCCTGGCCGGCGCATCGGCCATTGCGGTCGGTACGGCCAATTTCACGGATCCGTCCGTCACGATGCAGATTGCCGATGGATTAGGCGCGTACCTAGAGCGGCAGCATATCACAAACATTTCGGAACTGATTGGAAATATCGAACTCGGATAAGGGGGAAGTCCTTTTGGCAGATGAACGGCTGATTGCCGCACTGGATGTGCATACAGAAGAAGACGCGAAGGCGCTCGTCGGAAAACTCGGTGACAGCGTGAGCTTCTACAAAGTCGGCATGGAACTGTATTACCGTATCGGCGGCGATATCGTCACGTGGCTCAAGGAACAGGACAAGAAAGTCTTCCTTGACCTCAAGCTGCACGATATCCCGAATACAGTGGCGAACGGGCTCGTCTCACTGATGCACCTCGGTGCCGATATGCTGAACGTGCACGCCTCGGGCGGGTATACCATGATGAAGACGGCTGTCGACCGCGTGCACGAGGAAGCCGATATGATGGGAATCCCTGCGCCGAAGCTCATCGCAGTCACGGTGCTCACGAGCATCGGTGAGGAAGACTGGGACGGGCTTGGTCAGTCGTGCGACATCCGCGATATGGTCGTACGGCTCGCGAAACTCGCGCAGAAAGCCGGCATGGACGGCGTTGTCGCATCTCCGCAGGAAGCCGCGGCCATCCGGAAGGCGTGCGGTGATGGCTTCTTGATCGTAACGCCGGGAATCCGTCCGGCAGGCGCCGATGCGCAGGATCAGAGCCGTATCGCGACGCCTGGGAAAGCGCTCGAAAACGGTGCGACGCATCTCGTCGTCGGCCGCCCAATCCGTAAGGCCGAGGATCCGCGCGAAGCCGCGGAAGCGATTGTAAGAGAAATGGAGGCAGTAAAAAATGAGCAATGAGGCAAAGAGCAAGGCGATGACAGAGGAAGAAGTGCTCGCGCTCCTGAAGAAGACGAACGCGATCATGGACGGGCATTTCCTCCTGACTTCCGGCCTGCATAGCCAGCATTATGTAGAGAAGTTCAATGTGCTGCAACATCCGGAGTACACGCAGCAGCTCTGCGAGGCCATGGCGGAGAAATTCAAGGATGCGGATATCGAGACCGTTGTCGGTCCGATGACCGGCGGCATCCTGCTCGCGCATGAGACGGGCAAGGCCCTTGGCACGCGCGCCATCTTCACCGAGCGCGTCGACGGGAAGATGACTTTCCGCCGCGGCTTCCACCTGCATCCGGGCGAGCGCTGCCTCATCGTCGAGGATATCGTGACGACCGGCGGCTCCATCAAAGAAGTCATCGACGTCGTGAAGAAAGCCGGCGGCAAGCCGGTCGCTGTCAGCATGCTCGTCGACCGCAGCGGCGGTAAAGTCAATTTCGGTGATGTCCCATGCACAGCGCTCCTGCACCTCAACGTCGAGACATGGAAGCCCGAGGATTGCCCGCTCTGCAAACAGGGCGTTCCCATTACGAAACGAGGCAGCACCGGAAAGAAGCGGTAAAATACCAAGACCAAAAACTGATAAGATAAACTAGGAAATGAGAGGTAGAGGTTTTCATCCCTCCTTCTTTTGCATGAAGGGCGAGAATGTTGTGAACCGATTTTGTGGATTAGGGGGAGGATATATGAAACGGATTCTTTTTGTGTGCCACGGCAATACTTTCTGATTTTTTGACAAATCGCATGAAATAGGGCTTTGCAGCAGATAAAAAAAGAAAACGTACTACCGTTTTACTACTGACATACTATATGTAGTGCCTGATAAAAATAAAATGCACAATAAATAGTAAAAGGCCTCGCGTATATCCTTGGATATGCACGAGGCCTTTTACTATTTATCAAGCGTTCCAAGAAAAAACTCTATCTGGCGGTGGGGCGCCATGCATATTTTAAAAGGTCATCTGGGCCATCACACCTATACCCGGTTTTGTGATTGATGCCACTTTGGTCGCCCTATTTATCTCCTATCTAATGCCTATCATCATATTGAAGTGCTGTTCCTGGTTCATGTATTTGAAAATCATTTTGAACGTATTCCGATACAACTGCACATCGAGAAAATCATCAGTATAGTTGATACCGTCGTTGACACCTGAATTATCGGCAACGATGTAAGAAAGCAGAACTTTGGCCATCTCATACCGGTCCGGCGTTTCGGCTCCATTTTCATCATACATAAAATCATCTCGGTGGTCTTCCAGAATGCATTTACGAAGATCGTCACCTTCATAGCCGCACTGCTGCAGAAAATAATATTCCAGGATTCTCCGGATAATACTTTTAAGCGGGATGCCGCTTTTGACTTCTTTATACGATTCCCACAAAGCGGCATAGGAGTTTTTGACCGGGTTGACATTCATCCTTTCGGAAGGGCAGTCAGGATTTTGCTGGTCATACAAAGTTACGGATGATTTATTGTTGAATTTCCGTACAAGGTAGAAAGAAACGAAATCCCATCTATTTGCATACAGGTAGGTGACCTCACGGTGGAAATAGGCATT
>DAIMZO010000041.1:0-1513 GCA_036733925.1 Selenomonadaceae bacterium | reverse complement strand
AGAATAAAAATTTGCTTTATAAAATTACCATTTACAACGGGGTTCCTGTTGTCGACGTTATTCCGGCAGATGTGAATCATCCTGCGAATTTGTGCGCTTACAATAAAAAGGGTACCACTATCCATGCTTGAAACAGGATCATCGATGACAACTATCTTTTTACGGGGAAGATTTTCTGCATCGGTGCTGCCGAACACGCTCTGCTGAAAGTAAAGAAAAGCAATAAAATTTTTCTCCCCTTCGCTAAGGTTTTGTGCAATTTCCTTTTCCCCCGTAATTTCGTTGGTACGGACTACAGCGTAGTTACGAACCGGCGATGGGATTATCTTTTGCACGGAACCGTCAGGGGATATTTTTTCCTCCCAGTGGGGACATACTTCAAACCCTTGGAATCCGGCATCTTTCAACATGAGATTGATGTTGTTCATGGCTGATTCAGTTTCTTTTGTTTGACTGTTCAGTATTCGAATAGAATTAGTGAGTTCGTTGATTTCAGCATTTTGTTTAGTAATGACGGCTTGCTGTTCTTTTATTTGCTTTTCGATATCGGCATAACTGTTCCTGTAGGCAGTCATGATATCCTTTACAAAAAATGCCAGATAAGCAAAAACTTTATCTTTACATTCTTCTTTTTTCTTCGGGGCGTCATCAACAACGGCATTGTTTTCCTCTATCAGTTTATTATACCCTTCAATGAGTGCCTGAAGTTCTGTTAATAATGGTGCGGTATCATCTAGCGTGACTATTTTGGCAGGTTCGGCCACCTTGTCTTTAATCTGCTGGATGTTTGCAGTGATAATTCCTTTGAGAGCCTCCAGCTTGTCTTTGTAGGGTTTCGAGTCAATTGCCGGGTAAACAGATTCTGGCATCTTTGATATGGGAATGAACAGGGTGTTGGCGGCATCTCTGTAGTCGATTAGGAATTTTTCAAGTCTGCCTCGGTTCTTTTTGTATTGATCGTCGAAGCTTTCCGTAAGTTTTTGTTCAAAATCGGGCGGCAGAGGCTGAGAGCAATAAGGACATTTCCCGCCGGCCTTTTGATGGTACTCTGCATGACCAGTACGGACCCATTCAGCGCTGCTGATATTTTTCCAGAATTCGGCGAGCTGGGTTTCAGATGCATTGACGATGGCGATAGAAAGGACATCGTTACCCTCGATATTATCAAGAACCGAAGAATCAGGAATCGTATGGAATAATTTATATTTTTTAGGCACGGCGGCATACGCAGAACTGTACATACGCTTCAAATCATTGAGGTCGTACTCAGTCGGGGCGTATTCCATTACCTTTTCAGCAAGTTTCTTTTTAGAATTCGAAACGCCTGTCTGAGTGTTGGGGAAATCCCTGGTTCTAAGCGTATCCGTTTTTTTCCACACTTCGCTATATAGGTTCTTGTCAAGCCGATTTTTTTTATCGAATAGTTTAACTTTTTCTGATTCAGCACTAGCTATTAATTTCTGAGCGGCGTCTATTTTACTGCTTGCCTCATCAATCTGCTGTTGGATTTCTG
>DAIMZO010000040.1:0-13336 GCA_036733925.1 Selenomonadaceae bacterium | reverse complement strand
GTCTATCTGGCAGGCTTCCGCTTCAGCCCCAGATCTCTTTCATGATGTCGCGGTAGTTGCCGTTCAGGAAGTCGGAGATGGAGCCGAGGAGGGTGTAGATCTGGTCGCCGAGGTGGGCGTAGCCATCGCCCTCGTCGCGAGTGAGCAGGCAGCTGTCGAGCAGCAGGGAGCCGTCCGGGTCGAAGTAGAGCTTGAACGGCTTGTACCCGAGGTTCTTCACGTTGGCGGCGCGGAGCACGGCGAGCTCGTTCTCGTCGGTGCGGCAGTTCGGGGAGATCTGCACGCGGACCATGGAGAATACGGACTGGTCGAGGATCACGACGACGGGGAGCTGCTGGCCGTCCACGCGCAGGTGCGAGCGGAAGATCACCGTATGCTGCTCATCATCTGGCACCTCCGCCATCTCGAATGCTTCAGCGTCATGTTCATTGACATAGTTCTGAAAAACTTCAGCTTTCTTTTCCATTGTTGAAAAATCATCCTTTCTATGTTCGGCTTTTTATAGGATTCGACGCACAGGCGCAAATTCCTTCTTATTTCTTATTCGACTTCTTTCTTATTCGACTTTCACCTGCAGCCAGAGGCGAGTGTAGAGCTTGTCCATGGCCTCGCCGAGATACTGGTAGGTCTCCTGCCCCTCGAAGATGCTTTCGTCCGGGAACGCGATCTCAAGCGCATCGTCATCCATATCCTCCTCGACCTGTTCCTTGATGGCCGTGTTCGGCATGGAGTAGCCGAGGAACTCGAAGTTCTTCGCGGCAATGTCCGGCCTGCAGAGGAAGTCGATGAATTTCTCGGCGTTCTCCTTATGCCGTGCGTTTTTCGGGATGACCCAGCCGTCAATCCAGACGTTCGTGCCCTCTTTCGGCGCGGGGACGAAACGCAGATCCGGATTCGCCTCCATGAGGTTGATGGCCTCGCCGGAGAAGATGACGCCGAGGGCCGCCTCGCCGGACGCGAGCTTGTCGCGGATATCGTCGATGCCGTAGGCCTGCACGAGCGGCTTCTCCGCAATCAGCAGGTCGCGCGCCTCCTGGAGCTCGCGCTCATCCGTCGTATTCATGGAGTAGCCGAGCACGCGCAGGGCGACCATCATCGCGTCGCGCGCCGAGTCCTGCATCAGGATGCGGCCGCGGTACTTCGGGTTCCAGAGGATCTTCCAGCTGTCGAAGGGCTCATCGACCATCTTCGTGTTGTACATGATGCCGACCGTGCCCCAGCAATACGGGACGGAGTACGCGTTGTCCGGGTCAAAGGCCCGTGACTGCTCGTAGTAGACCTGACCGATGTATTCGCACGCGTTCGGCATCGCCTCGAAGTCGAGCGGCTGCAGCAGGCCATTCTGCCGCATCTTGTCGATCATGTAGTCCGACGGGCAGACGAGATCGTAGCTCTCCGCCCCCTCCGCGATGCGTGGGTACATGCTCTCGTTCGTATCGTATTCATCCTTGATCACGTGGATGCCCGTCTCGTCCTCGAACTGCTCGATGACCGCATCGTCGATGTAGTCACCCCAGTTGTAGAGGTAGAGCGTATCCGCGTCATCCGCTTCCTCATCGCTCCCGGCAAACATATCGCAGCCGGATGCGAGGAAGAGCGTGCTGAAAAGGAGCAGGACGCCGAGCAGACGTCCGAAAATCCGATGTTTCCTCATGCCGGCTCCCCCTTCCTCTTCACTGCACGCGCCCGCAATACGCGGAAATTCATCGCGAGCAGGCCGACGAGCACGATAACCGAAACGAAGAACAGCGTCGAGAGCGCGTAGAGCTCCGGATGGATGCCGACCTTCAGTTCCGCATAAATCTCGGTCGTCAGCGTGTTGATGCCTGCACCCTTCGTGAAATAGGTCACGATGAAGTCATCCGCCGACATCGCGAACGACAGCAGGAACGCCGACAGAATGCCCGGATAGAGCTCCGGCAGCACGACCTTGCGGAACGCCGTGAACGGCGGTGCGCCGAGGTCGTGCGCCGCCTCGTAGAGCACGTCATCGGTCGCGAGAACCTGCGGCAGGATGCAGAGCAGCGCGTACGGCAGGCAGATCACGATATGCGCAAGCAGGATCGTGTCGTAGCCGAGGCGCAGGCCGAGCCCGAGTAACAGCAGCATCAGGCTGATGCCCGTCACGATGTCCGCGTTCAGCAGCGGGACATTCGCGAGACCGCGCAGCATGACCTGTGCCTTTTTCCCGAAATGCTTCATGCCGAGCGTCGTCAGCAGCGCGAGCAGCGTCGCGAGCAGTGCTGCCGTGAAGCCGATGGAAAGCGTGTTCAGGAACGCGTCGAGGATGCTCTCGCTCGCGAAAAGCTCCGCGTACCAGTTCAGCGTGAAGCCGTCCCATGTGCCGCGGTAGCGGCTTGCGTTGAAGGACTGCGCGACGAGCACGAGGATTGGCGCGTACATGAAGAGCACAAGCAGGCCGAGGTAAAGCTTCGATTTCTTGTTCATTGCCGCGCCCCCTTCCCTGCGCTATCGGAGAATGCCTCAAGCAAGAGGTTGAGCAGGATGAAGACCATCAGCACCATCGAGAGCGCGGAGCCAATCTGCCAGTCGTAGGCCGTCGTGAACTCCTGCTCGATGATGTTGCCAATCAGCATGATCTTGTTGCCGCCGAGCAGCGCCGAGATCACGAAGGTAGTGAGTGCCGGGATGAAGACCATCGTGCAGCCGCTCACGATGCCCGGCATCGACAGCGGCAGCATGACGCGCCGCAGGGCCTGCCAGAACGAGGCGCCAAGGTCACGGGCCGCGTCGATGACGCTCGGGTCGATCCGCGTGACCGACACGTAGAGCGGCAGCACCATATACGGCAGGAAATTGTAGACCATGCCGATCACGATGGCCGCCGGCGTATTGATCAGCGCAAACGGCGAGAAGCCGAGCGTCGTCAGGATCGTGTTCAAGACGCCATGCGTCTCGAGGATGGTCTGCCAGGCCATCGTCGTCAGCAAGGAGTTCATCCAGAGCGGCAACAGGAACAGCACGAAGATCATCGCGCTCCGGCCGCGCCGCACGCGCCGCAGGATCAGTACGAGCGGATAGGCGAGCAGCAGGCAGATGACCGTGCTGATCAGCGCAAGGCCGATCGAGAGTAGCAGCGATTTCGCGTACTCCCATTCCACGATCTCCGAAAGGTTCGCGAGCGTCAGATGCCCTGCGCCATCGGAGAGGCCGCTGTGAAGCACGAAAAAGAGCGGCAGCACGATGAATACGACCGCCCATAGGCCGAACGGCGCGACTAAAAGGCGCGCGAGGCTTTTATCCTTCTGCATCGCCGGCCGCCTCCTCGTCCTCGCTCTCGGGCTTCGCCATGATCACGATGTTCGACGGCGCGAGCCGGATGCCGACCTCGGCCCCCTTTTCATGTCCCGTGATGGTCTGCACGAGCCACGAGAAGCCGCCGGCCTCGATCGTGATGTCGTAGACCGTGCCCTTGAACACAACCTGTGTGATGCGCCCGCGGTACTGCCCCTCCTCCGGCGCACAGATCGTGATGTCCTCCGGACGAATCTGCACGTCGACCGGCACGTTCTCGCCGAAGCCCTCGTTGATGCACGGGATATCCTTGCCGAGCAGGTGCACGAGGCGGTCGTGCACCATCGTACCCGGGATGATGTTGCTGTCGCCGATGAAATCCGCGACGAACGCGTTCTCCGGCTCATTGTAGACGCTCTCCGGCGTCCCGATCTGCTGAATCCAGCCCTGGTTCATGACCACGACCGTATCCGACATCGACAGCGCTTCCTCCTGATCATGCGTGACGAACACGAACGTGATGCCGAGCTCCCTCTTGATTTTGACGAGCTCGCGCTGCATGTTCTGCCGCATCTTGAGGTCAAGCGCAGAGAGCGGCTCGTCGAACAGCAGCACCTTCGGCTCGTTGACGACCGCGCGCGCGATCGCGATGCGCTGTTGCTGGCCGCCCGAGAGCTCCTGCACATGCGCGTGCTCATAGCCCTCGAGGCCGACGAGCTTCAGCGCGTACTTTATCTTATCCTGAATATAGCTGCGGCTCTTTTTCTTCAGCCGCAGGCCGAACGCGATGTTCTCCGTAACATCCATGTGCGAGAACAGCGAATACTTCTGGAAAACCGTATTGACCTGCCGTTTCTCCGGCGGCAGGTTCGTGATGTCCGCGCCATCGAACAAGATGCGTCCCTGATCTGGCGTCGTAAAGCCGCCGATCATGCGCAGGATGGTCGTCTTGCCACAGCCCGACGGGCCGAGCAGCGTCACGAACTCATTTTCATGAATCGTCAGATCCAAGTCCTCGATGATGACCCGGTCGTCAAAGCTCTTGCGGATATGTTCGAGCCGAAGCAGTTCTTTTTCCAATCGTCGTCCCCCTTAATCAAACACAAGTTTTGCTCACAATTGTACTTTCTTATTTTATCATGACTGCCGCGTTTCCGCCACAAAAAAGAGCTGTCACACGAACAAAAAATATCGTGTGACAGCTCTTTTTGAGTCCTCCCCTTCGGGGATGGTTGCCCACAAGGGCGAGTGGGACACGTAGCGCTTGGAGTTTGGTCAGCGTTACGCGCCCCCTCAGTCTCGCTTCGCGAGCCAGCTCCTATCAAAGGCACGCTCGTCCTTTGGACTCGTGCCCGGAGGGGACGCCTAAAATGATTTTTACTCAACCGTAACGGATTTTGCGAGGTTGCGCGGCTTGTCGACGTCGCAGCCACGCGTGATGGCCGCGTAGTACGCGAGGAGCTGCAGCGGCACGACTGCGAGGATCGGCGTCAGGAACTCATCCGTCTCCGGCACCTTCATGACGTGGTCGACGTACTTCTCGAGCTCGTCATCGTCGGCGGTCGCGATGCCGATGACGACGGCGTCGCGGGCCTTGACCTCTTTGATGTTCGAGAGCGTCTTTTCATAGACGTGCTTCTGCGTCGCGAGCGCGATGACCGGCACGCCCTCGACAATCAGCGCGAGCGTCCCGTGCTTGAGCTCGCCCGCCGCATACGCCTCGGCGTGGATATAGGAGATTTCCTTGAGCTTCAGCGCGCCCTCGAGCGCCACATCGTAGTCGAGGCCGCGGCCGATGTAGAACACATCGTCGTTGTAGCCGTACTGCTTCGCGAACGTCTTGATCGGCTCGACGTCGGAGAGCGTCTCCGAGATCTGCGCCGGAACCTTCTTCAGACTCTCGATGAGCTCCTCGACGCGCTCCTGCGGGATGGACTCGAGGATCTCTGCCATATAGAGCGCGAGCATGAAGAACAGGATCAGCTGCGTCGTGTACGCCTTCGTCGATGCGACCGCAATCTCCGGGCCGGCCCAGGTATAGAGCACCTGATCTGCCTCGCGCGCAATCGACGAGCCGACGACGTTCGTCAGTGCGAGCGTGCGGGCGCCGCGGCGCTTCGACTCCTTCAGCGCGGCGAGCGTATCGCTCGTCTCACCGGACTGCGAAACGACGATGAACAGCGTGTTCTCGTCGACAATCGGGTCGCGATAGCGGAACTCCGAGGCCACATCGACCTCGACCGGCTTGCGCGCGAGCTTCTCGATATAGTATTTGCCGACGAGGCCCGCATGATACGCCGTGCCGCATGCGACGATGTAGATCTTGTTGAATGAGTCGAGGTAAGCCTTGTCCCATTTCAGCTCATCGAGCGTGATGGACTTGCCATCTTTGGCGATGCGCTGGCTCATCGTGTCGCGCACGGCCTTCGGCTGCTCGTTGATCTCCTTGAGCATGAAATGCTCGTAGCCGCCCTTTTCCGCCGCCTCGGCGTTCCAGTTGACTTCGAAGACCTTCTTCGTGATTGGCTCGCCCTTGCGGTTCGTGATCTCGATGGAGTCCTTCTTGACCACCGCGAGCTCGCCGTCGTTCAGGATATACGTGCGGCGCGTGCGGTTGATGATGGCCGGGATATCCGACGCGATGAAGTTCTCGCCATCACCGAGGCCGATGACGAGCGGGTTGTCCTGCTTCGTGCAGATGAGCTTGTCCGGTTCGCGCTTGCACATAAAGACGAGCGAATAGGAGCCCTCGATGCGGCGCAACACCTCGCGGACCGACGAGACGAAATCGCCGTCCCAGACCTCCTCGAGCAGATGCGCGACAACCTCGGTATCCGTTTCGGACTTGAAGCTGTGGCCCTTCTCAATCAGTTCCTCTTTGAGGTTCAGATAGTTCTCGATGATGCCGTTGTGCACGACGACGAAGTCGCCCGTGCAGTCCGTATGCGGATGCGCGTTGATGTCCGACGGGCGGCCGTGCGTTGCCCAGCGCGTATGGCCGATGCCGATCGTGCCCTGCGGCACATTGTCCTTGATCTTGTCCGCGAGGGCCGAAAGGCGGCCGACGCTCTTCTCGACGCGGATCTTGTCTCCTTCGTAGACCGCGATGCCGGCCGAATCATAACCGCGATACTCGAGCTTCGACAGGCCCTCCATCAGAAAATCCGCAGCCTGCTTATCTCCGATATAGCCGACAATACCACACATGATACATTCCTCCTGGGATGCTGGAGCGAGACCGCTCCCACAAAAAACACCCAGCGGAACTATCCGGAACCCACGCACGCAAAAAACGTGCCAAGATTCCCCGGTGCCGCACTGCACCGGTGCAGAGGACGCAGTTCTCCTCCGCACCCCCGGACGGCTTTGTCCCCTGTCTCGCGACAAGGCTTTCGCCGCCCTTTCTCGGCAGGGCCTGCCGGAAGGCATCCGCTGACCACGGGAAACGCCGCACACGGCATTTCCTTTTCGACAACCTTCTCCTCGTCCTCTCCCCGCGTTTTCCGAACCCGCAGGGAGAACTAGCGCTAAGATAACTTCTGCTATCTTTTCCGTAACGATATTCCGCTGTAAAACAACTTCTTGAAGGACACATGCCCTCCAAAACCTGCTAGCCTATTTTACCCTATTTCGATAGAGAAGTCAATATTTTCCCATGCGCCCGCACGCTGCCGCTCAAGACTCCTTTCCCGCACGCTGGAACTCGCTGTACATCGCCTCGGCGAGCGCGATGGAGCCCTCGAAGGTCTTCTGCAGGTTGAAATATTCAAGCCGCACGCGGCTGCCGAGATGGAACGGCATCTGCGGGTCGGCAGGCAGCACCTTCGCGAGGTACGAGCAGAAGATATACTCCCTATGCATGGGCCGATCGAACATCCGCGTGATCTGCGTGATATAGCTGTACCATTTGACGAAGCTGCGGCAGGTCTTGCGGAACTGGTAGAGCTGCTCCTGATTAAGGTCGTTATACCGCTGCTGGACGGGCAGCAGCGCATTCGTGATGGCGGCCTGCGTCCGGTTCATCCGGCGCGCATCCTCGTCAAAGTAGATGGCGCTAACCCGCTCGATCTCTGCATCCGTATAGACATGGAATCCCCGGAGCATCTTCTGCGCCTTGTAGATGAGGTCGGTATTGACCTCCTGCGTCAGATAAGTCTCCTGATAAAACGGCTGAAAAGCCTTCAAAATATCCTCTTTCGTGTTGACGGAATCGAGGGTCAACTACTCGCGGCTGAAGTCGCGAGCTTGCAGCTCGGATATAGCCAGAGGTGCTGACGGCATCTGAAAGATGCCTTCCTCTATCCGTCCGCATCATCGGGCAGTTGACAATGCCCGTTCTGCCAAGGAGATCTGCTCCGAGGCAGTTGATTCCATGCGCTCATAGCGCGGATGGTTGTCACCCGAAATCCACATTGTTCCAAGCTGCTGGATATTCATCGCACCGATACGGTCATCGTTGGACCGATACCCGCATTGGCAGGTATAGAGATGCCTATGGTGATCTCGGTTCTCCTTGCGGATAGTGCCGCACTTCGGGCAGCGCTGGGAAGTGTACTTCGCGGATACTTTCAGCACCTCGGAGCGGTTCTCGTGTGCCTTGTAGGTCAGGAACTGCTCAAGCTGGTAGAACGACCAGCTCCGAAGGTCGTAGTTCTGCTTCGCTCCGCGCGAAAGATTGGATTCCTCGAAGCTGACGCCGGTCAGGTCTTCCAGTACGAAAAGCGTATCCTTGCCGTATCTCTCGACGAGTGTCTTAGTGATTCGATGATTCACATCAGTCATCCAACGGTTCTCTCGTCCGGAAAGGCGCTTGAGTACCCTCTTCGCGGATTTCGTGCCCTTGGCTTGGAGCTGGCGGCGCACCTCATGGAACTTGCGGCGCTTCGTAGCAATCTTCCTGCCGGAGACGAAAGAGGTCTTCCCCTTCTCATCGTAACTGACAGCAAGAAAACGAAGCCCGCGGTCGATGCCGACAACATGGCGCAGATTCTCCTTTTGGAAGTCTTCGACCTCTTTCGTGACAGGGATATGGATATACCACAAGCCTTTGAGTTCTACGAGCTTTGCCGTCCCGAGTTTCCATGAACCGTCAAGATATTCCGCGAAGTGTTCGCCGTAGAAGATGCATTTCGTCCGTTTACCAAGCGTGTTGATGGAGAGGATAGTACCGCCGTTGACAAAGCTGTAGTCGCGATCCCGAACAAGGTCTGCCTGAGGACGCTTGAAAGATAGTGGCTTCCAGAGCCAGTTGAGATCTTTCTGGATGCGGTGCCACTTCTTCGTATATTCGTCCTTGAATTTATAAGGATGCTGCCGGAGCTGTTCTTCGACCGTCTTGTAGCGGGCAATCGTTGTCTTGATAGATGACTGGGCAAGCTGGGCTTTCAGGAAGAAGTGGGAACGAAGCTCTCCGTATAGCTGCCTATTCAGCTTTGTGTATGCTAAGTCAAAATTATTGTCGAAGATGTACTGCGAGACGAAGTTACAAGCAAGCCGATACTGTTCGGTCATCTGCCTGAACAGGATTTCCTGTTCAGAGTTAACCTCAATCCGAAGTTTTATGGTCTTAGTCAGGTTGGACATTGTTTATCACCTTCCTTTCTTCGATTGTATCACTTCATCAAATATATTGTACCGCAAATTTTGCTGAAAGTAAAGAAAGGAATGCCCGCAAATTTAAATGAAAGTGTCCTCCTTGTCCGGGCCGATACGGTTGAGCCGCGAAAGGGTCTGCACCGCCTTGACGCCGCGCAGCTTCTTGTCGACGATCATCGTGTGGAGCAACGGCTCGTCGAAGCCCGTCTGATACTTCTCCGCGACGATGAGGATGTTGCCCTCGTCGTGGAAGACCTGCTTCGTCTGCGATTCGGACACGCGGTTCCCCGCGCGGTCGACATTGAGCCCGCTCTCCGTGTACTCTTTCTCGAGGTCGGCGCCCTCCGGGTCCTGGATGCTGCCCGAAAATGCGGCGAGGATCTCGATGTCGTCGTAGCCGTTCGCCTCGAGGTAGTGCTTGATCTCGTGGTAATAGCGCACGGCGGCGAGGCGCGACGCGGTGACGACCATCATCTTGCCCTTGCCCTTGATTTTGTGCCGCGTGACATCACGGTATGTCTCGACGAGGATGGCGGCTTTCTGCGCGATATTGTAGGGATGCAGCGCAGCATAGCGGCGGATTGTCTTTGCAGCCTTCGACTGCGGCACATCGGGGTTCTCCGGCACATTCTTCATGAGCTGATAGCAGGTCTTGTAGGTCGTGTAGTTCTGCAGGACATCGAGGATGAAGCCCTCCTCGATGGCCTGCCGCATGGAGTAGATATGGAAAGGATGGAACGAGCCGTCCGGGTACTCCGTGCCGAACTGCTCGAGCGTCGTCTGCTTCGGCGTCGCCGTGAACGCAAAGAACGACAGGTTCTGGTGTCGGCCATGCGCGATCATCTCGCGCACGAGCCGATCCTCGCTGTCGACCACTTTCGCCTCGGCCTCGGCCTCGAGCGCCTCGTATTCCGCGAGCGCGTCCGAGGTATCGGCAAGCGCCGCTTTCAGCTTCGCCGCGGACTGTCCGGCCTGCGAGGAATGCGCCTCATCGATGATGATGGCGAAGCGTTTTCCCGTCGTGTCATCGACCTCCTCGTAGATGACCGGGAACTTCTGGAGCGTCGTGACGATGATGCGCTTCCCCGCGTTGATGGCATCGCGCAGATCTTTTGAGGTCTTCTTCTCGTCAATCGTGACGACGCTGCCGAGTGTGTGGTCGAATCCCGTGACGGTCGCCTGCAGCTGCGCATCAAGGTTGCGGCGGTCGGTCACGATCACGACCGAGGTGAATACCGGTTTGTTCTCCGCGTTGTGGAGCGAGGCGAGACGGTACGCCGTCCATGCGATCGAATTCGACTTGCCCGAGCCTGCGCTGTGCTGCACGAGATAGTTGCGCCCCGTGCCATGCGCGCGGACATCAGCAATCATCTTCCGCACGACATCGAGCTGGTGGAAGCGCGGGAAGATGACGCGGCGCTTCGTGACCGTCGTTTCCTTGCCGTCCCGTATGACCTTTTCCTGCCGCTCCTCGCAACTGATGAATTTCTGCAGGATGTCGAGCAGGCTGTCTTTCTGCAGCACGCTTTTCCACATATAGGCGGTGACGTAGTCGCCGTCCTCGGCCTGCGGGTTGCCCGCGCCGCCGTCCTGCCCTGCCCCGTTCGAGCCCTGGTTGTACGGCAGGAAAAAGGTGCGCCGCCCGTCGAGCTTCGTCGTCATGGCCGCCTGATAGAGGTCAATGGCGAAGAATGCGAGGATGCGGTGGTTCAACTGGAATGCGGGCTCGCGCGGGTCGCGGTCATACATCCACTGCGTCTTTGCGTCATCGATGGTCTGCCCCGTGAGCTGGTTCTTCAGCTCGATGGCGACGACCGGGATGCCGTTGACGGCGAGCATCATGTCGACCGCGTTCCGGTTCTTCTCCGAGTAGTGCCACTGGCGGATGCACTGGCAGACATTCTCGCCATAGCGCCGCACTGCGAGGTCGTTCAGCGTGCTCTCCGGGCGGAAATAGCATACGCGGAAGCGCATGCCGCGGTGTTGGAATCCATGCCGCAATACTGCGATCAGCCCGTCCCGTGCGACCGCGTTCTCGAACGCCTGATAGAACTTCCGTTTCGGGTCCGAGTTGCACGGCTTCACGAAACGCTGCCACATCGCAGGCTGCGTCCCCTGCACGAAATCCGTGAGCGTCCCGATGTCGAGTGCCATGCCCGCTGACTCCGGGGAGCGATAGCCCGCATCCGTCGCCTTTTCATAGCCGCCCTGCGGCGAGACCAGGAATGCCTCGATATTCTCCTCGAACTGCCTCTCATTCTCCGCCATCGTCATCACCCATCTCCCGAATTTCTTCTGTCTGTATTTCATTATAGCAAGAATAACGAAAAATGTGAACGCATACGGTTCACAGACTGCCAGCCTTGTGGTATAATCAAGGTATAGAAAAGGCCACCGATAGACGGTTCTCAGACCCGCTCGTTGGTTAACATTCATTCAAGACGGAAGTAACCGCTAAGCTGGGCAGCTTTATGGGCGGTTACTTTTGTTTTATGACAATCAATATCAGCAACAATAACAGAAGCTGCATCGAAGCATCGTTCAACTTTCCCACCCCGCTTCCGAGGTTTTATTCGACCCTTTCTGCGAGAAGGAGAACCGCCTACCGTTTCTGGTGGCCAATTTCAGTATACCATAGGTCTTTCAATTTGTGAATGCGAGAGGCCCCGCCCGATGACGAAAGTTATCAGGCGGAGCCTCTTTGTTATGCAATCGATATCCACTTCGGCAACTTGTGCATTTTTTACACAAGTTGAAATCTCAGGCAACTCGCTTTCCGAATAGATTCCTTTCTCGAACTTGTTCCATTTTGGAACAAGTTGCCGAATCGACGGTGCTGTTGCGGATATGTGCCTGCGTCATGACGCCACCACCTTCCTCTTGCCGGTCACGACCTCGTAGACCAGCGACTTCCTATACGCCTCGAGGTCGGAGATTAGGGACTGCTTTGCCGAAACCATGCTCTCTAAAGCTGGTACTTTCTTATCCAGATATCGCACAATCTCATCCTCAGTTTCTCTGTCTGGGGGCAATACAATTTTGGCTCAATGCAAAACCTTGTGTGATTTTGGATTTTGCACGTAAGGCGCGCGGCTTAAATCCATGATTTTCAAGAATAGATATTCATCATCTGCTATGCCATAGGCATGGCGGCGCATGGTCTTTATCTTCTGGGTCA
Source organism: Selenomonadaceae bacterium (assembly GCA_036733925.1). GTDB lineage: Bacteria > Bacillota > Negativicutes > Selenomonadales > Selenomonadaceae > UBA2897. Next base: position 1,308 of record DAIMZO010000040.1, on the reverse strand, counting down.
GCCCTTCCGTCCTGCCATTGGCGATGTGGAACTTCCCATGCGCAACAATCCCATCGAAGTGCTTCTGAATCAAACGGTAAAACCATAGGAACCGCTTGTTCTTGGTCTCATAGCACAGGTCAAGAATGGTATTGAGGCAATCAATCATTGTGTCCTCGCTCTTGCAGGCATACGCCTCGTGCAATGCTTCCTTTACGAGGTCTGCTGTCAGGAACAGACGATTCTTGGCAAGGATCTCCTCATACCGGGAAAGATATCTTCCAGATTGTCGCTTTTCTGGCAAGGCAAATAGGTTGCTTTTCTTACGCAGGACCTTTCCTGCGGCAGCCTCTGCGTCCTTTCTTGCCAGCGTCTCGCGACTCGACGTGAGGAGGTAGCGGCTTCTCTTGAGCATCCGTGCTTCCTCATCCTTCCCTTCTGCCATGAGCCGTTTGAACTCATCCTTGCGGACTTCACTGATAACCTTGTCGTTGAAGTTCTTCACGAGATGAAAATAGTCGAAGACCGGTCGGATATATGGACACTTTTCAAGGAACGCCTCCTCAAAATCTGAATTCATATCTAAAGCAACGGCCTTGACATGGCGCATCCAATCCATGCCGACATGCTCGATGAAATCATAGACGACCTGTTTCTTCTTCCCGCGTGCGATCCAGAGGACATGGCCTGTCGCCATATCGATGATATGCGTTGCATACTGGTGCCCATCATGGAGCTTGAATTCGTCTATTCCGAGGAATCGAGCGTAGTGCTTCGGCTTCAAGAGTTTTCCGTCCTTGACGTAGAGAGATTCAAGCCTGTGCTTGTCGATAGCCTTGACCGTATGCGGGTGCAAGCCGCAGATATCAGCAATCTGCTTGTTCGTATACGTGCCGAGAGAAAGCAGGTCACGAACGTAAGCTTCCAGTTCGTCGGTGATGGTCTGAGCAATAAGGGATGCGCTGCATGTGGGACGCGCCGCAGGACGGGCACAAGAATCGTTTCCTCATGACGGAAACCTGCATCAATGTGTTACCAAGCGGGAGGTGGGACAGAACGAGTTCTCTGCTTTCATGTATATGCATGGTGGCACCGCATGAAGGACAGACCTTATCTTCCGGAGAAATATCCTGAGTTCCCCTCATGAGATAGATGTCATCGCCGCCGACGCTTTTATGGCGCGTTGTATCCGTATTCTGGAATCCCTGAAGCGTAGAGGGAATCAGAAGGTATATAATGGAAGCATGAATTGAGACCATGTTCGAAAATTTTAGACGTATAATGAACATGGAGATTTCAATCAGGAGGTCCTATTTCATGCCAAAGCAA
>DAIMZO010000039.1:0-13730 GCA_036733925.1 Selenomonadaceae bacterium | reverse complement strand
AAAACCAAAACAAAAAAATTCAAGAAATCACTGACAATTAGCTTGACATTTAGCGTGGTTCGGTGGGTGCTTTTATGTCATCTTACTTTGAAATGGCATTTCAGGGGACGGAAAAGGCCGTAGATTTTGAAAAAGCGACAACGGAACTTTTCCGCGATGTGTTCCATTACAAGGCGAAACATCTTGGCCAGACAGGCAGCAAGTCGGCCCCAGATATCCTGCTGATATCGGATTTGGAAGGCTATCAGGCGGTCATTGACAACAAGGCTTACTCGAAATATAGCATTACAGGAGACCATCATAACAGGATGGTGCATAACTATTTGGAAAAAATCCGCAACTACAGCGACGTGGAATATCCGATAGGATTCTTTTCGTATATTGCAGGTGGTTTCTGCAAGCAGATAGACAAGCAGATTCAGCAAGAGGTTGAGGAATCTGGCGTACATGGTTCGGGAATTACGGTCTCGAACTTTATAAAAATGGTTGAGAATCAGACGAGCGGCGAACGGACGTATAGTCATCGTGAATTGCGAGCAATATTCGGCATGGATCGTCAGATACGCCTGCACGATATTTCAGATGAAACAGCGGCAATTTGCGATAGTAAGGCGGAATATGAGCTAGCAGCAGAAGACAGAGCGGGATACGGCAGCAAAAACGAATGATATGTCAAACTCCTCGCCGCCATCTGCCTCCGCGACGGAGAAGCATTTTGAGGCAGAAAAACCGACAGAGTCGATGCTCTGTCGGTTTGTGTTTTCATAGGGAGCGGGTGATGGATGTTTTGACACAATCCGATAAGGTAGTGCAGTATAGAAACCAGCTGACGAATACGCTGTTTTGGGAGGCCGGCTGATCAAACCATTTCTTCTGGATGGAAGATTTCGTCGAATTTCTCCGGCGTCAGGTAGCCGAGGGAGACGCAGGCTTCTTTGAGCGAGATATTTTCCTTGAAGGCCTTCTGCGCGGTCTTGGCGGAATGCTCGTAGCCGATGTACGGGCTCAGGGCCGTGACGAGCATCAAGGAGCGGTGCAGGTTTTCGTGCATTTTTTCCTTGATGGGCTTGATGCCGGCGACGCAGCGTTCATTGAAGGAACGCAGGGAGTCGGAGAGCAGGCGCACGGACTGCAGGAAGTTGTAGATGCTGACCGGCATGAAGACGTTGAGCTCGAAATTGCCCTGCGAGGCAGCCATGCCGACGGCGGCGTCATTGGCCATGACCTGTACGGCGACCATCGTGACCGACTCGCACTGTGTCGGGTTGACTTTGCCCGGCATGATGGAGCTGCCCGGTTCGTTGGCCGGAATCTGGATCTCACCGAGGCCGCAGCGCGGACCGCTGGCCAGCCAGCGCACATCATTGGCGATTTTGAGCATATTGGCGGCGAGGGCCTTGAGGGCACCATGGGCAAAAACCATCTCGTCCTTGCTCGAAAGGGCATGGAACTTATTCGGGGCCGTGACAAAATCCTGTCCCGTCAATTCACCGATGACGCGGGCCACGGATTCGGCAAAGCCTTCCGGCGCATTGAGGCCCGTGCCCACGGCTGTGCCGCCAAGCGCGAGTTCCTTGAGGAACGGCAGGCTGGCCGAAATCATAGCGCGCGTTTCCGTCAGCATGGCGCGCCAGCCGCTGATTTCCTGCGAGAAGGCGATTGGTACGGCATCTTGCAGATGCGTGCGGCCTGTTTTGACGATGCCCTTATTCTCTTCCATGAGTTTCGTGAACGTGGCGGCCAGGGCGTCTATGCTCGGCAGCAGATGATCCTCGATGGCGACGACGGCGGCGATATACATGGCCGTGGGGAACGTATCATTCGAGCTCTGCGACATATTGCAGTGGTCGTTCGGGTGAAGGAGTTTCTTGCCAGCCAGCTCATTGCCGCGGTTGGCGATGACTTCGTTGACATTCATGTTCGACTGCGTGCCGCTGCCGGTCTGCCAGACCGAAAGCGGGAAGTGGCCGTCGAGCTTGCCCGCGAGGATTTCGTCGCAGACCTGGCCAATCACTTGGCAACGCTCTTTATCGAGCTTGCCGAGATTGCAGTTGGTAATGGCGGCAGCTTTTTTGAGGATGGCGAAAGCACGGATGACTTCCATCGGAATCTTTTCCGTGCCAATCGGGAAATTCTGGTAACTGCGCTGCGTCTGCGCGCCCCAGTAGCGGTCTGCCGGTACCTTGACTTCACCTAACGAATCATGTTCGACACGATATTCCATCTATACCATTCCTTTCCGTAAATGAGAACTATAATCAATTAGCTTCTGTAGATAGAATACCACAAATGAGAATAAATCTCAATATAAAAACAAAAAGTGCAATCCAAACTTCTCTGTGCAAAATAAAAACAGCAGTAAAAAACTCACTGCTGTTTTTCCGCTTTGCTTCTGTTTATCGGAGCAGGAAGAAGAGGAAGGGGAAGATGGCGAAGAAGATGGCGGTGGTGATGACGAAGGAGCTGACGGCGAGGTTGACGGTCAGGTGGTAGAGCTTGCAGGCGATGACGGCGTTGATGGCGGTCGGGCAGATGGAGAGGATCATCAGGGAGCCGCGCAAGACCGGGTCGTCGATGACGAGGCCGGTCAGCACGTAGAAGAACAGCGGCGAGATTACGAAATGGATGATGTTGAGGCTGCGGACGTCGCGCGCGTAGCGCTTGACCTGCTGGAAGTTGATCAGGAAGCCGACCGGCAGCATCGCAATCCACGCGCCGATGTGCACGAAGCTCTGGAAAACGATGGACAGGAACGCCGGGCGTTCGATGCCTGCCGCGTTCAGCGCGAGCCCGGCCGCCATGCCGAGGAGGCTCAGCTGGTTCGGGGACAGGAACATCTCGCGCAGGCTCTGCAGGCGGCTCGTCTTTTGCTGTTTGCCGCTCTGCTTGATATAGTAGTATTCCGCCATCGGGAATACGACGAGGCAGAGCAGGATGTTCTGGCAGGTGCCGGCGAGCTGGCAGTATGCAAAGCCCGGCTCGTTGTACAGGATGAAGGCGCAGACCCCGCCGAGCGTGCCGAGGTTCGAGAGCATCGCGGATGAGATGAACGCGCCGCGGTCGAGCAGGTTCGGGAAGTGCCGCGCGAACGGGAGCCCGACGGCGCCCGGCACGAGCACGAGCAGGAAGCCGCAGATCGGCGCCCAGATCAGGCTGAAGTTCAGCGGCAGCACCCAGAAGCTGAGCAGCGAGAGCAGCGTGTAGACGAAAATGACGTTGAAGCGGATGATCTTCGTGATCGAGGTGTCACTGATCAAGTGCTTCTGATGCAGGAAATAGCCGACGATCAGTGGCAGCAGCAGGTCGGTGAAGACAAACAGCAGGCGCAGGTTCAGATTATCCAATTTGTATATTCCTTTCCATGTTTCTCTATTCCGTAAATCGGTTTACCTCTGTTAGCCTATCATATTTTATGCTAAAATGTAAACAGTTTTTGTCACGCATCCTATTTATAGAAGGAAAGCAGAGGGAGACAGCGGATATGCGGAACTTGATCCTTGGCTCGGTTTTCTTGTCGCTCGCGGGGAGCATCTGGGGCGCGATGTTCATCGCCGTGCGCCTCTCCATCTTCGTGATCCCGCCGATTCCGCTGGTCTGGTGCCGCTATGGCACGGCGCTGATCGCATTGACGACGCTGATGTTCGTGACGAAATCCTCTTGGCATATCGACCGGAAGGACTGGAAGATCCTGCTGCTCTCGGCGTTCACAGGGCAGGCGCTCTCAATCGTCACGCAGGAAACCGGCACGATGCTGACCTCGGCGCAGACGGGGTCGGTCATCACGGCGGCGACGCCGGCGTTCATGGTCGTGTTCGGGTGCTGGCTCCTGCACGAGAAGCTGACGGCCGGCCGCGTGCTCTCGGTCGTGCTCGCGACGATCGGTGTCCTGCTCATCGTGTTCGACCCGGACAATGTGCAGATCACGGTGCTCGGCGGCATCAGCTTGTTCATCGCGGCGGTGACTTGGGCGCTGATGTCCGTGCTGCTGAAGTTCCTCGCGAAATACTCGGTCGTGACGCTGACCTTCTACGGCGTGCTGTTCGCGTTCCTAATGCTGACCCCGTATGCCGTTTACTGGATGGCGACGGCGGCGGATTTCACGGCAATGGCGCAGCCGACGGTATGGGGCTCGGTGCTCTACCTCGGCTTTATCTCGACGACGGCGGGCTTCTGCCTCTGGAACAAGGGCCTTACCTATATGGATGCGTCGATTGCCGGTCTGTTCATGTTCTTCCAGCCGGTCGTCGGGACGTTCCTCGGCTGGCTGCTCTTAGGCGAGCCGGTGACGGAGTATTTCTGGTTCGGCTTCATCCTGATTGCCGCCGGGGTCATCCTGTCCCTGCGCGGGGGCAATACGACCGCGGAAGAAAAGCTTGCAATCGCCCGGGAAAAGTGATATAATCATAACGTCGCTGAATGAAGAGAAATACTTTTGTTCACTGCGACGATAAGCGCGGGGCGCGGAAGCGTTCCCGATACTGCTCTGCTCCTTGTCATGAGCAGGGAGCCAAAGACCAAAGAGGAGGTGATTTCGTGAGAAAGTACGAAGTCATATTTATCGTGAAACCGATGGAAGAGGAAGCAACGAACGCTGTCATTGACAAGTTCACGAAGCTGATCCAGGATAACGGCGGTACGATCGATAAGGAAGACCGCTGGGGCAAGAAGCGTCTTGCCTATGAGATCAAGGACTGCAACGAGGGTTTCTATGATCTGCTTTATGTTACGTGCGAGCCGGCATGCGTTGCCGAGTGCGACCGCGTCATGAAGATTACGGACGAGCTCTTGAAGCACATGATTGTCAAGTCCGACGAAGAGTAAGAACAAGAAAATATGGGGGACTGCAGAGAGTCTGTGCAGTTCCTGACGTCAGGGAGGGTTTGCCATGAATAAGGCGATTTTGACCGGGCGCTTGACGCGCGATCCGGAGGTGCGCTATACGAAGAGCGGCAAGGCTGTGGCTTCGTTCTCGCTCGCCGTGGATCGCCGTTTCGGCCGCAAGAATGCGGAAGCGAACGGACAGCCGACCGCGGATTTCATCAACTGCGTCGCATGGGATCGCCATGCGGATTTCGTTGGCAACTATCTGGTCAAAGGCAGCCCGGTGCTCGTCGAGGGGCGCATTCAGTCGCGTTCCTATGAGACACAGGAAGGCCAGCGCCGCTACGTGACGGAGGTCGTTGTCGACAACATCGAATTCAACGGCCCGCGTCCGGAGGGCGCCGGCCAGCCGGGCAACAACCATTACAGCCAGAAGGCGCCAGCTGGGGCCCCACAGGGCGGCCAGAGCGCGCCGCAGGGCAACTTCGGACCAGAACTCTCTGACGATGAAATCCCATTTTGATTGGAGGGAAACACATTGATGAGACGTGACAGAGGTAGAAGACCACGCAGAAAGGTCTGCCAGTTCTGCGTAGATAAGGTCGATCATATCGACTATAAAGACGTTGCAAAGCTTCGCCGCTTCGTGACGGAGCGCGGCAAGATCTTACCGCGCCGCATTTCCGGCAACTGCGCAAAGCATCAGCGCCAGGTAACGGTGGCAATCAAGCGCGCACGCAATATCGCGCTGCTCCCGTTCACTGCGGAATAAGGACTTTCAGAGGTGCCGTACCGGCTGGTGCGGTGCCTTTTTTCGTTACACCGGAAGGGAGGGGCGGCTCGTGCGGGAACGCATCGCGGCGGCAATGAATATCTTTACCCAGCCGCGCCATTTCAAGCTGCGCCTGTTCCTCGAGGGGAACATCATCGGCGTGTTCACCGGGCTCATGATTGCGCTGCTGCGCTTCCTGCTCGCGTGGTCGGAGCGCGAGCAGCCCGTGTTCTACGCGTATCTGATCGAGAATCCGCTGGCCATCGTCGGCTGGTTCACGATGCTCGCAGGCATCGGCTATATCCTCTACCGCATTGTGCGCACGGACGGCATGACATCGGGCTCCGGCATCCCGCAGATCAAGGGCATCCTGCTCGGCAAGATGCACATGCATTGGGGCCGCGTGCTCGTCTTGAAATTCCTCGGCACGGTGCTCGGCATCGGCGCGGGGCTGTCGCTCGGCCGCGAGGGCCCAAGCGTGCAGCTCGGCGCCTGTGTCGGGCAGGGCATCGGCCGGCTCGGGCATCGGCCGCGGGTCGAGAACCACTATCTGCTGACCGCCGGCGCCGGCGCCGGTCTCGCGGCGGCGTTCAACGCGCCGCTCGCGGGCGTGATCTTCTGCCTTGAGGAGCTCACGAAGACGTTCTCCCCGCTCGTCCTGATGGGGGCGGTCTCGGCCTGCGTGACGGCGACGACGGTGACGCAGGTGTTCTTCGGCGCGGATCCGGTATTCCACATGGGCGAGATACCGGTCGTCGATGCCGGGCATATCTACCTGCTGCTGATCCTGCTCGGCGTATTCGTCGGCGTGCTCGGCCTCGCGTTCAACAAGATGCTGACGTTCTCGCTCGACTCGTTCGCGCATTCGAGGCTGAAGGCATGGCAGAAGCCGATGGTGCCGCTCTTTGTGGCAGGCGTCCTCGGCTTCATCCTGCCGCAGGTCTTGGGCGGCGGCAGCCCGCTCGTCGACAGCCTTGTCGTAAACGATTACGGCCTGCTGTTCCTGCTCGTCCTGCTCGCCGGGAAGTTCTTCTTCACGATGCTCTGCTTCGGTTCCGGCGTGCCGGGCGGCATTTTCCTGCCGATGCTGGTGCTCGGCAGCCTAGGCGGCGCGATTTTCGCGAAGCTCATGCTGGCCCTTGGGCTCATGGATCCGGTCTGGACCGTGGACTGCATCGTATTCGGGATGGCGGCCTATTTTTCCGCGGTCGTGAAATCCCCGGTCACGGGCGCCATCCTGATCATGGAGATGACGGGCTCGTTCGCGCACATGCTCGCGCTGATCATCGTATCGATGACCGCCTATCTCGTCGCGGACCTCGTGAACAGCCTGCCGGTCTACGATATGCTGCTGAACCGCAGCCTTGCCTTGCAGGAGAAATTGCGCGTGCGCATCCGTTCGCACCGCATCATGGAGGAGGTGGCCGTCGAGGCGGGGAGCCCGCTCGACGGCATCGAGGTCCGCGACGTGCGCTGGCCGGCCAAGGCCCTGCTCGTGAATATCCGCCGCGGGACGGAGCAATACGCGCCGGATGGGGCGACGCGCCTGCAGAGCGGGGACTTTCTCTACGTCCTGCTCGAGGCTGAGGATGCGCAAACGTTACACGCGATGGCGCAGATGCGCGATTAGTTGGATAAAAGAAGAAAAACCCCTTGATAAATCTTCTCGAATCTAGTACAATATTCGTACAACAAGAAAAAACAATACCTCGGGAGAGCTGCGGAAGAAGAGCCGGAGCAGGAAGCGGAAGGCTGATCCTGCAAGTTCCCGGGGAGATACAGGATGAGGAGTGTTTGAATGATGTTTTTGGAAGAGAGACAGGATCTGATTCTGCAGATGCTCGCCCGCGATGGCAAGGTGCGTGTCCGCGACCTCAGTGAGAAGTTCCATGTCACCGAGGACTGCATCCGCAAAGACCTCGGCGCACTCGAGAAGCGCGGCAAACTCAAGCGCACGTATGGCGGCGCGGTCCGCATCCGCGAGAACAGCCATATGGTCGAGGTCAGCAAGCACCGCAACACGGACGTTGAGGCCAAGCAGCATATCGCGCAGGCGGCGGTCAAGCTGATCCATGAGAAGGATATGGTATTCCTCGACATTTCGACGAGCAACCTCGCGATTGCCGAGCTCCTCGTCAAGATGGATGAGGAGATCACGGTCGCGACGAACATGATCGATATCCTCGTCGTGCTTTCGCGCAACCCGAAGATCCGCGTGATCTTCGCCGGCGGCAAGCTCAACAAGAGCCGCGACGGCTTCTGGGGCGGCATGACGCTGGACTTCATCTCCCGTCTGAAGCCGGATATCGCGTTCGTCGGGGCAGTCGGTGTCGACGTCAAGGAGAACAGCGTCTCCACCTATGACATCGACGATGGCATCAACAAGGCGTCGATCATCCGCCACAGCAAGAAGGCTTATGTTGTCGCTGAGGCGCGCAAGCTCAGCACGGACGGCAACTACAACTACACGACGCTCGATACGCTTTCCGGCCTGATTACGGATTCCCTGCCGTCGCAGGAGATCCAGGACGCAGCGAACTCCTATGGCGTGGAGATCATCCTGCCATGATGCGGGTTTTTCGGGTGCCGGAAGACCATTGGCACAGCTGGTCAAAACTTTATACGGGACTCGTGAGAGGACTGAAGGTATATGGATTCTACCTTCTAGTCCTTTCTGTTTTTCGCGCGTTCTTCATCCTCTGGATGCACGAATACATGGGCGCGGGGACGGGGGCGCACGACGTCCTGCTCGCACTCTGGCGCGGCACGAGGCTGAGCTTCCAGACGGCGGCCTGCCTCGCGCTCGTGAGCTTTGTGCCGGGCTTCGTGCTGCATTATCTCTGGAAAAGGGCGGAAAGGCCGGTCGTGCTCGCGCTGAACGCCCTGCTGCTCGTACCGCTTTCCATCCTCTATGTCGCGAGCTTCCCGTTCTACCGGCAGTTCCATGCGAATTTCAACCAGATGCTGTTCACGGGGGCAAAGGACGATGTCGTGGCGCTGTTCTGGACCATGGTGCAGCAGTACTACTTGCCCGTGCGGCTCGCCGGGGCGCTGCTGCTGGCCTTCGCCCTGTGGCGGCTGCTGCGTGCCGTCCTCGCGGCGGATTTCCTGGGCGGGCGGCTTGAAGGCATCTCGATGCCACGCCCCATCCGTTATCTCGGCCGGCTCGTGTTCCTCGGCTTCTGCTACCTGATGGTCCTGTTCGGCATTTTCGGCGGCTCGACGGGCTGGCAGACCTCGGTGGACTGGGAGAACGCCGGCGTCACGAAGGATGATTTCCTGAACGAGGCCATCCTCGACAATCCGCAGGCCATCTACCGCGCGTGGAACCTCAACAGCCGCATGCTCGCATGCAACGGGCTTGACTTCACGGCCGAGGATATCCGGAACCTCGCGGCGCTCTACGCGCACCGCGCCCCGGATTCGGACGACCTCGACACGTATCTGCTGCAGCAGGCGCAGGGGCCGCAGATCGAGAAGCCGAAGCAGATCATCGTGATTCTGTCGGAGAGCTTCGCGAACTGGCCTCTGCTCGAGAAATACAAGGATATCCCGATCAGCTGGGGCATGCGCTCGCTGATTGCCGAGGACGATACCGACTACTGCCCGACGTTCCTGCCGAACGGCGCGAGCACGGTCTCGGCGGTCACCGGCGTCGTGACGGGATTCGCGGACGCGAACCTGTACCTCACGACGATGCCGGAGTCCTACCGGGAGCCCTATATCACGGCCAGCGCGCCGCAGATGGCAAAGCTCGGCTACGACACGAACTTCTGGTATGCGGGGCCGGCGACCTGGGAGCGCATCGGTGCGTTCACGCAGGCGCAGGGATTCGCGCATTTCTACAGCCGCGGGGACTACGGCGACGTGCCGGGCAGCGTCTGGGGCTGCGAGGACGAATACCTCTACGCGCATGTCCTGGACGGCCTCTCGGCGGATACGCCGAGCTTCAACGTCGTGCTGAATGCGTCGAACCACTCGCCCTATGACGTCGATGTCGAGGCGAAGGGCTTCGACAAGGAAGCCGTGCGCGAGAGTCTGCCGGATGACGCGCAGGATGACGAGGAACTGCTGAAGGAGCTCGGGCACTATTGGTATGCGGACCGCGAGCTCGCGCAATTCGTGAAGGCGGTCAAGGAGAAATGTCCGGACAGCCTGATCGTCATCGTCGGGGATCACGGCGACCGCTACAACATCCAGAAGTCGCCGTCGATGTACGAGCGCTACGGGATTCCGTTCATCATCACGGGCAAGGGCATCCACAAGGGAACCTTGCTTCCGGACAGCGCGGGCAGCCAGATCGACATCGTGCCGACGCTTTTTGAGCTCATCGCGCCGAAGGGCTGGCAGTACTATTCCGTCGGGCGGAGCCTCACGACCGAGGCGCGCCGCGGCGTGAACTATGGCTTCTTCATCACGAGGCAGGCCATCGGCAAGGCCGATACCGTGCCGCTCGTGCCGGAGAGCGTAGACGGCGGCGAGGCGCCGTCTATCGACGACCAGGCCATGCAGGACTACATCAACGCCGTCCGCAGCATCTCGTGGTGGCGGCCGAAATACGGGCCGACGCTCGATGATGCCCTGGTGGATGAGATAGGGAGATGAAATTTTGCCGAAGGAGAAGGATAGGAAGGAATCGGAGATCCTCGACCTGCGCCATTGCAGGCTCTGCCCGCGGGACTGCGGGGCAGACCGGGCAGCGGCGCCAGGCTTCTGCGGCGCCGGCATGCGGGCGCGCATCGCGCTCGTGTCCCTTCACCCGTGGGAGGAACCCTGCCTGACCGGCACGCAGGGGAAGGGCGCGGGCACGGTGTTCTTTTCCCATTGCAACCTGAAATGCTGCTACTGCCAGAATGCGGAAATCTCGCATGGCGGCAAGGGCATCGAGGTCACGGACGAGCGGCTTGCCGAGATTTTCCTCGAGCAGCAGGCGCGCGACGCGGCGACGCTCGACCTCGTGACACCGACGCATTATGTGCCGCAGATCCTGCATGCGTTGGAACTTGCGCGGGAAAGGGGCTTCCATCTGCCTGTTGTCTATAACTCGAGCGGCTATGAGAAGGTCGAGCTCGTCCGCGCCCTTTCGGGCTTTGTCGATATCTATCTGCCGGACCTCAAATATGCGGATGACGCGTCCGCGATGGCCTATTCGCGCGCACCGGAATATTTCAAGATTGCGGCGCACGCGCTCGAGGAGATGTTCCGACAGACCGGGCCCGCGCAGTTCGATGTGGATGGGCAGATGCGGCGCGGCCTGCTCGTGCGCCACCTCGTCCTGCCGGGGCACCGCCACGAGAGCATGAAGCTGCTCGACTGGCTCTGGGATACGTTCCACGACGATATCCAGGTTGCGCTGATGAATCAGTATACGCCGATGTATCATGCGGCGGAGCACCACGAGATCAACCGGCGCCTGACGACCTTCGAATACGAATCCGTTGTCGACCACGCACGCGAGCTTGGCATCACACACGCCTATGTGCAGGAGCGCCGTGCGGCCTCGCAGGAGTACGTGCCGGTGTTCGACGGCAGGGGCGTTGAAAAAGAAAATCTCGGATGAGAACCCTTTGGGGGGCTTAAAAACAAGTAGGAAATACGATACAATAGACCCAACGTTGATTTTATTCTTAGCATACATAGGGGGGCTAGTATTGCATATCCCAGAAAACTATTTGAGTCCGTCGACCTGCGCTGTGATGGGCGCGGTTATGCTTCCGGTGTGGCTGATTGCCGTGCAGAAGGTCAAGAAAGAGGTGTCGAAGGAGCGGATGCCATTGCTCGGCATCGGCGCGGCGTTCGCGTTCCTCGCGATGATGTTCAATATTCCGCTGCCGGGCGGAACGACGGGGCACGCGGTCGGGGGAACCCTGCTCGTCATCCTGTTCGGGCCGTGGTCGGCGTGCCTGGCCGTGAGCCTCGCGCTGATCGTGCAGGCCGTGTTCTTCGGCGACGGGGGCATCCTCGCCATCGGGGCGAACTGCTTCAATATGGCTTTCGTCATGCCGTTTGCCGGCTATGCGGTTTACCGCCTCGTCCGGCGGATTGCTCCGCAGCATGAGCTGCTGGCGGCAGGTGCCGGTGCCTATATCGGCATCAACCTCGCGGCGCTCATGGCGGGCATCGAGTTCGGCATCCAGCCTATGCTGTTCCACGACGCGGCAGGGCAGGCGCTCTACGCGCCGTATCCGCTCTCAATTGCACTGCCCGCCATGATGATTGGCCATCTGACCATTTTCGGGCTCGCGGAGGTCGTCTTCACGACGGCGGTCTACGCGTATCTGCGGAAGGCATCGCCGGATCTCGTGGCCGCGAAAGCGATGCATGCGGGCAAGTCCGTCTACGCCTTGCTCGCCGTGCTGATCGCGGGGACGCCGCTCGGGCTCCTCGCCGCAGGGACGGCTTGGGGCGAATGGGGCGCTGACGAGATCGCGGAGACCGATGGATTCGGTGCGGCGCTCGGCTACACGCCGGCCGGCATGGAGAACGGATTCTCGTTTGACGCCCTGCTCCCGGACTACAGTGCGGCGGGCCTTCCGGATGTGGCAGGCTACCTGCTCTCCGCGGTGATCGGTGCGGCAATCCTCATCCTCGCGTTCCGCGTCGCGGCGTCGCTGAAACGGCAGCCGGTCGACTATGGGACTCGATAACGTAACGTAATTATTAGGGCGGCTTTTATCATGGAACTTCCGGATTGGGTTTTGCAGGAAGAACAGTATCAGCCAGACCGGGATAGGGACGCGTTCCTGTCCCGGTCTCTTTTGCGTATCCTCGCGGTCGTGCTCTCGCTCCGCGCGCAGGGGCGGGGGCAGACGAAAAAGCGCGCGGGGCGGGCGCTGATTTTCCTGTTCGTCTGGCTGCTGCTGACGGTCACAGCGCAGAACACGCTGATCCTGCTGACCGAGCTCGCCGTGACGCTCGTCTATCTTGCGTTCTGCGATGGGCGGACCATCCGGCGCGTGCTCGGGGCCGCCCTCTTTGCCGCAGCGTTCTCGCTTTTCCTCGTCTTGCCCGCCTCGTTTCTCGGCAGCGGGGCGCGCGTACTGTTGCTGCCGGGCAAGACTTTCCTGACGATGTGCGCGGTGACCATCCTCGCGGAGCGCTATGCCTGGCACGCGCTGACGGCGGCGCTCGCGGCGGCACACTTGCCGCAGACGGTGATTTTCCTGCTCGATACGACGCTCCGGAGCATCCTGCTCCTCGGCGAGGAGGCGGAGCAGATGCTCATCGCGCTGAAGCTCCGTTCCGTCGGGCATAACCCGAGGAAAGGCCGCGCCGTATCCGGCGTGCTTGGGGCGCTTTTCCTGCGCTCGCGGGCGATGTCGGAGGAGATGGCCGAGGCGATGACCTGCCGGTGCTTTACCGGAACCTATGGCAGGCAGGAGAGGGAGGAAGCGGAAGATGATTGAATTCGAAGATGTCTGCTATGCCTACGACGGCGTGCCGATTCTGCGCCATGTCGATTTCCAGATTCCGAAGGGGCAGGCGGTCGCGCTGCTCGGGCCGAACGGCGCCGGGAAGTCGACGCTGCTGCGCATGCTGAACGGCCTGATCTTCCCGGAAATCGGGCAGTACCGCTTCGAGGGGACGGAGATCACGGCGCGCAGGATGCGGAATCACCGCTATTCGAAATGGTTCCATCAGCGCGTCGGGTTCGTGTTTCAGGATCCCTCCGTGCAGCTCTTCTCGACGAGCGTCCGCGAGGAACTCGCGTTCGGGCCCGAGCAGATGGGGCTGCCGGATGCGGAAATCCAGCAGCGCCTTGAGGATGCGATGCGCTTGTTCCGCCTGGAGGCCCTCGCCGACCGCACGCCATACACGCTTTCCGGTGGCGAGAAGAAGCGCACGGCCATCGCCTCGGTATTCACGATGAACCCATCGGTCTGGACCCTCGATGAGCCGCTCGCCGCACTCGACGAGAAAAATGCAGATTTCGTGCTCGATTTCCTCTCCTCGCTGAAGCAGGCGGGGAAGACCCTGATTTTCTCGACGCACGACCGCCGGATGGCCGACCGCCTGGCCGATGCGCGCCTCGTGTTCTCGGAAGACCGCACGATCCGTCACGAAATTGGATAAGGCATAAATAAAGCGGCGTAAAACCCCTGCCTTCAGGTATGGGGATATAAGCCGCGCCCACCGA
>DAIMZO010000038.1:0-13908 GCA_036733925.1 Selenomonadaceae bacterium | reverse complement strand
CAGCCCGCGACGTAGTCGATTTTCCCGGCGGCCTTGTAGGGCTTGCCTTCCTCATTGACGTAGATGCTCTTGTCTCGAGGCGGCGCAGCGACAGGTAGCTCTCGGTGAGGAAGTTCCCGCTGCCGCACGCAGAGCTTGTTCAGGTAGCTGTAGGCGAGCGGCAGGTCATCCGGCAGGGCTTGCTCATAGAGCGGCAGGAGCGCCGCGTAGATGCGCCCGATGATTGCGCCCGCCTCTTTCGAGACCTCGAGCTCCTTCGTGATGCGGCTGTCGCGCACATCCGTGATGAAGTTCAGCCGGTAGTAGTCGCGCCCGAGATCCTTCAGCTCGATGATCTGCGGCTCATCGTTCGGCCGCTCCATGTATTCCAAAAAATTTATTGCGCTTGTATTTTGCAATGCACCTGCTTTAAGCGAAAGAGGCTATTGCACGTTGTTGGTACGTGCAACAGCCCCTTATTTATCTCCGGTTACGCAATCAGTGTGTTCTGCACGCTCGCCCTTCCCCTATGGGGAAGGCCTTATTCCTTCAGCCGGATTACGCCGGGCTGCTCGATATGCCAGCCGGCGGGATCCTTGCGGAACAGGGCCGGCAGGCGCACCTGCATGTGATGGTACTGCTTGCCGTCCTCGTAGTTCGAGGCGAAGGTCTCCTTCATGCCGCCCTCGGCGTGCTCCTTCTCGCCATACGCGCGCAAAGGGTTCGGCACGACGACGAAATGCCCTTTGTCATCCGGCACCTGCCAGGCCCAGAACGCGCTGATCGAGAACGGTGCGAGCGTGAATTTTGGCGCGTGGTCGCCCGTCGTCTCGTCGACCGCATCGTGTTCCGTGCAACGCAGCAGGCGCAACTGGTAGTTATCGACAAAGGCTTGGCAAGCCTCCTCGGCGCGCGGCACATCCATGCTCGACGAAAGGTTGTTGTAGTCGATTACGAACCGCGCCCAGACGGCCTCAGCGGCCTGCTCGCCGCCCGCCTTGCCTGCAAAGGACGCCTTGGCCGCCCCTGCTGGGACAGTGCCCTCTGCCGTGGCAGCCGGAGCATCCGTCCCATCTGCGGCACCATCCGCGCCAGCAGTGATGGCCGCGACCTGCTCCGCCGTCTTCGCACCGCGCAAGGCATCGACCTGCCGCCGCAGCTTCTTCACCTCGCCCTCGAGCGCGTAGACCTTCTCGACCTCCGCGACCTTCTGCCGCACCGTCGAAAAGGCGTATGCCGCCGCGACGAGCGCAAGCACACTGACCACGAAGGTGAACAAGTTCAATACATCCGCCACCATCGGCGAGAAGATTCCCATCGGCTGTTCCATCCCACAGCACCCCCTTGCTGTTTTCCGTGTTTCCCTTGCTACTACATTTCTACAGCAACCGGATATTTCCTCTATTTCCCCGCAAAGAAAAAGCGGCTGCAGAGCCTGCAGCCGCCAAAAAGATAAAAAAATGACGTCCGCGACGGACATGCCTTTGCCGCCTTCTTTCCAACCGCCCTCAATCTGATGCGCCGCGACCGCGCCGCCCCAGAGAAATCCTTTGGAAAAGCTCATGCTTCTTTCGCCTCCTGACCGTCCAGACGCTTATAGACCGCGATGAATTCCAAGGCGATGGTCTTGAACGCCTCGGCGCTCATCAGCTGATCCTCTGCGTGCAGGATGAGCAGCCCGATGGGCTGACCCTTGCCGTTGGCCTCGTCTTCCAGCAGTCTCGCATGCGCGTCATGTCCTTCGGCGAAGGCCTTATCGCCCTCCGCAATCAATTTTTCCGCCTGCTCGTAATGGCCTTTCTTGGCTTCCTGAATCGCCTCGATATAACTGCTGCGGGCCGTGCCGACCGCGGAAATGATCTGGAATGCGATGAGTTCCTGTCCTTCCATGTTCATTCCCCCATCAGTTTCTTCGCAAGAGCCAGCGTACCCTTGCCATCCATGCGGCCATACATCCGCATGTCGATGGCCTCGACGGGAACGCCCGGCAGTTCTGCCGCAATCTTCTTCTGCTGGAAGCGGATCTGCGGTCCGAGCAGGACGACATCGGCATCGGATACCTTTTCCTTGGTCTCTGCCGCGGAGAAGGCGTCAATCTCACAGTCGTACGATTTCGCCGCCGCGGCCTCTTTCATCTTCTTCACAAGCATGCTCGTCGACATCCCCGATGCACAGAGCAGTACAATCTTCTTCATGATAAGTTACTCCTTTTCTTGCTGCCGCCATCTCTGCGAGACAGCATCTGTCATAGCGTCTCAGAAATGGAAGTCCACCTTGGTGCGCAGGACATTGTGCTCATAGCGGGCACCCGGCTGCGGTTTCCACATTCTCGTGTGCGCCGCCGCCCACTGATAGGCCGTTTCCCACTCGATATTCTTCGCCGGAACGTATTTGAAGCCGAACGCCCAGCCCTTGCTGCCGGACAGGAAGAAGCTGTCCTCCTTATCGCCGAACGCGCCGACGAGGTCGTTCTCGTTGTACGGATAGTCGAACCAGCGGCCATAGAGCTGGAAAGATCTCGGACTACTCAAATCCGGCCAGCGATAGTTCAGTCGGACATGCCAAGTGTTCTTGCTGGTGCCGGAGACCTCCGGGCCGTTTGTCCAGAGCGGCGCGCCTGCCTGCCGGTTCGTGCAGACGTAGTCGCCGAGCAGGAAGATGTTCTTCATCGGATTCCACATCGCACTGACGAGCATGGCCTGCGAACCGATGGAGTTGTAATATTCTTCGTTCGGCGTCACATAGTAGCTCGTACCGAGACTCTCATGCTTGTTCTTGTTCAGCTTGCCATAGCGGACATCCATCTGCAGGTCGTGCCGTCGCCCGTGTGATACTTCGCGTAACGCTGCAGCATCTCCCATTGGAAGTTCACGCTCCACTTGTCGTTGACGCGGTACTTGCCCTCGAGGTCGACATAGAAGCGGCGCATATCGTTCGTATCGTTATAGGTCAGCGCATCCGAATTGTTCTCCCATGCGACACGGCCGAAGCCCTTGAACTGAAAGCGGTTCGCGTCATTACGGATACCCTGGATGGCCGTGCGGTTGCTCTTCGCGATCCGCGCGGTCTGACGCAGCGTGCTGTTTTCCTTCTTCAATGCGGCAATCTGATTCTCAAGCGCTTTCTGCTGCTCAGCGAGTGCTTTCTGCTGTGCAGCGAGCGCGGCAATGCGGTCATCCAGCGATGCATCTGCCGCCGGCGCTGCGAATACATTTCCCGTCAGGCCCATCGTGAGGCCAAGCAGAATGGCTGTCGTCTTTACTTTGTTCATCATGATTCTCCCTTTCAAAACCCTTATTCCCTTGAAAAAATATATAGGTCAGGCTTCTGCCTTCTTGTCTTCTTCATCCACATCTGCGGATGCGTTCTCCGTCTCGCCGCCCTCATCTGCGAGCATCGCCTTGTCCTGTGCGCGCAGGAACGGGTAGTAGAGCGCCGTCGCAATGACCAGGTTAATCAGCTGCACGACACCGCCCTGCCAGCCGTCGAGGAGCAGGCCGACGATGACGATGCCTCCTGCGAGCGTATCCGAAAGGCTCTGGAGTGGCGTCTGGATCAGCTTGAAGATGAGTTCCGGCAGCGTCGTCGCCCCGATGAAATGGCAAAGGCCGTACAGGACAGCGGCGATCGTGAACAGGATCGTGCCCGGGATCAGGGCCGTGAAAGCCTTGGTCACGCTGGCCGGCACCGAGGCCGGCATCTTGATGGTCAGATGGTTCCGGATGCAATAGCAGAACACGTAAGACGTCAGGAACGCGACGAGGATTGCCGTGATGACGCCGTTGCTGCCCGCCCAGCTTTTCGGGATGACGTTCGCAACCGTCACGCCATCGACGTTCATCGTCGGCGGCAACAAGATCAGAAACGTCGACAGCGCGAGGATTGCGGCCATCATCGCATCGTATCCCTCAGCCTCAACGAACTTGTACGTAATCGTCAGGACGACGATCAGCGCGAGCACGTTGAACGTACCGCCCGCTACGGCGTTGAGCGCCGCGGCCCAGTCCGGGCCGAAAATGCCGGCCATGAATTCCGGATAGCCCGGGATCGGCAGATTGGCGAGCAGCAGGAAAAACGGATAAAAACGCTGTTTCAACGAAAATATCGAAATCCGGCGTTTCTGAAACAGCGTAACAAAAAAAGGCTGCCGCACGAGCATATAGCCCGTTCGGCAACCTCTTTTCAAGCCCTCCCCTTCGGGGAGGGGGAACCGCGTCAGCGGTGGGTAGGGCACATAGCGCTTGGCGATTGCCCTGCGGTACGTGCCCACTCAGTCTCGCTTCGCGAGACAGCTCCAGCCAAAGGCACGCTCGCTCTTCGAGCTCGTGCCCGAAGGGGACGCCTACGTTCCGTAATAGAAATGTTCGCTGAGCCACTGATCCTTTTCCTTCGCGGCCCCATAATCGATCCGCGTCATCAGCGCGGCAAAAATCACGTTGATGACGTACTGCGCGGTCAGCAGAAAGACGCGCGGCCCGAGCTCCTGCATCGTGTCGACGGTCGATACCGGGAACACGACATCCGCCAGTCCGCCGAGCGTCGAATCCGGCGCGCCCGTGATCAGCACGGAATGGAGCTCGCGAATCTTCAGCAGCTGCGCGATATCGATCAGCATGCGGTTCTCGCCGGTCCGGCTGATGAAGAACGCCAGATGATCCTTCCCGACCGCCGTCGCCTGCAGATACCGCATCGTCATGGCCGTATGCACGGTGGAACACTTGTTCGCCATGATGAAGCTCGACGCAGCCATATTGGCCACGTGGAGGTTATCGTCCATCGCGTAGAAATCGACATGCCGGCATTTGTGGATCAGGGAAAACGCCCGGACGAAAAACGAGGGATCCAGCAGAGATCTCGTAGTCCAGAATCTTGGGATTCTCGACATTCTGGAGCATTTCCGCGAGGAACTTCACGCGGAACTCCGTATACCCGCCGAAGCCGAGCTTCTGGCAGAAGCGGACGATTGCCGCCGGGCTGCAGAACGTCGCACGCGCGAGCTGCCGCGTCGACATCGTCGGCAGCTGCCGGAAATTCTTCAGCAGATACGACGCGATGACGCTTTCTGTTTCGGAAAAGCCTTTCTTCCGCTCCAGCGTCTGCACAAGTTTTGTCATAGGATCACCTTCCCTTCTTCCCGCATGCCCGCTCAAGTCTCACGTTTCACGTGGTAGGCCGCCGCGTACATGGTCGGCAGCACGAGCAGGGTAAGGACGGTCGCGACGAACAGGCCGCTCGCGATGGCCACGGCCATCGGGCCCCAGAACACGCTCGTCATGAGCGGGATCATGCCGAGGATGGCGGCGGCCGCCGTCAGCATGATGGGGCGGAAGCGCAGCACGGCGGAGTCGACGACTGCATCCCACGGCGTCTCGCCGGCCGCCAGATGCTTCTGGATCTGGTCGATCAGGATGACCGCGTTGCGGATGATCATGCCGAACAGCGCAAGCACCCCGAGGATTGCGACGAAGCCCATCGCCTTGCCGAAGAGCAGCATGCCCCAGGCGACGCCGATCAGGCCGAGCGGCGCCGTCAGCAGGGTCAGCACCATATCTTTCGCGCTGCGGAGCTGGAACATCAGCAGCGTCATGATGATGAGGATCATCGCTGGGATCGGCACGAGGAGGTGGTCGACCGACTTATCGCTGTCCTCGAGCGTGCCGGAGCCCTCGATGCTGCAGCCGAGCGGCAGGTCTTTCTTCAGGTTTTCCACGGCTTTCAGTGCCTTGGTCGTCGCGTCGTTCGCCGTGCCATTTGCGGCATTCGCCTCGACGGTGATGGTCGGACGCAGGTTGTAGCGCTTGATGAAGCCGTCCTCCGCGTCATAGGAGATTTTCGCAATCTGCCCGAGCGGCACATAACCGGCCTTCCCGAGATAAATCGGCAGCTCCTTCATCTGCGCGAGATTCTCGCGGTCGACCTTCGCGAGCCGCAGGTCGATGTCAATCGTGCGGTCGCCGGCGTAGTACTGCGCGCCGGACGCGCCCGTGACCTCGGTGTAGATCATCTGCGAGACCGTCTGGCTCGAGACGCCGAGCGAGCGCAGCTTATCCTGGTCGAGCTCGAGGTGCATCGTCTTCTGCTTGTCGCCCCAGTCGAAATGCACGTCCGAGACGTTCGGATCCGCCGCGATCTCATCGCGCACGCGGCCCGCGAGCTCTTTTGTCTGGTCGATGGTCAGGCCCGTCACGCGCACCATGATCGGGTAATCGGACGGCGGGCCGGTCTGGATGTACTGGAGCCGCCCGCGTACGTCCGAGAATTCCTCGTCAAACGCCGCGTTCAGTTCCTTGGCAAGCTTTTCGCGCGCCTCCGTGTCCTTCGCGACGATGACGAACTGCGTCTCGTTGTCCGCGTCGGCTTTCGGGTCAACCGTCAGCACGAAGCGCGGCGCGTACTGCCCGACATAGTACGAATAGTTGTCGATCTCGTCCTCATGCTCCTGCAGGAACGCGCTCATGCGGTCCGCGACCTTCTGCGAGGCCGCCATCGACGAGCCCTCCGGCAGATCCATCGAGACGAGGATCTCCGGGCGCAGGGAGGACGGGAAGAACTCCTGTTTGATGAATTTCATCGAGAACACGGAGACGAGGAACAGGCAGGCCGTCGAGATCAGCACGATTTTCCGATGCGTCAGGAAATAGCCGAGCACGCGGCGGAACAGCTGATAGAACCGGCTCTGATAGGGATCCGGGCGCCCGCTCGCATCCGTCACGACCTTGACCTTGATCAAGTAGGTGCCGAAAAGCGGCGCGACCATGACCGAGACAATCCACGACAGCAGCAGGGCCGTGCCGATGACCGGGAACAGCGCCTGGCAGAACTCGCTCGCCATGCCCTTCGCAAACGCGACCGGGATGAAGCCCGAGCACGTGATCAGCGTGCCGGTCAGCATCGGCTTCGCCGTCGCGCGGAACGCGTGGCAGGCCGCATCAAAGCGATTCTTGCCGAGCTCGAGCTGCACGCTCATCATCTCGACCGCGATGATTGCGTCGTCGACCAGCAGGCCGAGCGCGATGATCAGCGAGCCGAGCGAGACCTTGTGCAGGCTGATGCCCGCCGCGTACATCACGACAAACGTGCCGCAAAGCACGAGCGGGATACAGCCGGCAACGACGAGCCCCGTGCGGAAACCGAGCGAAAGGAAGCTCACAGCCAGCACGATGACGATGGCCTCAAACAGGGTCTTGACGAAATCGTGGATGGAGTTGTTGACAACGCTCGGCTGGTCGGAGACCTGATGGATCTCGAGCCCGAGCGGCAGGTCATCTTGCACGGCCGCAATCTGCTTTTTCAGGTTGTCGCCGAGCTGCAGGATGTTGCCGCCGTCCGCCATCGAGACCGCGATGCCGATGGCCGGCTCGCCGTTGAAGAACATCTTCGGCTCCGCCGGCTCGACGCTGCGGCGCTCGACCGTCGCGATGTCGCCAAGGCGGAAGATCTTGCCATTCGCGTTAATCGGCAGGTTCTTGATATCGTCGATGTTGTCGAACGTCCCACTCACACGCAGATAGACGTTGTCCGTATCCGTATCGAGCATGCCGGACGCCGTCTTCTCGTTCTGCGTCTTCAGCGCCTGCATGATGACCTGCGGGCTGATGCCGAGCTCCGAGAGCTTCGCTGTCTCGACCTCGACGTAGACTTTCTCGTCCTGCACGCCGAGCAGCTCGACTTTCTGCACGCTCGGCACCTGCATGAGAAGCCGGCGCGTATCCTCGGCGGTCTTGCGCATCTCCTCGTAGCTGTAGCCGTCGCCGGTCACCGCGTAGATGGAGCCGTAGACATCGTCGAAGCGGTCATTATAGTACGGGCCGTAGACGCCGTCCGGCAGCTCGCGCTTCTCGTCCTCGCAGAGGTTGCGCACATCGTGCCAGACCTGACGGATCTCGCTTTTATCGATCTCATCGTCGAGCTCGACGTAGATGACCGTCTGCCCTGCGCGCGTCTCGCTCTGGATGTTGTCGAGATGCCTCGTGTCCTGCAGCTTCTTCTCGAGCTTGTCCGTGACCTGATCCTGCATCTCCTGCGCGGTCGCGCCCGGCCATGCCGCCGAAATGACCATCTGCCGGATCGTGAACTGCGGATCCTCCATACGGCCGAGCTTGTTGTAGCAGAAAATGCCGCCAATTGCCGTCACGATGATGAAATACCAGACGAGCACCTTATTTTTGAGGGCGACTTCCGTGAGATTCCTCATGACGCGTCACCCTTATCCTCATCCTCGGTGCGCACGGCCTGACCCTCGGTCAGCCGGTGCACGCCGGCCGTCACGATAACGTCGCCCGCATCGAGGCCGTGCACGCGGACGTTGTTCGAATCGAAGTTCTCGACCGTCACATCTTTGAGCGAGACCGTGTCATCGCTGCCGACGACCCAGACCTGCGGCGTATCGCCGGTCTGATAGATGGCGGAGAGCGGCACGATGTATCCGTCCGTATCCGCCGCCTCGTCCGCAACGCTGACGCTCGCCGTCATGCCGAGCTCCATGCCCTCCGGCGGATTCGGCACGGAGACGCGCACGCGGTACGTGCGCGCCGCGCTGTCCGCCATCGGCGAGACCTCGCGTACGACGCCCGTCGTGCTGCCGGAGAGCGCCCAGAACTTCACCGTGACTTCCTTGCCGACCGGCACGCTCGCGAGCTGGTTCTCCGGCACGTTGATCTCAATCTCGAGCTCATCCGTCTGCACGAGCGTCAGGACGGTCTGCCCGGCCGCGACGACCTGGCCCTCCTCCGCGTTCACGGAGGAAACGACGCCTGCGGCGCCGGCGGTCAGATTCGTATAGCCGACCGCGTTATGCCCCTGCGCGGCCTGCGCGAGCGCATCCTGATAACTCGCGAACGCCGCGTCGTAGTTCGCCTGATACTGGTCGAGCACGGACGCCGCGACCGCGTTCTCATCGTAGAGCTGGGAATAACGCGAAAGGTTCTTCTGCGCGAGGTCGAGCTGCGCGCGCGCCTGTCCGACGGCCGCGTCGCCCTGATTCGCCTTCTGCACGACATCCTTCGCGTCGATGACCATCAGCACGTCGCCCGGCTGCACGCGCGAGCCGGCCTGCACGTTGCGCGAGAGGATCTGCCCGCCGACCTGGAACGACATATTCGTCTCATAGCGGCCGCGGACGGTTCCCGCGTAGGTTCCGGCGGATTTCTGTCCGGCCGCCCCGACCTGCATGGTCTTCGCGAGCGGGGCCTTTTCCTGCGCCTGCTCTTTCCCGCCGCAGCCCGCAAGCGTCACGAGCATGCAGAGGGTGAGCAGGAGGGCAATCCCTTTAATGGGTCTCATCTTCCTGCCTCTGTTTCTCCACTTCAACGATATACCCTCCCTTTTCCGGCTCATCGGAAATGTTGCGCGCGAGGCGCGGCAGATTGGCCTGGCTTGCGCGTTCGGCGAGCGCGCGGAAGCCGCCGATCAACGCCCGGACCTCCGCCGGATCTATGCCTGCGGTCAGATAGTCAACCCAGCGCTGGATGATGTTGCGCAGATACGCGTGCTTCTTCCGCCCGTAGTCGGTCATATAGATCCGGCGCACGCGGCGGTCGTCCTCGTCGCGCTCACGCCGCACGAGGCCCTTCTCCTGCAGCAGGTTCATCGTGCGCGTCACGACGGCCTTGTCGAGATACAGCATCTCCGCGAGGTCATCCTGCCGCGCACCCTCGTGATCGTAGATGCGGATGAGCATGACGTACTCCGAATAGGTCAGATGCATCTCTGCACAGGCCTCTACCACAAACAGCTGGGAACGCCGGTTCAGGATTGAGAACCACCGGCCGATATCCACATAATTGTCCTCCATAGGACAGACCTCCTCTATTTCCAGAGGCATATCGCGATACGCCTCTTTGTTTCCTTTTTCCGTAATTTATGGTTGATTCCATCAAGAATAAGTTTAACAAAAAAGATGAGATTGTCAATCACTTTCTTTCCGGATCAACCGTTGACATACTCATCTTTCATCTTTCTGCGCAAGAAGGCCTATATCCTTGTTTTTCCGCGTTAAATTTTCATAAAATACGATGCCTTTTTCTTTCCGCTGCGATAACCTCAATCAGCCGAGCTGATGCAGCAGCTTCATCGCGACGATGCGGCGCACGGATGCGTTCAGGCGCTCCTCGCTGATCTCGCCGCTCTTCACCGCATCGAGGATGCCCATGTAGATATCCTGCTCATGCTCGTACTCATGGCAGATCATGACGATATCCGCGCCGGCCGCGATGGCCTTCACGCCGAGGCTCCGGCAGCTGGCGTGCTTCGCGACGGCGCCCATCTCCATGTCATCCGTGATGATGACGCCCTGATAGCCGAGCTCGCCGCGCAGCAGCCCGTCCATGATGACGCGCGACTGGCTCGCCGGATTCTGCGCGTCGAGCGCCGGGTATTTCAGGTGCGAGACGAGGATGAGATAATCCGTCGGCTGGCGGTTGTCGATGACCGCCTTGAACGGGACGAGATCCTCCTTCTCAAGCGTATCCTTCGAAACGCCGATCTCGGAGATCTCCTGATGGGAGTCCACGCGGCCCTTGCCGATGCCGGGGAAATGCTTCAGCGCGTAGAACTCGCCCTGCGATTCATAGCCCTGCGCCGCAGCCTCGACAAGCGAGCGCACGGTCTCCGGATCCTTGCTGAACGAGCGGCGGTCCGGCGAGCCGACATCGGCGACCGGCGCGAAGTTCACGTTGATGCCGAGGGCTTTCAGCCGCCTGCCCGTCTTGGCGGCCCAGTCCGTCACCGCCATCGCGTTGCCGGCCCTGCCGAGCTCGAGCTGCGCGGGAGGCGGCTCGATGATGCCCTTGCCGCGCACGACGTCGCCGCCCTCCTCGTCGATGCCGATGAGAAGCGGCACCTTCTCATCCGCCTGTTCCTGCAGATGCTGCGTCAGCCGCTGTACCTGATCTGCGGACTCGAGGTTCCGGTCGAACAGGATGACCCCGCCGAAATGGAACTGGTGCAGCATGTAGAGGCTGTCCTCCGTCACATCCGTCCCGTGGATGCCGATCATGACGAGCTGGCCGACCTTTTCCGTCGTCGTCATCGAGTCTACGATGGCGTCGACTTTCTGATCCATGGTCAGCTCTTTGCCGGAAGCGTCCGGCACGGAGGCTGCCCCGCCGGACGCGTCGAATCTTCCATATAGATATCCTCCGGCCACCACGCATAGGATGGCAAACAGCAAGGCGATGATCCGGTACTTCTTCGCTTTTGGATTCATTTCATCTCTCCCGTTCTTCCATTTCCTGATCGGCTGCGGCAGCTGCGGCCGCCCAGTCGCGGTTCACGACCTGCGCGATCTTCTTTTTCCCGCCGACATCCTCATGCAGCCCGTCGAGGGCCATCGCGAGCGGCAGGATACCGTCCGGCGTCTCAAATGCCGCGGCGATGTCGATATGTGGCTTCGTGCGGATATAGGCGTTGACCGCCGCGAACCGTTCCTGCCAGTCGTCGGCCGTCGGCTCCACGAACACATGCGCGATTGCGTCCGGGTTGATGGGCGGCAAGGTCAGCAGGATTGGGCGGATGCCGTGCTGCAGGGCCTTTTCCCGCATATTCTCGAGATCCTCGATGACCTTGTCCGGATCCTCCCCGGCGCGCAGGCTGTTCGTGCCCGTGAAGATCATCAGGTATTTCGGATGGAACGGCAGCACATCGGCGTCGAAACGCGCGAGCGTCATGCTCGAGAGGTCGCCGCTCTCCGAAAGGTTCAGCGCATCGAAATCGAGGTACGAGAGCCAGCTGAACTCGAAATCCGCCGGGTTGAACGAATAGTGCCCGCCGCCGTGGCTGATGCTGTCGCCGAGCACGGCGACCTGCCAGTTTTCCTCCGGCATCGCCTGATACGTCATGACCCGTGACCAGTTCCCGACCTGCCTGTGATGCCCGTCCAGCGCGCGCACGCGCCAGTAGTACCGCCCGATGCGCGGCTTCGGGTCGTAGATCTCCGATATATTCGTAGGCAGGACCTCGATTGGCTTCGCCGCGGGATCTACCTCCGGGTTTTCCGCGTAGACTGCGGCCTCGTAGCTGTCCGCGCCATAAAGGCCCGCCCAGCTGTAGACCGGATAGAGCAGCGTCTGCCCCCGCCCGTGCTGATACCTGGCGAGCGGACGCGGCGCCTGCTCGCCAGGAAGTGCCGGGTCGACATAGAGCGCGTAGGCTGGGCTCCAGCGGCTCACGGGCTCCCCGTCGAAACCGATGGAGCGCACGCGCCAATAGAGCGGCTCCTTGCCGAGGTCATCCCCGGCAATCTTCGTCAGCGGCGGGTTGTAGACATGCGTGTAGACCTCCCGCGTGCGGTAGGCCGCCTGCTTCGATGGCTCGTCCTCTGAAAGCATCAGAGGCTCATGCGTGAAGAATTCCAGCTCATAGACCACCGCGTCCGTATCCTTCTTCCATTCGAGGAACGGCGAGACCGAGACAGGATTCTTCGGCGAGGTCTGCGTGAGCACGGCCGGCGGGTCGCCGAGCGGCTGATTCTCTCCGGCCTCGCAGGTCGCGGCCCCGCTCCACGACGGATTCGTCGGTTCTTCCGGCGGTAGCCAGGCGTAGACGCCCGCCGCGCAGGCAGCGGCAAAAAGCCCCATGCATAACCATATTCTTCTGCTTCGCTTCATTTTGCTGCGTTTCATGCGGTCACCCCCTTTTCCCCTCATTTTTCAGCCCGTTTCCAGCCTTTTCCATGCTCTTTCCATGATATCACAAAGAGTTAATTCCTGCCTATCGAAAATTTAGTTTACCTAATCAACTTTTAACAGCATGACTATTGCACTTTAAGTGTCCCCACGTATACTAAATACTGTCGAAAGGAGCTCCACGGATTGGAGAGAAACCTTTCCTCAATCATTTCGATTCCTAACTCTCAAAATCTCTTATTCTCTCTACTCTAACCCATCGGGCACCCGTCCGATGGGTCTTTTTTATGCTCAGAGGTATTCCTCAAAGCGGTCCATGTCGGCGATGCGGATTGTCTTGCCGGAGAGCTCGAGGATGCCGTCGCGCTGCATCGCGGAGAGCTCGCGCGAAAGCGAGGGCCGCGTGACCGCGAGATAGGCGGCGATGTACTCGCGGCTCCCGCTCAGATGCACCATGCCATCCGGCCGCAGGTTCTGGAACAAGAACCGCACGATCTTCTCGCGAAGCGACCCGGAGGCCAGCACCTGGATCTTCTTCTGCATGAAGAAGGCCTTGCGCGCGAAGATGCGCATGAGGTTCCGCTGGACGATCGCCGCCTCATGCGCATCGCCCTCTGCCGCACCGAACGTGAAGAGCTCGCTCGCGATCTCGAGAATCTCGGTCTGCTTCACGGCCTCGACGTACATATCGTACGGATGCCCGATGACCGCATAGACCTCCCCGAACATATCCCCCGGCTCGTCGATCTCCGAGAGGAAGATCCGCCGTCCCGAGAACGTGTCCTTCAAAATATGCACCTCACCGTGCACGAGGATGTAGAGGCAGTCCGGCACATCCCCGTCCCGGAACACCATCTCCCCCTTGCCGCAGCTGCGCAGGCACACCTTGCTCGACGCGAGCAGCTTCCCGATATCCGCATCCTCCATATCCTTGCCGAGCACGCTGCGCCGGATGATCGCCGCGATGTCTTCTTTCTTCTTTTCCATAGCTTTCCCCTTTCTCCACCGCTTTATCCACAGTTCTCCCCGTGTTTTCCGCGCTTTACCCGCGAAAAAAGCGCTTTTGTCCACCTTTTCCACAGGCTTATCCACTGCTTTCTGTGGAAAAGGTGGGTTTTCCTGCCCCCCGCCAACAAAAAAGCTCCGCAGAAAATCCTCTGCGGAGCTATGCTTTCGATATGGTGCTCGCCAAGGGATTCGAACCCCTGACCCCCTCCATGTGACGGAGATGCTCTAGCCAACTGAGCTAGGCGAGCATAAAATAAAAGCTTCGCCGTCAGACGAAGCACGATGTTCTAAATGGTGG
>DAIMZO010000037.1:0-15572 GCA_036733925.1 Selenomonadaceae bacterium | reverse complement strand
AAACTAAGTTTTGATGCACTGCATTGTTTAGTTTTCAGAGAACAACTCTGGCTCTCGACTCAGGGATTTCATCTCCCCGTCTCAAGCGACTTAATCAGTATATCTCTTTTATTTTACTCTGTCAAGGCTTTTTTTGAAAAAATCAATCGAGCTTTTTCAAGGCTGCCTCAACAGGGAAAATCAAATTTTGGTGGCGGCACAGAGATTTGAACTCCGGACACTGCGGGTATGAACCGCATGCTCTAGCCAACTGAGCTATGCCGCCGCAAACAAGAAATATTATATCGTCTCCTGTTTTGCCTGTCAACCCTGTTTGGCGTAATTTTTTTGAAATTCTTTTTCCGGGTCAGCTCTTGATCCAGCCGAAACGCTCGAAGATCGGCGTATAGCGGATCCGTTCGAGAAAGGATTTGTTCGTGTCCTCGGTATGGAACACCGGCACGCGCTCGAGCGCATAGATATTGCTGGCCTTATCGACGTTCCCGTATTTGATTGTGAAGGCTGCCTTGTAGCCCGCATCTTTGACGAGCTGCGCGATATGCAGGTTGTAGGTGCCGGTCGGGTATGCCATATAGTCGACGGAATGGCCGAGCTCTTTCTCAGCCTTTTTCTTCGAATCAACGAGCTCCGCGCGGAGCTGGTCATCCGTAAGGTCGGTCATCGACTTGTGGTCGACCGTATGCGATTCGATGGAGATGCCGTTTGCGTCCATCTCGCGTGCCATATCCCAGGTCAGATAGCTCGGGTATTTGCCGAGAAAACTGGTCACGACGAAGATGGTTGCCTTGAAGCCGTATTTCTTCAGGATTGGATAGGCGTTGTCGTAGTTGTCCCGGTAGCCGTCATCGAACGTGATCAGCACGGGGTTTTCTGGCAGTTCCTCCGTACCCTCAAGACTGTTGTAGAGGTCGTCCGGCGTGATCGTATGATAGCCGTGGTCATAGAGATACTGTATCTGCTGCTCGAAGTCCTCTGGCAGGACCGAAAGCGAGATATTCATGTTGTCGATCTTATGGTAGTTCAGCACGATGACCTTCGTGCCGTTCTCGCTGTCCGCGACCATGCGTGCCGTCAGTGGGCGGGGGCCCGTGACGAGCAACGGAACCAGCAGGATCATCAGCACGAGCAGCAGTTTTTTCCAAGGGCAGACGTTCCGCGCGCGTCCCATCTGAATTCTCATACGTCATCCTCCTCTCCATAACGCAGCCGAAGCATGCTCCAAATCAGTAGGATCAGGGCCCCGCTGCCCGACAGCACCTGCCCGCAGGTAAAACCGGTTGCCGCCGGGCCGTGCAGATAAAAGAAACCGCAGGCGAAGCGGATAGCCGCAATGAGTCCCGTGCCGAACAGGAACAAGAACCCATTATGCCGCAGGATATGCAGGAAATGCTGCAAACATGCGATGAGGAGTACGAAGAAGAACGCAACAACCTGCATTGCCGCCTGATACAGTGCAATCGGCTCGAAATACTCGCTGTTCTCGAAGCCCATCGGCCGGTAGGCGAACTCGACGTACTCGGCAAGCTTGTGGTCGTTCGGGATGTCCGCAGGGAACGGCGTCCCCATCGTGAGCTGCAGGAGGAACGCGCCGAGCTCGGCGAACACGACGCTCAGGATCAGCGACGGCGTCAGGCCGTCGAGCATGCGCCACGTATCGAGTCCCTGCACGCGGCATACGCCGAACACGGCAAGAAAAAAGCCGCACATCGCGCCGTAAACGGAATAGCCCCCCTGCCAGAAACAGAAAACTTCATCGATGCCGCCCGAAAACTCGGTGAAATGATGCAGCACATATCCCGCGCGCCCGCAGAAGATGCCGAGTGGAATTCCCCAGAGCAGGATATCGACGACAGGCTCGAACCGCCGGTGCCCGATGCGGAACATCAGCCAGGCGAGCGCCGTGCCGGCGAGCAGTGCCGCACTGACGACGAGGCCATAACTATACACGGCAATCCCTCCGAGATTCGCCGCTACCAGTCCCATGAACATCTCTCCTCTCATCTTTCTATCCTGTTTATTTTAACGCAAGAATAGGAAAAAAACCAGCCCCGTCTGTAACGAAATCATACTACAGAAACAAAAAATATGGTATAATACGAGACGAGCATGGGGAACGGTTTCCCGTCCCATCGGAACAAAGGAAGCAGGAGGTTTGGATTATGGCGATTACGAAAGATATGAGCATCATGGAAGTCGTGCAAAAGTACCCGGATACGGTTGATGTCTTCATCAACTCCGGGATGGGCTGCCTCGGCTGCGCTGCCGCGCATTTCGAGAACATCGAGCAGGGCGCGATGGCACACGGTATCGATGTCGACGCGCTCATCAAGGGCCTGAACGAGGTCGTTGGCGCAGATGCCTGAGGGCAGAAAAACGGCGGGGCTTTCGCCCCGCCGTTTTTTTTTGCCATTTTCCGTTTTTCAGGCCTGCTTCCCCTCGACGGCCATCTTCTTCTGGCAGTCCTCGCAATAACCGAAGAATTTCGTCTCATGATCCTGCACGAGGAAGCCCGTCTTCTCGCGGATACGGTGCTCGATGTTCGTCGTAAGCGGCGAATCGACCTCGAGCACCTTGCCGCAGCCAAGGCAGATCAGGTGATGGTGCTGATGCGGGTGCTCCGGCGTCGCGCGATTCTTCTCGTAGCAGTTCACGCCGTCGAGCTCGATGGATGTCAGCAGGCCGGTTTCCGTCAGCAGGTCGAGCGTCCGGTAGATGGTCGCGAGCCCGATGTTGATATCGCTGTCCTTCCGCACGATGTCGTAGACTTCCTCGGCGCTCAGATGCTCACGCGGGTTCTTCTCGAAGACGTTCAGGATCATCTGGCGTTGCGGCGTCAGCTTCTTGTTTTTCCGGTCCAGCGCATCCCGCAGCGTATCGATTTCTTTTTCCTCTTGCAGTTTTTCCTTCTGACTCATGGGCATGATCGTCACCAAAATCCTTTCCAAGTGTTCCCCTTTATCTCAAGAAAGGCATTCGCCGCTCTTCATTCCGATGGCGTGAGCATTGAAATGATTCTATCTTTCAATAAGCCCTGAAACGCAACAGAGACTGCCCTTCCGGGCAGTCTCTGTCTTGTAAAACGATGTAATTGTATATATTATATACGATAAAAACAGAAAAAGCAAGAACTTTTCCGTGTTTCACTGCCACCCCTGCAGGGTCCAATAATCCTCGATGCCTTTGATGACCGGGTAGAACAGTTCGCCGACGTTCGACACGCGGGTGACCATCCAGTGCCCGTCCGGCTGCTCCTCGAGGGAGAGCTCAAGCGTGGCCTTCGGCACGAGCCGGCCGTAGTCCGTGTCCTTGCCGATGATCTCGACCTTGGCCTGCGCGCTGCCGCCGCTCTTCTGCACGGATTTCAGCTTGACCGTGTAGTTCTGCTCGAACTTGTCCGCCTCGTCCGAAATCCATTTTGCCTGGCCGTCGCTGCGGCTGATCGGCTGGATGGCCGCGTCGAGATGCAACTCGAGCGCGCGGTGGATGAATACGAGGTCATCGCTGCGGCGTTTCGCGATATAGTCCTTCATGAACGCAGTATCGTGACGAAAAAACCAGTCCTTCGGATACATCTGGGAAAGCGTCCCGATATTCTCCGCAAGCATCTCCGTACTCTCATCGTAGGCCGCGGTCACGAGGCCGTCGACATCTACATAGCGCTTCACCTTGCTGCTGTCCTTCTGCTGCAGGCCGGCCGCCACCTGTTCGAGCGCGTACTCCGGCGTGCGCTCCGCCTGATAGGCGTAGCCGCTGACGCCGATAGCCGTCAGCACGAGCAACAGCAACGCGAGCAACGCATACTTTTTCTTATGCATATATCCTTTCCTCCAGAAAGAGCCCGACGGACTCCCACTTCTCAAAGATTCTTTCTTCCGAATTCTATCTATTCTATGTCACTTTCGTGAACAAAGACTGAAAACTTAGTATCTGGTATTGAAGGTCCTGCGCCGCGATTCCAAGCCATTCATTTGAATGAAATTGAGATTCACTATTGACAGATACCTCTAAAGAGTATATAAATAGGAATATAGATGAGAAAGATTCTTAGGAGGAATGCGTCATGAATGCGCCAACCATTGTCATCGGCCTCGTGCTGCTCATACTGC
The DNA here is from genome assembly GCA_036733925.1 of Selenomonadaceae bacterium. Lineage (GTDB taxonomy): Bacteria > Bacillota > Negativicutes > Selenomonadales > Selenomonadaceae > UBA2897. The sequence goes on along the minus strand of DAIMZO010000037.1, from coordinate 11,466 downwards.
TCTACGTTGCCGGAAAACACATCTACCGGCTGTTCCACGGAGAACCGGTCTGCTGCAAGACGGATACGCTGGCCGTCCCGGAAAAGAAATTGAGCGGCGAGATCGTCGCGACGAAAATCGCCGACATCGAGGGCATGACCTGCGGAAACTGCAAGAACCGCGTCGAGATGCTGCTCGACGACATCGACGGCGCCGCGGCAAAGGTCAATCTGTATTACCATCAGGCGACCATCCGCATGACGCGCGATGTCAGCGACGATGAGATCCGCAAGGCCCTCGACGGCAGCGGATACACGGTAACCGCCATCCACACAAAATAAAAAAGCCTTCCCCTTGAGGGAAGGCTTTTTTATTGCTCCGGTACAGCTTTTTTCTTCAGCTTGCTCGTAAGCCAGGAGAAATGCTGCATGAGATAGTTGCCGATGGTCTCACCGATATAGCGCTTGCCGGTATAATCGGGGTGCAGGCCGTCAGTCGTATAGTCCCTGCGCAGGCAGCCGTCCGCGTCCGTCAGCATGGTCGAGACGTCGACGGCATATTTCTGCTGCATGATCCAGTCGTTAATATAGGTCTGGTGCACCTTCCAATCGGATGGCGGCGTCTCGATGCCGGTCCTCGAGAACAGCGCGGGCTGGATTGGCGTAACCGTCGCGAAGACCGGGATGATGCCGTAGGAGATACATTTATCCCGGATGGCCGCGAGATTCTCGATGGTCGTCCAACCGAGCGTGCCGCCGCGGTAATCATTGACGCCGCCCATGATCACGAGCACGTTCGGTTTGAATGGCAGAACATCGCGGTCGAAGCGCTCGAGCATCGCATCCGTCGTGTTGCCGCTGAACCCGATGTTCTTCACGGGAACCGGCGAATAGGTCTCCCAGTCGTAGCGCGTGTACCCCGGCGGCACGCTGATGACGCCGCCCCCGTGCGTGATGCTGTCGCCGAGCGCAGCCACAGGCGTCGGCGTCGTCACCTCAAACGAGCTGCGCGGCGACCAGTCGCTCGTCGGCGTCCCGTAGGACGTGACCGCGCGCACGCGCCAGTAGTAGCTGCCGGGACTCGTATAGCCGCCATCCTCATAGACGTCATATTCATCGGCATGCAGGGTGCGCACGAGCGTATCGCCGCCGACCACGCCCTTCCGCCAGACCTGCACCTCGTGATGTTTCGCACCGGCCGTCGGGATCCACGAATAGACCGGATAGACCGGTGCATAATCCATCTGATTGAACTCCGTCGTCGGCTCCGGCGCGGTCGGGTTGAAGTCGGTGCCCGCGCTCACGATGGGCTTCGGCGCCGAGAACGGGCAGATGGCCTTTCCCTGATAGTCGAGCGGGCAGACCTTCCAATAGTAGGATTTCGCGGTCTCACCGTAGGCAGACAAACGAACCTCGACACCGTTCGTGAATACCTGATTGATGGTCTTGACGATGTTCGCTGGCGTATCCTCTGCGGATTTCAAGATCACGACCTGATACTGCACGGCGCCCGTCACGACCGGCCAATGCAGGCGCGCCGAGCTCAGGTAGGCTGGAGCCTGCACGGCAGCTGTTTTCCCGGGCACCGATGCGGATGCCATTGGCATCGAAATAAAGCTGAACGCGAGACAGGCCGCCCCGAGCAGCCTGCCTGTTATTTTTCTTCTGTACTTCATGAAAAAAGGATTTCCTGCTTTCTGTCAGACTATAAGCATCAAAAACAACAGTCTCTATTATAGCATTTTCTTCCCACACTTTCAGCTCATTCTGAAAAGAATTTTCCCTCCAAGGCGTAAGCGTGATTGAGCGGGCCGGAGCCGTGCCCGAGGTCGAGCCCGGCCCGGATGGCGCCGGTCAGGTAGTCCTTTGCGCGCCCGACGGCATCGGGCAGCGCAAAGCCTTTCGCGAGATTCGCCGCGATAGCGCTTGAGAGCGTACAGCCCGTCCCGTGCGTGTTCGGATTCGCGAGGCGCTCGCTGTGGAACCACTGCTCACTGCCCTCGCCCTGCCCCGTCACGAGCAGGTCATCGGCATCCGCACCGAAATGCCCGCCTTTCGCGAGGACAGCCGTACCGAACCTTTCACGCAGATTGTGCGCCGCCGCCCGCATATCCTCGCGGCTCCTTATCTCTATGCCCGCGAGCGTGCCGAGCTCGCTCGTGTTCGGCGTGATGATCTCGGCAAGCGGCAGAAGCTCGCGCATGAGTGCCTGCCCCGCCGTTTCCTGCATGAGGCTCGCGCCCGAAGTCGCGACCATGACCGGGTCGACGACGATATGCCCGGCCCGATGCGCGTTCAGCCGCTCTGCGATGACCTGCACGAGCGCCGCCGAGCTCACCATGCCGACCTTTACGGCGTCGGGGCGGATATCCTCGAACACCGCATCGATCTGCGCTGCGAGGAAGGCCGGCTCCGCCTCCTGCACCGCGCGCACCCCCGTCGTATTCTGCGCGGTCAGCGCCGTGATGGCGGTCATGCCGTAGACGCCGTTCGCGAGGAATGTCTTAAGGTCGGCCTGGATGCCCGCCCCGCCGCTCGAGTCGCTGCCGGCAATCGAAAGCACCTTCTGTATGTTTTCCTTGTCTATCATAGCATCTTCCTCCAATGGAAATAAAGAGTATGTCTGCGTTATTTCCATTTTAATCAAAAGAATGTCCATCTGCAACCGACGCTCTAAAAATCCCCCCCAAAAAAATTGCTTAAAGTATACAAAATACGCTTGACAAGAGCTCAGAAATGTTATATTCTCTATTCACGTACTCATTCATACACGCAAAAGTGTAACATAGTGTATGTGATTTTGTTATTTATGTTTTATGGAGAGAGAATATTTAGAAGGAGGAGCTTCCGATGCCAGCTAAAATGAAAAAAATGGCCAAATCCACGAACTTCCGATGGGCGGTTGCCTGGCTCATCTTCACAATCTCATTCATGTCCTATATGGACCGCGTCAACCTATCGGTCGCGACGCCTGCGATCATGCAGGAATTCGGCCTGACGAAGATTGACATGGGCATGGTCCAGTCCGTGTTCTTCCTCGGCTATGCGCTCTGCCAGGTGCCGGGCGGCATGATGGCCGAGCGTTTCGGCCAGCGCATCACGGGTGCCATCGCCATCGTCTGGTGGTCGTTCTTCACGCTCCTGACGGCCATCGCGAGCGGCAAGTTCTCGTTCGCGTTCGTCCGCGCGATGTTCGGGCTCGGCGAGGCGCCGCTCTATCCGGCCGCCGCGATCACGGGGCACCGCTGGTTCAACGCGCATGAGAAAGGCGCCGTGAGCTCCTTCATCCTCTGCGGCTGCTTCCTTGGCCCGGTCTTCGGCCCGATGATCACGGTCGCTCTGATGGGCGCGTTCGGCTGGAAATCTGTATTCCTGCTGTTCGGCGCCATCGGCTTCCTGCTCGGCATCGTCTGGTACACGTTTGTCAAGGATAATCCGAAGGACAGCGCGCACGTCAACGAATCCGAGCTCGCGCATATCAACAAAGACCGCGTCGAAGCGACCGGCGAGAAGAAGGTTGCCCCGTGGAAGCGCCTGCTGAAATCCGGGCAGTTCTGGGCCCTCGGCCTTCAGTTTCTCGCGACCGACTACATCATGTACGTATTCCTCTCTTGGCTCCCGGTCTACCTGATGGAAGCGCACGGCTTCTCAATGAAGGAAATGGGCTTCTGGGCTGCGACGCCGTGGATTGCGCTGATCCTCGTCGTCATCTGCTGCGGCCGTTTCTCCGACCGCGCCCTCGCGAAAGGCTATTCGGAGAACGTCGTCAAGACCATCGAGGGTGCCGCCGGCATCCTGATCTGCTCGGCCATGCTGTTCGTCACGGCCCAGACGACGAGCGCCTTCACCGGTGTCGCTTGCCTCTCCGTCGCCCTCGGCGCCCTCGGCCTCTCGATGAGCGCTGCCTGGTCCAGCGTCATTTCGATGGGCCGCAAGTATGCGGGCTCCGTCTCCGGCTGGATGAACCTCTGGGGCAACATCGGCGGCGTGCTCGCGCCGACCATCACGGCATGGGCCGCCACGAACATGGGCTGGTCCGCCGCCCTCGTCGTCACGGCAGGCTTCGGCGTGTTCGGCGCCGTCATGTGGCTCTTTGTGAAGCCGGCCCAGCCGGTCGTCGATGAGACACCGGCAGCAGCCGCCCCGGTTGAGGCCGTGGAGACCGCCGCATAAGAACACTCGACTTCCGGATTATATTTCGTATCTTTCATACACAGAAAAGGCAGCTGCAAGCGCGGCTGCCTTTTCCTTATATTTCCAACCAATAAATTTGGCAAGCAATACTAGCCCCCTCAGTCTCGCTTCGCGAGCCAGCTCCAGCCCAGGGGCACGCTCGCTCTATGAGCTCGTGCCTGAAGGGGACGCCCATCCATCTATCCTCACAATTCATGATTGAGCCGTTCGGCGAGCAGGGTGTAGCGCTTGCGCGTGCGGTCGTTGAGGACTGCCGTCTGCAGGGCCTTGCGCGAGCCAATCAGGATGACCTGCTTTTTCGCCCGCGTGACGGCGGTATAGAGAAGGTTGCGCTGCAGCATGATGTGATGTCCTGGCAGCAGCGGCAGGATGATCACGGGGTACTCGCTGCCCTGGCTCTTGTGCACGCTCATCGCATAGGCGAGCGTGAGCTCGAGGAGCTCGGCCTTCTCGTAATCGACAGAAAGTTCATCGCTGTACCGCACGGTGATTAATGTCGGCTCGACGCGCGTGATAAAGCCGATATCGCCATTGAACACCTTTTTCTGGTAGTTGTTGCGTGTCTGCATGACCTTGTCACCGAGACGGAAGATGCGCGTGCTGCTCGAAAACTCGGGCTTCTCGTCCGATGGCGGGTTCAGGTATTTCTGCAAGAGCACGTTGAGGTTATCGACCCCGCAAGATAGGCGGTGCATCGGCGAGAGCACCTGCACATCGGAAAACGGCGACCAGCCCTTCCGGGGGAGTTCCTCGGCGCAAAGCGAGACGATGCGCGCGGCGGCCGCGTCCGCGTCCTCCTCCTCGATGAACTGGAAGTCACCGTCCGGCCGACAGACGGGCATACGTCCCGCGTTGATTGCATGCGCGTTCAGCACAATCGTGCTATCCTCCCCCTGACGAAAGACATCACTGAGGCGGACGCTCGGGATGACGCCGGAGCGCAGGATATCCTTGAGCACCGAGCCCGGGCCAACTGCCGGCAGCTGGTCAACGTCGCCGACAAGGATCACGTGGCAGCCATCCGGCACCGCCGCGAGGAAATGCTGCATGAGCACGATATCCATCATCGAGACCTCGTCGAGGATGATGACGTCTGCTTCGAGCTGTTCGTCAGCGTTCTTGCCGAAGACGAGAGTCCCGTCCGGGCTGCCCTGCGCCTCGAGCATGCGGTGCACGGTCAGCGCCTTGCGTCCCGTCGCCTCCGCGAGGCGTTTTGCCGCACGTCCAGTCGGTGCGCCGAGCTGGATCACGAGGCCGTGCGCCTCGAGAAGGTCGATCATGCCGCGCACGACCGTCGTCTTGCCCGTGCCCGGCCCGCCGGTCAGCACGAACACACCCTCCTGCAGGATGCCTTCGAGCGCTGCCTTCTGCCCATCCGACAGGTGCACGCGCTGCCGCTTCTCCCAGGTGTCGACGAGCTGCTCCGGGTGCTTGACGCCCCAGAAATCCGCATAGCGTTGCAGATAGAGCAGCTTGTCCGCCGTCTTTTTTTCCGCGAGGTAGAGATACGGCGGATAAATGAGCGGCTCGCCGCCGACGTATTCTGCGAGCAGCTTTTCCGCTTTCAGGTCGCGGCGCATGATTTCGCGCACCCATTCATGATCTGCCTGCAGCAGCTTTGCCGAACGCTCGACGAGCCAGCTTTCCGGCACGCAGACATGCCCGTTCATCGCAATCTGCTGCAGGGCGTAACCGATGCCCGCGGAAATGCGGGCCGCATCGTCCTTGCCGATGCCGAGGCTCGCAGCAATCGTGTCTGCCGTCGCAAAGCCGATGCCGCTGACTTCCTGCGCGAGCTGGTACGGGTGATTCTCGAGCACGGAAATCGCGAACGACCCGTACTGCTTGTAGATACGCGCGCCGAGTGCGCCAGATACGCCGTGGCTCTCGAGCCAGAGCATGACCTCGCGCAGCTCGGACTGCTCGCTGTAGGACGCGCGGATCTTCTGCGCGGTCTTCTCGCCGATGCCGCTGACATCGAGCAGACGTTTCGGATGCTCCTCGATGATGCGGAGCGTGTCCTCGCCGAATGCCTCGACGATGCGGTGCGCCATCGCTGGACCGAGCCCGTCGATGACGCCGGAGCCGAGGAAGCGCTCGATGCCGGCGATGTCCGTCGGCGCCTCGATGCGCATGCCATCGGCCTTGAACTGCCGCCCGTAGCGCGGGTGCACGACCCATGTCCCGCGGAGCTGCAAATTCTGGCCGACGAGCGGCGGCTCCGATGCGACCGTGACCGTGACGTGCCCGCGCTGGCCCTCGGGCTGCAGCGAGAACACCGCGTAGCGCCCATTGTCGCTCGCAAAAATCACGCGCTCCACGACGCCGCGCAGCTGCATTTCAGGCGTTTCTCCCGCCGTATCTTCCATGCCAGGGAGCACGCCCTGGCCGCGTACCTCTTTCATCTCATGCCTCCGTCAGGCGCTCCCATTTCGCGTAGCGTTCCTCGATTTCCTTCTCCTTGGCCGCGTAGGCCGCCGCAACCGCTTCGCTCTTTGCCGGATCCGCCTGTGTCTCAGGCTGGTTCATCTCATACTCGAGCCCCTTGAGTTCTGCCTCAGCCATTGCAATCTCGGCCTCAGCGCGGTCGATCATCTCCTGCCGCTTCGCATCGCTCATGCTCTGGATACGCCCGGCCTCTGCCGCATCCTTTGCCGGTTTTGCCGGCTGCTGAGGTGCAGGCTTTCCCGCGGTCTTCGGCTTTTCGCGCCGCATTGCCTTCTCGTGCGCCTTCTGCCTGCTCTCGGCCTTTTCGCGCTCCGCGGCCTCTTCCTCGGCTTCCTCGCGCGCCTGTTCCTTCTTCATCAGGAAATAGCTGTAGTTGCCCGGGTACTCCGTGAGTCGCCCGTCGCGCAGCTCGAGCGTGCAGTTCGCGACCTTGTCGAGGAAATAGCGGTCATGCGAAACGGCGAGGAAGGTACCTGGATACGCCATCAGCGCTTCTTCGACCGCCTCGCGCGCCGGGATATCCAGATGGTTGGTCGGCTCGTCGAGGATCAGGAAATTCGCACCGGTCAGCATGAGCTTCAGGAACGCGACGCGCGACTGCTCGCCGCCCGACAGGTCGCCGATGCGGCGCAGAACGTCATCGCCGCGGAACAGGAACGCACCGAGGTAGCGCCGCGCCTGTTCCTCGTCGAGCCCGAACTCGAAATTCAGTTCCTCGAGGATCGTGTTCTCTATGTGCAGGCCCTCATGCTGCTGGGAGAAATAGCCGATCTTCACGCGGCTGCCAATCTTCACGCGGCCGGATTTCGCCTCGAGTTCCCCGATCAGCACGCGCAGCAAGGTCGTCTTGCCCGCGCCGTTCGGCCCGACGAGCGCAACGCCGTCGCCGTTGCGGATCAGCATGTCGATGTGGCTGAAGATCTCATGCTCGCCGAAAGCGAACGAGACATCTTCGAGCTCCGCAACGCGCTGCGCACACTCAGGCGGCTTGTGGAACGCGAAGTAGTCGAACGACGCGTCCTCCGGCGGCAGCACGACGCGCTCGAGCCGTTTCAGCTGGCTTGCCCGGCCGCGCGCCTGCTTGCTCTTGATGCCCGCCTTATACTTGCGGATGTATTCCTCGGTTTTCCTTATATGTTCCTGCTGCTTCTCATAGGCCGACTGCAAGGCCGCGCGGCGCTGCGTCTTGACGCGCATGAAATAAGTATAGTTTCCCGCGTACGTCGTGACCTGCTTGTGATCGAGCTCGAGGATCTTCGTCGCGACCTTGTCGAGGAAATAGCGGTCATGCGAGATGATCAGCACACCGCCCGGGTACTCGCACAGGAACTTCTCGAGCCATTCGATATGCTCGATGTCGAGGTGGTTCGTCGGCTCGTCGAGAAACAGGAAATCCGGCTCGCGCATCAGGGCCTTTGCGAGGCAGATCTTCGTCTTCTGCCCGCCGGAGAAATGTCGGACGTCTTTCTGGAAATCTTCCTCGGTGAAGCCGAGGCCGAACGCCACGCGGCGGATGCGGCTCTCGTAGTCGTAGCCACCGAGCGCCTCGAACCGGTTCATGACCTTGGAGTAGGCATCCATGTTCTCTGCGTCCTTTGCCGCGCCAAGCTTCTTCTCGAGCGCGCGCTTCTGCTCGCCAAGCGCGAGGATATCTGAGAACGCACGCTGGAACTCCTCATAGAGCGTGCCATCTCCGAACTCGGACTGCTGCTCGACGTAGCCGATGATATCCGCATTGCCAAGCTGCACGGTTCCGGCATCGAGCTCCTCCTTGCCGAGCAGGCAGCGCATCAGCGTCGTCTTGCCCGCGCCGTTGACGCCGACAAAGCCCGCGCGCTCACCTTTCTCCACTTCGAAATTCACATCATGGAAGAGTTCATGGATCCCGTAGGCTTTGGAAAGCCCGATTGCCTTTATCGCGCTCAAAATATCCTCCTTATTTTCTGCCCGTATGCTTGTAGTCGAGGCCGATATGCACGACGGCCTGCTTACGTCCGCCGCCGTCCATGATCACGCACGGGAACGGCATGCCGTAGAACAGGTTCGTGTTCGCCGCGGACGTTGTGATGCTCGTCTTCTGGCGGCTCGCGTTCTTGCCGGTCTCGACATTCGAGATGATGAAGCCCTTGCGCTGCAGGATGCCGGCGACCTCTGCCCCCGCGCCGTTGATGCCGCTGTCGTTGATGACCATGACCGAAATCTCCGACGGTTTCAGCGCCTTCGTGTCATCGTCCTTCTCGTCCGAGTCCTCTGCATTGCCGCCGGATTTGTCGCCGAGGCTCATGCCGCTCGGCAGGTCGCTGTTGTAGCTGTCCTCGACCTGCTGGTTCTTCTCCTTCTGCTCGTCGGTCAGCGCGAGGCCGAGTTCCGACGCCATGAGGTCGCGCAGATCCGTGATATCCGGAATCCAGTAGCTGATGTCGTTAAGATACGCAGGGCGCCCCGGCACCATCTTCGCCGTGAGGCCGTTGTCGTGCACCGCCTTCATCTGCTGCGCGAAATCGAGCAGCTCCGTGACGCTCATATCGGTATCGACCGACTTGCTGACCTGCCGCACGAGTTCCGGCAGTTTCGGCAGGATTTCCGGCGAAATCAGTTTCGCAAGCACCGCCTTCATGAACTTCTGCTGGCGACCGATGCGCCCGATATCGCCCTCGCCATCGCGGTAGCGCACGTATTGGATGGCTTTCTGCCCGTCCATGTGCTGCTCGCCAGGGTACAGGTCGATGACGAGGCCGCCGTTGTCATCCCACGGATCCTCGTAATGCATGCGTTTCTCGACATCAATGTCGACGCCGCCGATTGCATCGATAATCTTCGGGAACGCCTTCGTATTGATCTTGATATAGTGATCCATCGGAACGCCGAGCAGTTTCTCGACCGTCTTCTGCGTGAGCTTATGCCCGCCGAACGCATAGGCATGGTTGATCTTGTCGTAACCGTGCCCCTCGATCTCGACGCGCGTATCGCGCGGGATGGAGAGCAGTGCCGCTTTCTCCTGGATCGTGTCGAGCGCGGCGACCATCAGCGTGTCGCTGCGGCCGACATCGTCATCGCGGCTGTCGACGCCGAGGATCATAACGTGCACGACGTGGCTCTCGACCGGCTCGCCGTCCGCACCCATCGCCATCGGCCGGTGACGCATGCCGAAATAAATGCCGGCAGCGACCACCGCCAACATCAGAAGGATGGCGAGGCCCTTCCAGATTCGGCGGAAACTGCGCTTCCTCCTGCGCTTCTTACGCATACTGTATGCTCCTATCTATAAAAATCAACGAAAAATACGGTTCAGCATCTGGGGCTATAGCCCCTAACCTATATAGTATAGCAAAAATCGAAAAAATATGCTCGTTTTTTCTGCTTCGCCTTTTCATTTGTAAGAAAATACGATAGAATTACTATAATAGGGGTAAGTGCAGTAGAAAACCGTAAACGAATGGATGCCTGCATCCATTTCTGCAGAAAGGACAAGAGGATCTTGATACGTCTACCGGTAAAGAAACTCAAGCAGGGCATGATCGTGGCCCAGAGCATCTTCAATCACCACGGAGCGAATTATCTGGTCAAGGGCCAGCCCATCACCAAGGAATATATCCATCAGCTCAAAAAAATCGGTATCCAGACGGTGACCGTCACCTCGACGAATCCGAATTTCCAAGTACCGCCGCCAGAGGACGTCGTACAGGAGACCACACGCGCCGACGCGATCTCGTGCGTCTACCAAACCTTCCAGTCCGTACAGAAAAGCGGACATATCGACGTCGCAGCAATGCAGGGCGTTTCCGAGAAAATCCTGTTCGACCTGATTGACCGCAAGTCGAACCTCGTGCAGCTCACGGATATCCGCATGCACGACACCTATACGTTCGGCCACTCGGTCAATGTCGCCATCCTGTCGTCGATGATTGGGCTGCTTTGCCACTATACGAAGAAGGAGCTCGATATCTTGACGCTCGGCGGCCTGCTGCACGATCTCGGCAAGCTCATCGTGCCGGCCGAGATCCTCGACAAGACCGAGAAGCTCGATGACAACGAATTCGATATCGTCAAACATCACCCGCTTGCTGGCGCGCGCCGCATCCATGCGATGGAGAACGAGCTGCCGCACCCAGATATTCTCGCTGCAATCGCCTATGAACACCACGAGCATATCGACGGGTGCGGATACCCGCGCGGGCTCAAAGGCAATCAGATTCACCGCTTCGCGAAAATCGTCGCGATTGCTGACGTCTACGACGCATTGACGAGCGAGCGCCCGTATAAACGCGCCTACACGCCGAACATCGCGCACAACATCATGTGCAACGTCATCCGCGGCCAGTTCGACCAGAAACTCCTGAAGCTCTTCTTCAACAACGTCGCGCTGTATCCGAAAGGCACGCTGCTGAAGACCGATTACGGCTACGGCATCGTAAGCCGATGCGAGTTCGGCCGTACCGAGGCCCCAACCATCGTCGTGTTCGCGAACCTCGAGGGGCGCCAGGTCTCCCCGCAGACCATTGACCTCTCCGAAACCAAAAAAGGCCCGAAATCCATCCAGATTGTCATCGCGGACAATGAGCTCCGCCACTTCATCCACGAGCTCGGCTTCGACCCGTCGATCTACATCAAGGAATAAAGGAGTTGTTGCACATAGAATTTTAGGCGTCCCCTTCGGGCACGAGCCGTTAGGCGACGTGCCTTTGGTAGGAGCTGGCTCGCGAAGCGAAACTGGGGGGGCAAGTTTCGTCAGTCAATCGGCTTGCGCTACGCGCCCTGCCCACCGCTGGCGCGGTTCCCCCTCCTCGAAGGGGAGGGGGAACGCCAAAAAAGCACCCGCTAAGCGAGTGCTTTTTCTTGAACCGGC
>DAIMZO010000036.1:0-15742 GCA_036733925.1 Selenomonadaceae bacterium | reverse complement strand
CCCCTGCCTTCAGGTATGGGGATATAAGCCGCGCCCACCGACTTTGCGCAAGCAATGGAGGTGGGCCATTTCCAAAAGGAAATGCTTGTAATAGATCGTATATTGTTGTATAATATAAATATGAGCAAACGAATCTATCACTCCAACCATAATATCGTCTATTCCTGCAAGTATCATGTTGTGTTCTGCCCGAAATATCGCCGCAAAGTTCTGGTGAACGGCGTAGATACAAGACTAAAGGAACTTGTTGAGCAGATTGCTGAGGAATATCCATTCGAGGTCATTGAGATGGAAATCATGCCAGACCATGTCCATCTGCTTTTAGAAGTTGACCCGCAGTTCGGTATCCATAAAGCAGTCAAGACCATCAAGGGCAAGACATCGCGGATACTGCGTCAGGAATTCCACTCTTTGACGACCAGGATACCGTCACTCTGGACGAATTCCTATTTCGTCTCAACGGTCGGCGGTGCTCCGTTGGAGATCGTCAAGCAGTACATCGAGAGTCAGAAGACATCGCAGAGGAAGTGAGAACATGGAAACGTACACGTTGGGCTGCAAATTCCGCATCTATCCGAATAAGACACAGACGGGCCTCATCCATCAGACGCTGGGCTGCGCCCGGTTCGTGTACAACCATTTCCTCGCGGTACGCCGCGATGAGTGGCAGGCAAATCATAAATCCGTGACTTACGTCCAGACGAGCCGGTTACTCACAGATCTCAAGAAACGGGAGGAAACGGCATGGCTGAAAGACGTCGATTCGATGGCACTCCAGGAATCCCTGCGGAATCTTGACCGCGCCTACCAGAACTTCTTCAAGCTCCATACCGGCTACCCGCGCTTCAAATCGAAACACGCACATAGTCAGTCGTATCGGACGCGCAATCAGGGAAACGCTATCCGCATCAAGGACAAGCGGATCAAGCTGCCGAAAATCGGTTTTGTGAGAATCAAGCAGAGCCGTGCTTTCGATGGCCGGATTCTGTCTGCCACGGTCAGCCGTGCCGCATCGGGCAAATATTTCGTCAGCCTCTGCGTGGAGACGGACAAAGAAAAGCTGATACAGCCGAATGGCGGCGGGCAGGTCGGCATAGATGTCGGCCTGAAGGAATTCTACACGGACAGCAACGGCCATACCGTAGCGAATCCGCACATCCTCCGCAAGCTCTCACGGAAGCTCGCAAGGGAACAGCGGCGGCTTTCCCGCAAGCTGCCGAAGTCGAAGAATCGTGACAGGCAGCGCATCCGCGTTGCTCGCGTCCATGAACGCATCGCGAATATCCGCAAGGATTTCCTGCACAAAGTAACGGCACGGCTTGTTCGTGAAAACCAAACGATAGCTGTGGAGCACTTGAATGTGCGGGGGATGCTCAAGAATCGAAAGCTCGCAAAAGCCATCTCGGATGTCTCGTGGAGCGAGTTCTTCCGCCAGCTTGAATATAAGACAGCGCTGCATGGTGGCGAGCTCCTGAAAGTGGATACGTTCTATCCGTCCAGCCAGACCTGTTCGGTCTGTGGGTATCAGAATCCTTTGACGAAGGATCTCGGTGTGCGCGAATGGGACTGCCCGCAGTGTGGGACGCATCACGATCGCGACACCAATGCTGCGAAAAATATCTTGAAACATGCGTTGGAAGAGAAATCCAACGTAGCATAAATAACATCAGTACCGTGGGACACACGGGAATTCACGCTTGGGGAAATCGTGTAAGACGCCAATTCTTCGGAGGCGGTGCAGTGGTTGCTGAACCAAGAATCCCCCGGCTTTAGCCGTGGGGAGTGTCAAATGGCTCATGGATACCCATAATCTTTCTTTCTATTTATCGTAACAAAGTGCCGGTTCTCTGTCAAGGAAACCACGTGGAAATGCGCATAAAATCGGCTTTCCCTTTTGTGCGGAGCGTTTTCGTGATACAATGCGGGTAGGGATTTTTTCAGGCAGACGAAAGGAAGAGAAGATGGAATTACTGGATCCGGGGATGCTGGCATTCCTCGTGTTTTTCGGCTTTATGGCCGCGTTCATCGACGCGATCGTCGGCGGCGGAGGCTTGATCTCTATTCCGGCGCTGATGTGGACGGGAATCCCGCCGGTCTACGCGCTCGGCACGAACAAGATGGCGGCGGTCATGGGCGCCGCGATGAGCTTCACGACGTTCCTGAAATCCGGGAACATCAACGGCTGGCTCATCCGGCGGCTGTTCCCGCTTTCGCTCATCGGTTCGGTCTGCGGCGTGCTCGTCGTGCGGCTCGTGCCGCCCGGGATCCTGCGGCCGATGGTCGTCACGATGCTCGTGCTCGTGCTGATCTACAGCATCTTCAAGAAGGACTGGGGCAAGACATCGACCTATGACGGCGTGACGCCGAAAATGCTCGTGCTCTCCGGGTTCGTGGCGCTGTGCCTCGGCTTTTACGATGGCTTTTTCGGGCCGGGGACGGGATCCTTCCTGCTGTTCGCGTTCCTGATGCTCGGATTCGACTTCCTCGGCGCCGCGGCGAACGCGCGCGCGCTGAATTTCGCGAGCAATATCGCGGGCATCAGCGTGTTCCTGTATTTCGGGCTCGTCGATTTCTCCTATGCGATCCCGATGGGGCTCGCGATGATTGTCGGCGCATACTGCGGCGCGAAGATGGCGCTGAAGAAGGGCACGAGCTTCGTGCGCCCGCTCTTCATCGTCATGACGACCGTCCTGATCGGCAAGCAGCTTTTCAATCTGTTCAAATAAGGGGATTTTCATCAAGTCTGCTCTTTAGTTTTCATGCGGGCAACCGATAAAACAGATAGATAGAAACTAGGAGATGAAAAATATGAAAAAGATAGCAAGGATCTGCGCGGCTTTTGCGCTGGCGATGACGATGCTTTTCAGCACGGCTTTTGCAGCAGCGGACGGCGGTGTGGACTGGACGGAGAACAAGGTCACGGCGATCGGCACCGGCGTCGCGCCGTCGAACGCGCTGAACGCGGCGCAGGCTCGCATGCTCGCGCGCCGCGCGGCCATCGTCGACGGCTACCGGAACCTCGCCGAGACGGTCAAGGGCGTCAATATCGACGGGACGACGACCATCGAGATGAACATGGTTGCGAGCGACACGGTGACCTCGAAGGTCACGGCGTTCATCCAGGGCGCGCGCATCGTGTCCGAGCGCGCGACGGCAGATGGCGGCTATGAGGTCACGCTCGAGGTGCCGATGTTCGGCGTCTCGAATTCCCTCGCGAGTGCCGTCCTGCAGAAACCGGCAACGAAGGAAGCGTTTCCAAACGTATCCGGCTCTGCGGTCACGGGACCGGCGGCAAGTGACCCGACGGCTTACGCGAACGCGACGGTGCAGAAGGAAGGCAATTATACGGGCCTCATCGTCGACTGCCGCGGCCTCGGCCTGCAGGCGGTCATGAGCCCGGTCATCAAGAATGCGAGCCTGCAGCCGATCTACGGCTATAAGAACCTCGACTACGACCTCGTCGTCGCAAAGGGCATGGCAGGCTATGCCACGGATATGAGCAAGGCATCGCGCGCAGGTGCACGCCCGCTCGTCGTGAAGGCCGTCCGTCTCGACGGGCACAACGCGAACCCGGTCCTGTCGAACGCGGATGCCGACAAAGTCCTCGTCGAGAACGCGGCAACGCATTTCCTCGACCAGACCAACGTCGTTTTCCTGCGGTGAGTCAAAATAGAAGTACAGAAAGGGGCTGCTGCGCATGTCTTGGTGTGCAGCAGCCCCTTTTGTTTTGTGATTGGGAATGGAGCTGACGAGGGTGAAGGAGAAGGATTCGTTTCTTGTCGAAGCGTATCTGCAAGCATACGGGCTCTGGCGCAGTCGGCGGCTGGCGGAGGCCGGGGAAGTCTTGCGCAAGAGCTGGCGGATATGCGGGGCCAGAACCCTGCGCGGGATGCTGCTGATGGGGTATATCCTGCGGGACCAGAAGCGGTATGTATCGGAAATCGCCTGCCTGCAGGATCTGCTGGAACGTTTCGGGCAGTCCGGCGAGGATGCCCTGCTGGCGGACGCATGGAGCGTCCTCGGCTCTGCCCTGCGCATGCTGGGGGAGAGCGGGCTTTCCGTAGAGGCTTTCCGAAAGTCGGTCGCCTTGGAGCCCGATGTGCACAAGAAACTGACGGAATGCAGCAATGCAATCTTTTCTGCGAATGCCATCGACCCGGTCTCGGCGGAATCCATGCAGTTTCTGTATGCGGAGTACCGGACTCTGCTGGAAATGCTGTCCGTCCGGCCGTTCCTGGTCCGCCAATGGGATCACCGGAAAATCCGCGTGGGCTATCTTTCCGCAGATCTGCGCAATCACCCGGTCGCGCAATTCGTGCAGCCCCTGCTCGTCGGGTACGACGCCGAGGCGTTCTCCGTCTATGTGTACGCGCTGAACGAGAAGCAGGATGCGGTGACCGAGGCATTGCAGGCGGGCGGCGCAGACTGGCGCGAAGCTGCGGGCTGGTCGTGGGAGGAAATCGCTGATGCAGTCCGGCAGGATGAAGTGGATATCCTCGTCGATCTCGCCGGGCATACCGCGGGGAACGCGCTTCCCGTGTTCGCCTGGCGTCCGGCGCCGGTACAGATCTCGGGCATCGGGTATTTCAACAGCACAGGGCTGCGGGAGACCACGGGGTTCCTGTCGGATGTGCACTGTGCACCCGAGGCAGCGTCCCCGTATTTCACCGAACCGCTGCTGCGCCTCGCGCACAGCCACTTCTGCTACCAGCCGTTCACGCGTTTTCCCGCAGAGGGCACACCGCCCTGCCTGCGCAAGGGCTATGTGACCTTCGGCTGCTTCAATCATTTTTCGAAGGTCAGCGACCGCGTCCTGCGCGTCTGGCGGGAGATCCTATGCGTGGTGCCGGATTCGCGCCTCCTGCTGAAGCATGCGCTTTTCGATTCGGAGGAGGGCAGGGACTATACGCTGCGGCGCCTGCGGAATCTCGGCTTCCCGGTTGACCGCGTGGAGATGCGCGGGTTCTCGAGGGACTATCTGGAGCAGTACCACGATGTAGATATCGCCCTCGATACCCGTCCCTATACGGGCGGGCTGACGACCTGCGAGGCGCTCTATATGGGTGTGCCGGTCATCACGTGGATCGGGGCCTATCATGGGGCGCGGTTCGGATACAGTTTCCTCGCGAATCTCAATCTATGCGAGCTCGCGGCGGCCGATGATCCGAGGTATATCGAGATCGCTAGGCAGCTGGCCGGCAATCCGGAACTATTGCAGCTGCTGCGCCGGACCCTGCGGGGCATGATGCAGAAGTCGCCGCTCATGGATGCCGGACTTTACCGGAACGAGATGGAATCCCTTTATCGCGAGCTGTTCCTGTCTGCTGGCAGATGAAGGAGCTCTGAGAGCTTTCCACGCACGCGCTCGGGCGTTACGGCGCGCATGCAGGGGCTATAGGCACGCTGCTTGTCCTGCTTGCAATGCGTCTCGCAACAGGCCGTGCAGCTATGCGGACTCAGCACGAAGTGATGCCCTGCGGTCAGCGGACCGTAGATATCAGGGTGCGTCGGGCCCCAGATGGAGAGCGTTGGCGTATGGACGCCCTCGGCGATGTAGAGAGGGCCTGTGTCGCCGGTCAGCAGCAGCGTCGCGGACGCGATCAGGGCGGCGAGCTCGGTGAGGCTCGTCTCGCCGGCAATCGACAGGGCGGGGCGGTTCATCTCGCGCATGGCCTCCGCGATGAACGGCTTGTCGCTCGGGGCGCCGCTGAAGACGATTTGCACAGAGGCGGGGATATCGCGCAGGGCCGCGCCGAAATACGCCGGCGGCCAGTTCTTGTCCGGCCAGGTCGTGCGGGTGTTGACCATCAGGATCGGCGCCGCGGGGTCTACGCCATGCCGCGCCCAGAACACCTTGGCGAAATCCTTCTGCGCATCGGTGACCGGCAGCACGATGCCCGGCTGGAACTTCCCGCGGTCAAAGCCGAGCGGCTCGAGTGCCGTGAGGTACCGTCGGATTTTGTGGCGGTCTCCGTGTTCGGGGGCCATCTCAGTCATGAACAGCGGATTGCCCTCGTGACGCTCGTGGATGCCGATGCGGCGCTTTGCGCCGCTGGCCTTCGTCAGCAGCCCCGTCAGAAAGAGCCCCTGGATATCGAGTGCGATATCAAACGCATACGGCGCGAGCAGGGCCTTGGCCTTCTGCAGTTCCAGATAGGCCCGGCGCAGATGCAGATGTGCGAACGCCTGATCAATCGGACGGCGGTCCCAGACGAGCAGATGGTCGATATCGGGATTTCCGCGCAGCAGGGTGTCGGATGGGGGGCTCACGAGCCAGCTGATCTCCGCATCGGGCAGCAGGAGCCGCAGGTTATGCGCGACCGTCGTCGCGTGCAGGACGTCGCCAATCGAGGAGAGGCGGACAATCAGGATATGCAGCATAAAGAAGTTTTCCTTCCTTCCCGGTTCAAACAATGGTAAAATAATAAGATAGATTCAGTGTAACATTTTTTCCGATACGGTTGCAAGATAGAAATAAGGAGAGACGCAAGTGCTTTCAGATCAGGTGATTCGTTCCGAGGCCAGCAGCGATACGGTCTACAAGCGCGGGTGCAATTATTATCGTCAGGGCAGAGTGATCCGCTTCGACGAGGTCACCGATAAACTGCCCACGTATATCGGCAGCGTGGATGGGACGGAGCCATACGCGGTGCGTGTTTCGCTCACGAAGGATAAGGCGGGTGTACAGAGCTATCGATGCACCTGTCCTGCGGCAGAGACCTACGCAGGCGCGTGCAAGCATGTCATCGCCGTCCTGAAGGAAATACAGGCGCGGCTGCAGGAGGAAGAATGGGACGAGGACGAAGACAATCCCGAAGATCTTGACGCTGCTTATAACCAGGAACTGCGGGAGGCTATCGTCCGGCTGTTCGGGCGGCAGTCTGGCGCGCGTATGCTTGAACGGGAGCCGTCCGCGCGCATGGTGCAGAAGGATGCGGAGCGCCGCCTGTTCTCCTTGTTCGATTCGAAGGGTACTGGCGCCGTGAAGACGGGCCCGCAGTCCGTCTATCTCGTCCCGCGGCTTTTTGTCGAGGACGGCATCCGCCAGGTTCATAAATGGCTGGAGTTCCGGATCGGGATCGAGCGGCTTTACGTCGTGCGGAACCTGCAGCAGCTCTTGCAGACCGTGAAGACCGGCGGGGGCTGGGCGCTCGGGACGAAAGGCATGCTCCATACCGCGAATATGACGTTCGCCGATGAGACCTCGGAGGCGCTTTGGCAGATGCTTGAGGAAGCCTATGCGGATGAGAAGTCGCTGGTGGAGGCGCGGAGCGGATACGGCGTGTATGCGTTTGCGACGAGCTACCATTTCGATCAGAAGGCATTCCGGCTGACGCCGTCGGATTTCGAGCGCTTCCTGCAGATCATGGGTGATGCGCCAATCGAGATGCATCTCGATGGCGCAGGGGTCGGGGATGTGCGCGTCGCGCACCGCAATCCGCCCGTCGAGACCGAGCTCCGCAAATACAAGGACGGCGGGCGTTTCTCGCTGAAATCGGAGCCCCTGCTCGCCTTGGACGAGAAAGGGCAGTATCTCTACCGCGACGGCACCATCTTCGCGGTGGACGCGGATTTCGCGCGGCGCACGAAACCGCTGCTCGACGCGTTTGCCGAGACCGCGCATATTGATATCGAGGCGAAGAATGTCGGCCGCTTTTTCAGCGAGGTCCTGCCGGAAGCGGAGAACGCTTCCGACGTGCATGTATCGAGCTCGTTTGACAAAGACTATATGATTGCGCCGTTTTCCGCGGAGCTCTACATCGACTTCTACAAGGACGGCATCGCGGTCAAGCCCGTGTTCTGCTATGATGAAGTGAAGTTCAATCCGATCCGCGAGCGGCCCGATGCCTTTGAGGGGCGCATCCTGATCCGCAACAAGGTGGCGGAGCAGCGCCTCACGAACCTGTTCGACACCTATGGCTTCCGCAAGCAGCGCGACCAGTACGTGCAGCCCGATGAGGAGCTCACCTATGAGTTCCTGACCGACGGGGTGGAGAGCCTGCCGGATTCCGTGGAGGTGTTCTATGCGGACACGATCCTGTCGCGCCCAGTCCGGCCGATGCCGAAGGTCACGGCAGGGGTCAGCATCAACGATTCGGATCTGCTCGAGGTCACGTTCGACACGAAGCATCTCGACATCGAGGAGCTCATGGACATCCTCGACGCATACCGGCAGAAGCGGCGCTATCACCGGCTGAAGGACGGCACGTTCCTGACGCTCGGCGACCAGCAGCTCTCAGCGCTCGCGGATTTCGCGGACAGCGCGGGGCTCGCGCGCGGCAAGGTCGTCGACGGGAAAATCGAGATGCCGCTCTCGAACGCGATGTACATCGACGAGCTCGCGCGGGAGGACGAGAGCCTGCGGCTCGTGCGCAGCAAGCGGTTCAAGTCGCTCGTCCGCGATGTGCGCAGCCCGCAGGACGTCGACGCCGAGGTGCCGGAGAGCCTGCAGCCCATCCTGCGCGACTATCAGGTGACGGGCTTCAACTGGCTCACGAGCCTCGCGGCCCATGGGCTCGGCGGCATCCTCGCCGACGACATGGGCCTCGGCAAGACCTTGCAGGTGCTCGCGTTCCTGCTCTCCAAACAGGAGGCAGGCGCCCCGCCGACGCTCGTCGTCGCGCCGACCTCGCTCGTCTACAACTGGCAGGACGAGGCGCAGCATTTCACGCCGGCCCTGCAGACAGTCGTCGCGGCCGGGATCAAGGCGAACCGCCGCACGGCCATCACAGCGGCCTTTGATGGGAATGCCGATATCCTGATTACGACCTACAATATGCTGAAGAAGGATATCGACCTCTACGAAAAACGGACGTTCCGCTACGTGTTCCTCGACGAGGCGCAGCATATCAAGAACCCGGCGACGCAGAACGCGCGCGCGGTCAAGAAGCTCCGTGCGGGCGGCTGGTTCGCGCTGACCGGCACGCCAATCGAGAACACGTTGACGGAGCTCTGGTCGATCTTCGATTTCATGATGCCGGGTTATCTCGGGAATCACGCGCAGTTCAAATCGCATTACGAGACGCCGATCGTCCGCGACCAGGACGAGCGGGCCGGCAAGGATCTGCGGCGGCATATCCGCCCGTTCATCCTGCGCCGCATGAAGAAGGACGTATTGACCGAGCTCCCGGACAAGGTCGAGCGCCGCATCGTCAGCGAGATGACGTTGCGGCAGGAGAAGATCTATCAGGCGTACTTCCTGCGCAGCCAGAAGGACTTCGCGAAGACTCTGCAGGAGCACGGGTTCGGCGAGAGCCGGATCAAGATTCTCGCAATCCTGACGCGGCTCCGGCAGATCGCCTGCGACCCGTCGCTGTTCCTCGAGAGCTGGGACGGCGGCTCGGGCAAGCTCGACCAGCTCGAGGAAGTCGTGCGCGACGCGATGGAGGGCGGGCACCGCATGCTGATCTTCTCGCAGTTCACGCAGATGCTCGCGCGCATCGCGGAGCGGCTGAAGGGCATGAAGGTGCCGTACGATTACCTCGACGGCTCGACGCCGGCGATGGAGCGCATCCGGCTCGTCCGGCAGTTCAACGCGGGCGATACGCCGGTCTTCCTGATCTCGCTGAAGGCGGGCGGCACGGGGTTCACCCTGACCGGCGCGGACATGGTCATCCATTTCGACCCGTGGTGGAATCCGGCCGTCGAGGACCAGGCGACAGACCGTGCGTACCGCATCGGCCAGAAAAACAAGGTGCAGGTCTACAAGATGATCGCGCGCCATACGGTCGAGGAGAAGATTTACGAGCTGCAGGAGAAGAAAAAGGGCCTGATCGACCAGATGATCGCGCCCGGCGAGAACTTCCTCTCGAAGCTCACCGAGGACGAGATCCGCGACCTTTTCCGTTGATGGCTTTTTCTTGCGGATTTTCTCGTATAAAGGTATAATGCAGACAGAAAGGCAGGGAATCCTATGCCAGTCAAGATCGACAATATGACGCCGCAGGGGGCTTCCATCTCCCACGTGCGCGACCATAACACGGATGTCGAGAGCACAGACACGGACTTTTCGACCGCGCTTGCCGATGAGCAGAAGACGCTGTCTCACGAGCAGCTCGACAAGCTCCTGCAGCAGATCGATGAGCAGGGGGCGAAGCTCTCGCGCACGCCGACCTACGACGAGCTCAAGGACTACCGCACGCTCGTCAAGAACTTCATCGGCGAGGCGGTCGGGCAGATGTACGAGCTCCACAGCCAGGCTGGCTGGGATCGCATGGGCCGGCAGAAGGTCTACACGACCGTGCGCAAGATCGACAAGAAACTCGAGGACATGGCGGAGAAAATCCGCCTCGGGCAGGCAGAGCAGCTCGACATCATCGCGAGCCACGATGCCATCCGCGGCATGCTCGTCGATCTCTATATGTGAGCGATGCCGATGGATATGGATGAAACGATTTACGGGCATGAGACGGTGAAGGCGGAGCTCGCGCGCATGATCCGCGAGGACCGCGTGCCGCACGCCCTGCTCTTTACCGGGCCGGAGGGCGTCGGCAAGCGGAAGATGGCGGAGGCGTTCGCCATGGCCATGCTCTGCTTCGAGAAGAAGGGCGTGCCTTGCGGGCATTGCGAGGCCTGCCGGGCCATGCAGCGCGGCGCGCATCCGGAGTTCCACGTCATCGAGCCGGAACAGCGCGGCAAAGGCACGCGCCAGATCCGCATCGAGACGATCCGCGAGATGCAGGCGAAGGCCTCGGGCACGATCGTGTTCGGCGACCGCCGCGTCATCGTCATCGACGATGCGGACTGCATGAATGAGCAGGCAGAGAACTCGTTGCTGAAGACGCTCGAGGAACCGGCGGGAGCCGTGACCTTCATCCTCGTGACGAGCGCGGAGAGTGCCCTGCTCGACACTATCCGCTCACGCTGCATGCCAATCCGCTTCGGCGGGATCCTGCGCGAGGCGCTCGAGAAAGCCCTCTGCGCGCGAGGCGTCGAGGAGACCGAGATCCGCGAGCTCGCGAGCCTCGCGGACGGCAGTCTCGGGCGTGCTGTGCGCCTGCACGAGGACGGCGGGCTCAACCGTCAGGAGGACGTCCGCGCCTTCCTGCGGGAGCTGCCGCGCATGGATATGCCCGCGCTCTGGCGTCGTGCGAAGGCGATGGAGGATATGCCGCGCGAGGCGCTCGCGGAATGGTTCTCCTTCCTGACGATGTTCCTGCGCGATATGCTCGTGCTCTACGAGGACGGCGGGAGCCCGCTCGTCTATCACCCGGAGAAGCGCAGCGAGCTGCTCGGGATGCTCGATGCGTTCGGGCTTCCGCGCGTGCACGCGTTGCTCGAGGAAGTGCATGAGATGGATCGGCGGTTCCGCGCGAATGTCAGCCTGAAATTGCAGACAGAGGGATTCCTGATCCGTGCCCGCGCAATCCTGCGGCGGGGCGCATGACGATAGATTCTGGAGGTATAGTTTGGTTACAGTGGTTGGCGTCCGCTTGAAGCGGGCGGGAAAAATATATTCGTACAAGCCGGGGACGCTCGAGATCGAGATCGGCGATAAAGTCATCGTCGAGACGCCGCGCGGCATGGAATGCGGCACGGTCGTCATCGGGCCGCGCGAGGTCGACGAGACGGAGCTCGAGGAGCCCCTGAAGGTCGTGCACCGTCTGGCGAACGCGTCCGACCTCGAACGCGTCGAGGAGAACAAGCAGAAGGCGAAGGACGCCTTTGTCATCGGCAAGAAGAAGATTGCCGAGCACGGCCTCGAGATGAAGCTCGTCGGCGTCGAGTACACGTTCGACATGAGCAAGATCATCTTCTACTTCACGGCAGATGGGCGCGTGGATTTCCGCGAGCTCGTCAAGGATCTCGCGTCCGTGTTCCGCACGCGCATCGAGCTGCGGCAGATCGGCGTGCGCGACGAGGCGAAGATTGTCGGCGGCATCGGCTGCTGCGGGCGGCCGCTCTGCTGTGCGTCGTTCCTCGAGGAATTCGTGCCGGTCTCCATCCACATGGCAAAGGAGCAGAACCTCTCGTTGAACCCGACGAAGATCTCGGGCATCTGCGGGCGGCTGATGTGCTGCCTGAAATACGAGAGCGGCTGCTATTGCAATGGCGGCAGCTGCCCGCAGAAGAAAAAGGTGCAGGAGCCGGAGCAGGGCAGCCGCGTCGGGACGTCGGGCGGTGACGGCAAGGTCATCGCCGTGAACGCGCAGCGGCATACCGCGACCATCCTGCTCGACAACAACCAGACCGTGGTGGAAGGCTGGGACAATCTGCAGGAACCGTCGGCCGCTGAGGCGCCTGCGGACAAAGAGAAGAAAGATCGGCGCGAGCGCAAGGAACATAGCGGCAAGCGCCGCGAGCTGCGGGCCCATAAGGAGCGCCGTCCGCGCAAGCCGCATGAGAACGGCGGCCGCGAGGAGGAGCATAGGAACGCGAAACGCCGTCCGCGCCGCGAGGGCCGCTCCGGCCATGAGCGCAAAGACCGCCGCAATGCGTCCTCGCACCGCGGCAGCCGCCGGCAGAACACGGCACCGGACAGCACGCGGGAGGCTCGGGATTGAGACCGGCGGAGCTCCGGGAACACGAGCGCCTCGACGACCTCATGCACAAGGGTCGGCGGATCATCCAGAATACGGAGGAATTCTGCTTTTCCCTCGACGCCGTGCTGCTCGCGCATTTCCCGGCCTTCCACAAGCGGGATCGGGTGCTCGACCTCGGAACGGGGACCGGCGTCATCCCGCTGCTGATTGCAGACGTCGCCGGGCCTATCTCCGCGGTCGAGCTGCGCCCCGTCATGGCGGAGCTCGCGGCGCGCAACGTGCGCATGAATGAGCTCGAGGATCAGATCGCGGTGAGGCAGGGCGACTACCGTTCCATCCGTGCGCTCTATGCGCCGGAATCGTTCGATTGGGTGCTCGCGAACCCGCCGTACCGTCCGGTCGCACACGGGCAGGCCAATAAGATCCACGGGGTCGCGCGGGCGCGCCATGAGTTCACGGCGACGCTCGAGGATGTGGTGACCGCCGCGCGCTATGCCCTGCGTTTCGGCGGTCATTTTGCGATGGTGCATCTGCCCGAGCGGCTGGCCGAGATCATCGAGACGATGCACCGGCACCAGATGGAGCCGAAACGGCTGCAGATGGTGCAGCCGAAGGAGGGCAAGGCGCCGAACATGATGCTGATCGAGGCCGTCGTCGGCGCGGCGCCGGGCGGGCTGAAGGTGCTGCCGCCGCTCGTCGTGCACGAGCCGGACGGCGGATACACAGCGGAAATCCGGCGGATCTATGGGGACGCCGAGGAAAGTGAGGACAGGAAATGAAGACAGACCCGGCCTATGGGACACTCTATCTATGCGCGACGCCGATCGGGAACCTCGAGGACATGACCTACCGCGCCGTGCGGCTGATGGGCGAGGTGAATTTGATCGCGGCGGAGGACACGCGGCATACGCGGCAGCTGCTCACGCATTTCGACCTGCACACGCGCTTGACGAGCTATCATGAGCACAACAAGTTCGAGAAGGGGCCGGAGCTCATCGAGTACCTGAAGACCGGCGAGAATCTGCTCTGCGTTAGCGACGCGGGCCTGCCCGGCATCTGCGACCCCGGCGCGCATCTCGCGAAGCTCGCCATCGAGGCGGGCATCCGCGTCTCACCGCTGCCCGGCGCGAACGCGGGCCTCTCGGCACTGATCTGCTCAGGACTCGATACGACGCGGTTCACGTTCCTCGGCTTCCTGCCGAAGACCGCGAAGAAGCAGCGCGAGATCGTCGCGGAGGTGAAGAACCGCCCGGACACCTTGATCTTCTACGAGGCGCCGCATCACCTGAAAGGGACGCTGCGCCTGCTCGCGGACGTGCTTGGCGCCGAGCGAGAGGCGGCGCTCGGGCGCGAGCTCACGAAGAAATTCGAGGAGTTCCAGCGCGGCACGCTCGGCAGTTTGCTCGCGCATTATGAAGAAAACGCCCCGCGCGGTGAATACGTCATCGTCATCGCGGGGACGTCGGAAACGGAAGAAAAAGAAGCGCAGGAGCAGACGCAGAATCCTCTGGCCTGCTATCAGAGCTGCCTTGCGCAGGGCCTGCCGAAAAAAGAAGCCATGCGCCAGGCCGCGAAAGCCTGCGGCTGCAGCCGCAGGGAAATCTATCAGATGGTGCTGGAAGCCGAAGGATAAGGCTTCCTTTTTCTTTGCCGATTTTATGCAACAAAAAAGGCTACCAGATTCTGGAAGCCTTGTCTGTGCTTATGGAGCTGATTATAGGACTTGAACCTACGACCTGCTCATTACGAATGAGCTGCTCTACCAACTGAGCTAAATCAGCATCTTTTGTTCGTCGCTCTCGCAACTGACAAAAATTATTATAGCGGACGAGGCGGTACCTGTCAACCACTTTTTGAAAATTTTTCACGAAAAGTGGTATTTTTATCAAACATGTCCATAAAATCGTTTGCTACAGAGGTTAAAGATCTGGAATCTGCCAATCGATAGGGGTCTGGCCGGTGTGTTTCAGGAAGTCATTGACTTTCGAGAATGGATGGCTGCCGAAGAAGCCGCGGTTCGCGGAGAGCGGGCTCGGGTGCGGTGATTCGACGATGTAGTGCGCGGGATTCGTGATCATGGCTTTCTTGCGGCGCGCCGGCGTGCCCCACAGGATGAAGGCCATCGGTTTCTCGCGCGCGTTGAGCAGTTCGATGATGCGGTCCGTGAAGATTTCCCAGCCGTGCCCGTGATGCGAGTTCGCGTGATGTTCGCGCACGGTCAGCACCGTGTTCAAGAGCAGCACGCCCTGCTCGGCCCACGGCTTCAGGCATCCATTGTTCGGGATCTTGCAGCCGAGGTCATCGTGCAGCTCCTTGAAGATGTTCTGCAGGCTTGGCGGCGCCGGGACACCCGGCAGCACCGAGAACGAGAGCCCATGCGCCTGCCCCGGCCCGTGATACGGATCCTGCCCGAGGATCACGACTTTCGTGTCCTCGTAGCTCGTATAGTGCAGTGCGTTGAAGATTGCGTACATATCCGGGTAGATGCGCTGTGTCCGGTACTCCTGTATCAAAAACTGCCGGAGCTCCCGGTAATACGGTTTTGTGAGCTCCGGATTCAGGTATTTCGCCCAGTCGTTATGAAAAATCTCCATATTGCAACCTCTTTTCTCCCTACTATTCTACACCATCGTGAAACGAGCGTCCATGTCCTTCAAAAGAAAATGCAGGAACATGGAATCCATGTTATCAGAAAGCAGCGTAAAACCCCTGCCTTCAGGTATGGGGATATAAGCCGCGCCCACCGACTTTGCGCAAGCAATGGAGGTGGGCCATTTCCAAAAGGAAATGCTTGTAATAGATCGTATATTGTTGTATAATATAAATATGAGCAAACGAATCTATCACTCCAACCATAATATCGTCTATTCCTGCAAGTATCATGTTGTGTTCTGCCCGAAATATCGCCGCAAAGTTCTGGTGAACGGCGTAGATACAAGACTAAAGGAACTTGTTGAGCAGATTGCTGAGGAATATCCATTCGAGGTCATTGAGATGGAAATCATGCCAGACCATGTCCATCTGCTTTTAGAAGTTGACCCGCAGTTCGGTATCCATAAAGCAGTCAAGACCATCAAGGGCAAGACATCGCGGATACTGCGTCAGGAATTCCACTCTTTGACGACCAGGATACCGTCACTCTGGACGAATTCCTATTTCGTCTCAACGGTCGGCGGTGCTCCGTTGGAGATCGTCAAGCAGTACATCGAGAGTCAGAAGACATCGCAGAGGAAGTGAGAACATGGAAACGTACACGTTGG
>DAIMZO010000035.1:0-15869 GCA_036733925.1 Selenomonadaceae bacterium | reverse complement strand
ATATCTTTTATCTATTCCCCAAAATCCTAAAAACATAATATTCCCAAACCAAGAGCCCCGCGCCATCCCAGCGCGGGGCTCTTGGTTTGTCCAAGACGAAGGCCAAAAATGTTGCAAAGATGCGAATAAACGCACGCGTGCGTTTATTTTGCTTTTTTCGGCATTCTGATCAGAATAGCCAGCAAGGGATAAAGGGAAATCTTACCGCCAGTCAACGCCCTGTGCGACATTGGCCTTTTCCCGCAGCGACTCGAGGCGATTCAGCGCGGCATTCAGTGTCTCGTCTTCCTTGGCGAAATGAAACCGCACGAAATGATGCACGTCCTCGTGGAAGAACGAGGAGCCCGGCACGGCGGCCACGCCGACCTCACGCGCCATCCATTCTGCAAACTTGTAATCATCTTTGACGTCAAACTCCGAGACGTCAAGCATGACATAATAAGCCCCTTGAGGATCCGTGAAACGGAAGCCGAGGTTCTTCAGCCCGCCGACGAAGAGCTCCTTCATGTGTGTATAGTGCGCCTGCAGGCTTTCATAATAGTCATCACCGAAATTCAAGCCCACGACAGCGGCTTCCATCAAGGGAGCGGCCGCGCCGACGGTCAGGAAATCATGCACTTTCTTGACACGGTCCGTAATTTCGGGGATTGCGAGCACATAGCCGAGACGCCAGCCCGTGATGGAATACGTCTTGGAAAGGGAATTGCAGGTGATGGTGCGCTCACGCATCCCCGGCAGCGCCGCCATATAGATGTGCTTGTGCGGCGCGTAAAGGATGTGCTCGTAGACCTCATCCGTAATGACATAAGCATCATACTTCTTGATGATGTCCGCAATCGTCGTCATTTCCTCTAAAGTGAACACCTTGCCGCAGGGATTCGAAGGATTGCAGAGGATCAGCGCCTTGGCACCCTGACGGAAGGCATCTTCCAGTTTTTCGGGATCAAAATGAAAATCCGGCGGCACGAGCGGGATATAAATCGGCTCCGCACCCGAAAGGATCGTATCCGCGCCATAATTTTCATAGAACGGCGAGAAAATCGCCACCTTGTCGCCAGGATTCGTAACCGAAAGCATCGCGGCCATCATAGCTTCGGTGCTGCCGCAGGTCACGACGATTTCTTTGTCGGGGTCATAATCGAGGCCGGAGAAATGCTTCTGCTTGCGGGCGAGCGCCTCACGGAAGTTCTGTGCGCCCCAAGTGATGGCGTACTGGTGCGGACCGGTCTTGGCGACCTCGGCCAGCCGATCGGTAATCTCATGCGGCGGGTCGAAATCAGGAAACCCCTGTGAAAGATTGACGGCACCATATTTATTCGCGACACGTGTCATGCGGCGGATAACGGAATCCGTGAAACGTGCAGAACGTTCACTTAATGGTTTCATATAAAAGTCCATCCTTTCATAGATTTGAATAAAAAGCCGAATCCCAAACTTGTGGGATTCGGCTTTCCTATTTCCTTGAACAGATTTCAGGCTTTGACGCCAGTGGAGTACATCGGGATCTTTTCCGGATTGTCCTGCATGGTCCAGACGCCGCAGGGGCATACGCCGGCGCAGATGCCGCAGCCGATGCAACGGTTCGGATTGCTGACGTATTCTATCGTGCCGTCCTCGTGCTCGATGCGCGTGATGGCCTTTTCCGGGCAGCTCTCGAGGCACATCTTGCAATCGCGGCAGGTGCCGCAGCTCACGCAGCGGCTCTTATCGTCGACCGGGTCGCCGAGTTCGCAGTGATGGCATTTCTCGAAGTATTCCTTCGAAAGGCACTCGGCCGGGATCTGCTTTTTCTGCGGGAATGGCTTGTATTCCGATGCGCCCGCAAGGTACTGATCCGCGTACCAGGCGGCCTTGCGGCCGCTTCCGATGGCATCGGTCAGGCGGCCCGGCTTGATCGTATCGCCGGCCGTGAACACGCCCGGGAGGATCTCCTGATGCGCGTCCGGAATGATCCAGGTATCGCGGAAGAATTTCAGGTGATCATCTTCCGGCAGGAAGTCGAGCTCCGGCGCCTCACCGATGGAGACGATGACCTGATCGGCCGGGATGAAGCGGCCGTCATTCGCATAGACACCGTCTTTCGTGATCTTCGTCGTGAAGAACGGCCAGACGAGCTTGCCGCCGAGGCCCTCGATGTAGTCGATTTCTTTCTGGAAGGCCGCCGGCTTCTGCACATCGACCGCTACGACGGTCTCAGCACCCATCTCGTAGGCACCGCGGCAGGTATCCATACCGGAGTTGCCGGCGCCGATGACGACGACGTGCTTGCCGGTTGCCGGCTTCTCGCCGCGGTTGACCTTCTTCAGGTACTCGAGGCCCATCGTGAGGTTCTCGACGCCTTCCCAGTTGAAATACCGAGATTTCGTGCCACCGGTCGCGACGATGACCGCGTCGTTGTCCTGCTGGAGCTTCGCGAACTTCGCCTTGTCGACCTTCGTGTTCGGCTGGAACACGACGCCGACGCTCTCGATGCGCTTGAGCTCCGATTCGAGCAGCTCGTGAGAGAGGCGTCCGCGCGGGATGACCTGCTCGAGCTTGCCGCCGATATGCTCCGCGTCATCGTAGACCGTGACGCTGTGGCCCTTGCGGGCGAGCTGCCATGCCGCGGACAGGCCGGCGACACCGCCGCCGACGACGGCGACTTTCTTGCCCGTATGCTCTTTCGGCGGCTCCACTTTCGTGAATGCCGATTTATAGCCGAGCCCGCCAATCTGGATTGACTCGTCGATGTTGCCGCGCGTGCAGGCATCCATGCAAGGGTTCGGGCAGACCGAACCGCAGACGGAGCCCGGGAACGGCGAGTATTTGAGGATCAGCTGCAAGGCTTCCTCTAGCTGGCCGTTGCGCAGCAGCTTGTAGCGGAGCTGCGTCGGGATGCCCGTCGGGCAGTTGAACTCGCACGGTGCCGCGTATTCCGCGTTGTTCCAGCTCGGCACGCGCAAGCGGTAGAGCCCGTGGTTCAGCGTCGGATGCACGACGAAGTCATCGTGCGCGACATCGGAGAAGATGCCGCCCTTGACCCATTCGCGCTTGCGGAATTCCGCGAGGTTCGGCGCCGGTTTCGGCTTTTTCTCGGCAAAGGTCAGCGGACGGAGTTTCTGCCAGTCGTCCCAGCTCGTGAGCTCGTCCTTGAGTTCTGGCTTGCCGATATGCTCAAGGAACTCATCCATGCCGCCTTCAAGGAACTCGATGTCCTGCTCGTCGAGCGGCAGCTTCTTGATGTCCTTCGGCACATTGCCGATCGCACCGCGCACGTAGACGACGCCGCCGACCATGCCAACGCAGGGACGCTCGCCGAGGACGGACTCAAAGCCCTCGCTATCCCAGCCGCAGACAACGGCGCGGCCGCCGCCCATGAACTCGAACGAGAACGAGCCGACATTCTTCAGGATCCAGAGCTCCGGCTCCTCGTAGAGCGGATCGTGCTTCATCAGCGAGCCCGTGCGCGTGCCGCCGCGGCCGCCGATGAAGATCTTGCCGCCCGATGAGCAGTGGCCCGCCGTATCGCCGGCATCGCCCGTCACCGTGATGACGCCGCCGGCATTCAGCCAGCCGACATCCGCGGAGGTCGAGCCCTTGACGAAGATCTCCGTGCCCGGCAGGCACATCGAGCCGAGGCGCTGGCCCGGGTTCGTGACGTAGAAGTGCAGGGTCTTGCCCTCCGGGTGCCATAACGGGCCGCCGATATCGTGCTGGCCGGATGCCGCGATATGGAACTCGGTCTCGCCTTCCTTGACTGCTTTCTCGATGGCGAGGAGCAGATCCTGTGTGGACATGCGGTCATGTCCCTTCATGGTTTCCATCTTAAACATTGTAGCTCTCCCCCTCGCTTAACATACGTACTGGATACCAAGGCGCTCAGCAACGTCCTTGTCCGTCGAGACGAGCGCGTCGCTGCGCCCAATCGGCAGCGACGAGTTGCCGATCGGCGCCATGAGCTTCTTGAGCTCGGTATCGAACGTGAGCACATAGTCGACGATCTTCTGCGCACCGCGGTCGACGTCGAGGCGTTTGACGAGGCGGACATCCTGCGTGCAGATACCCATCGGGCACTTGCCCGTGTTGCAGGAGTTGCAGCGGCCATGCTCGTTGCCGATGCAGCCGAGCAGCTGGATCAGGATCTTGCCGACGAAAACGCCGTTCGCGCCGAGGCACATCATCTTGAACGCATCGGCTGCCGCGTTGCCGGTCATGCCGATGCCGCCGCCGCCGTACAGAGGAATCTGCCCCTGCAGGCCCTGCTTGACTGCCGCGAGGTAGCAGTCGCGGATCTTCGAGACGACCGGATGGCCCGTATGGTCGAGGGAGACCTCATTTGCCGCGCCGGTACCGCCCTGGATGCCGTCGATGAAATAGCCGCCGCAGATCTTGTACGGATCGCGCAGCAGGTTGTTGTAGACGGAAACCGAGGTCGAGGACGCCGCGCATTTGATGGCGACCGGTACGCGGAAACCGAATGCCGCGTTCATCGAGAGATGCATCTTCTGCACGGATTCCTCGATGGAGTAGAGGCCCTGATGGTTCGGCGGCGAGGCGAGCGTCGCCTTCGGGACGCCGCGGATGGCCTGTACGTGCTCCGCGACCTTCGCCTCCGGCAGGAGGCCGCCGTCGCCCGGTTTTGCGCCCTGACCGATCTTGATCAGGATGCCCGCCGGATCCGTCTTCATATGCGGCATCGCCTTGATGATGCGGTTCCAGCCGAAATGACCGGACGCGATCTGGATGATGAAGTATTTGAGGTAATCGGACTCGAGCAGCTTGACCGGCATGCCGCCCTCGCCGGAGCTCATGCGCACCGGGATGCCGCATTTCTCATTGAGGTAGCCGACCGCGAGGGCGACGGCCTCCCATGCGCGCGTCGAGAGCGCGCCGATGGACATATCGGAGAAAATCAGCGGGTAGATCCAATGCACAGGCGGCGTCTTCGCCGTCGGCACGAGCTTGCCGTTGACGACCTTGAACGGGAGCTCCTTGGCCGAAAGCACGCGGCCGAACGGTGCGCGCATATCGAACGTATGACGTGCGGCATCGAGGGACGGGTCGGTCATCTGCGAGATGCGGCCGATGACGATGCTGTCGAGTGCGCGCCAAGCGTTCAGGTTGTTGCGGCCGCCGCGTTTGATTGGGCCATTGTCTTTCGACAGCAGCGTCTTGCGGTTATCCGGGTTGCGGATTGGGCGGATGGCCTGATTCGGGCACATCCGCTCGCAGATGCCGCAGCCGCGGCAGTAGTCCGTGAGGCTCGCCACCTGATAGATGACCGGGCGGGCTTCATGCTTCTTCACCGGCGTCGGCACGTTCTCGACGGACACCGTCTTGTCGAGGCGCTGCACCTTCACCTTGATGGCCTTGAACGAGCACGCAGCGACACAGCTCCCGCACATCGTGCAGCGTTCCGGATGATATTCTATTCTCCATGGGAGGTCATTTACTCCCACGTCCTGAGTCTTTACTGTGCGCATCTCGATACCTCCAAATCATTGTCGATGATGACAATCTCGCGTTCATTCGGGTAGATGTCCTTCGACTGGTCACGATCCGGCATAATCTCGTTGAGGCCGCAGACCTCCGAAGAGATGGCGACCATATCGTCCGTGCGGCCAACGACGACCGGGCGGAACTTCTTCGAGTCGCAGCAGGTCATCATGCGCTTGTCCGGCAGGACGGCGATGATCGTGTTCGGGCCGTTGATCTCGAGGTTCGCGAGGCTCTCGCGGATATCGAGCAGCACATCCTTATCCGGACGCTCCGCGATTTCCTCGAACGGCAGCGGCGTGATGACGTGCTTGTAATACATCAGCGGCCATTTCAGCTCATGATGCACGTAATGGAGGGTATTGAGGAAGCACTGCGAATCGGACTCGAAACCGATATAACCGCGGTGCAGGGATTTCTGGAATTCCTTGTTTTTCGTGTAGAACGTGTTCTCGCCGTTCGCGCAGAGCGTATAGCCCTGCAAGAAGAACGGGTGCGCGGCGTAACGCACGATATCGTAGTTCGTGTTCTGGCGGCACTGCGCGACGATGGATTTCGCCATGAGACAGCCGTTGTCATCCCAGAGGTGGAAGTACGTCGCGATATCGCGCGGGTCGCCGATCTCCTTCAGCGTCAGCACATCCGGCCAGAAGGAGTACACGTAGCCCTCGCCGGCTTCCTCGAGGATCTTGCGGAGTGCGAGGCGCGTGTCGAGCAGCAGGTTCTCCTTCGTCTCCTTGCGCGCGTTCTCCATGCCCTCCGGATAATCGTAATTGCGGAAAATATAGTACGGCATCGCCTGGATATCGAGGCCCGGGCGCTTGTCCGGGATTGGAATCCACTCCGCAATCTGCGTGAAGTTATGCGCATCCATATATTCCTCGACGAGCTGTGCGCCGCGCTGTGTGCAGGCCAGCGACAAGAGC
Organism: Selenomonadaceae bacterium; assembly: GCA_036733925.1. Lineage (GTDB taxonomy): Bacteria > Bacillota > Negativicutes > Selenomonadales > Selenomonadaceae > UBA2897. The sequence goes on along the minus strand of DAIMZO010000035.1, from coordinate 9,468 downwards.
GGCTTGTCTTTGTAATTAGAAAAAATACCGTACAAGTCCTGCATGACCATGGCAAAACCGGAGTTGTCATGGCCTTCCTGCTGCGGCAGCATCAGGCGCAGAGCCGTGGACGGTTGAATGGGTACTTTGCTCTTGATCGAACCAATCCTACACATAGCGCTCTCTCCTTCATATGATAGCACAATTGTTTGTCCATAACGTATACAGTGTTACGTAATTACTATTATAAAAAGGCATACCTGCCATGTCAATGTATATAGAAAATGTATACATGAATACACAGATATTTTTTCAATACACAAGCCATTTTTATCCGGAACTGACGAAAAAATGCGATGAATTGGGCAGGATCTGAACAGAAATGCTAAAAAATTCCGCATATCCTTCCTTTCCTCGCGGAAAAGTCCGATATGCGGAATCCTGTACTTTTTAAAGATATGCTGCCGGGTTCACGGCCTGTCCGTTCACGCGAACCTCATAGTGCACATGCGGTCCCGTGGAGAAACCGGTCGAGCCCATATAGGCGATGATCTGGCCGCGGCGCACATGCTGCCCAGCCACGACCACGACCTGCATCGCGTGGCCATAGCGCGTCATGATGCCGTTGCCATGGTCGATGTCGACCATGTTGCCGTAGCCGCCGGAGTTCCAGCCCGCTGTAACGACCGTGCCGTCGGCCGTCGCGACGATCGGCGTCCCCATGTCATTCGCGATATCGATGCCGGGGTGGAAGTCTGAGCCATTCCAACGCAGGCCGAACGGCGAGCTGACATCCCCGCGCGCCGGCCAGATGGACGGCGTCGTGCTGCCCGGGATATTCGTGAGGCCCGTTTCCGGCATCAGCAAGCCCTGATTGTCCTTGAGCTGCGATCTGAGCTCCTCGAGCGACTGCTTGCGCACGGCGACCTGCTTCTCGACCATGTCGAGCACCTGGCTCACATTGTCGATATCCGGACGGACGTACGGGCCGCCCTGCCCGTCATGCGTGCCGTCTCCGCCGCTGCTGTCATCCCCGTCGGATGAGGCAGCATTCTGCCCGTCCCCCGCGGCCTTGGTGTCAGCCGCCGGCTGCGCACCCGACATGCGGCGGATCTCGTTCTCCGTCTGTGTCAGCTGCTCCATCTGATCCTGCAGGGCATTTGCCTTCTTCGAAAGCTGCAATAATTGCTCCTGCTGGATATTGTTGACCTGCCGGAGTTCCTGGATCTCCGCCGCCGAGCTGCGCGCCGCAAACGTGCTGTACACCGCATAGCTGAATGCGCCGACAAACAGCAGCGCGCCGACCGCCAGCGACACAATCCCGTATTTCAGCAGGCGCTCGGAGAGCCGGATGCTCTTGACTTCCCCGCCGTCATCGGGAATCCATTTGATTGTGATCTGCTTTGGCGGCTTCTTGGCTTCCTTTTTCTTCTCAGATTCCTGGGCTTCCGCTTTCGCCGGCTGCTCCGACGCAGCTCCCTGCTCCTTCATCTGTTTTTCTTTCTGCTCGTTTGAGCTGTCCAAAGGGACGTCCTCCTTTCCTTCTCGTTATCCCTGTGCCATCGCATCATGCAGGGCGTGTTCCTCTTCTTCGGTAAGAGTATAGGTAGACTCGCCATTCTTGATGGGCTTGACATAGCTGCGGCTGTCCTCGCGGCCGAAAATGCTCGAGAGGATCACACCGTCATTGTGCGCGTTTAGCAGCGCCACCGCATAGGAAAGGTCGCTCCCCATATCGTCGAACGCGCGGAAACGCACGACGCCGACGCGCGTGAGCGCCGTCTTCAGCGTCTCGTCGATGCGGTGGTTCTCCGCTTTGATGGCCTGATTCTCCTCAACGACATGCTTGACCTCATCGATATGCCCGATGAGCATACGCTCGAGGTTCGCCCCATCGACGCCCGTCATCATCTTGCGGTACCGCTTCTTCAGATAGTTGAGGTTCATATAGAGATTGATGATGATGGCGTACATCACGATGACGAGCACGCCGAGAATCCCGACGATATAGGTCATATTGTTGAGTACGAGCTTACTGATTTCCTGTGCATCCATTGTCTATTGCAATGCTGGTATGTAAAACATAGAAGGATATAGTCAATATTAATTTTGCCTATATCAGCAGAAGAGATACATACCTCTCCTTTCCTGAAACTTCTACAGATTTACTCATCGTCGTCATTATCCGTATTCCGATATCCCAATATAGGGGTAATCGCATGGACGGATTCCTGCGATATTCTACTGACTTGTGTCAGTTCGGCGTTACCCACGCCAATATCTGCATTTGTTAGTCCATGTATTGTTTAACCAAAGAAGGTTTTGCCAACGCAAGAAGGTTCCGCACCGCATTCCTGTCACGGTCGTTCGTATAGCCGCATTCGTAGAGAACGCCTTTCGACGCAATCCCCATCTTCATGCCTTTGACCTTCAGATCCTCAATGACGATGGTATCATAATCGCTTACGAGATGCGTCGTGTACTTAGAAACGATATCGTGCTGGATGTTCCTGACTTTGGCATACGCCCGCTGGAGCTTGGTTCTCGCTTTTGCGTAGCGTCTGCTCTTTGTGCCAGCAATCTGTCCATTCGAAACGCGTTTCTTTGCAAGGACGCGGTTGTAGTAAGCAATGCGCGGATACACACAGCTTAGCCGCTTCGGCAGGATATCTGCCCGGCCTTCCAAGCTGTCGAAATGCGCCACATTCACATCGACGGCATTTATGTTCCAGATATACCGCCGATAATCGCAAAGATCGTCGAAATACCACTGCATCTTTCCGGACAGTTTCAATTCCACAACCTGCGTCCTAACAACGTTTGTTGCCCTCTTCTTTGGTTTGCACATCGTCATAATGTTCACCTTCTATCTGCTCCTACTATGAACATTATAACATACCATTCTATTCTGTAGTTTTGTAAACGCCCATCAGCTCCTTTTCTTTCCTGCGGATGTTTCACATGAAACATTGGAAACATCTTCCGAATCGATTTTACGCTACCCTCGATTTTAACACAAAAGGGGGACAGCGTCCATGAAAAAGCGGGGGCATGCCGGATTTTCCCTTTATTTTTTTATCCGCTTCCATTATAATGGAAACCACCTATCGAAAGGAGCGTTGTTTTTGCCCAATTCCAAAAATTACCGGTTCGCGGCGCTGAAGGCCGCTTTCCCGCATACTCTGCCGATCCTGGCCGGCTTTTTCTTCGTCGGCCTTTCCTACGGCATCTATATGAGCACGCAGGGGTTCTCCTTCCTGTATCCTATGATCATGGCCCTGGTGATTTACGGCGGCTCGCTGGAATTCCTGACTGTCACGATGCTGCTCTCCCCGTTTGCGCCGCTCTCCGCGTTCGTCATCGCGCTGATGGTGCAGTCCCGGCATATTTTCTACGGACTGGCCATGCTCAAGAAATTCAAGGAAATCGGGCGCAAACGCGTCTATCTGATTTTTGCGATGTGCGATGAGACCTTTGCCATCAACTACACAGCAAAAATCCCGCCCGGCATCGACCGGGGCTGGTTCATGTTCTGGGTCTCCGCGCTCAATCAGGCGTACTGGGTCATCGGCGCGACGGTCGGCGGCCTGATTGGATCCGCCCTTCCGTTCGACACGACCGGCATCGGCTTCGTCATGACGACGATGTTCGTCGTGATCTTCCTCTCGCAGCTCGAGACTGAAAAGAAAGCGGGCCGTTCCCTGCTGCCGGGGCTTGTCGGACTTCTCGCCTCCGTCCTCACCCTCGTCTTCTTCGGTTCAGACCAGTTCATCGTGCCGGCCATGTTCCTGATGCTCGTCACCTTGCTCACCCTGCGCCGGAAAATCGAATACAAAGAACTTTGCGGAAAGCGCGCCCGCATCCTTGCGGAGCGTCAGAAAGCGGAGGTGCTGGACAAATGACCGAACTCACCCTCACGCAGCAGATCCTCATCATCGCCGTCTGTGCCCTCGGCACGATCATCACGCGCTTCTTGCCGTTCCTCGTGTTCCGCGACGGCGACCACGCGCCGCTCGTCGTACAGTATCTCGGCAAGGCCCTGCCCCTCGGCATCTTCGCGTTGCTCGTCGTCTACTGCCTGCGCAGCGTCAGCTTCAGCACCTATCCGCATGGCATCCCCGAGGCGCTCTCGATTCTCGTCGTGACGGGCCTGCATTTTTGGCGGCACAATATGCTCCTGTCCATGATTGCCGGCACCGCCTGCTATATGTTCCTTGTGCAGACCGTTTTCCCTCACTGAAAACCGCATATACAAAAAAGTGGCTGTCACACGAACGAAAAAATATCGTGCAACAGCCACTCCCACAATCGTTATACCGTCAATTTCCCTTTAGCCGAGAACTGGCGCAGCGCTTCGATCTTGCGCTGTTTTTCCGCATCTCCACCGCCAGCATTCCCGCCTGCCCGCAGCAGGTCGAGGATGCGGTTCAGGTCGTCTTCATTATAATAGTCGATCTGGATACGCCCTTTGCGCTTGCCCGGCACGATCTTGACCTGCGTGCCGAAAAATGCCGACAGGTTCTCCTGCGCGTCGCGCAGATAGACGTCCTGCTTCTCCGGATCCGGCTTCTTTTCTGCCTTTGCCCGCAGGTAGTCCGGGTTCTTGAGCAGATGCTTGACGAGCGCCTCGCAGGCGCGGGCCGGCAGCTGATGCTCTTCGATATAGGCCGCTGCCGTGCGCTGCAATGCCAGATCAGCAAGGCTCACGAGCGGGCGCACCTGCCCCATCGTCAGCGCGCCGTCCACGAGGTACACCTGCACCTTTTCGTCAAGCTTCAGCAGGCGCAGGCTGTTCGCGATATACGGGCGGCTGCGGCCGACCTTGCCCGCGAGCTCCTCCTGCGTGAGCCCGAACTCGTGGATCAGCCGGCCATAGGCCCGCGCCTCCTCGATTGCGTTGAGGTTCTCGCGCTGGATATTCTCGATGATGGCGATTTCGCTCGTCTCCGCGTCGTTATAGCTGCGCACCATCGCCGGCACCGCTTTCAGCCCGGCGAGCTTCGCCGCGCGCAGGCGGCGCTCGCCGGCAATCAGCTCATAATCGCCGGCATCGCTGACCTTCCGGACGAGGAGCGGCTGCAGGACACCATAGCGCTGGATGGAGCTTTTCAGCTCGTCGAGGGCCGTCTCCTCGAAATCCTGCCGCGGCTGATACCGGTTCGCCTGGATTCGGTCAATCGCAATCTCCTGTACCTTATCCTTTTCCGGCACGAGCTTCTTCTGGCCGAGCAGGGCGCCGAGGCCTTTCCCCTGCTCGCCGAGGCCGCCTTTCTTAGCTGTCATGAGATAGGACCTCCTTTGCGAGCGCGCGGTAGACCTCCGTGCCCTTCGAGCGCGGATCGTAGTAAAGAATCGGCTGCCCGTAGGACGGGGCTTCGGACAAGCGCACCGTCCGCGGGATCATCGTCTGATAGACGACATCCCCGAAATTCTCACGCACCATCTGCACGACCTGCTCCGCGAGCTTCGTCCGCGAATCGTACATCGTCATCAGCACGCCCTCGACTGCCAGATCCGGGTTCAGGTTCTCCTGCACGAGCTGCACCGTATTCATGAGCTGCGTCACGCCCTCGAGCGCGTAGAACTCGCATTGGATTGGGATCAGCACCGAGTCCGCAGCCGTCAGGCAGTTCAGCGTCAGCAGGCCGAGGGAGGGCGGGCAGTCAATCAGGATGTAATCGTAATCCTCCTGCACCGCGCCCAATGCCTTCTTCAGCCGTGTCTCCCGCGAAATCGCCGCAACGAGCTCGACCTCTGCCCCAGCGAGGTTGATGTTCGCCGGCAGGACGTCCACCTTGTACTCCGTGCGCTGGATTGCCTCGCGCGCCGCCATGTGGTCGATCAGCACCTGATAGATTGTCTTTTCCGCTTCCGATTTCTGGATACCGTAGCCGCTCGTCGCATTGCCCTGCGGGTCGCAGTCGACCAGCAGGACGCGCTTCCCCTGCTTCGCAAGGCACGCCGCGAGATTGACGGCCGTCGTCGTCTTGCCGACGCCGCCCTTCTGGTTCGCCACCGCTATCGTCTTTGCCAAAAATTTCACCGTCTTTCCTATAGGCAGAATCTTATCCCGTTCCGCCTATATATCTGTATGGAATACCTGGTTAGAAAAAAGTTACATGGTAACACCTTCGGCAATCTGTGTTAAAATGAAACAATACCGATATTCCACCTTTTCGTTTCATTCTTCTATTATCATAATATGAAACGGCAAAAAAATCCACGATTTTCCGATGTTTCACATGAAACATTTTCAAGAGGTCGATAAACATGCCCATTTTCCATGCCCCTCTGCACGAGATTGACGCAAAGGAAGCCAAGCGCTACGCGGGCCTCGCCGGCGCAAAGGATTTCGACGAATCCATCGTCCATGCAGCCTGCGAAGATGCCCTGCTGCTCGCGAAGCCGCAGGGCATCTGGCAGATCTACGACTACGACTGCAAGGCCCATGTCGTGCAGTCCGACCCGCCCTTCCCTCTCGAAGGAGAGAAGATTGCCAAGCATCTCGCGCATTGCGAGAAGGTCATCGTCCTCTCGGCAACGGTCGGCGATGCCATCGAGCAGGAGGCGACGAAACGCTTTGACGAGGGGCATTACGCAGAGGGCGTCCTGCTCGACACCGCCGCATCTGCCGCGGTCGAACAGGTTGCGGACGGCATGGAAAACTACCTGCGGCCGAAAGCGGCGTCCCAAGGGTATGCGATGCGCTGGCGGTTCAGCCCCGGCTATGGCGACTGGCCGCTCACCGCACAGCCGGAGCTCGTGCGCATCATCGATGCCGCGAAGATTGGCGTGACGCTTTCCTCCTCCCTGATGTTGATGCCGCGGAAAAGCATCACCGCCATCATCGGGCTGTCCCCGGCAGAGGAAGATGAAGCGGACAAGGCCGCACACGCCCATATGCCGAGCAGCTGCGCGGCCTGCCCAAAGACCGACTGCCCCTCCCGGAAAGCCTGACGATCCAGAATATCAGACGAACTCCCACGAGAAAAGAGGTTACTCCCATGATCCATATTTTTGACGGTGCCATGGGCACGATGCTGCAGGCCGGCGGGCTGAAACCCGGCGCCTGTCCCGAGCTCATGAACATCGAGAATCCGGACGTCGTGAAATCCATCCACAAAGCCTATGCCGAGGCCGGATCCACGATCGTCGAAACCAACACGTTCGGCGCGAGCCGCCTGAAACTCGAGCATTATGGGCTCGCGGATCGCACGCGCGAGCTCAATATGGCGGCTGTGAAGCTCGCGAAAGAGGCCGTCGGCAACCGCGCGAAAGTCGTGGGTTCCATGGGACCGACGGGCCGCTTCATCGAACCGCTCGGCGACCTCGATTTCGAAGAAGCCTATTCCTCTTTCCGCGAGCAGGCTGAAGCCCTCGCGGACGCCGGCGCGGACTATCTGATCATCGAGACCTGCATCGACATCCAGGAGATGCGCGTTGCGCTGCTCGCGGCAAAAGACGTCACGGATATCCCGGTCATCTGCCAACTCTCCTACAGCGAGGACGGGCGCACCGTCACCGGCACGGATCCGGAATCCGCCGCCGTGATCCTCGACGCAATGGGCGCGGACATCATCGGCGTCAACTGCTCGCTCGGCCCAGAACAGCTCGTCCCGGTCGTGAAGAAATTGCATGACAGCTGCACGAAGCCGATTTCCGTCCAGCCGAACGCCGGCATGCCGATCCTCGAGAACGGAACGACGGTATTCCCGATGCACCCGGATGACTTCGGCTATTGGGCACCGAAACTCGTCGAGGCCGGCGCGAGCTATATCGGCGGCTGCTGCGGCACGACCCCTGCGCATATCCGCGCGATGGCCGAGGCCGTGCAGGGCATGGATGAACCTGCGCAAAATGACCGGCCGCGGATGCTCGCGCTCGCAAGCCGCAGCAAGACCGTCTACATCGACAAGAGCCTGCCGACCCGCCTGATTGGCGAGCGCATCAACCCGACCGGCCGGAAAAAGCTCGCGGCCGAAATCAAGGGCGGCTCGCTGCTCTCAGTCAAGAAAGAGGCCGTGAACCAGGTCAAGGCCGGCGCGAACCTGCTCGACGTCAACATGGGCGTCGGCGGCATCGACCAGACCGCCGCGATGAAGCAGGCCGTCACCGAAATCGCCCAGCTGACCGACGCGCCCCTCGTCATCGACACCGGTGACGCCGAATCCCTCGAGGCCGGCCTGCGCGCCTATCCTGGCCGTGCACTGATCAACTCGGTGACCGCGGAGGACTATCGGATTGAGAAGTACCTGCCGCTCGCGAAAAAATACGGGGCCGCCATCCTCTGCCTGCCGATCACCGAGGACGGCGTGCCGAAAACCGCCGAAGCCCGCCTGCGCGCAATGCACACGGTCATCGATAAAGCCAAAGAAGCTGGCCTGCGCGACGGCGATTTCCTGCTCGACGCGCTCGTCATGACCGTTTCGGCCGACGTCAACGCCTGCAACGAGGTGCTGAAAACCTTGCACGGCTACCGTCAGGACTTTGGGTACCCGGCGACCATGGGCCTCTCGAACATCTCCTTCGGCCTTCCCGCGCGGCCGCTCATCAACAGCACCTTCTTCGCGATGTGCCTCGCAGCGGGCCTCGACGCGCCAATCATGAACCCCTATGACGAGGCCATGCAGAACGCGCTCGCAGCGTCGGCCGCCCTGCTCGGCAAAGACCCGAACGGGCTGAACTTCTCCCGCCACGATTGGAGCGACTACGGGACGCACAGCGGAAGCGGCACCACGGCAAAAACGGCAAAAAAAAATGACACCGCTGCGCCGCAGGACACCCTCGACCGCATCAAGCAGGCCGTCATCGAAGGGGAAAAAGATGTTGTCGCCGATTTCGTCGACCAGGCCATCGAGGAAAAGCACGAGCCGAATGAGATCACGGAAAAGGCCCTGACCGCGGCAATGACCGATATCGGCGAGGATTTCGGCTCCGGCCGCATGTTCCTGCCGCAGGTCCTGCTCTCCGCCGAGACTATGCGCACGGCCTTTGACCGTCTGAAAGAACGCTTCCCGGCCGCCGCAGGCCCGAGCAAAGGAACCGTCGTCATCGCGACCGTCAAAGGCGACGTCCACGACCTCGGCAAGAACATCACGGGCGCCCTGCTCGCGAACTCCGGCTACAAGCTCATCGACCTCGGCAAAGACGTCGATGCCGATACCATCGTCCGGACGGCCATCGAAAAACAGGCCGACATCGTCGGGCTCTGCGCGCTCATGACCACGACCATGACGCAGATCGACACCGTCATCAACAAGCTCCATGAAGCCGGAAGCAAAGCAAAAGTCATGGTCGGCGGCGCGGCCCTCACACAGGAATACGCCGACGAGGCAGGAGCCGACGCCTACGCCCCCGACGGCGTCAAAGCCGTCAAGCTCGCCGACGCCCTGACCGGCCACGCCTGCTGAACACCCAAGTCACGCCCGCATACTGTTGTAGAATCTCACGATTTTTACACAGGTGCTGACAGTGTTGCCCACCTCCGCA
>DAIMZO010000034.1:0-16421 GCA_036733925.1 Selenomonadaceae bacterium | reverse complement strand
TTGCATCATAAACTAAGTTTTGATGCACTGCATTGTTTAGTTTTCAGAGAACAACCCGAATGATGGATAAATCGGATTTATCTTTTCATTCGTGCCGCTCACCTCAGCGGCATGTATTATAATACACGAATCCCGCCCCCTTGTCAACACTTAAATCCAACTTTTTTCAAAAAAAATAAAACAGGGAGAAATGCGGATGCATTCCTCCCTGTTTTCCTGGGATATGGATTTATGTCATAGATGGGGCGCCTTAGGCGTTGACCATCATGACAGCCTGGTTCTGGCCGAGGTTGAACGTAACCTTGCCACCCTGTACCGTCGCGGAGAGGCCGCTGAGCTGATCCTTGAGAACCGTGCCGTCTGCTGCCTTGACCGGAATCGTGACAGACTGCGCCTTGCCGTTGTTCAGCGCGACGAGACCGATCTTGCCGGAGCCGTCGACCGCCGTACGCTGGTAAGCGTAGATGTTATCCTTCGCGAGCGCCGTATCGAGGTCGCCGAGCGCGAAGACGTTCTTGTTGTTGTTGCGGACCGCGATGGCCTTCTTGTAGAAGCTCTGCAGATCCTTATCCTCTTTGCCCCACGGGAACGTACGGCGGCAATCCGGGTCTTTCGAACCGAACTGCCCGGCCTCGTCGCCGTAGTAGATGGTCGGCATGCCCGGATAGCCGAGCTCGAATACCGCTGCCATCTTCAGGCGGGTCTTGCCGAGGTTGTAGTCGAAGTCGGTCTTCTTCGCCTGAAGCACGCCGTCCTTGCCGCCGCCATAGATGTAGATGGCGCGGGCCGTATCGTGCGAGTCGACGATGTTCATGAGGTCATAGAGCGCCTGCTTCGGATAGTTCTGGCGGAGCTGCGTCAGAACGTCGTCGCTGTCCTGCGCCTTGCCGCCCATGACGAAGTGCATGATGGTATCGGAGAGCTTGTAGTTCATGACGGAGTCCATCGTGTCGCCCGTGAAGAACTGCGAGCCGTCCTGCCAGATCTCGCCGAGCAGCAGCGGCGTATCGCCGTTCTGCGTCTTGATGCTCTTGACTTCGTCGCGGACGTTCGCCCAGAATCCCGGCGGAACCTCCTTCGCGACGTCGAGACGCCAGCCGGAGAGGCCGTAATCGAACCACTTCATGATGACGCCCTTCTCGCCGCCTCTGCCATAGAGCAGGTAGTCGCCGAGATCCGTATGCTTCGGAGACGTAGCGGAGTAGCCCGGGAAGTCCTTGTCGCGGAACGGCGCGAGGCTCGAGAAGCCCTGCCAATCGTGATAAGCGTACTTCTCGCCCATCTCATCCTTCGCCTTGACATTCTTGACGTCGAACCAGTTCTCCCAATGCCACGGGCTGAATACCTGACCCTCGGCCTCGAGCTCCTTCTTCGCCTCGACCTTGGCCTGTGCCTCACTGAGCTTCTTCGTGTTCATGAGGTCGTAGATCTTGCTCCAGTACTCATAGGCACCGACCGTCTTGTACTTGCCATAGCGGTCGAAATAGATGGAATCGTCGCCGATATGGTTGTAGACGCCGTCCATGATCAGGTGCATGCCTCGCTTCTTCATCTCGGAAGCGAGGTTCTGCAGATCCTTGAAATTGCCGAGGAACGGATCGACGGAGCCGTAGTCACGCGCATCGTAGCGATGGTTCGAGGATGCCGCGTAGATCGGGTTGACGTAGATTGCCGTGATGCCGAGGCCTTTGAGGTAGTCAAGCTTCTTCGTGATGCCGGCGATGTCGCCGCCGAAGAAGTCGTTGCAGTCCCACTTGTCGCCATCGGCCGGGCCGGCGTTCGAGTTGGCCGGCAGCGCGTTCCATGCGCGGTGCTGTACCGGCTGCGGGCCGCGCGCCGTCGTGCGCGCGTTGTCGTTGGACTTGTCACCGTCGAAGAAGCGATCCGGAAAGATCTGATAGCAGACGGCTTCTTTCGCCCAATCCGGCGTCTCGTAGCCCCTCTTGTAGCAGGTGATCTGGAAGTATTTCGTGCCGGCGAGCTTCAGTTCACCCGTGCCGCCCGTCTTCGTGTCATCGCCGTATTCCTTCGTGTCGTTCAGCAGGAACTTGTAGCCGTAGATGCCGTAGGTCTGAGGCGTGAACGTGACCTGCCAGAGATCCTGGCCGTTCTTCGTGCCGACCTTCGTCATCGGGTAGAGCGTCGTCGTGCCGGAATCGTAGTCCGGGTTGTACTCGTCGCCGCCCTTGGCTGTCATGGCCGCCTTCGTCACGACGAGTTTCGCGTTCTGCACGTCGCCGGCGCCCGTCGCAATCTTCAGCGTCACCGATGTGCCCTCAGAGACTGCGCCCCACGGGCTGCGCTCGTCCTTGTTCCAGCTGTCGTGCACGACCTTGTCGGCGCGGATGCTGCCGTCATCAGCAATCAGGTGCTTGTGCGCCATATCGTAGTAGAACGTGACATCCGTCGACTTCGCGATATGGATCTTCTGCGTGACCGGGGTCTTTCCCTTCTGCGAGATCGTCGCCGTGTAGTCGCCGGCCGCAACCTTCGCCGTCGTCTGATAGAGGTTCGACAGCATCATATCGACCATCGAGCCGTCCGTGACGCCCGGGATGCCGGACAGAACCGGCAGCTCGTCTTTCGTCAGCATGCGGTAGCTGTGGCTGTCCGCGATGCGGTGCGTCTTATCATTATAATAGAAGGTAACCGTCTCCGGCTTGCCGAGCGTCATCGCGACGTTCGCGCCGTCCGCAATGCCGTTCAGGCCGTAGTTCTCAGCCCAGGAGCCGTTGATCGCGATCTTGTAGTTGTAGGTGCCGGCCGGCATGTTCTTGATCGTGAACGTGTAGAAGCCGTGGTCGCCCGGGTTCATCTTCGTCGCCATGTCGGACGGGGCCCACTTCGCACCGGCGCCACCGAGCGGCTGCAGGTCGCCGCAGAGGACGATGTCGCGGATGCTCGCGAACTTCGCCTGCTCGGCTGCCTTGCCCTCGTAGTCGCAGCTGACCTGATGGGTCTTCTCGTCATAGGTGAACGTGACCTTGTGGTCGGCCGCGAGGCGCAGCGCGATGTTGCCACCGTTCGGCTGTCCGTCCTTGCCGTAGTTGACGTCCCAAGAACCGCCGATCGCGACCTTGAAATCGTAGTTGCCCTTCTTAATCATGCCGGAGATGACGCGATGGCCCTTTCCGTCCGGTTTCATGATTGTCTTGGCATCCGCCGGATCCCAGTCCTTGGCCGCACCGAGCGGAGTCTGAACCGTGCCGACGAGCACGACGTCATCCTTCTGGACCGCACCGGCCGGACGCGGTGCCTCAGCCTCCTTCGCGGCCGGAGCCGCGGCAGCGCCGCCAGCGACCTCCGCCGTCGTCTTATGCGTGATGGAGTCGTAGGTGAACGTGACCTCAGCCGGCGCCGTCAGCTTCAGCTTCATGTTCGCGCCGTCGCGCGCACCGTCTGCGCCGTAGTTCTCATTCCACGAGCCGCCGATTGCAATCTTGTATTCGTAGTTGCCCTTCGGCAGCTTGCCCTTGTACTGATAGAGGCCCTTGCCGATGGACTTCATCTTCGTCTTGCCGTCGGCCGGCGCCCAGTCCGTGCCGGCGCCGAACTTCGTCTGGATTGTGCCGACGAGCACGACGTCATCCGCCGCGACAGCCTCCGCCGCCTCAGCGACCGAGATGCCCATGGATGCCGGCATCAGGTCTGCCGGTGCCACGAACGGTGCCGCGAGCAGACTCAGCGTCAGCGATACGCCGATGGCACGCCCTAAAAGTTGTTTGCGAGTCATGTTTTCTCTCCCTTCAATCATTGAAAAGGATGGATAGATTAGAAGCTGTGAAACGAATTCCACAGCTTCTAACCATGTTTTATTGCCTTTCCTCAAAGAGGGCCCTCATGCTGCTTCTAACCAATTAGAAGTGGAAGTCGAGCCAGCTGCGGAGAATATGGCGTTTAACCTGCTGGTTTGCACCATACGTGAAGTTCTCCTTGAGGTTCGGAGCCCAGAGCGTCTCCCACTCGACGTTGTGCGCCGGAACGCATTTGAAGCCATAGTACCAGCCGCGGACACCGTTCGTGAAGGTCGGCTCACGCGTGGACCACTCATCATCATGACCGAGGTCAGCGAATGCACCGAGGTTCATCCATTTAGCATAGACACCCCAGGAACCAACTTTGTTGAGATCCGTGCCGCGATAGTCCATGCGGACAGCCAGATCACGATCGCCATGGCCCAATCCGCCAACTGCCTTCTGATTCGTAAACGCCTTGACGTAAGATCCCGTTACCTTGAAATCCTTGAACATCTTCACAGCGAGATCGGCGTTTGCAAAGCCCGACGTATCGAACCAATATCCATCCGTGCCATCCTTGTATTTATGACCTACGATACGAGTATAGCCGACGTTGGCGTCGATATATTTACCAAGCGGCCCCCAGAAATCAAGGGTTGCATTGACCGGATTACGGCGAGACTGTACACTATAACCCTCATAGGTATAGTGATCTGCATCCTTGATATCAGATACTTTGTTTTCACTTGCATCTCTTGCCGTATAATTCAAGGTATACGTCGTAGCATCCGAGGACGGTTTCCAATACTGAGCGCTCATCCACCAGCCATGACCGTGCTCAATCGGATGGTACGTTGCGATGCCATCGACCTGGCCGCCGAGCAGCAGGTTCTGCATGCCGATGCCGTTCCACTTACGGCCGATGTTCGTATACCAGTCGTGTTTCGGGCCGAGCTGGAGTTCAACCCAGATATTGGAAATCGTACCGCTATGGTTGGTATCCATATCCGGCATGTCGCGCAACTCACCGGAAACCGGCAGAGGAATCGCGAAGTAATCCTGCCAGTTTGGGCTGTTGTTCATCGGAGACAGCGATACGACTTTACCGTTTTTCAGCGTTACGTGCTGCTTTACCTGATACTCTTTGTCACTGTAACGAGCGTTTTTCTCAATCGTGAAGCGTGCTACTGCATGCGGGTTGACCTGCATCTGGCCTTCGAGATCCATGTAGAAGCGGTTGTTGTAATCACCATTGTAGAAATGGTTCTTCCAAGCGTTATCACCAGTTGCCTTCAGCGAGCTTTCTTTCTGAAGGCCGCTGTCATCACCGGCCTGTACGCGCGCCATGCCCCAGACCTTGAACTTGTCCGTCTTGGCATTGAGTGCCTTGATGGCCTGCGTGTTGGCGTCGACTTTCTTGTTCAGCGTCGTGAGCTCGTCTTTGTACTCTGCAGCGAGCTTATCGAGCACGGCCTGGTCGCCGAAGCTGACGTCTTTCTTCTGCATCGCCTTTGCGACGATGGAAGCCATCTCGTAGCGGGTCATCGTGCGGCCGCCCTGGAACGTGGTGTCGCCCATGCCGTCGATGACGCCTTCCTTAGCGAGGTAATCGAGTGCCTGGTACGCCCAATGATCCTTCGGTACGTCCGTGAAGCTGTCTGCGCTTGCGGCGAATGCCGTCGAGCTGAAGCTTGCTCCGGCCATGGTCAGGCCGATAGCGAATGCGAGTGTTTTCTTGTTCATTTTCATCCCTAAAACGCTTCTTTCTTCTCTTACTCTGCGGGAGCTGCTGCTCTGCGGCTCCCATATCCCACAACTTATTCTGCGGATCATCGATAGAGTCTTCGGTGTTTTCCAAGTTTTCCGACTTCTTCGGTGTGCCGGAGGACTCTATTATCCCCGGATGATCCGCAAGGCTTGTTTCTGTCTTACCGGAAATGGTCGAGCATCACGCCAACGCCAGCAAAGCTTGCCTTGGCCTCCGCCTTGATCGCCTCCCTTGCCGTATCTACCGTGTATCCGCCAAACGCGCGGATCATCGGCAGATCGTTGCTTTCGTCTCCAATCGGATAGAGCTCCGCGCCCTGCCAGCCCATGACCGCAAGGAGAGTCTTGAGGCCCTGCTCCTTGCTCACGCCAGCTGGTGTGACATCGAGACTGCATCCGTTGGGAAATGCGGTAACCGCTGCCCCGAAGTGTTCATTCACCACTTTGGAGCACGCCACGGATTCCTCGGGCTTCGGGAATCCAAGCGAGAGCTGATGGATGCCGGAAAGGTTTCCGACGTCCTTCTCCTCGATCGGCGTCAATGGGAAATTCCATTCTTTCGCCTCGCGCTTGATCCACGAGCCTTCGAACTCATGGCAGATATATGTGGTATCCACTGCCGAAAAGGCGAAGTGGAACGAATGACGAACGGGTTCGAGTTTCAAGATATCGGCGAGAACCGCGCCCGGGATATCGCCCTGGTAGCGGACCTTGCCCTCGCCGTCCCGGATGATCCCTCCGTTGTTGCAGACGGAGAAATCGTAGGTGATGCCGTAATGGTGGAGCTGCGGAATCAGCATCCCATAGTCGCGGCCGGATACGACACCGAATTTGTGCCCGGCCGCGCGCCATCTTCGGACGCCCTCAACGTCCTCGGCGGCGATGGTCTGCTGACGGAACAGCGTCCCATCGTAGTCGCTCGCTGCTACCTTCATGCCAGATCCTCCTTCACATAGATTACGGACTCGAGCGGGCGGAGCACGCCCGGCTCATCCTCCGGATAGGTTCCGGTGACGGCCCGTGCCCCCTCGATGAGCGCCGGGTTGTAGTTCGCACTGCGATCCGAGAAGTTCACGAGCGTCAGCGTCGCGCGGCCGCCGAGGCGGCGGACGAACGCGTAGATCTGCTCATCGTCCGGCAGGAGCTCCTCGTAATTGCCCTGCTCGAGGATATCGGCAATCTCGCTGTTCTCGCGGAGCTTTGCGAGGTGGCGGTAGTAGGTCAGCACCGAACGCTCGCTGATTGCCTCGGTCTCCACGCAACATTCTGCGTAGTCCTCATGCACGGGGAGCCACGGCGTGCCGCTCGTGAAGCCGGCCTGCCGCTCATCGCGCCACTGCATCGGCGTGCGGGCGTTGTCGCGGCTGAACTGATGGACGAAGCGCATCGCCTGCGCGTCGTCGTAGCCCTCGCCGCGGGCCAGATCGTACTGGCCTTTCGAGGAGATGTCGTTGTAGTCCTCGATGCAGGGCCACTGGACATTCTGGAAGCCGAGCTCCTGTCCCTCGTAGATGAAGGGCGTGCCGCGGAGCGTCAGCAGCACCGTCGCCATCGCTTTCGCGCGCAGCGCCGGGTCGCCGCCCTCCGGGAAGAACTTGTCGACGCAGCGCGGCTGGTCGTGGTTCTCGAAGAAGATTGGGTACCAGCCGTTCGTCGCAGTCGCTTTCTGGCTGGCCGTCAGCGCCTGCTTCAGCGCCGGGAGTTTCCACGGCTTTGCGTGGCACCACTCCTCAACATCCGGGAACGGCAGGTTCATGTGGCTGAACTCGAACAGCATCGAGAACACGCCATGCTCGCCGACCCAGTCCGGGAGCTCGGACGGCTGCACGCCGTTCGCCTCCGCGACCGTGAAGATGTCGTGACCCTCAAAGACCTTTTCGCGGAACTCATGCAGGAAATCAAGGATGCCCGGCGTGTCCGCGATCATCGAATGGATGCTGACCGTGCCGTCCTCCGCATCCGGCTTGCCGTCGACGAACTCCGTCGGCTTCTTGATGTAGACAATCGCGTCGATACGGAACCCGCCAACCCCTTTGCCGAGCCAGAAGTTCGCGGCATCGTAGAGCGCCTGCCGGACGTCCGGGTTCTCCCAGTTCAGATCCGGCTGCTCCTTCGCGAAGGTGTGCAGGTAGTACTGCTGGCGTTCCTCGCACCAGGTCCATGCGGAGCCGCCGAAGATTGAGCGCCAGTTGGTCGGCTCGGAGCCGTCCGGCTTCGCGTCCCGCCAGATGTACCAGTCCGCCTTGTCATTCTCGCGGCTCGCTTTCGATGCCTGAAACCAGACGTGCTGGTCGGAGGTGTGGTTGAACACGAGATCCATAACGATGCGGATGTTCCGCTCTTCTCCCTCGGCAATCAGCTCCTCCATGTCCTCCATCGACCCGAAATCCGGGTTGATGGCCGTGTAGTCTGAGATATCGTATCCATTATCGACCTGCGGGGAGGGGTAGACCGGCGTGAGCCAGATGGCCCCAACCCCGAGGGTCTTCAGGTAGTCGAGCTTCTTCGTGATGCCCCGGATGTCACCGGTGCCGGTACCCGTGGTATCGAGAAAGCTCTTCGGGTATACTTGATATACAATGGTCTTTTGCCACCATTTCAGTTTTTTCATGGGTAATCTATTCCTTAAAATATGAGAATCGGGGATTCGTTCACCGTGACGGCACCGTCAGCAGCTTTCTTCATCTGCGGGTACTCCGCGCTGTTCGTGATGGCCATGATGACCGTATCCTTGTAGCCGGCGTCCGCGATGACCTTGCGGTCGAACGTGATCAGCGGGTCGCCCGCCTTGACCTTCGCGCCCTGCGAGGTCTTCAGCGTGAAGCCCTTGCCGTTCAGCTTGACCGTGTCGATGCCGATGTGGATCAGCATCTCGGCGCCGTTGCTGAAGCGCAGGCCGATCGCATGCAACGAATCCTGCATAATCATCGTGACCTCGGCGTCCGCCGGTGCGACGACCGTGTCGCTCGTCGGGTTGATCGCGACGCCGTCGCCCATCATCTTCTGCGAGAACATCTCGTCCTCAACCTCGGTCATGTCGATGAGCTGGCCGGAAACGGTGGCCTTGAGCTTCATCGCGGCATCCTTTGCCGCGTCGCTCGGCGCTGCGGCCGGCTCAGCCGGAGCTGCCTGCTGCTCTGCGGCCTCGACCGCTGCGGCGTCGCCCTTCAAGAACGCATCGAAGTAGGTGCGGACCTGCGGGACATTCATGCCGACGATGATCTGAACGGCGTGACCGTTCTTTACGAGGCCGTATGCGCCGACCTTCGTGAACTTGCTCGTCGAAGCGACCTTATCCGGATCGTTGACCGTGATGCGGAGGCGCGTCGCGCAGTTCGTGACTTCCTTTACGTTGGCAGGGCCGCCGAGGCTGTCGAGGTAAACGCGAGCCTGCATCGCGAGCTTGTTGCCCGCAACGCCCATGGCTTCCATTTCCTTCTTAGCCTTGTACTCGGCCTTCGAGAAGAGCTTGTCCTCCTCATCGTCGTCCGTACGGCCCGGCGTCGGGTAGTTGTTCTTCAGGATGAGATAACGGAATACGAAGAAGTAGATGAAGAAGAAACCGATGCCGATGGCAATCTGCAGCAGGTAGGTGCCCCAGTGATACTTGAACAGCGGAATCCAGTTCTGCACGAAGCAGTCGATCAGGCCGCCGCCGAAGTTGCCGGAAAGGCCGATTGCGTAAAGCGTCGAGGAAAGGGTTGCCGCGAGGACCGCATGTACGACGTACAGGAGCGGTGCGACGAACAGGAACGTGAACTCAATCGGCTCGGTGATGCCGCAGAGAACGCCCGTGAGCGTTGCCGGGATCAAGAGGGCCGCGACCTTCTTTTTCTTCTCAGGACGTGCGCAGACGTACATCGCGAGTGCCGCGCCCGGAAGGCCCCAGACTTTCGAGGAGCCGTGCAGCGCGAAGCCGCCCTGCGGGAACATATCGCGCAGTGACTGTGCGCTCGTCGCGAAATCGTTGAGGTGCTGCAGCCAGTAAGCCTGAATGCCGCCATCGCAGACCGCTGGGCCGAAGATGAACGGCAGATAAATGAAGTGATGCAGGCCTGCCGGGAGCAGGATGCGCTCGGAGAACGTGTAGCACCAGACACCGACGATACCGGAGTTCTTCAGGAAGAACTGGAAGTTCTCGATGACGTGCTGGATCTCTGGCCAGACGAAGCAGAACACGAGCGCCGTCGGGATCATCACGACGAAGCCAACTGCCACGACGAATGCCGGGCCCTTGAAGATGCCGAGCCATTCCGGGATCTGCGTGTCATAGAAGTGATTGTGCAGGTACGAGGAAACGCAGGCGATGAAGATGGCACCGAGCATGCCCATGTCGAGTGTCTTGATGTTCGCGATCATCGCGAGGCCCGTGCCCGCGCCCGCCTTCTGGCTGTAGTCCACGCCGAAGAACGAACCGTCGAGCGTCAGGAAACCGGCGATGAAGTAGTTGAACACCATGTAGATGACGAACGATTCCATCGCTGCACGGCCCGGTTCCTTTTTCGCGAAACCGATTGGGACAGCGATGGCGAACAGGATCGGCATCTGGTTGAATACCGTCCAGGCGCCCTGCTCGACGACGTACCAGAAGTCATACCAGAGCGTACCCTTGGCTGCGATGTCGCCGAGCAGCATCGTGTTCTTCGCCACGATGGAGATCGCGACCGTCAGGCCGAAGAAGGCAAACAGGATGACTGGCGTGTACATCGCGCCGCCAAAACGCTGCATGCCTTGCATGACCGCGTCTTTGTTTACTCTCATTTTCCATACCCCCAGGTTGTATACTCTCAAGAAGGTTCGACATTTTCAGATTTTCTCTTGTCTCGTTTTCCCTCTTGCTTTTTCTTACTCTCATCCTAACAAAGAAACGCCGCGAACTCAATAGGTTCGCGGCGTTTCGGGCCATTGCCCCTCGCTCGCAACGAAATACATTTCCCGTACTTCGTTGCGTCCCAGTGTGGACGCGGGTTTACGCGTCCTTGTCGTTCTGTTTCTTCTCTTTCAGCTGATGTAAATAGATGCGGTATTTGACGTACCAAATCTCGATTAAGAGGAAATAAGGCATCATCGATTTGAACGGTGCGCGCCCCTCATCGTCGTCGTAGAGCTGGAACTGCCCCGGCGACACGTAGAGGTTGACCGTCGACAGGCTCGCGAGCGTGTTGTCGTGGAGCTGCGTGACCGAGATGACCGACACGTCGCGGAGCTGGAGCTCCTGCGCGAAGTCGACCGCCGTCGGCGTCTCGCCGGAGAGCGAGACGAAGATGAACAGGTCGTCCGGCGTCAGTTTGTCGAGGATTGCGCGGAGTTCCTCGCAGCCGCTCACGCGGTAAATCAGCACGCCGTCGTAGAAGAACAGGCGCTTCAGCTCCTGCACGACGTTCGCCTGCACAAAGCCGGACGCATAGGCGAACACGCGGTTGCTCTCGTGGATCAGGCGGCTCGCGTCATCGTAGTTGCGCTCGAGCAGCTTGCGCCAGCTCTGCTCATAGAATGTGCCGAGATCCTTCAGCACGTTCTCGCGGTAAGTGCTGACGCCGGCCTCCTCTATCTTCAGGATGGCTTTGAGCTCGCCGAACCCGTCGAAACCGAGTTTCTGCGCGAACCGCACGATTGTCGTGCTCGAGACCGCGCAGGCGCGCGCGAGCTCGTGGATTGAGATGTGCTTCGTCTCGGCGCGGTGATTCAGGATGTATTTCCAGATCACCATGTCCGTATCGTTCAGGGCTGAACGATGTGCATTGATCACTTCTTCTAGCTGCATAAGGACTCCCCCTTGTATAAGTGCTTTCCCCTATTTACATCTTTACATTGCCTCTTGTTCCCTTGTTATATATACTAACCTAAGTCCCAACTCAAGTCAAATCAAGAGCAAAGAGAATTTCTTGCCCCAAGGGGAAGAAATCAGTATAATAGAATAGAATATCTTGCTTCCCCTCAGGGGAAGGCTTAATTTGTGGAAGGAGGATGATTCATGCACACTTCGATGCGGGGGAATGTGGCGCTGCTGATTGCGGCGGTGATCTGGGGCGGCGGCTTCGTCGCGCAGAGCGCCGGCATGGACTACCTCGGGCCGTTCGCGTTCAGCGCCGCGCGCGACCTCGTCGGTTTCCTCGTGCTGATTCCCGTGCTCCTGCTGCTCTCCGACGGCCGCGGGCGGATCGTACTCTCGCGCCTCTCCGTCACGCGCATCACGCTCGTCGGCGGCATCCTCAACGGCCTCGTGCTCGGCATCGCCGACACGTTCCAGCAGGTCGGCCTCACGATGACGACCGCCGGCAAGGCCGGATTCGTCACGGCGCTCTACATGGTCTTTACGCCATTGCTCGGGTATTTCGTCGGGCACCGGCTGACGAAGCGCATCGCGTTCTGCGTGCTGCTCGCCGTCATCGGATTCTACTTTCTCTGCATCACGGAGAGCTTTACGCTGACGTTCGGCGACCTGCTCGAGCTCGCCTGCGCTGTGTTCTTCGCCGTCCATATCCTGACCATCGACCAATTCCTGCTGAAGAAGGCCGACAGCGTGCAGATGGCTTGGGTGCAGTTCGCCTCAGCGTTCTTCTTCTCGGGCATGCTGACCGTGCTGTTCGAGCACCCGACCATCGAGGCGGTCTGGTATGCGCGGCTTCCTATCCTGTACTGCGGCGTGCTGTCGAGCGGCGTCGCGTACACGCTCCAGATTGTCGGGCAGAAATACACGGATCCGACCATCGGCACGCTGATCATGAGCCTCGAGTCCGTGTTCGCCGTGCTGTTCGGCTGGCTCGTGCTCGGCGAGGTCATGACGGGCCGCGAAGGGGTCGGCTGCGTCCTCGTGTTCGCCGCGATCATCCTATCCCAGCTGCCAATCTCTATTCTACGAAAAAAGGTCAGGCTCTAACACCTGACCTTGCTTCAGAGGTTAACCGGCCTCATCCGCATGGCTCTCATGGCTCTAATGTTACGGTTTCTGCTACCCGTCGAGCCGCTTGGAGAGGTAGTTTGCCACTACACCTGCAAGTACGGATAGTATAAAATTAATGATGTACTGATACATAGAAATCACCCCCCTACTGCGGAGGGTTTCCGTAACAATTCTATTGTATCTTACCCTTGATTTTTTATCAATGGTATTGTATAATTAGAGCGTAAAAATGATGTATTGGTACATAGAGGCAGAGTTCTGGACTAACCAACCAGGGCTCTTTTTTTGTACTTATTTCATGATCGCATCGATGGACTGGATGCAGGCGTTGCGGAAGCCTTCGCGCTCGAGGGCCGTGACACCGCGGATGGTTGTGCCGGCCGGGGAGCAGACGTTGTCCTTGAGCACTCCCGGATGGAGCTTCGTCGCGAGCTGGAGCTGCGCGGAGCCGAGCACCATCTGGCTGATCAGGGCGTAGGCATCCGCACGCTTCATGCCGTATTTGACCGCCGCATCGCCGTACGCCTCGATGAAGAGGTCGACGAAGGCCGGGCCGCAGCCCGTGACCGTGCCGGCGATGCCCATAAGGTTCGACGGGATCTCCTCGACGAGGCCGACCGAGCCGAACAGCTTCATGATCTGCTCACGCTCCGCTGCCTCGAGCGAATTCGTCTGCTCGAACAGCAGCACGCCCTCGCCGACCATCGCCGGCGTATTCGGCATGACGAACTGCAGGCGCGTGCCCGCAGGGAGCACCTCCGCGTATTTCGCAAAGTCCCAGCCCGCCGCGATTGAGATCAGTGCCTTGCCGACGAGCTCATCCCCGAGCTCGTGGAGCACGCCCTCAATCTGATACGGCTTGCAGGCCATGACGAGCGTGTCGCACGCGTCCGCGAGCGCCCGCACAGATTCCTTCGGCGTAAAGCCGATTTTTTCCGCGTTTGCATGCAGCTTGTCCTGATGCGGCGCGAACGCGTAAACGTTTTCTCCCGCAATGCTGCCCGACTGGATGAAGCCCAGCGCGAGTGCCTGCGCCATGTTGCCCATACCGATAAAACCGAGTTCCTTCATCGTATTTCCTCCCTTATCCTAAAGAGCGGCCGCCGTCAGGTGATCAGCCCTTCCGGCGTGTTCAGCACCGTCTCCTCATAGACCTTTTTCGTGTGCTCGGGCCGCAGCAGCCGCACATCGTTCGTGCGCGCGAGCGCGCCGAGCATCGCATCGGTGAACGCGATCATGTGCGGCGTCGTGCCGACGCCGACGCAAGCCTTCTTGTTCAGCCACCATTCGTATTCCGACTGGAACGTGAACGCGTCGCGCCCATAGGATTTGCCCGCACCGAGGCAGTCGCAGATCATCTCAACTGCATATTTATACGGCATATCCGTCGGGTGCGGGTGGATGTCGAAATTGTCCCACCACGCCTCATAATGGTGCAGGTTCCGCCCGTGATGGTGGATCCACGCGAGCGAGCGCCCGTGATTGCGCTCCTTGCAGACCTTGATTGGCGAGACCTTCCCGTTATAGTACTTCACGCTCTCGCAGAATTCCATCGGCGAGAATTTCGACCAGTCATGCATGAAGCCCTGCCACGGGATGCCCGCAAGGCGGCAGAAATGAAACACCCAGTATTTATGCCGCAGGATCATCCAAGTATGGCCGGCCACACGCTGAAAGAAATTCATCATCCTCACCTCGGAAATAAAAAAGAAGGGTGGCATCCAAAAAGGATGCTGCCCTTCTATTATCTGCTTTTTCTGCGAGAAAATCCAGTCTTTTCTCAGGCATCCGCCTTGCTGCCTTTGACGACCTTCGAGAAAATCGCGAGCACGCAGACGAACACGACGAGCCCGAGCCACTCTGCCGTATCGGCAAAGTCCTTGCCGACGAGGCCGAGCGGATCGTCGCTGCCGCCGCCCGAGAGCGAGACAACGATGACGCCGGCCAGGATGACGCCGATGATCGACTCACCGACAATCAGGCCGGATGCGAACAGCGTGCCGCGGCGGCGTCCCGCACGGGCCGCCTGCTCGCCGCGCGCCTTCATCGTCTTGTCGAGGAAATAGCTGAGAACCGCGCCGATGACGAGCGGGGTTTGGACGGATGGCGGCAGGTAAATGCCCATGCCGACCGCGAGAGGCGGCAGGCAGAGGCTCTTCGTGTTGCGCTTCAGCAGCTGGTCGACGATGACGAGCACGACGCCGAGGCCGAGGCCGATGTAGATGTACTCCCAAGCGAGCTGGCTCGAGAAGATACCCTGTGCGATGGTCGTCATCAGTGCGGCCTGCGGCGCGGCGAGCGTCTGGCTCGGATCCATGTCCGGACGCGGCAGGGCACCTGGGAAGCCGTATGCCTCATAGAGGAGGTTCAGAACCGGTGCGATGACGAGCGCGCCGACCACGACACCGAGCAGCAGGGCGACCTGCTGTTTCCACGGCGTAGCACCGACGAGGTAGCCGGTCTTGAGATCCTGCATGTTATCGTTCGAGATGCAGGCAATCGCCATGATGATGGACGTCGTGAAGATGGCCGTAGCCGTCGCGAACTTCTCGCCGCCCGGCAGCGCGAAGATGCCGAACGAGGAGCAGAGCGCATACATCACGAGCGACGCGACGATGATGCCGAGGATGCCGATACCCGAGATCGGGCTCGACGACGTGCCGACGAGGCCGGCCATGTAGGCGCAGGCTGCAGCGACGAAGAAGCCCATGAGGACCGCGACGCCGACGCCGACGAATACGAACGTGAGGTTCTCACCGAGTGGGAGCCCCTCCGGAGATACGAATGCGTAGAAGATGCCGAGCAGGCCGACGACCGTCACGATGAAGACCGTCGCGACGCTCTTGATAGACATATCGATGTCCATGCGATGGCGCGCTTTCGCCTCCTGCGGCATGCGTACCGCGGCGAGCGACTCTTTGACGCCCTCGATGACCGGGCCGGCGAGGGAAATCAGCGTCCAGATGGCCGCGACGCCCATCGCGCCGGCGCCAATCAGGCGAACCTTGTCCTGATAGATGCCGCTCGCGAATTTCTGCAGCGTCATGCCGTCCGGCACAACGCCCGTCATCGTGAAGTACGGCACGAAGCCCGCCCATGCAATCAGGATGCCGACGAGCATCGCGAGGCCGGAGGCGATACCGATCAGGTAGCCCGCGCCGACAAGAGCCGAGGAATAACCGATTGGGAACTGCGTCATGCCGCGGCCGACGTGGAACCAAAGCGAAAGGCCCGAGCCGAGCACATGGAAGCCGCTCGAGCAGAGGGCGATGAGGCCCGCAACAATGCCGCCGGAGAAAATCTCCTTGATGCCGCTGCCGCCGGCTTTTTCCTGATCCTCTTTCGAGCTGCTGCCGACCTTCAGGATCTCAGCGGCCGCAACGCCCTCCGGGTACGCGAGGTCGGAATGCACGACCATCGCGCGGCGCAGAGGAATCGTGAACAGGACGCCAAGGCAGCCGCCGCAAGCGGATACGAGGAGCGTCTGCCAGAACTCGAAGCCCTGCCAGTACCCGATCATGAGCATGCCCGGGATGATGAAAATGATGGCGGACAGTGTCCCCGCTGCCGATGCCTGCGTCTGCACCATGTTGTTCTCGAGGATGTTCGACCTCTTGGCCATCTTCAGGATAGCCATCGAGATCACGGCAGCCGGTATTGCCGAGGAAAAGGTAAGACCGACCTTGAGTCCGAGGTAGACGTTCGACGCGGTAAAGATTACCGTCAGGATTGCGCCGAGTATCATGCCGCGGACGGTGAGTTCCGGCACGCGCAAGTCGTGCCGCATGAACTCATTGTCTTCATTCGTCATGTGAATCTACTCCTTCTGGAAAAGATAAATGCCGTGTTTGTCCACGCGACGTGTACAAACCACAAACACTATTATACGCATATTTTTGACGTTTGTAAACCCTTTACATCATGTATACAAAAAAGGGGCTGTCGTACGATATTTTTCTAATCACACAGTGGACATGGGCTTTGTCGGCGCTTTCGCTGTCCCAGCGGAACGT
>DAIMZO010000033.1:0-17220 GCA_036733925.1 Selenomonadaceae bacterium | reverse complement strand
GGAAAAGAGGGCCCGCCATCTGGCGGGCCCTCTTTTCCGGTTCTATGGTTCAGTGCCGGATCTTCGCGTAGAAGATGGCTAGGCGCATCATGATGCTGTGCGGGATGATGGCGCATAGGATGCGGTGCAGGAAGCTCATGACGTCCGGCGTCGAGACGCGGATGCCGTGCTCCGCGGCTGCGAGCGAACGCGCGGCGGTCTCCTGTGCGTTTGCCGCGAATGGCAGCCAGAAAAAGAGGCTTTGCAGCCCGCCTGTGGCTTTCTGCAGGAATTCTGTGTCGCGGATCCAGTACGGGCAGACTGTCGTGACATGGATGCGCTGCGGCCGGAGCTCCATGCCGCGCGCGCGGCCATAGCGAAGCAGGAAGGACTTCGTCGCCGCGTAGACGTTGAGGTATGGAATCGGCTGGAACGCGGCCGTCGACGCGACGAGCAGGATATGGCTGCCGGCCGACATGAACGGGATGGCGAGCTCGGTCACCATGACTGCCGCGCGGCAGTTCAGGTCGACCATGCGCAGCGTATCCGTCAGCGGGATTTCCTGCGTGACCCCGATGCGGCCGAAGCCGGCGGCTGCGATGACCCAGCGGATCTCGATGTCCTTTGCCACGGTGAGCTCGTTTTCAAGCTGTGCCCGGGCCTCCGGGGCCGTCAGGTCGCAGACGATGATGCGGCACGGGGTATCGAGCTCGCTTGCGAGCGATTCGAGCCGGTTCCTCCGCCGTGCGATGAGCCAGAATGTGTCGAGGGGCTTTCCGTTCTGCCTTGCAAGCGCCTCGAGCTCCTTGGCATAGGCGCGGCCGAGCCCGCTCGAAGCCCCGGTGATGATGGCGATATTCATAAGTTTGTCCTTCTTTTTTCTTGCTTTTTCTTCTAGTGTACCATATAATAAGAAATGATTGCTAGGAAATTCCGGACAGGGACATAAAAATAGTGTCTGGAAGAAAGGAAGGTGGCAGGATGGAAAAGAAGACGGGATGGGAGGAAGAACCGTACCGGAAAACCTTCGGGGTCAAGCTCCCCGAGGACCTCATCGACGCGGTCAAGCGCCGCGCGAACGAGGAGAATCTTTCCATCCGCGATTTCATGGAACGGATGCTCCGCGATTATCTGAAGGAGCACCCTTCGCGGCAGGGCAAACTCTTCTGAGGATGCCCGTTTCCGTAACGAGAGTTACAGAACTTCCCGCCGCTTTCCTATACAGTAAAGAGGCGGGAGGGGAAGAAACTATATTTCATTCTGTGTATTATTCAGAGGAGGACTTCATCATGACGGCAACAGTGGATAAGGATACTTGCATTGGCTGCGGTATGTGCACGGGCATCGCTCCGGACGATTTCGAGATGGGCGATGACGGGCTTGCAGAGGCAAAGAACCCGGTGACGGACGAGGCTGCGGCAAAAGAAGCGGCAGAGTCCTGCCCGGTTTCGGCCATCACGGTGGAGTGATTCCCCGCCGCGCGGCACGTACCACCCTTCGGGGTGGTATTTTTTTTATAACGAGAGTGAAAACATTTTCTCATGAAAAAGAAAGAATGTGCTATAATAGGAAAACGGGATAGAAAGTAAAAGGTATAGAAAAGAGTGGAGACATGAATAAGAAAGAACAGAGCCTTGCCGTTGCGCGGCTCTACTATGAGTCCGGGCACAGCCAGCAGGATATCGCTCAGGAACTGAGCCTGTCGCGGCCGACGGTCTCGCGCCTGCTGCACTACGCGCGCGAGCAGGGCTTCGTGGAGATCACGATCCACGATCCGGCGGAGAGCCTGCAGCAGCTCGCCGAGCGCCTCCGGGCACTCTACGGCCTGCATCAGGTGCTCGTCGCGCCGGTGCCCGTAGAGGAAATCGCGGAACAGGAAAAGGCGATGGGGGAGCAGACGGCGGAGTTCCTGTCGACCATCGTGCATGACGGCTCGACCATCGGCATCGCATGGGGAAACGTGCTCTACGAGATGGCAAGGGCGCTGAAAACGCATTTTCTGCGGGACGTCCATGTCGTGCAGCTGAAGGGGGGCATGAGCCTGAACCAGAACAGCACGCACGCCTACGAGATCCTCGACCGCACGACGCGGGCCTTTGGTGCGCGCGGTTACTATCTGCCGCTGCCCGTGATGTTCGACACCGTGCAGGTTAAGGGCATCGTGGAGGCCGACCATGGCATAAAGAGCATCCTCGATATCGGGCGGCACTCGGATATCGCCGTGTTCACGGTCGGGGCCGTGCAGAAGGAGTCGCAGCTCTTCCATCTCGGCTACTATATCACCGAGCAGGAAAAGGCCTTTCTCGAGGAAAAAGCGGTCGGGGATGTCTGCTCGCGGTTCTACGATGCGGACGGCAACATCGTCGACCCGTCCATCGATGCGCGGACAGTCGGCATATCCCTGCCGGAGCTCAAGCAGATCCCGATGCGCATCCTCACGGCGGGCGGCCGGCATAAGCTCCGCGCCATTGCGGCGGCGCTCCGCAGCAGCGTCGCGGATGTGTTCATCACCGACGTGTTCACGGCGCGGGCCATCCTCGCGAGGGATAGCGGCGGTTCTTCTTCCCAATAAGGCTGAAAAAAGTTTCTACGTGTTATTTACAAAAATTCAAACCTGTGTTATACTGAATCTGAAAGAACGATAGGAGGGCCCGTGGATGGACCCGGAGGAGGAAAAACATGAAGGCAGAAGAAATTCTTGCAAAAGTCGACCACACGTATCTGAAACAGACGGCAACCTGGGACGAGATCCAGCGGATTTGCGACGAGGCTGTGCAGTATCACACGGCGACGGTCATGGTCCCGTCCTGCTTCATCCCGCGCATCCAGGCGAAGTACGGGGATCAGCTCAAGATTGCGACGGTTGTCGGCTTCCCGAACGGCAACTGCAACATGGCCGCGAAGATTGCGGAGACCGCACAGGCCCTCGCGGACGGCGCGAGCGAGATCGACATGGTCATCAACGTCGGCATGCTGAAGGCTGGCGAGATGGACTATGTCACGGGTGAAATCCGCGCGCTGAAGAACCTCGTCGGCGACCGCGTGCTGAAGGTCATCGTCGAGACCTGCTTCCTGACCGAGGAGGAGAAGATCGCGGCCTGCCAGTGCGTCAACGACGGCGGCGCGGACATCATCAAGACATCGACGGGCTTCGGCACGGCCGGCGCGAAAATCGAGGACATCGAGCTCTTCAAGAAGCATATCAAGCCGGGCGTCGGCATGAAGGCCGCCGGCGGCATCCATACGCGCGAAGAGATGGAGGCATTCCTGAACGCTGGCTGTTGCCGCCTGGGTGCGAGCGCTGCAGTCAAGGTGCTCAAAGGCGAGATTGACGCATAAATCCATACAGAATTTTACATTTGTTCAATTCTTTGACGAAAAGAGCCGCTCATATCGGAATATGAGCGTTTTTTTGTTGCTTCACGCAATTTTCACAAAGAAAATTTCAGAAAATAAAGGAAAACGGCTGTAGAAAAGCGAAATTAAGAGAAATATAGTGAAGGGAAAATCCAAAGGAAAATCCAAAGATGGGATCAAAGTACAGAAAAAGGACAAGGGAACATGAAGGAGAGTGGTGCAGGATGGAATTCATCAAGAACCTGAAAGTAGCCAACAAATTACGCATTCTCGTTGCGATTGCGGTCGTCGGCATGCTCTGCATCGCGTGGTCCGGCTATCGGGCGACGGAGCAGGCAAAGAGCGATATCAAGGCGATGTATGAGAGCTCGGTGCAGAGTCTCGAGTACGTCGGTGACGCGCGCTACGGCGTCCGCTATGCGCAGAGCATGGCCGTCGTCATGACGACGGTCAAGAATGACCCGCAGCGCATGCAGGAGCTGAAAGGCAAATACGAGGACGGCCGCAAGACCGTCGATGACGCGATTGCAGTCTACAAGGCCATCCCCTATGACGATGAACAGGCCGACGAGATCATGAATCAGGTCGAGCAGACCTGGAGCGACCTCCGGGCGAACCTCGACCAGACGGTCGAGCTCGCGCAGGCCGGCAAGGCAGAGGAAGCTCAGGAAGTCTACGGGCATGGCGGCGGCGCAAAGCTCGCCGCGGCGCTCGGCAAGCAGCTCACCGAACTGACGAAGAACGAGATGAAGGGTGCGGCAGAGCAGTTGGCAGAGAATGAAGCGGCGATGGCCTCGGAGGCCCGCACGATGCTCATCCGGTTCGTGATGACGCTACTCGTGCTTCTCGCGGTCAGCTACTGGCTCGCCAAGGGCATCACGAATCCGCTCAGCCGCATGATGGGCGAGCTCGACGCGCTCGCGGACGGCGATTTCAGCAAGCGGGAGAAGGCGCTCGACTTGACCGAGGAATTCGGTACGATGGCGACGAAGATTCAGGATGTCCGCGAGAACCTGCACAAGCTCATGCGGAATACGAGCAATTCGGCCGAGCAGCTCGCATCGAGCTCTGAGGAGCTCACGGCGAGCGCGCAGCAGTCGGCGCAGGCATCCGGCCAGGTCGCGGCATCCGTGACGAACGCCGCGGGCGCGACGGCCGAGCAGCAGCAGGATGTCGGTGATACGCTCGACTCAATCGACCGCACGGCAGCATTGGTCGACCGCCTGTCTGCAGCTGCGCAGCGCGTGACACAGAATGCGCAGACGAGCACGGATGCAGCCGTCGAGGGCACGAAGGCCATGCATCAGGCCATCGCGCAGATCCAGGAGGCAGCGAAGACGGTCAGCGCGTCGGCAAAGACCGTCGACAAGCTCGGGGAGCGTTCGCAGGAGATCGGTACGATCATAGAGACCATCTCGAACATCGCCGACCAGACGAACCTGCTCGCGCTGAACGCCGCTATCGAGGCAGCGCGCGCCGGCGAGCATGGCCGCGGCTTCGCGGTCGTCGCCGAGGAGGTCCGCAAGCTCGCGGAGGCTTCGCAGGAGTCCGCACAGCAGATCAGCAGCCTGATCCAGGCCATCCAGCAGGATACGCAGGACGCGGTGCAGGCGATGAACGACGGCAGCGCGGCCGTGCACGACGGCACGACGGCGGTCGAGCAGCTCGAGGAGACGTTCCACCGAATCCGCGAGGCGTCGATTTCCGCAGGGAAACGCATCGAGGAGATGGATCAGGAAATCGAGAACGTGAAGAAAGAGACGGGCAACGTCAAGGGCAAGGCCAGCGGCATCGAACAGAAAGGCCGGACGGTCGCGACCGAGATGGAGAGCGTCTCGGCGGCATCCGAGGAGCAGTCCGCATCGGCCAGCGAGATCGCCAACGCGAGCTCGTCGCTCGCTGAGCTCGCTCAGGATCTCCAGGAATCCCTGCAACATTTCAAATTCTGAGATACTTTGCCTTCCCCACAGGGGAAGGCTTTTTTGCTTTCGTAACCATGGTTACAGAGAATCGTTCTCTTCTGACCTATACTCAAACTGTAAGCGGAAGAAAACTTGAAAAAAGTTCTCATGTATGCTAAGATATCAATAGAATGATAATCATTATCATGTTAGAAAAAGCCGGTTATGGTATAGGGAGGAATTTCCATGACGAAGGATTATTTACAGATCATGCAGGTTATCGGGCGCGAGATCATCGATTCGCGCGGGAATCCAACCGTTGAGGCAGAGGTGACGCTGGCCGATGGATCGGTCGGCCGCGCGGCCGCGCCGTCCGGCGCTTCGACCGGCGAGTTCGAGGCACATGAGCTCCGCGACGGGGATAAATCGAAGTACGGCGGCAAGGGCGTCTCGCAGGCCGTCGCGAACATCAACGAGAAGATCGCCCCGGCGCTCGCAGGCGTCGATGCCTCCGATGTCTACGAGGCCGACCGCGTGATGATCAATCTCGACGGCACCGAGAACAAGACGAACCTCGGTGCGAACGCGATGCTCGCCGTTTCGCTCGCATCGGCCAAGGCCGCGGCAAACGCGCTCGACCTGCCGCTCTACCGCTTCCTCGGCGGCGTGCAGGGCACGCATCTGCCGGTCCCGATGATGAACATCCTGAACGGGGGCGCGCACGCGACGAACTCCGTCGACACGCAGGAGTTCATGATCATGCCGGCCGGCGCGCCGACGTTCCGCGAGGGACTGCGCTGGGCAACCGAGGTGTTCCACGCACTGCAGGCCCTTCTGAAGAAAGAGGGCCAGACGACCGCGGTCGGCGACGAGGGCGGCTTCGCGCCGAACCTCAAAAGCGATGAGGACACGATCGAGCATATCCTGCAGGCCATCCGCAATGCGGGCTACGAGCCGGGCAAGGATTTCGTGCTCGCGATGGATGCCGCCTCGTCCGAATGGAAGAGCGAGAAGGGCAAGGGCTACTACAAGCAGCCGAAATCCGGCAAGGAGTTCACGTCGGATGATCTCATCGCCCATTGGAAGAGCCTGATCGAGAAGTACCCGATCTACTCAATCGAGGACGGCCTCGACGAGGAGGACTGGGAAGGCTGGCAGAAGATGACGAGGGAGCTCGGTGACAAGGTGCAACTCGTCGGCGACGACTTGTTCGTCACGAACACGAAGCGCCTGCGCAAGGGTATCAATCTCGGCGTCGGCAACTCGATCCTGATCAAGCTGAATCAGATCGGCACGCTGTCGGAGACGCTCGAGGCCATCAAGATGGCGCACAAGGCGGGCTATACGGCCATCGTTTCGCACCGTTCCGGCGAGACCGAGGACACGACCATCGCGGATCTCGCCGTCGCGCTGAACACCGACCAGATCAAGACGGGTGCGCCGTCGCGTTCTGAGCGCGTCGCGAAGTACAACCAGCTCCTGCGCATTGAGGAGGAGCTCGGCGGTTCCGCGGTATTCCCGGGCAAGGCCGCGTTCGCTTTCCGAAAGTAAAAGAAAATCGAGCAAATAAGCCAGAAGATGTAAGCACTATCGTTTGTTCTAACGGTGCTTACATCTTTTTTGTATCTTGCTTAGCAGGAAGAAATAGATAAATTATGGTATAATAGCAAATAGAATCTGAAAATTCCGGAATACATCGAGATATAGGAGGATAAGCTATGTTTACAGCATGCAGGAAAAAAGGAATCGCGGTGCTCGGGACGGCTCTGCTCGCCGGAGCGATGGCCCTGCCGGTACAGGCGGAAGCCGCGGAGGTGTTCGGGCGGCTCTATATCCCGGAGGATCAGCAGGTCACGATGCAGACCAGCGGCGGCATCGGCTTCGACTTCAGTAAAGAGAAGAAGAGCAAGCCGACAGCGGCGGAGTTCTGGCTGATCGACGCGAACGTGAACTGGAAGAACGTACCGGGCAGTCAGGTCGATGACTGGTACCGCTCGAGGAAAATCCCGGCCGGCCAGCACATCTACTACACGAAAGCGGCCGACGACGGCACGTTCGACCTCAAGGACGTCGCGGGCGGCGACTACTATCTGGTTATCGTCAACAACTACGTGCCGGGCCGCGGCGGCGACCCGGACGCGCTGAAGGCCCTGCAGGGCTATATGCCGGATTACGAGCTGTTCCAGCTGTTCATCACAGGCATGAGCGATCCGACGGTCATCCGTTTCCATCTGAAAGCGGACGAGCGCGCATCGTTCGACACGATGCCATCGAAGCAGGCACCGACCAACCCGCATGAGGATTGATGTGGAAATGTGGAAATAAGGAAAGAATAGAAAAGAGGAATGCTGTTCATGCAGGTAAACGATATCATTCACGGATTCAAGGTACTGAAGAAAGATAAGATCGAGGAGACGGTCTCGACCGCCTATACGATGGAACACGTCAAGAGCGGGGCACGCCTGTTCTACCTCGAGAATGAGGATGACAACAAGGTGTTCTCCATCTCATTCCGCACGCCGCCGACGGACGACACCGGCGTCGCGCATATCGTCGAGCACTCGACGCTCTGCGGCTCGCGCAAATACCCGCTGAAGGAGCCGTTCGTCGAGCTCGTCAAGGGCTCGCTTAACACGTTCCTGAACGCGATGACCTACCCGGACAAGACGATGTACCCGGTTGCGAGCCGCAACGACAAGGATTTCCAGAACCTCATGGACGTCTATCTCGATGCCGTGTTCTACCCGGCCATGCGCGAGAACCCGAAGATCCTGATGCAGGAGGGCTGGCATTATGAGATCGAGAAGCCGGAGGATCCCTTGCAGTACAGCGGCGTCGTCTTCAACGAGATGAAGGGGGCGCTGTCTGCGCCGGACGACCTGCTCGAGAGCCGGATCCTCTCGTCGCTCTATCCGGACACGACGTATTTCTACGAGTCGGGCGGCGACCCGGCGGCCATCCCGCAGCTCACGCAGGAAAAGTTCATCGCGTTCCACAGCAAGTACTACCATCCGTCGAACAGCTATATCTATCTCTACGGCAAGATGGATATCGAGGAGAAGCTCCGCTATCTCGACGAGGAATACCTGTCGGCATTCGACCGCATCGAGGTTCCGTCGCATATCGAACGGCAGAAACCGTTCACGGAGCTCCGCAAGATGATGAGCGAGTACCCGGTGCTTTCCAAGGACGAGATGAAGGAAAAGACGTTCCTCGCGCTCTCGTGGCAGATGGGCGGCTATGAGAATCCGGCCGACATCATGGGCATCGCCATCCTCGAGCATGCGCTGTTCCAGACGGAGGCGGCGCCGGTGCGCAAGGCCATCATCGACGCGCGGCTCGGCAAAGACGTCGACACGCAGTTCGAGACGGATCTGCAGCAGCCGTATTTCAGCATCGCGCTGAGCAATTCGGAGCCGGATCGCGCCGAGGCGTTCTGCCATCTCGTCATGGACACGCTGAAGAAGGTCGCGGACGAGGGCATCGACAAGACCATGCTGACGGCTTCGCTGAACCTCACGGAGTTCCGTCTGCGCGAGGCCGATTTCGGCACGGCGCCGAAGGGACTTATCTACGGCATCCAGACGATGAAGAGCTGGCTCTACGGGGGCGACCCGGAGACGCCGCTCCGCTATGAGGCCGTCCTGCCGAAGATGCGCGAGGGCATCGAGAATGGCTATTTCGAGGGCCTGATCCGGAAATATTTCCTCGAGAATACGTACGCGTCGTTCGTGACGCTGAAGCCGAGTCTGACCATCGCGAAGGAACGCGAGGAAAAGCAGAAGAAAGAGCTCGCGGCGCGCAAGGCCGCGATGAGCCCGGCGGACATCGAGCAGGTCATCGCTTCGACGAAGGCGCTGAAGGCGTGCCAGCAGAGCGAGGAGACGCCGGAGGCCCTCGCGACGATCCCGGTGCTCGAGCGCAAGGACATCAAGGCGGAGCCAGATCCGTTGCCGCTCGAGGAGCAGAGCATCGACGGCATGGATGGGGTTAAGTTCCTGTACTCAGATGTCGAGACGCATGGCATCGCCTACCTCGACCTGTATTTCGACACGAAGGCCGTGCCGCAGGAAGATATCCCGTACCTCTACCTGCTCATCGAGCTGCTCGGCGCAGTGGATACGGAGAAGCACAGCTACGCGGAACTTGCAAACCTCAAGAACCTCTATACGGGCGGCATCAGTTACGAAATCATGGCGGAGCGCAAGAATGCGGACCTCGACGCATGCAAGCCGTTCCTGCATCTGCGCACGAAGGCCCTGCGCAAATACATGCCGCAGGTCATCGGCCTCTTGACCGAGATCCTGACGGCCAGCCAGTTCACGGACAAGAAGCGCGTGCGCGAGCTCGTCGAGCAGACGCTCGCAGCCATCGAGCTGAACCTGCAGCGCTCGGCGCATCAGATTGTCATCTCGAAGATCCACTCGTATCTGACGAAGGCGGGGAGCTACGCGGATATCGGCGGCCTGCCGTTCTATGCGTTCCTGAAGGATATGCTCGCGCATTTCGATACGGCATTCGAGAAGATGCAGCAGACCTTCGCGCAGATCCAGCCGCGCGTCATGAACCAGAACCGCCTGCTCGTGAGCCTGACGGGACGCGAGGCGGAGCATGCGGCCTTTGCGGCGGCTCTGCCAGAGCTCTACGCGGCGCTTTCGGCGGAATCCTTTGCCGACGAAAGCTACGCGTTCGAGGTCAAGCCGCTCAACGAGGGCCTGACCTCGTCGAGCCAGGTGCAGTACGTCGGGCAGGGCGCGAACTTCCGCGCGCTCGGCTACGGCTATACCGGCGCGATGCGCGTGCTCGAGACGATCCTGCGCTACGGATTCTTCTGGACGAAGATCCGCGTGCAGGGCGGCGCCTACGGTGCGTTCGTGCGCTTCCCGCGGAATGGCGATATGTTCTTCGGTTCGTACCGTGACCCGAATCTCGCGGAGACCTACGATGTGTTTGGGGCGGCTGCGGACTTCATCCGGCATTTCGATGCGTCCGAGCGCGAGCTCACGAAAGCCGTGATTGGCACGATCAGCCTCATGGATACGCCGCTGACGCCGCGCCTCAAGGGCGAGGCGGCCGTGTCGTTCTACCTGAGCGGCACGACCTATGCGGACCGTCGGAAGGAGCGCGAGCAGGTGCTGCAGGTGACGGCAGACGATATCCGCGGCCTCGGCGACCTCGTCGAGGCGTGCATGAAGCAGCACGTCCTCTGCACGTTCGGCAACGAGAAGAAAGTGCGCGAAAACGCGGAAATCTTCGGCACCGTTCATCCGGCGCTTTAAGATAACATCTTATTCCCAAAACAAAATAAATAGAAAGGGCTATGCTGTATGTTCAAAGAGTTGACGGATAGTTTTCTGATTCATTACCTCGGCCGTTTCTACCGGTATCCGTTCCAGGTAGAGATGCATGGGGATACCTACCGCATCGGCAAAGGCGAGCCGGACTGTACGGTCGTCGTGCATAAGGATATCCCGAAAAAGAATCTGATTGCGTCGACGTCACTGGCGCTCGCAGAGGCATATATGCGCGGCGATATCGAGCTGAAGGGTGCAGATCTCTTCACGTTCATCGCGCACCTGCTCGAGCAGGCGGATCAGCTCTCTTTGAACAAGCACATGCTCCACGACCTGTTCTCCTTCTCGGAGAAGAAAAAGGCGCAGGCGAAACAGGTTTCGAGCCATTACGATCTCGGCAACGATTTCTACTCGCTCTGGCTTGACCCGACGCTCTCATATTCGTGCGCGTATTTCAAGAACGCGGACGATACGCTCGAGCAGGCGCAGAAGAACAAGGTCGACTATATCCTCGAGAAGCTCGCGCTGAAGCCGGGCATGACGCTGCTCGACATCGGCTGCGGCTGGGGCTATCTGCTGATCGAGGCGGTGCAGAAGTACGGCGTCAAGGGGTACGGCTGCACGCTGTCGAAGGAGCAGTGGAAGAAAGGGCAGGAGCGCATCGCGAAGCTCGGCCTCGAGGACAAGCTGACGATCGACCTGATCGATTACCGCGACCTGCCGGACAAGAACCTGAAGTTCGACCGCATCGTGTCGGTCGGCATGATGGAGCATGTCGGGCGGGACAACTACCAGCTCTATTTCGAGACGGCGAATGCGCTGCTGAAGGATAAGGGCGTGTTCCTGCTGCATTCCATCACGGGCAACGATGAGGAAATGAGCGACTCGTTCATGCGCAAGTACATCTTCCCGGGCGGCATGCTGCCGTCGCTCCGCGAGCTCGTGTCAATCGCGTACGACCACGAGTTCCGCGTCATCGACGTCGAGAGCCTGCGGCGGCACTACTATAAGACGCCGATGTGCTGGTACCGCAATTTCCAGAAGGTGCACGACAAGGTGCGCGACTGGAAGGGCGAGGAATTCGTGCGCATGTGGGACATCTACCTCGCCGGCTGCGCGGCGGCGTTCTACATCGGCTACATCGACATCCATCAGGTGCTCATGACCAAAGGCGCCAACAACGACCTGCCCATGACGCGCTGGTATTGATGTATCGTGGCACCTAGGCCGAGGTTGATAGGGGGCGGTCATACCAAAAGCGTAGTGTTGGTATGACTGTCCCCCCTGCTCTTTGTAGGGAGGAGTAAGAAAATGAACGAAAAAGGAATCGTCGGCGCGTGCGCGGTGCCGCATCCGCCGCTCATCATGCCGGAGGTCGGGCACGGCGGCGAGTCGCGGATCGAGCATACGATCGATGCGTATCGGGCGGCAGCGCAGTTCGCGGCAGATTTGCATCCGAATCTGGTCGTGATCACGAGCCCGCACGCGGTGATGTACGCGGATTATTTCCATATCTCGCCGGAGGAGAAGGCGGCCGGAGATTTCGGCTCATTCGGCGCACCGAAGTTGCGGCTGGAGGCGGCTTATGATACGGCGTTTGTCCAGCATCTCGAGGGGCTTGCCTCGGCGGAGGATTTCCCGGCAGGGACGTTCGGGGAGAAGTCGCCGGCACTCGATCATGGCACGATGATCCCGCTGCGCTTCCTGCAGGAGGCGGGCTATGCGGGGCCGATTGTGCGGATCGGGCTCGCAGGGCTTTCGCGCGGCGCGCATTATCATCTCGGGCAGATGATTGCGCGGACGGCAGAGGAACTCGGCCGCCGCGTCGTGTTCGTGGCGAGCGGAGATCTCTCGCATAAGTTGAAAGAAGACGGCCCGTACGGGCTTGCCCCGGAGGGCGCGGCGTTCGACGCGCAGATGCAGCGGGATTTCTTATCGGGGGATTTCCTCGACCTGCTGATGACGCCGTACAGCTTGGCCGAGAAGGCCGCGGAGTGCGGCCTGCGCTCGTTCTGGATCATGGCCGGTGCGCTCGACCGGCGGGCCATCGTCCCGAAACTCCTTTCGTATGAGGGCCCGTTTGGCGTCGGCTACGGCGTCGCGACATTCGCGGTGACAGGCGAGGACATGGCGCGGAATTTCGGCGAGCAGGCAGAGGCAAAGGAGCGTGAGGCGCTGGCGGTACGCAAGGAGCACGAGGATATTTACGTGAAACTCGCGCGGCTTTCGCTTGAAACCTTCGTCGAGACGCACGGCTATGCGAAGCTACCGGACGGCCTGCCTGCAGAACTCACCGAGCGGGCGGCGGGCGCGTTCGTATCGCTGAAGAAAGACGGGCAGCTGCGCGGCTGCATCGGGACCATCCTGCCGACGAAGCGCACGCTCGCGGAAGAAATCCTCGCGAACGCAATCGCGGCCGGCACGCGCGACCCGCGTTTCTCTCCGGTTACGGCAGATGAGCTCGGCAAGCTCGTCTACGATGTCGACGTTCTCTCACGCCCCGAGCCCATCCACAGCGCGGCCGAACTCGACGTCAAGAAATACGGCGTTATCGTCGAAAGCGGCAGCAAACGCGGCCTTCTCCTCCCCAACCTCGACAGCATCGATACCGTCGAGCAGCAGATCGACATCGCCCGTCGCAAAGGCAACATCGCCCGCACCGAAAAAATCCAGCTCTACCGTTTCGAGGCCACGCGTCATGTCTGATAGTGAGAAAATCACCTGCACGTTATGCCTGCGGCACTGTGCGCTTGGGACAGGTGAGACCGGGGCGTGCGCGGCGCGGTGGAATGAGGGCGGACGCATTGTCTCGAAGAACTACGGGCAGATCACGTCATTGGCGCTCGACCCGATTGAGAAGAAGCCATTGCTGCATTTTCATCCGGGGCGGTTCATCCTGTCGGTCGGGAGCTTCGGGTGCAATCTCTTCTGCCCGTTCTGCCAGAATGCTGAGATTTCGCGTGCGAAGGAGGGCGTGCAGACCCGGTATATTTCGCCGGAGGAGCTCACGGCGCTAGCCGCGCAGCTTGCGGCGGAGCACGGCAATCTCGGCGTGGCGTTCACGTACAACGAGCCGCTCGTCGGCATCGAGTACGTGATGGACACGGCGCGGCTGCTGCATGAGAGGCGCCTCGACGTTGTGCTCGTGACGAACGGGCAGATCGAGCCGGAGCCGCTCGAAAAGCTTCTGCCGCTCGTCGATGCATGGAATATCGACCTGAAGGGCTTCACGCAGGAATTCTACGACTGGGTCGGCGGCAGCCTTGAGACGGCGAAGCATACGATTGCGCGGGCCGTCGCGTCCGGTGCCGAGGTCGAGGTCACGACGCTCGTCATCCCGGGGAAGAACGATGCTCCGGAGGACATGGTTCGCGAGGCCGCCTGGCTTGCGTCCCTGTCCCCGGATATCCCGCTGCATATCACGCGCTATTTCCCGCGCTATCCTTGCGAGATCCCAGCCACACTGCGCGAGACACTCGAGAACCTTGCCACGGTGGCAAAGCCATATCTGCACCATGTTCATTTGGGTAATCTGTAGATTTGTAGAAAGGAAGTCAGGAAGATGAGCAAAGAATTTTCTGGGACGAAGGCGTGCATTGCGCCGGAGGGTGTTTTCATCATCGGCACGTACGATGAAAATGGCGTACCGAACGCCATGAATGCGGCTTGGGGCGCGCAGTCCGACTACGGCGAGATCACGCTGTTCCTCGCGGCGCACAAGACGACGGACAATGTCAAGAAGACGAAGGCCTTCACGGTAGCCTTTGCGACGAAGGACACCGTGGAGATTGCGGACTATTTCGGCGTGGAGACGGGCCGCAGGGTCAACAAGATCGAGAAGGCCGGCTGCCATGTCCATAGGAGCGCTCATGTCAACGCACCGATTATCGAGGAGTTCCCGGTGACGCTCGAATGTGAGATGAAGAGCTACGATGACGAAACCGGCATCCTCATCGGCAAGATCGTCGCACAGCAGGCCGATGAATCCGTTCTGACCGATGGCAAAGTCGATTACGGCAAGCTGCAGCCAATCATCTTTGACATCTCCACCATGACCTACCGCGTTATCGGCCCTGTCGTCGGCCAGGCATTCCATGATGGAAATCAATTGAAATCCTGAGCAGGAATCCGGCATCCGTTCGGCAGTGTGCGTCTGCAGAAGGGAAAGAGATAGGAGGCGGTTGTATTGAGTCAAGAAGTGCTGGAGGGGTTGCTGATCCCGTTTTTGGGGACGAGTCTCGGGGCGGCCTGCGTATTCGTGATGAAGCATGAGCTTTCGACGCATGTGCAGAAGGCTCTGATGGGCTTTGCGGCGGGCGTCATGGTCGCGGCGTCAATCTGGAGCCTCCTGATCCCGTCGATGGAGGAGAGCGCGGCGCTCG
Source organism: Selenomonadaceae bacterium (assembly GCA_036733925.1). GTDB lineage: Bacteria > Bacillota > Negativicutes > Selenomonadales > Selenomonadaceae > UBA2897. The sequence goes on along the minus strand of DAIMZO010000033.1, from coordinate 2,307 downwards.
GCAGCCTTTCGTTCCTGCCAGCGGTCATCGGCTTCTGGATTGGCACGGTTTTCCTGCTCGCGCTCGACCATATCATCCCGCATCTGCATCTCTATGCGAAGGAGGCGGAGGGTCCGAAAAGCAAGCTGTCGAAAACCATCATGATGGCGCTCGCCGTGACCCTGCACAATATCCCGGAGGGCATGGCGGTCGGCGTCGTGCTGGCCGGCTGGTTCGCGGGGGACGGGGATATCTCGCTGGGGGGCGCGTTCGCGCTGTCGATCGGCATCGCGATTCAGAATTTCCCGGAGGGGGCCATCGTCTCGATGCCGCTGCGCGCGGCAGGGTCAAGCCGGGGCCGCGCGTTCGCGCTCGGCGTGCTCTCCGGCATCGTCGAGCCAATCGGCGGCTTTTTGACGATCCTTGCCGCGAGCTTCGTCGTTCCCGTGCTGCCATATCTGCTTGCCTTCGCGGCCGGTGCGATGCTCTACGTGGTTGTAGAGGAGCTGATCCCGGAGATGAGCGCGGGCGAGCATACGGATATCGGCGTTGTCTGCTTCGCCGTCGGCTTCACATTGATGATGGCGCTCGATGTGGTTCTCGGCTGAGCGGGAATGCGTGTGAAAAATCGGACAAAAAGAAAATAGAGAGGAAAGCAGGAGAATCCCGACAAAACGCGAATACTACAAGTATGAAATAGGATGAGCGGCGGGGAACCGGCAAGGCAATCCGCCAGATTCGATGGTAAGGGGGATTTTCCATGATCGGTATCAAGAAGACAATCGCAATCGTCTGCGGCGGCGGCCCGGCACCTGGCATCAACAGCGTGATTTCGGCGGTGGTCAGCGAGGCAACGCGGCACGGATGGGATGTGCTCGGCATCTATGACGGCTTCTCCCGCATTGCGCGCGGCGAGAAGAACTACGTGCGGCTGCTGCCGCAGGACATCAGCCGCATCCACCTGACGGGCGGCTGCATCCTGAAGATGTCGCGCTTCAACCCGACGAAGAAGGAATCCGACCTGCGCACGGTTGTCGAGACGCTGACGGAGCTCGGCGTCACGCACCTCGTGACCATCGGCGGCGATGATACGGCCTACAGCTCGGCGGCAGTCTCGGACTACGCGCGCAAGATGGGCCGCACAATCAATGTCGTGCATGTGCCGAAGACGATTGATAACGATCTGCCTTTGCCGGACGGCGTACCGACCTTCGGTTTCGAGACGGCGCGTGCGTTCGGCACGACCGAGATCGAGAACCTCATGGAGGATGCCCGCACGACGAACAACCGCTGGTACTTCACGATTGCGATGGGCCGCACGGCCGGCCACCTCGCGCTCGGCATGGGCCGCTCGGCGGGCGCCGCGCTGACGATCATCCCGGAGGAGTTCCCGCAGGAGAAGATCCCCCTGCAGCAGGTCGTCGACATCATCACGGGCGCCATCGTCAAGCGCTACCTGTTCGGCCATAACTACGGCGTCGCGGTCATCGCCGAGGGCATCATCGAGAAGATTGCGCCGGACGACTTCAAGAAGCTCGGCACGGTCGTGACCGATGAGCACGGCCATATCCGCTACAGCGAGCTCGACTTCGGCGAGATCTTGAAGCAGGCGGTGCTCGCCGAGGTCAAGAAGCTCGGCATCAAGATCTCCGTCATCGATAAGGAGATCGGCTACGAGCTCCGCTGCACGACGCCGATTGCGTACGATATCGACTACGCGCACTCGCTCGGCTACTCGGCCGTGCAGTTCCTGATGTCGGGCGGCAGCGGCGCATTGATCACAATCCAGAACAACAAGGCCGTGCCGATGACGTTCGAGGAGATCAAGGATCCGGCGACCGGCAAGACCAAGGTCCGCAAAGTCAACATCGACTCTGTCGACTACAAGATTGCGCGCGGCTCGATGATGCGCCTTGAGAAAGAAGATCTCGAGGATCCGGGCCTTGCGAACGCCTATCGCATGACCCTCGAGGAGTTCCAGGCGCGCTACAGCTACCTCTTCGACGAGGGCGATGCGAAGCCGGAAGAGAAGAAAGAAAAGAAATAAGCTGGTATGTCTTTCGGAAATCCAGATGTTGATTCGGACTATTGGAAGGAAAGCGAAGGAGATTCCGCGTGCAGCGGCGATTTCCTCCGCTTTTTCATATCTCCTATATTTTTTTTCGAAAGGGGTTGACAGATGCGCGGAAAGTGACTATAATAACATCTTGTCAGCCGATGATATGGATTGTTCGAGTGCATCGGCGTGGATGAAATAAATCTCATCGCGGGGTGGAGCAGTCGGTAGCTCGTCGGGCTCATAACCCGAAGGTCATAGGTTCAAGTCCT
>DAIMZO010000032.1:0-17665 GCA_036733925.1 Selenomonadaceae bacterium | reverse complement strand
AATTTTTTGTGATTTAATTATTACTCGGATACAAACAGAAATGAGGGATCATAATGAACGAACTCGACCATGCAGAAAAACTCTGCCAAGCCTTCAGCAAGAACATCCGGAAGCACCGCCTCGAAAAAGGCATCTCCCAGGCGGTGCTGGCGAAAGCCGCCGGTGTCTCCCAGGGGACATGGTTCCAGTATGAGAACGGGAACCGCATTATCCGCCTCGATGCGCTGATCCGCATCAGCGACTACTTGCAGGTTCCCCTTCTGGAGCTGCTCAACGGCAAGCCGCAGCCGGTGCTCTCGGCAGAGAATCAGGCCTTCCTGCGCAAATACGCAAAGCTCGACAAGCGCGGCAGGAAAACGGTAGAAGAGCTGATGGATTGGGAGCTCCGCTTCTCGGTCTAAATCGCCGCGTGCAGGATAGGCACAGGATGCTGGGGATCCGTGAGATCCATGCCGTCAAGCGATGCCATCCACGCCTCAAGGGCGCGGCGGCGCACCTTGAACTGGCCGTTTATCTTCATACCGGGGAGCACGCCCTTCTGGATGAGGGAATAGACGGCATTCTTGCCGATCTGGAGCGTTTCCGCAACTTCCGATGCGGAAAGGAGCATATATGGTTTCTCCTTGGCTGGCATGGCCGCAGCAAGCGACTGCCCTGCACGTGCGATGGCGTGCGTGAGCATGACGTCGTGCCGAGCGACTGCGCAATACGGAGCGCATAAGGTGCAAGGCACGCGCGTCGATTTTATCTGCACGCATCCGAACAGCAGGCACCTCTGCCAAGAAAGTTTCTCCTACGTATGCAGCAAGATTCGGAAGCATGGGATCCACGGCTTCAACTTCCATACCCTCCGCCACACCTGCCTCACGATGCTGGCAGAATCCGAGGTCATGCCGACCGACATCATGGCACGCGCAGGGCATACCGATTACGAAACGACATTGACCTATTACGTAAATAATCGGCTAGAGATGCAGGAAAAGCCCGTGGAAATCCTCGAAAGCAGACTCGAAACCCTTCTAGGCGGGAAGGTGTCAGCGGAGAGAGAGACAAGGATGGACGACCATCCTTGAAAACGGCAGTCAAGAGCCAAGCGAATGCAGAGCCAGCAAGGGAAGAGGCAGAAATTTGAACGGTAGGCCCGGAACCATTGCAGCGTCGAGATTTCTCCGGCTTCTTTTTTCTGCATCACTATATCTCTCCTAATATCGAAAAAAGCAGGCTGAACAGCCTGCTCAAAACATGCAATACTGCGCGTCAGGCTCCCAAAAGGCTCAGGAACCAGCTGGCATTCTTGTTGTTCTGTGCCAGCATCGCCATGGCCGCCTGCGCCAGTACGTTTTCTTTGGTATACGAAAGGATCTCGCTCGCCATATCCGCATCGAGCAGCGTCGACTGCGCGTCGAGCAGATTCTCGCTCTGCACGGTAAGGTTGCTGATGGTGTAATCCATGCGCGAGGACAGCGCACCGACCGTCGTCGACTGGTCGAGCACGCGGTTCAGCGCTTTGTCCAGCACATCCATCGCCGCATTGGCGCCTTTCTGCGTCGTCACATCGATGACGGTGCCGTCTTTGCTGCGGAGCCCCAGAGCGGTCGAACGGATATCCCCCAGATCCATGCGGATATTCTGGTTTGCCTTCACTCCGGTCTGGATGGTCAGCGCCTGATCGCTGCGCTCATCTTTTGCCTGAATGGTTTCAGAGAAATCGTCCAGCGCCGTATTGACGGATTTCTTCATGTTGCCCTGGCTGTCCATGATGCCGATAGTGAAGCCCGAGATGCTGCCATCCGTTCCCGCCTGTTTTGCCTTGACGGAAATGCCGTTCTCATCATCAGCGGTCGTCACGGTTTCCCCATGCGTCCCCTTGCCGATGGTCGATGTCGTGCTCATATCGTCGACATCAAAGACTTCCCCGTTGATGCTGTTCATCTGCTTGAAAATGTCCTGCAAGGTCGTACCTGCAGCATCGTATTCCTTCGAGTAGGTCTTTCCATCCTTCACATAGGAAATCGCCACGCGGTCACTTGACAGGATGTTCAGGCTGGAACCGTCCCGGCGTGCCAGATCTGTCAGCTTCGTATCCAGCTTCGTATCCGCAGCGAGGCTCTCGTTTGTGAATGCCTGCTGCGTGAGTTCCGTCGCCCCATCGTGGGAACCATCGAGCAGATATTTCCCATTATAGGTAATCAGCGCGTTATCGTCAATCTGGTCGGCGTACTGATTGAACAGTTTCTGGATGGTCTGCCGATCCTGCGTCGTCGCGGTATCGCTGGCTGCCTCAATGGCCTTTTCCTTCAATGTTTTGAGGATGTCGATGGTGGACGTGATGCCGCCATCCGCCACCTTCAGCATGCTTTTCCCATTCTGCGCGTTGCTGCTTGCCGCCTGAAGGCCGCGGATCTGCACATCCATGCGCTGTCCGATTGCCCACCCTGCCGGGTCATCCACAACAGACTGGATCCGCAGCCCCGAAGCGATATGTCCTAAATGTTTCGCGGCGTTGATAGAATGCTGATTCAGTATATTGAGGATGCTCTGCGACCTTACAAAGTCGTTGATCATCATTTCTACTTCCCTGCCTTTCGGAAATGTTCAGGACCCTCTCTCCTCTTTATATCGTCATTTCCGATGTAAATCTTTAACGGCTATATTGCTAATTCTATATTCCATTGCGGGACGGCCTGAAACGATTCGGGACATACCGGCTCACATCAGCGCCCTTGCCTTATCGACGAACATCTTGCGGATGAGCGGATACTCGCCGAGGCCGCGGCGGTCACAGGTCACGGCATAGCCTGCCTGTTCCAGGACGATCTTCCACGATGTTTCCCCATCGCCGAAGATATCCGTTCTGGCATGATAGCCGCTCGTCAGGAGAAGCGGTGCGAGAAGCACCGAAGCATCCCCCGCCTTGCTGAGACGCGCGAGAACTTCCCTCTGTCCCGGCGTATCGCCTTCCGCGAATACGCCGATATGCAGCGGGAGTCCCGCTTCGTCGGCCTGCGCCTGGAGTTTCTCATACGCAGAGCTTGCATGCTGCGCAGAGCCATGCCCGACGAGGACAAGCTGCGTATGGGGCGGCACATGCAGATCCGACAGGAGCGACACGAAAAAGTTTCGCGCGTCCTTCTTGCTCGCAATCAGCGGCTCGCCGACCCGGAGCCGGTCAAAAGAATCCGAAAATGCTTTCGCCGCTTCCTTGAGCTCCTTCTCATAGATCTCACCGGATGCGATGAGGCCCGGCTGAACATAGACTTCGGAGATGTCGTCCATTTTCAGCATCGTGAGCATCGTCGGCAGATCCGGTGCAACTCCTCCCTTTGCCTCGAGCTTCTCACGGATATGCTGCGACAGGAACACCTGGGATACCTTTACTTTCGGGAACTCAAAGCGGAAATCCTCCGCGGCCGGGTCGAGCGAACGCTTGCGGACGTCTTCATCTGCCGTGCCATAACTGGCAAAGACCAAAGCCTGCATCAGCCCTGTTCCTCCTTTACGACATCGGCAATGCGATGGCAGATTGTATCGAGCTGCTTCTGATCCGGGCCCTCGGCCATCACGCGGATCAGCGGCTCCGTGCCGGATGGGCGGACGAGGATGCGGCCGTTCTCGCCGAGCTCCTTGTCCCCGGCCTCGATGGTTGCCTGGATCTTCATATTCTCTTCCCAGCCCTCTTTGCTCGCAACCTTGACGTTGACGAGAAGCTGCGGATACGTCGTCATGAGTGCTGTGAGTTCCGACGCCTTGCGGCCGCTGCGCTTCAGCGAGGACAGAACCTGCAATGCCGTAATCGGACCGTCACCCGTCGTGCTGTAATCCGTGAAGATGATATGGCCGGACTGCTCGCCCCCGAGCTTATAGCCATTCTTGAGCATATTCTCGAGAACGTAGCGGTCACCGACCTTCGTGATCTCGGCGCGGCCGCCGGCCTTCTTGATGGCCTGATGGAAGCCGATGTTCGCCATGACCGTCGTAACCACCGTATTGTACGGCAGCTTGCCCTCGCGCATCATATCCGTCGCGCAGAGCACGAGGATATGGTCGCCATCGATGACCTGCCCTTTCTCATCGACGCAGAGGCAGCGATCCGCGTCGCCGTCGTGCGCGATGCCGAAATCCGCATGATTCTCGAGGACGGCTTTCTGCAGGGACTCGAGATGCGTCGAGCCACAGCCGTCGTTGATGTTCGTGCCGTTCGGCAGCGCATGGATGACCTTGACCTTCGCGCCGAGCTCGCGCAGGACGCGCGGCATGACCTGATAGGATGCGCCGTTCGCGCAGTCGAGCACGATCTTGATGCCATCAAAGCGCTCATGGCAGGTCGAGAGCACGAACTCGATATACTGGTTGAGCAGATCCGTGCGGTATTCGATATGGCCGATCTTCTCCTTGCTCGGGCGGGCGAGGTTATCGTCATTCTCAAGCTGGTGCACAATGGCTTCGAGCTCATCCTCCACCGCGTCCGGCAGTTTGTAGCCGTCGCCGCCAAAGAACTTGATGCCGTTATCGTAGAACGGGTTATGCGAAGCCGAAATCACGATGCCGGCCTTCGCATGGTGCTTGCGTGCGAGATAGGCAATCGCCGGCGTCGGGATGACCCCGGCAATCATCGCGCGGCCGCCAGCCGAGCAGATGCCGGCCGTCAGCGCCGCCTCAAACATCTCACCGGAAATGCGCGTGTCGCGTCCGATGAGGATCAGCGGCTGCTCCTCCGATTCCTTTCCGAAATACAGGGTCGCCGCGCGGCCGAGGCGATACGCCATCTCCGGCATCAACGTGACATTGGCCTCACCGCGTACGCCATCCGTTCCAAACAATCTAGCCATGAAAAGATCCTCCTAATTGCTCTCAAAACTACCTTCAATGCAAGGATATATGATTCAGGATTTTGCCGAATACAACGCTACTATCTTAGCTTTTTTCCGTCTTTTTGTCAAAATCCGGATTCCGGGTACCAAGCCAGACAAGGGCCGCCTTGATGCCATCGACCGCAGCGCTCATGATGCCGCCGGCGTAGCCGGCGCCCTCCCCCATCGGGTAAAGGCCCGGCGTCCGCGCAGCCTCCATCGTCTCGCGGCTGCGCAAGATCCGGCACGGCGCAGACGAACGAGACTCTACACCCGTCATGACGACACCGGGATCCGCGAATCCCGGTATCTTATGGTCAAAGGAAGGCAAGGCACCCGCGAGGGTATCCGTGATGTATTTCGGCAGGCATTCGTGGAGATCCACCGCCCGGACGCCGGGCTCATAAGTCGGCTTCAGCAGGAACTCTGTCGAGCCGCTGCGGCCCTGCAGGAAATCGCCGACCGTCTGCGCAGGTGCGCGGTAGTCCCCGCCGCCGATGGCAAAGGCCAGATGCTCGAGCTTTTCCTGCAGCACCATGCCGCCGAGTACATCGCCATACTCCCGGTAATCCTCCGGCCGCACCTGAACGAGAACCGCGCTGTTCGCGATGCCGGAGTCCCGATGGTAGTTGCTCATGCCGTTCGTGACAACCCCGCCTTTTTCCGACGCTGCAGCGACAACCTGCCCGCCCGGGCACATGCAGAACGTATAGGCGCCGCGCCGCGTCACCGGATCTTGATAAGTCAGCGCGTAATCCGCGACAGGAAGCTGCGGGTTCCCGGCGTCCTCGCCGTACTGCCGACGGTCGATCCACTCCTGCGGGTGCTCGATCCGCACGCCCATCGCGAAGGCTTTCGCCTCCATCGCAATGCCCTTTCCGTAAAGCATGCGGTAGGTATCGCGCGCCGAATGCCCGATGCCGAGAAAAACGGCATTGGTCTCCATGCGCTGTTCCCCATTCACGAGGACTGCCGAGACGCCGGAGCCATCGATCTCAAGATCCGTCGCTTTCGCAGAAAAATGCACCTCTCCGCCGAGCCGCTGGATTTCCTTGCGGATATTCTTGACGATGCCCCGCAGCAGATCCGTGCCGATATGCGGCTTCCGCAGGTATCGGATCTCCTCCGGGGCACCGGCCTGCACGAAGGCCTCGAGCACTTCGCGCATCAGCGGATCTCCGTGGCGGGCTGTCAGCTTGCCATCGGAAAACGTTCCGGCACCGCCCTCCCCGAACTGCACATTGGATTCCGGGTCAAGGCTCCCGCCATGCCAGAACGCGTGGATTTTCTGATGCCGCGTATCCACGTCCTCGCCGCGCTCGAGCACGATTGGCTGACAGCCAGCCCGAGCAAGCGTCAGTGTGGCGAACATGCCGGCCGGGCCGAAGCCGACAACGACCGGCCTTTTCTCGCCCTGCGGCAGCGGACACTCCGGAAGGCGCAATTTCTCTTCCGCCGGTGCTTTCGTCACTTTCTTATCTCGCCGCAGCTTCGATAAAATCTTCTTCTCGGGGATTTTCAGCAAAACGTCCAGATCGTAGACGAAGAGTATCGGTGCGCCATGATACCGTCTGGCGTCCACGGCTTTACGGACGATCCGCACCGCTGCGACCTGCTCTACCGGCACAGAAAGCCGCTCTGCCGCGAGTATCTCGAGTGGCCGTTCCTCATCAAAAGGAATGGCAAATTGATGAATGCGAAGCAATCTTTCACTCCTTGTCTTTCTTCCGGATCTCGATCCGAACCTTGATTTCCTTATTCGTCACAAGTACGCCCTCTGGCAGGTCAAGCTGCACGGTCTTTTCGCCCGATTGCGTGAAATCCGCAAGGGAAATCGTCTCTGTCCGGATGGACTGGATATTCGCAATGGTCTTCTCGTCGCCGGCAATCTCGATCTTCGCCGGGTCTGGACGCGCGCCGACGAACTCATACCCCGAGGCGAGATCCGTGCCGATCACCGGATCCACCTTCACGACCTTCTTCGTCAAGCCGCGCGCGAGCTGGATTGACACGTTCGTGTTGCCCGGCGTAACCTTGACGCCCTGCACCTCGCGGCCATCCGCGTTGATGGCCGTGAGCGGAACCTGCAGCGAGAAGTCCTCGCTGTTGCCGCTGAGTCCGACGTAGCCGATGACACGCGTGACTTCATCGAGCGCGGAGGACGGGCCCTCGAGCGTGACATAGCCGACCGACTGCGTCACGTGCGCGACGGTCGTGCCGGGTGCCGCAGCACCGGTGATGATGAGCTCCGCCTTCATCTTCTTCTGCGTGATCTTATCGAGCGTCACATCGACGGTTTCCGGCCGGGCTTCGACGAGTTCAAAGCCCGGCGGCATATCGACTTTGACCTTCATCGCGTGCGTGCCCTCCTCGGCCTTGCTCAGATCTACATAGGCCTTGAAGTCGCTTTCATCTGCGGATACGAACAGGGAACGCGCGGCGCGCACCTTGATGCGTACCGTGTCACGATCCTGCGTGACCTGATAGCCGTCCGGCGCGTTGAGCATCGATACCTGTACCGTATAGCTCGCCTCAGTCGACGGATTCTGGTCGTTCATGACATAGCCCCACAAAATCACCGCGATGAGCAAAGCGACGATTTTCGCCAGCAGGTTGTGCTGGATAATCTGGCGAAGGCGTTTCATCATTTTTTCTGCCTCCAGTTCCGTACAAAGTCGCGGATTCCATGCTGCGGCGGCGCAAAGGCAGGCTGCAGCACAGCCTTCAGCGTCTCGATGTCGAGATGCCGCATGATATGCCCGTTCTCCGCGACCGATATCGTTCCCGTTTCCTCACTGACCACGACGATCAGCGCATCGCATTGCTCCGAAAGCCCGATGGCCGCGCGGTGGCGGGTGCCGAGCTCCGTGGAAAGGCTTCGATTCTCCGTGAGCGGCAGCAGGCAGCCGGCAGCGATCAGGCGGTTGCCGCGGATAATCGCTGCGCCATCGTGCAATGGCGTATTCGGGATGAACACGTTCAGCAGGAACTCCGCCGTGATCAGCGCGTCGATCTGGATTCCCGTCGCGCTGATATCGTTGAGCCCCATATCCCGCTCGATGACGAGAAGCGCGCCCGTTTTCGTCTTGGAAAGCTGCTTGACCGCACGTGCGAGCTCATGGACGACCGACTGCGCCTCGGCATCGTTCAAAAGGCCCGACGCACCGAGAAATTTCCCCTGGCCGAGATGTTCGAGCGCGCGGCGCAGTTCTGGCTGGAATACAATCGGCAGCGCGACGAAAAGCAGCGTCACGACATGCTGCAGCAGCCAGGAAATCGCGTGCAGCTCGAGCAGGCTCGACGCCATCGTCACGCCGAGCAGCACGAGGATCCCCTTCACGAGCGTAATCGCACGCGTATCCTGCAGAAGCTCATAGACCTTGTAAAGAATGATTGCAACGATCAGGATATCCACGACATCGAAAAAACCGATAGTCGAGAAAATGCCATGGAACTGCACCGGCATCTTGAAATCAATGGGCATGGTCAAAACTCCCAACGAATCATCGATAAAGTGACATAAAACATGATAATATTTTTATTCTATCCTGACAGGCTGAAATCCTTGTGAAATACAAAAAAACGGGCCTGTTTTTCAAAACAGGCTCGTTTTCCCATAAAACCATGGATGGCAGAAATTACTTCACTTCATGAACCCAGCCAGCCTCTGGCGCATCAATCTTGCAGAGCTGGATGCCGCGCAGCGTGTTGTAGAGCTTCGTGAGGACAGGGCCCATTTCCTTCATGCCGCTCGGGATGTTGATGACCTCGTCACCTCTCGTGACGCGGCCGACCGGACAGATGACAGCAGCGGTGCCGCAGAGGCCAGCCTCTGCAAACTCCTTGACCTCATCGAACTTGACCGGACGCGTCTCGACCTTGTAGCCGAGATGCTCAGCAATCGTGACGAGCGAACGGCGCGTGATGGACGGCAGGATTGAATCCGATTTCGGCGTTACGATTGTATTGTCCTTCGTGACGAACAGGAAGTTCGCGCCACCAGTCTCCTCAACATAGGTGCGCGTAGCCGGGTCGAGGAACATGTTCTCGTCGAAGCCCTTCTCGTGTGCGAGGATGTACGGATACAGACTCATCGCGTAGTTCAGACCGGCCTTAATGTTGCCCGTGCCGCGCGGGGCAGCGCGGTCAAAGTCGGAAACGCAGATGGAAATCGGCTTCACGCCGTTCTTGAAATAGTTGCCGACCGGCGTACCGAAAAGACGGAACTGATACTCATCTGCCGGCTTGACACCGATGACCTCGCCGGTAGCGAAGAGGTACGGGCGGAGGTAAAGCGCACCGCCGGACTCAAAAGGCGGAATCCAATCCTTGTTCGCGGAAACGACTTCATCGACGGCACGCATGAACATCTCTTCCGGTACAGGCGGCATCTCGATGCGCTTTGCGGAATTGAACATGCGCTTCGCGTTCTGATCCGGGCGGAACGTCACGACGCGGCCGTCTTCCGTCTTGTACGCCTTCAGGCCCTCAAAGACCTGCTGGCAGTACTGCATGATGCCGGCGCACTCATTGACCTCGATCGTCGGATTATCCGAAAGGCCGCCTTCATCCCATTTTCCATCCTTGTAATTCGCCACAAAACGTTTGGAAATCGGCTGGTAGGCAAACCCGAGGTTGTCCCAATCCAAATCCACTTTTGCCATAGTAACTACTCCCTTTCCTCTGAACGAATCAGTGTCTACATTTTAGTCCCTATGTATACAGAAGTCAATAGGATTTTGTGTCTTTTTGTATACAATCGAAAAAATTTTACACTTTGTTCCTTGTGTATGTATATTTATTTCGACTGTATGTATATTTCTTTCAGTCCAATAATGTCTTCCTGGCAGCTGGCAGATTGCCAAGGACATCCGAGGCGATCAAGCCGTCCCCAAGTTCCGCGTAGGCGAGGTCGCCGGCTTTGCCATGCAGCCATACGCCGAGAAGCGGTGCGGCCGCCGCCTCGGTCTGCTTCATGAGCCCGGCAATCGTGCCGGCGAGCACGTCCCCGCATCCTGCCGTCGCCATGCCGGGGTTCCCGGTCGTCGTGAAATATGCATCGCCATCCGGATAGACAACAATCGTGGACTCACTTTTGAGGACAAAGACCGCCTGATACTCTTTTGCCGCATCGCGCGTGATACCGATCAGATCCTCGCGCAATTCCTCGACCTTGATGCCGAGCAGGCGAGCCATCTCCCCGAGATGCGGCGTCAAAATCGGCACATTCCCGCATGCGGCGAGCGCATCCGTCTGACCGGTAAACGCATAGATGCCATCGGCGTCCAGGACGACCGGGTGCTTCGCCCGCTTCAGGAAGGCCCGCACGAGCTCCCCGGTCTCATAGGAACGGCCAAGGCCGGGGCCAACCAATGCCGCATCGCAGTTCTGCTCAAGCTGCAGCAGCTTTTCGAGCGCCTCATCTCCCGAAATCGTTCCGGATGCGCTCTCAGGCAGCGGTACCGTCATGACCTCGGTGAGCTTTCCCTCCATGACATCGTGCAGGCTCTCCGGCACCGCGAGGGTCACGATACCGGCCCCCGTGCGCAAGGCCGCGCGCGAGGCAAGCGTCGCCGCCCCCATCATGCCGCGCGAGCCGGCAACGACGAGGATCCGGCCGCAGCTGCCCTTATGTGCGCTGCGCGGGCGCGGCGGGAGCAACGTGCGCGCCATGTCCGCATTCAGAAGCCCCTGATGGATTCCTGCATCTTCAAGGAGCGGCAGAGGCATGCCGATACGGTCGACGTCCACCTCACCGGTGCAGTCTCCGCCGGGGCTCAGGAGCAAGCCAGGTTTCGGCAGCGCAAGCGTCAGCGTGCGCACAGCATGGATTGCAACCGTCGACACGCGGCCCGTATCCGCCTCGACACCGCTCGGGATATCGATGGAGAGGACCGGCCGCTCAGCCGCGTTGACGAGCTCGATCAGGCGCAGGGTCTTTTTCCGCAGTTCCCCGCGGAATCCCGTCCCGAGGATCCCGTCGACAATGCCATCAGAAAATCGCATCGCGAGCTGCAGCCGATTCCAGTCACGGTCTCCGTCGAGCGGATGCACCTCTATGCCCATCCGCAAGACGCAGCGATACATCGAAGCGGCCGCCTCCCCGAAATGCGCGGGGTTACCGGCGAGAAAGGCGCGGACATGCGCGCCTTCTCCAGCCATATGGCGAACCGCCGAAAACGCGTCGCCGCCGTTATTGCCGCTGCCGGCGAGCACGCAGACCGTCCGGCCTGCAAGACCGCCGAGCATATCGGCCATCGCCTCCGCGGTCTTGCGGCCCGCATTCTCCATGAGCACCGTGGTCGACAGGCCGTATACGCTTTCTGCTGCTTCATCCATCCGATGCATATCGTCTCTCATTCCGACTTTCATTGCTCTTTCCCCTCCATCACGCATTGCGCCGTAACATATTCTTTCGTATGGCTCAGGGAAATATGAACCATACGCACGCCCTTCTGCGCCGCTGACCGCGCAAAATATCCATACAGCTTCACTCGTGGGCAGCCGAGCGCATCGGGAAGGATCTCGATCTCAGCAAGCTTCCCATCGCGCAGGCCGGTGCCGAAGGCTTTCAGCACCGCCTCCTTCCCGGCAAAACGCGCCGCATAGCTCTGCGCGCGCTGTGCGCCGCGACTGTCGCAGTATGCCTGCTCAGCCGGCGTATAGACGCGCGAAACAAAATGCGGATTCTTGATGGCCTCGCGGATGCGCCGCGTCTCAAGGATATCCGTCCCGATACCAAGGATCAAAAGACTTCCCGCCTTTCCTTCTGATGCATTCATCTCAGGAAATATAAAGAAGCCGGCATTCGCCGGCATAGTTCCAATCCTCAATGCGTCTGCAACGGCTTCGCCGGCGGCTCCAGCTGTTTCGGCTGCTGAATCCGCGTCATGCTGCCCTGCATCGTCGTCCCCTGGATCGCGCTGTCCGCAGAGGATGTGCTGTTCCCACCGCTGCTATCGCCGCTATTCGCCTGATAACGATAACTGCGCGCGATGAGGATCTCCACGCGGCGGTTTTTCGTACGTCCCTCTTCCGTACTGTTATCCGCGACCGGACGATATTCTCCGTAGCCGACTGCCGAAAAGCGCTGCGGATCCATATTGCTGATGCTCAGGAGATACTTCATGACATTCAGCGCACGCGCAGCGCTGAGATCCCAGTTCGTCGGATACTGCGCGTTATGAATCGGCATATTATCCGTATGCCCGGAAATGACGACCTGCTCATTGATAGACGCGAGCAGGTTCGCAACAACGCTGGCAATGTCCTGTGCCTGTGGCGTGAGTTCCGCCGAACCCGATTGGAAAAGCGCTTTCTCGCGGATGCTGACCATCAGGCCGTTCTCCGACATCTGCGTCGAAATCTGATCCTGCAGGCCGTTCTGCTCAATATAGTCCTCCATCTGCTTCTGCACTTCCTGCAGCTTCTGGTTCTCCGCGATGTAGGCCGCATTTCCTTTATCCTCCGTCGACATCATCTCCGCGCGGCGTCCGGCATTCGGACCGGCGTTGTTGAAAAACGACGGTCCGCCCATATTGAACGCGGCGGAGAAAGCCTGTGCCAGCTGCGAGACCTTTTTCTGGTCGGTCTGTGAAATCGCAAACAGGGAAATGAAAAGCGCCAGAAGCAGGGTCATCAGGTCAGAATAAGGCAGAAGCCAGGCTTCGTTCATTTCCTCTTCTTTCTTGACCTTCCTCTTCTTTCTTGCCATATTCTCACTCCCCTAAATCTTCGCGCTGATTCTGCGGGATGAAGACCATGAGCTTCGCCTTGATGGCCGCTGGCGGATCGCCGGCCTGCAGCGACAGGATGCCCTCGATGATCATGCGCTTCTCGCTGACCTCTGCCTCAGAGATCAGCTTCAGCTTATTTGCGAGCGGCAGCCACAGGACGTATGCGGTGAAAATACCGAGGATGGTCGCGACGAATGCCGAGGCGACGGCGTGACCGAGCTTGTTGATATCATTCAGGTTGCCGAGTGCCGCAATCAGGCCGACGACGGCGCCCAAGACACCGAGGGTCGGGGCATAGGTACCAGCCTGCGTGAAGATGGAGCGGTATTCCGCATGGCGTTCCTGCATCGTCGAGAGTTCCGCGTCGAGGACGTCCCCGACAAACTCCGGATCCATGCCGTCAATAATCATGCCAAGTCCCGTGCGGAAAAAGGGGTCATTGATTTCCTGTGCGCGGCTCTCGAGCGCGAGCAGGCCTTCGCGGCGTGCAATCTGCGAGAGCTCGACGAAGAGGTTCAGCAGATCCTTCTTATCGTGCCGCGCCGGCCGGAAAAACGTCATCTTGATCAGTCCCGGCAGCTTCTTCAGCTGATCCAGCCGGAATCCTGTGAACAGGCAGGAAAACGTACCGCCGATGATGATCAGAAACGCCGCCGGGTTATTCATGGCAGAAATCGGCGCGCCCTTCAGGATCATCCCGACGAAAATCGAGATGAATCCAAGGACCAGACCGATGATTGTCGACTTTTCCAAAATTCATTTCCCCCTTAATCCTTAGGCGAACATCCAGTGTATAGATTCTTCCCTTCCCTCGTACGCCCCATGCCAATTTTTTGGGCACACGAATACATCTATAGTTCTACACTATATTCTATTCGTTGTCAAAGAGATTTTTCCTACCATAACGGGAAAATCCTCCTAAAAATTCTCTCAAAGAAAGTTCTGCATAAATTTTACTTATTTTATCATACATTGTCCAGAAATATGGTATAATGGGGTATGGATAAAGTAAATTTATTCCCTTTATCTGATTTCACACGAAGGAAGCGATAGCATGGAACTACGACAACTCGAGTATTTTCAGATGGCGGCGCGGCTCCGGAATATCACGCGTGCGGCGGAACGGCTGCGTGTATCTCAGCCGAATATCACGGTCGCGATCAAGAAGCTCGAAGCCGAGCTCGGTATCACGCTCTTTGACCGTAGCCAGAAGCAGTTAGCCCTGACGACGGAGGGTGCGGTTTTCCTGAACCGGGTCGACCTCGCCCTGCGCAATATCCAGGACGCTGTACTCGAGGTAAACGACTATAAGCAGCTCCAGAAAGGCACGATAAAAATCGGTATCCCGCCGATGATTGGCGCCTATCTGTTCCCGAAAATCTTCTCGAGCTTTCAGAAGAAATATTCCCATCTCGATATCCATCTGCACGAAGAAGGCTCTATGGCCATCCGCGAGCAGCTCGAGCGCGATGAGCTCGATTTCGGCATCATCATCCTGTCGAAGACACCGAAGTCCCTGCAGGATCTGCCGATGTCGCAGAACCACATCGTCTGCTGCGTACCCGAGGACAGCGAGCTGGCGCAGAAAGACATCCTGACCCTGCAGGATATCGCTGAATCCAATATCGTCTTATTAAAGGAAGGATCCTTCATCCGCGAGGCGGTTCTCGCAAAAATGAAGGATGAGGCGATAACGCCGAACATCGTATTGGAATCCAATCAGGTCAACACGCTGAAAGGTCTCGCCGCGAATGGCGTTGGCGTATGCTTCCTGCTCGATATCGTCGCGCAGGACACGCCGGGCCTCAAGGCCATCCCGCTTGCTGATTTCGAACCCGTCAACGTCGGCCTCTCGTGGAAGAAGGACCGCTATATCTCAAAGGCCGCCCAGTCCTTCATGGATTTCTGCCGGGAAATCCTCCGCGAACGCAAAGAGCAGAAAACGGATGCGGAAAAGCGGACATCCCCAATGATCTGAGTTCGGGCAGAATTCCGAAAAATGGAATCCCGCTTCAGGATATGCGAAAAGCCATCGAAAGAAATCCGATGGCTTTTTTGCATATCCCGTTTCCGGACAGTCCGAATCAGTTCTCCCGCAGGAGTGGGACGGTCAGGCTGCCGGTTGGCATCAGCATATAGCTTGGATTCTCGCCGACATATTGCTTGGCGAGTTCCAGCGCCTCCTCAACCGTATCCACGGCGCCGTCGAACAGCATTTCTTTCGCGAGTTTCCGGTCAAGCCCGGTCACGAGGATGAAATGCGCCTTCTTCGTGAGGCGCGTGACGGCATAGGCCTTATTCGCGCCGATCAGGAAACGCTCGCGCAGTTTCGCTTCGATGGCATCCGCGGTCTTGAGCTCACGGCAGGTGTCCTCAAGCACTTTGTTGCCGCTCCCCTCCTCGCATTCCGCGAGCAGGATGACGACACCGCCCTGCTTTGTCGCGAGCACGGCATTGTCCATCGTCTTCTGCATCTGATAAACATTGATATCCTTCGGATACCCGCCGCAGCTCGCAATCGTGATGTCCGCCTGCTCGGAAATCGGCACGCCGTAGACCTCATCGACGAACTTGCAGGCCTCCTGATGCGCCTTGACATAATCGCCAGCGAAAATCCGCAGGAAGCGGTGATTCGCGTCGAGGATTGCATTGAACAGGATGACCGAGCGGCCCTTCGCCCAGAGGCCGACTCCCTCCATCTGGTCTTCATAGACCGGGTTTCCCGTCGTCTTGCCGAGCCCTGCGCGCGGATTCATCATGAAGCTGTGGTTGTGGCGTATGGTCTCAAGCGCCGCACAGCCAGGCAGCACGGCCTTGCGCCCGCCGCCGTAACCGCTGAAATAATGATGCACGATGGTGCCGGTCAGGAACACGTGGTCACTGTGGCAGATATGCTTGTTGATCAGAACCGGCGTAAAGCGGCTCGTCGTCCCAAAATATTCGAAATCCGACGGCACGCGCGCGTCGCTGTTATACATTCTGAGCCGCTTTGCGACTTCCTCACCGACGCCCTCGCGCATCTCTTCCTCAGTCATCAGGCGGTGCGCGCCGAGCGCGAATACGATCTGCATATTCTCATCCGGTACGCCGAGCCGGTTCATCTCCTCGACGAGGATCGGCATGAAGTCGTGGCTGTTCGCCACGCGCGTCGGGTCGTTGCAGATGAACGTGATCGTATCGCCCGGCTTCACAATCTGGTCGATGGGCTTCTGCCCAATCGGGTGATAGATTGCGTCGAGCACAGCCTTGCGGATATCGGTCAGCGGCTTCACCGCCGGCATATCGACTTCCTTGATGACACGCGACTCATCGATTGAAAAGGACTTTGTGCCATGACCATAATGAAAGGTATATTCCCTCATTCTTCTTTCTCCTAATGTTCCCTTGTGAAAACAAGGGATGACGACAACGCCACCCCTTGCTATTCAATTCATGTAAATCTGAAATCAGTACAGGATATGCGCGATGACATAGCCAACGCAGCAGCCTGTGAACACGCCGATAAGTCCCGGAATCATGAAGCTGTGATTGAGGACGTATTTACCGATTCGCGTCGTGCCCGAACGGTCAAACGAAATGCAGGCCAAATCCGAAGGATAGGTCGGCAGGAAGAAGTAACCGTAGCAGGCGGAGATGAACGATACGATGATGACCGGATCTACGCCGATGCTGATGGCGAGCGGTACGATGATTGAGACAGCTGCCGCCTGCGAGTTCACGAGTTTCGACGTCAGGAACAGTGCCAGTGCATAGGTCCAAGGATACGCAACGACGAGCGCGCCGAGCTCCTGCTTGATGAACGCCATGTGGTTGGAGAAATACGTATCTGCCATCCAGGCGACGCCGTAAACGGATACGACCGCGACGAGGCCGGCACGGAATACCTGGCTGTTGCCGACATCCTTTGCCCGCATTTTGCAGGTGAAGAGCATGACGGCCGCGATGCAGAGCATGACCATCTGGATGACCGTCGTCATCGAGATTGCCTTCATCGCACCTTTTGCATCTGGGAAGTGCGGCAGCAGCTGCGGCATATTGCCGAGTGCGGCGATGATGATGATGCCGGCGAAGAAGATCCACATGGAGCGGTACCAGCTCGACGGCATCGCCTTCTGCTCTGCCGTTGCGCCTTCCTGCGCACCGTAGACTTCCTCATAATGAGCTGGATCCTTGATGTATTCCTGGAACACCGGATCATCCGCGAGATCCTTGCCGCGACGATAGCTCCAGGTAGCAGCCAGGATGACGCCGCAGAACGTTGCCGGAATGGATACCGAAAGCAGGTTCAGGACCGTAAACGGAAGGCCTGCAGCCGAGATGAAGCCGGCCATCGAGACGAGGGCAACCGATACCGGAGATGCCGAGATACCCATCTGGGAGGCAACCGAGGCAACGGCCATCGGGCGCTCCGGACGGATGTTCTCGTGGATGGCGATATCATAGATAATCGGGAACATCGTGTAGACGACATGGCCGGTGCCGCAGAGGATGGTCAGCAGCCAGGTCGTGATTGGCGCGTAGATCGTGATGCGCTTCGGGTTGCTGCGCAGGAATTTCTCCGCGTAGTGCAGCATGACCGAAAGGCCGCCGGCCGTCTGCAGGTAGCCTGCGCAGGTGACGACCGAGATAATCGTGAGCATAACATCAATCGGCGGTTTGCCGGGCTTATACCCAAACACGAATACGAAAATCACCAGGCCGACACCGCTGACCACCGGAAGGCCGAGGCCGCCGTGCCGCACACCGATAACCAGGCATGCGAGCAGGATAATCAGTCCTAAAAGCATTTCCATAAAAGAACTCCCCTTTCCATAAATAAGACCGATGGGAACATAAGCAAGAACAACTCACACGGAGGGAGCATCGCCGTTGCCCCCGAAGCGGCTCCCCTCCGGTTATCCTCAAGCCTTCTTTTTGGTTTCCCTTGTTGTCTATTATTCGCCATTGCAGAATCGATTCCTTCTCCGTAACAATTTTTTTACTTTTCTTTTTGAAAATTTTCCGACAGAGACTGGAAGGAAATCCTACGGATTGGCGAACGGGTCTTTCCCCGAGGCAACGGATTCATTATAGTATTTG
>DAIMZO010000031.1:0-17852 GCA_036733925.1 Selenomonadaceae bacterium | reverse complement strand
GCATGTTTTTATATATTGACGGAATGGTATTGCGTTGAAAATCGGCACGGAAATCTGAAAACGGCAGGTATTTTATATATGGAGAGTTTGATGTATAATGAAAAAATAGAGAAATGCAGATTCAAGGAGGCGGCTATGAGCGAAAAACAAGATATTAAAGTGCAGGGTAAAAAATTGGCCATAACGCAACATCGGAAGGCTTCTTTCTATGTAAAGAAGTACCTGATGATCTTCGCCGGCGCGATCATCGCGTCGATCGGACTCGAACTGTTCCTGATTCCGAACAACGTCATCGACGGCGGTGTCGTCGGTATCTCCATCATGATGAGCTCGATCACGGGGCTAGCGTTCGGCGCATTCCTCGTCGTGCTGAATATCCCGTTCCTGTATCTGGGGTATAAGCAGATTGGCAAGAATTTCGCGATTGCGACGATGATCGCCATCTGCTTCCTGTCTGTCTGGTCCGCGGTGTTTGAACCATTCCCGCGCGTGACGGAGGATCCGTTCCTCGCCGCGATATTCGGCGGCATCATCGACGGCCTCGGTGTCGGCCTGATCATCCGCGCGGGCGGCTCGCTCGACGGCACGGAGATCGTCGCGATCATCATGGACAAGAAATCCGTGTTCTCGGTCGGCGAGGTCGTCATGTTCATCAACCTGTTCATCCTGTCGAGCGCGGGCTTGCTCTACGGCTGGGACAAGGCGATGTATTCGCTCGTCGCGTACTTCGTCATCTCGAAGATGATCGACGTCGTCATCAAGGGCCTCGACGAGTCCTACGCCGTCATGATCGTGACCGACGAGCACGAGGACATTACCTCGGCGCTCAACGACCGCCTCGGCCGCGGCGTCACGCTGCTGCACGGCGCGGGCGGCTACACCGGCGACAGCAAAGAAGTCCTGTACTGCGTCGTCACGCGCCTCGAGGTCGACAAGCTCAAAGAAATCGTCCTCGAAAAAGATGCGAATGCATTCGTGACCATCAACGCCGTGCACGACATCGTCGGCGGCCGCTTCAAGAAACGGGCCATCCACTAATCGAATACAGGGAAAAGAACGATAGAAAAGGTAAGGGAGATTTCTCCTGGCAGATCTTCAGGAAGGATTGTGATTCGGATGAAGAAATGTTGGAAAAGCCTTTTCCTCGTTCTTTTTTTCTGCGCGGGCCTGATGGCCTCCGCAGTTCTGCCAGCGCATGGGGAGGCGGCGATGCGGGTCGCGCGGTTCCCAGTGGCGGCAGCGGGGACATGGACGCCGGTGCCGCGGGATACTGTCGGCATATTGGAGAAGAAGATGGATCAGGCCTTGCATGTGCCGTTGAACGGGGTGCTGCAGGCCGTGGAGTTCGTGCCGGAGGCGGAGGAGGAGCAGGCGCTGCAGGATGTCATGGCGGATCTCAAGGCGCAGAAGAGGCATGTGCGGCTGAAGGATGCGATGCAGCCGCTCGCGGAAAAGCTCCATGCCGACCTCGTCATCTGCCCGGTTGTCGCGAATTATGAGGAGTTCGAGACGTTCGGCGGGCTCGGGCTGTTCGGCGATGATATCGGAGAGGAGATCCTGCATTCGTATGTCACGATGGAGCTCACGGGCTATGACCGGCTCACGGGCAAGGTGATCCATGCCTCGCGTTCGGATTCGTGGCGGGATACGTATTCCCCGAGCGGGCAGGCCGATGTCCTGATCCAGGGCTGCATGGATGCCGTGATCGAGGAGACGGATCTGCACGGCCGCGTCACAAACTGGCGCGCGTATGCAAAGCAGGAAAAAGCGACGCCGGAAAAATAATGAAGAGAGGGAAAGACGCAGATCGGGCCGCTGCATGGGAATCCTGCAGCGGCCCAATCTTTCGTTATCTGAGGTATGCTTTCAATCTATAACGGAGCTTAACAATATAACATACCCGAAAACCATATTTTCCTCTTGACGTTTACGGCTGACCTCGCTATACTATAAACATATCAAACATATATGAATTTTAAGAACGGCGACAAACGAAAAGGAAAGAGGCTATTCATCATGGCAGATCAGAAAAAGTATCATTTCGAAACCCTTCAGCTTCATGTCGGTCAGGAGCAGGCGGATCCGGCAACGGACGCACGCGCGGTGCCAATCTATCAGACGACGTCCTACGTTTTCCATAAC
This sequence comes from Selenomonadaceae bacterium, assembly GCA_036733925.1. Taxonomy (GTDB): domain Bacteria; phylum Bacillota; class Negativicutes; order Selenomonadales; family Selenomonadaceae; genus UBA2897. The sequence goes on along the minus strand of DAIMZO010000031.1, from coordinate 15,710 downwards.
TCGCAGCACGCGGCAGACCGCTTCGCGCTGAAGGATGCCGGCAACGTCTACGGCCGTCTGACGAACCCGACGGAGGACATCTTCGCCCGCCGCATCGCGGCTCTCGAGGGCGGCGTCGCAGCTGTTGCAGTTGCATCCGGCGCAGCAGCCGTCACGTACACGCTCGAGGCGCTCGTACACAGCGGCCAGCACATCGTTGCAGCCACGACAATCTATGGCGGCACGTACAACCTGTTCGAGCATACGTTCCCGAACTACGGCATTGAGACGACGTTCGTCGACCCGACGAAGGGCACGCAGGTCTTCGCGGACGCGGTGAAGGACAACACGCGCGTCATCTACATCGAGTCGGTCGGCAACCCGAACGCGAACCTCATCGATATCGAGGCGGTTGCGAAGATTGCGCATGAGCACAAGATCCCGCTAGTCGTCGATTCGACGTTCGCTACGCCGTATCTGCTGCGCCCGTTCGAGTACGGCGCGGACATCGTCGTGCATTCCGCGACGAAGTTCATCGGCGGCCACGGCACGACGCTCGGCGGCGTAATCGTCGACAGCGGCAAGTTCGACTGGATTGCGTCCGGCAAGTTCCCGCAGTTCGTTGAGCCGAACGTGAGCTACCATGGCATCAGCTTCGCAAAGGATGTCGGCGCGGCAGCGTTCGCGACCTATGTCCGCACGCTGATCCTGCGCGATGAGGGCGCAACGCTCTCGCCGTTCAACGCATTCCTGCTCCTGCAGGGCACAGAGACCCTGTCTTTGCGCGTCGAGCGCCATGTCGAGAACGCACTGAAGGTCGTCGACTACCTCGCGAAGAACCCGCATGTCGACAAGGTCAACCATCCGGCTCTCCCGGATCATCCGGATCATGCGCTCTACGAGAAGTACTTCCCGAATGGCGGTATCTCCATCTTCACGTTCGAAATCAAGGGCGGCGCGAAGGCTGCGCAGAAGTTCATCGACCATCTGAAAATCTTCAGCCTGCTCGCGAATGTCGCGGATGTGAAGTCCCTCGTCATCCATCCGGCGTCCACGACGCATTCCCAGATGAGCGAAGAGGAACTGCTGGCCTCCGGCATTACGCCGTCGACCATCCGCCTCTCCATCGGCACCGAGCATATCGATGATATCCTCGCGGATCTCGACCAGGCTTTCGCGGCTCTGGACTGAGATCCACTCTCTTTCCAATACATACACAGGGAAAAGACCGGCTCCTGCTTGGCAGGGGGCCGGCCTTTTTCATTCCTCTTTTTCGATTTTCACGGAGGTTTCCTCGACCACGGTGGTCTGTTTTGCGTCAACGACCTCGATGTTGTCGAGCATGCCTTTTACCTGAGCGCGGATGCCGGCGAGGTAGATGCCCCGGACGGTCTGCTGTTCCTCTTTTTCCTCGGGCGTCAGGCCGACGGTGCGCTGCTTGCGCGAAAGCTCGTTGATGCGGGCGATGAGTTCTTTGGTGATCATGATACGTCCTTTCTGTATGCGTGTGGATGATTCTTTTCCTCCCAGTGTAGCCTCGTTTGCTGCTTTGTGCAAGTATTTATATGACATGACATTCGATAGGGCTACGATAAAAACAATTTATTTGACATAGCAAAGAAACTTCGGAAAGAGCCTTTTCATTTTCGATGAAATCAGTTAAAATGAAAAGAGAAAACTGCATGGCGGGAGGGGTAAGAAGTATGTTGTTTCCGACGATACTCAAGCATCTGCGCGTCGAAGCGGGGATGTCACAGTCCGAATTGGGTGCGGTCCTGCACGTGACCCAGCAGACCATTGCGCGCTGGGAACGGGGCCTCTCTGAGCCGAACATCGGCATGCTCGTCGAGCTCGCAAAGATTTTCCATGTGTCGCTGGAGGAGCTCCTTGACGTCCATCTCGGAAATGAGGAGGTGGAAGAGTGCTGGCAGGTCTGCTGCGGGGTTTTTGCGGAGGATCGCAAACCGTATGAGGTGCAGGATATGGTCACCTGGAACTTCACGACCAGGGAGAAAGCGGTCAATTTCTATCATATCCTGCGCATGGCTGAGGGCTGCAACGATGCGGAGCAGCGGACCTATTTCGATATCGACGCCATGCACGGCTACTGCGTGGCCGACCGGCACTACATCTGGCTGCGCAAGGTATTTGACAGGAATGCTCTGAAAGCAATGTAAAAACGGGCGGGATTTTCATGAAAAGCCTTGCGGATTGTGGCGCAAGTGCTATAATAGAATCAAACGAATGAATAACTGCTCATACGTTAATGAGAGAGGGAAGAGCCATGACCCAGACCCAGAAGAAAAACCTGTTCCGGATTCTCCTTTCCGCCGCGCTCCTGATCCTGCTGGCGTTCCTGCCGCTTTCCGGGGGGGCGCGGTTCCTCGCCTACTTCGCGGTGTATCTGGTCGTCGGATACGATATCCTGCTCGAGATGTGGGAGAGCATCCGGGAACGGGAGCCGTTCGACGAAAGCCTGCTGATGGGCGTCGCGAGCCTCGGCGCGCTGGCGCTCGCGGCTTATGAGGATGGAGACTACACGGAGGCCATTGCGGTCGTGCTGTTCTTCCAGGTCGGTGAGCTGTTCGAGTCCTACGCGGTCGGCAAGAGCCGGCGGGATATCTCGGCGCTCATGGATATCCGGCCGGATTATGCGAATATCGAGAATGACAAGGGAGAACGGACGACAGTCGCACCGGACACGGTTGCAGCCGGTTCGATCATCGTCGTGCAGCCCGGGGAAAAAATCCCGCTGGATGGTGTCGTGATCAGCGGTACGTCGAGCCTCGATACGGTCGCACTGACCGGTGAGAGCCTGCCGCGCGAGGTGCACGAGGGCGACGAGGTCCTCAGCGGTTGCATCAATACGAACGGTCTGCTGCGCGTGCGCACGACAAAGGCGTTCGGGGAATCGACCGCGTCGAAGATCCTCACGCTCGTCGAGCAGGCCAGCTCGAGGAAATCCCGCTCCGAGGCATTCATCACGCGCTTTGCCCGCGTCTATACGCCGGTTGTTGTCTATGCGGCCATTGCGCTCGCCCTCCTGCCGCCGCTCGTGCGCATCTTCCTGTTCGGGGAGGCGCCGCTCTGGGGCACCTGGGTCTATCGCGCGCTGCTGTTCCTGATTGTCAGCTGCCCATGCGCGCTCGTCATCGGCATCCCGCTGAGCTTTTTTGCCGGGATCGGCGGGGCGAGCCGCCATGGCGTGCTGGTCAAGGGCTCGAACTACCTCGAGGCGCTCGCGCATGTCGATACGGTCGTCTTCGATAAGACCGGTACGCTGACGAAAGGCAAGTTTGCGGTCACGGCCGTGCATCCGGCGGAGCTCAGCCCGCAGGCTCTGCTGCATATCGCCGCGCATGCCGAGCGCTTCTCGAATCACCCGATTGCGGAATCGCTGCGCGAGGCCTATCCGGGCGAGGCGGACGGCTGTGAGGTTGCGGACGTAGAGGAGATTGCGGGCAAGGGCGTCCGCGCGAAGGTCAATGGCAAGGTGATCTATGCCGGCAATGACAAGCTGATGGCGGATATCGGCATCGCGAGCCAGCCGTGCCACCGCAAGACCGGCACGACAATCCATATCGCCTGCGATGGGGAGTATGCCGGCCATGTCGTGATCTCCGATGTTGTGAAGCCGCACGCGGCGGCTGCCGTCCGCGCACTGCGCCAAAGCGGCATCCGCAAGACGGTCATGCTGACCGGGGATTCCCGTCGGGTCGCAGAGCCGGTTGCGAAGGAACTCGGCATCGATACGGTCTGCAGTGAGCTGCTGCCGGCGGACAAGGTGGCAAAGGTTGAGGAGCTGCTCGCGGCAACGGCCGGCGGCAGCGGGAAACTCGCCTTCGTTGGGGATGGCATCAACGACGCGCCGGTGCTCTCGCGCGCCGATGTCGGCATCGCGATGGGCGCGATGGGATCGGATGCCGCCATCGAGGCCGCGGATATCGTCCTGATGGATGATGATCCGCTGAAGATTTCCGTCGCGCAGCGCATCGCGCGCAAGACTTTGCGCATCGTCTATGAGAACATCATCGGGTCTATCGGCATCAAAGTCCTCATCATGCTCCTCGGCGCCGTCGGCCTCGCGAATATGTGGATGGCCATCTTCGCGGATACCGGCGTCCTGATCCTCGCGAGCTGCAACGCGATCCGCGCGATGTTTTTCAAGGAAATGCCTGTGCCGGAAACGGTCGTTCCTGCGGAAAAATTACAGCCGGACGCAGCGGAGTGAAATCCATCTTGAAGGTCAATGCTCGGGTTCAGAACATCCCGAGCATTTTTGTTACGAAAATCCAGCCGAACATCGTGAGGCACGAAAGTGCGGACGAGAAGATGACGGTGTTGCCGGCGAGGTTCGCATCGCCGCCCATCTGCTGGGCCATCGTGAACGAGGCGACCGCGCACGGCGTCGCGGCAATCGCGAGGATTGTGACGAACTCTGCACCGCGGAAACCGAGTGCCGCGGCAGCGGACAGGAACAGCAGAGGCGCGACGAACAGGCGGCCGATCAGGCAGGCGCGCAAATCCCGGACGCTCTCGGCGACCTGTCCGCGGTCAAAGGTTGCGCCGAGCACGATCAGCGCGAGCGGCGTCGTGCAGGCGCCGACCTGCGCAATCGGCTTCATGATTGGGTCGGGAACCGGGATTCCCGCGAGGTTGAAGACGAGGCCGCAGAGGATGCCCTGGATCATCGGGTTCTTCAGGACGCCTTTCAGGATCTTGATGAAGTCGAACGTGCCGCCGCGGAACGCCTCGAGCTCAGCGACCGAATAGATGTTGTAGAGCGGCACGACGGCGGCGATGACGACGGACGGCAGGACGGCGGCCTGCTCGCCGAAGATATTCACGACAATCGGGATGCCGAGGATGACGAAATTGCTGCGGAAGATTGCCTGCGTGATGACGCCGCGCCGGTTGTTGCGCTTCTCGAAGAGAATTGCGAAGATCAGGCTCAGGATGAAGAGCGTGGTGACGCCCGCGACGCTGAACAGCATGAGCCGCGGGTTCCAGACATCGGCGAAGTCCGCGCGGTAGATATTCGTGAACAGCATGCAGAAGAAAAAGACGCGGAAAATCATCTTGTTCAGATGCTTGAGCTCCGTCGGGTTCATGAGCTTCTGCTGCTTGACGAACAGGCCGATGGCAATCAGAACGAAAATCGGGAAGACGGCGCCAATGGACACCCAAAAGTTTTCAATCATAATCCTACCTCGCTGTTTCTGACGGTTTCAGGGCCGCAGGAGGCGCCGTCCTTCCTTTCGGGACGGCGCTGCCGTGGCTCTTTTATTTTACGCCCGGCCCCCGAGAAATGCAACGCAAAGAAAATAAGTAGTCACTCCGTGGGACATAAGTAGTAGTATACACGATTTAATTGTTACAGTTTCGGATAAAACAAACGGAAATAGTTAAACATTGTAACGTAAATCGGGTATACTATATATAGTGGATTCGATGATGTGGGAGTTATCCAATCTGCCGAAGAATCAAATAAAAGAATCAAAGGGGCAAGGGGGAAGTCATGATGAAAGCAACACAGGAACAGTGGACCTACATCCGTCGCATTATCACTTCTCATTACGGGCCGTTGTCGAGCCTGCCGGACATGGAGGATTATTCCTCCTGCGAGATGTGGCTGGATCAGAACGCGCCAATCTATGAGCGCGGCCGCCAGATGGACAGGCAGCTTCACCCGTATGTTTATTCGGTTGACGTGGAGGTCAACGCCGGATAAAAAATACGCAGCCGCGGAGAGTTTCCGTGACTGCGTATTTTTTTGCCTTTTTTTGGACTCATTCCGCTTCCGGAGCTTATTCCGCCGGCGCGAAAAAAGTCAGGATCGTGTGGATGGCGAAGTCGAGATGGTTCGGGTTCGTGAAGATATGGCTGCCGCCCTCCACGGGTACGAATTCGATGACGTTGTCCTCGGCGAACTGCCGGACGACGTCATACGGGACTTTCTCATCTGCGGTACCTTGCACGATGATCGTATTGTCCGCGATATCGAAATACTCGTGTTTCCTGACGTCGTTCGTGCGGAGCTCCTCGAGGAAAGCTGGGTCGAGCTTCATCTTGCGCTCGAAGCCGACGAGGAGTTCCTTGCCCTTGGAGAGCTTCTTCTTGTCCTCCTCCGTCAGCATATTCTGCATCAGCTGGTACATCGGGACGCCCGGTGCGCGCAGGGCGATGCGGCGGAACGGGTTCTCGTGGTCCTTGAGGTAGGCGAGGCCGAGGTAGCCGCCGAAGCTCGTCCCATAGTAGTCGATGGCCTCGGCGCCCATTTCCTCTTTTGCGTAATGCATGGCGAGCTCGAGATAGGTCATGCATTCCGCGAGCGAGAGCTTTTTCCGCGCGTCGGCGCCGTGGCACGGCCAGTCGAAGCAGAGCACGCCGTAGTGCTTGTATTTCGCGGTGAGCCGCTCGGCGAATTTCTGTGCAGAGTGGCTCTCTTTGTTGCCGCCGAAGCCATGCGTGCAGAGCACGATCTCGCGTACGGCTTTCGGATCCTTTACGTAGTATTTGCAGCGGATGCTGTATCCGTCCTCGTTGATGTCAAAGTATTTCTCCATGGTTCCTCCCTGCCTTACCCTTTGAAGACAGTTCTAGTATAGGGAAATTGGGCGACGGCGTCAAATCGGCCTGTCAGGGACGGCTCGGGCTGTGCTATACTGGAACGAGGAAGAGGTGGGAGAGATGCCGAAAGTTACGCGCGAAGATGTGCCGAACTGGTTCCAGCGCCAGACCGGTTTTGATGTGTCCATTGATGAGCTGAAGCGGGCGGCGCTGCTCGACCGGATTGCCTGCTCGGACGAACCGATGAAGCTCATGCGGGAGGTCTGGGGCATCACGCCGACCGAGCTTGAACGGCTGCTCGGTGCACCGCCGCGCACGGTCGAGCAATGGTTCCGCAAGGCGGCCTCGCGTCCGCCATCCTGGGTCATCCGCCTGATTGTCGAGAAATGCGCCGCCTATCAGAAGAACCGGGACGAGGGCTGACCGGCCGGCTGCGGTTCTGGCCGGAAAGGGCAGTGCTGCTGCGGCAGGCTGGCGGAGCGATGATTTTCATGGAATCCGTCAATATCGGTAAAAGACTTTCAAAAAAGTGCAGTATACATAGAATAAGTTATTGATTTCACAGGTGCCGCGGCGTATAATTATCTGTAGTGAGTGAATGAAAAGCATCGCTTTCTGTAGGAGGATTGTACTGATGAAAAAATTCGAAGTCGCCGTGAATTGCCCGCTCGGTATCCACGCGCGTCCTGCAGCACAGATCGCCCAGGCGTGCAGTGGGCTGAGAGTGGCTGTGACGTTCGAAACCGACCACGCAACGGCGCAGGGCAACAACGTGCTTGAGCTCCTGAGTCTCCACGCTGCCAAGGGCGCCAAGGTCAACGTGACAGTGGATGGCCCGGATGAGGAAGAGGCTGCAAAGGAGATCCAGGAGATCTTCGCAACGATGGATCAGCAGGATAAGCAGGTTCCTGTCCTGAAGGTTGCGTTCTTCGGCACGAAGGACTATGACCGCCTCTACTTCAGCGAGCTCGCGAAAGACAAGGGCGAGGGCACGTACAATGTGGAGCTCAAGTATTTCACGAGCCGCCTGACGAGCGAGACCGCACATCTCGCCAACGGCTATGACGCCGTCTGCATCTTCGTCAACGACGAGGCACCGCGCGATGTCATCGAGCAGCTGCATGACGGCGGTGTCCGCCTGATCCTGCTCCGCTGCGCCGGCTTCAACAACGTCGACAAGAAGGCCGCTGCCGAGTATGGCATCACGGTTCTGCGCGTGCCGGCTTATTCCCCGTACGCGGTGGCTGAGCATGCCATGGCGACGATTCAGGCTGCGAACCGCCGCCTGCACAAGGCCTACAACAAGGTTCGCGACAACAACTTCGACCTGACGGGCCTGCTCGGCGTCGACCTGCACAACAAGGTCGCCGGCATCCTCGGCACGGGCCGCATCGGCCAGTGCATGGCGCGCATCTGCAAGGGTTATGGCATGACGGTTCTCGGCTGGGATGCGTTCCCGAACAAGAAGCTCGAGGAGGAAGGCCTGCTGACCTACGCATCGAAGGAAGAGGTATTGAAGAAATCCGACCTCATCTCGATCCACGCACCGCTGATTATGGGCGAGGGCGGCACCTATCATCTGATCGACGAGAAGGCCATCTCGCTGATGAAGAACGACGTCATGCTCGTGAATGCGGCACGCGGCGGCCTCATCGATACGGAGGCACTCCTCGCAGCGCTCCAGCAGGGCAAGTTCCATGCGGTTGCACTCGACGTTTACGAGGGCGAGGATGCGAACGTCTACACGGATCACAGCTTCGATGTCCCAACGGAGGATATCACGGGCCGTCTGCTGATGTTCCCGCAGGTCATCCTGACGAGCCATCAGGCATTCTTCACGCGCGAGGCGCTGCAGGCTATCGCAGCGGTCACGATGGAGAACGCCCGCAACTTCAACGAAGGCTGCCCGCTCGGCGCTGCTGAAGTGAAGTAAGCATAACGAGAAATCCCAAAACCTTCCCGGCCGGGAAGGTTTTTTGTATGGAAAATGCACAGAAAAGAACCGCCGCACGAGCCTCAGCTCGTGCGGCAGTTCTTTCATCCATAGAATCGGAATAGGGAGTAATCAAATCCTAGTGGGCCGTTCGCCCGGGATATCTTTGATGGCGTCATCGCCGCGCTGGCCGGTGCGGATGCGCACGGCATCGGCAACCGGGATGACGAAAATCTTGCCGTCACCGAACTTGCCGGTGCGCAGGACGTTCTGCGCGGTCTCAAGAACCTTGTCTACCGGGATCTCGCTGACGATGGTCTCGACCTTGATTTTCGGGACGAGGTTGATATCGTATTTGCGGCCGCGGTAGACTTCTTCATGGCCTTTCTGCAGGCCGCAGCCGAAAACCTGGCTGACTGTCATACCGAGCACGCCGATCTTGTTCAGCGCGTTCATGAGTTCGTCGAGCTTGTTGGCCCGCGTGATGATTTCGATTTTCGTGATACTCATGACCGTACCCCCTTATCTGTCGTCAGAGTGCTTGCGTTGGCCTTCATGACCGTGTTCGCGAGCATCTCGCTGGAATCCTCGAAGTTGCCGAGGATCGGGCTGCCGCCGAACGAACGGCTGTAACCGCGCTCGCCGTGCTCGACGATATCGAGGCCGGAGAGCTCCTCCGCCTCATCGGCGCGCATCGTGCAGAAGAAGTCAACGATATGGAAGAGGACGTAGGTGCCGACGACGGCGAGGACAACGGCGACGACGATGCCGACGCACTGTGCGAAGAACAGGTGGGTCTCGCCGTAATAGAGGCCGTTTGCGCCGTCCGGGTTGACCGTGGTCGTAGCCCAGATGCCCGTGGCGAGGGAGCCCCAGATACCGCCGACGCCGTGGATGCCGAATGCGTCGAGCGAGTCATCGTAGCCGATTTTTTCCTTGGCAATCGCGACGGCGAAATAGCAGATGCAGCCGGCGAGCAGGCCGATGATGATGGACGGGAGCGGGGCAACGAAGCCGGCTGCCGGCGTGATGGCGACGAGGCCGGCGATGCAGCCGGAGATCGCGCCGAGGATGGTCGGCTTGCCCGTGGCTTTCCACTCAACGAGAACCCATGCTACCGTGGCAGCTGCCGCAGCGGCCTGTGTGACAACGAATGCGCTGGAAGCAAGTTCGTTCGCGCCGAGTGCACTGCCGGCATTGAAGCCGAACCAGCCGAACCACAGGAGCGAAGCGCCGAGGACAGCCATCGGCAGATTATGCGGGAGCATTGCCTTGCGGCCGTAGCCGAGGCGCTTGCCAAGCAGGATGCAGAGCGTCAGCGCCGAGACACCGGAGAGGATATGGATGACGAGGCCGCCTGCAAAGTCGAGTGCACCAAGCTGTGCGAGGAAGCCGCCGCCCCATACCCAATGTGCCATCGGGTTGTAGATGAAGAGCGCCCAGAGCAGCATGAAGATCGCGAGCGGGGCGAAGCGCATGCGCTCGGCGAAAGCACCCGTGATCAGGGCCGGCGTCAGTGCGGCGAACATGCACTGGAAGATGACGTAAGCGAGCTCCGGGATTGAAGCGCTCTCCATGATGCTCGAGCCGACGCCGACGAGGCCGAGCTTATCGAGGCTGCCAATCAGGCCTCCGATATCCGGACCGAAGACCATCGTGTAACCGATGATCACCCATTCCACGGAAATCATCGCGAGGATGAAGAAACTCTCCATGATGGTGGTCAAGACGTTCTTGCTACGGACAAGGCCACCGTAGAAGAATCCGAGCCCCGGTGTCATGATGAACACCAAGGCGGCGCTGACGAGCACCCAGGCCGTGTTTCCTGTGTCAACCATACGAATCCAACCTTTCTTTGTCTGTCGACGAAAATAAAATATAAGATCGATTTTGTCTGCATCACCCCTAGAAACGCAAAAAGCGCCTCAAGTGCGGCAGGTAAGCTACCGCACCCAAGACGCCATTGTCTCTAGTTCGTTTGACAGACAACCAACAGAGAAGTAGAATTGTGCTAGAAGGAATAAAGCAGAAGTCCGAAGCGCCGCACCTAGAACTTGTGCATTGCTTCGGACTTCGTTGTCCTCTCTGTTGATGCTTCTATTATAGCATGAATTCCGTTTCTGTCAATTTTGTTCAGCTATGTATACAAGAATACATAGCTTTTTCTGTGGTCAGTGCATTTCGTCGATATTGTCCTTGTCGATGATCTGTGGGATGCAGAGATAGGATGGGACGGTGATGACTCCGTTGTTGTAGGTCTTGACGTCATTGATATCCGGCTGAGATCCTTCGACGACAGCCTTGATCATCCGCACGCATTTGTAGTTCAGCGTATCGGAGTCCTTTTTGATGGTAAATCCCATGCGGCCATTGCGGACATAGTCCAGCGCCTTCGCGTCGGCATCCTGGCCCGTGATGAACGGCCAGTTGCCGGAGTAGCCTTTCAGGCTGTCGATGACGCCGTAGGCGATGCCGTCCGAGGCGGCCACGACGATGTCGAGACTGCGGCCTGCATAGTATCTGGAGACGAGTTCCTGCGTATACGCTTCGGCGTTTTTCGAATCCCAGTTCTTGATGGCCGTATCTTCAAAGGAGGTTTTCCCGGACAGCACGATGAGCTGCCCTTTGTCGATATAGGGTTTCAATACCTCATAGGTCCCGTCGTGCATCAGGCGCGCGTTGCTGTCGTGCTCGCTGCCGGACAGGAACTCGATCGTGAACGGGCCGGCACCGGACTGCAGGTTGAATTTTTCTTCAATATAGCGTCCCATGCTCGCGCCAACGCCTTCGTTGTCGAAAGTGACATAGTAGGATAGGGCATCCGTATTCTGGACGAGCGAATCGTAGGCGATAATCGGGATCTCCGCATCTTTCGCGGCTTTCAGTTCATCGCCGATTACCTGGTCGTTGCCGCCGGCCAGCACGATGCACGAGGATTTCCCATCAATCGCATTTTTCATGGCCGCTTTCTGTTCTTCCTCATTGCTGAAAATCTGCAGATTTACCTGATAGCCCTGCTGCGTCAGTTCTTCTGCCATGCTCTTCGCGCCGGTCTGCCAGCGTTCCGGGCTGTGTGAGAAGATCAGGTCGACGCGCTTGGTTTCCTGCCCGCAGCCGCACCCTGCCGCCAGAAGCGCCATCGTCAGGATCAGCAGGCATGCGGTAAGGGCTCTTGCTATTTTTCTCATGTTGCTCCTCCTCAGATCTGGAACTGTGCCGTGGACTCCTGCAGGCTGCCGGCCAGATCCGCGAGCTTGCGGCTGGCTTCGGCCACCTCGTCCATCGAGGCGGATTGTTCCTCGGTCGCTGCGGATACCGACTGGGTCTCTGCCGCAACGCTCTTGCCGGACTCGTTGATGCCTTCCATGACCGTGACCATCCGGCCGGCCTTTTCGACAGAATTGTGCGCGGCGCTCAGGATATCCTCGGAATGTTTCGTCAACGATACGACGGCCTCATTGATTTTCTCGAAGGCCTGTCCGGCCTCGGTCATGACCGCGCTGCCGCTTTCGACGTCGGCAGTTCCCTGCTTCATGCGGGACACGGCCTGGTCGGTCTCTTTCCGGATGCTGGCAATCAGGGCGGCAATCTTCTGTGCGGCATTGCCGCTTTCCTCGGCCAGCTTGCGAACCTCTTCGGCGACGACGGAGAAGCCGCGCCCCGCATCGCCTGCGCGCGCCGCCTCGATGGCGGCATTCAGTGCGAGCAGGTTGGTTTGGTCGGCGATGCCGGAAATCGTATCGCTGATCTGGCCGATTTCTTTGGAGCGGCGGGCCAGTTTCTCGATGACTTCGGCGGATTCGTTGACCGAATCCGCAATCTGTCCCATCTGCGTGACTGCGCCGTCGATAGCTTTCTTGCCGTCGATGGCGATGCCCTCGACATGGTGTGCCGCGGTCGACGATGCCTTCGCCTTGTAGGCGAAACCGTTCAGGTCTTCGGCCATCGATCGGATGTTATCCGTGGATTCGCTGACGGATTCGCCCTGCTGGTTTGTGGAGGCCGCGACATTGGTGATGGACACGGCAATCTGCTGCGTCGCCTGTGCGGACTGATTCGCGTTCTCCGTCATCTGTGCGGCGAAATTCGATACCTGTTCCGCAGTCGTCTTGATGTTCTTGATTAGGCCGTGCAGGTTCTGCACGGTATCGCGGTAGGCTGCAGTCAGCTGGCCGATTTCATCCTGCGTCTTCGGCTCGACTTCTACGCGGAGATTGCCCTGCGCGACTTCATGCGAGACTTTCATCAGGTAGCCGACGGAGAACCCGATTGAACCCGCCAGATAGCGGGCCATGCTGAGCGAGAGCAGCAGCACGAGCAGGATCGAGATTGTCAGCAGGATTTTCGCGCGCTGGTATTCCGCAGCGGCATTGACATTTTCCCGATGGATGAAGTCCTTGCAGTTGTCCATCAGGGTATTCAGCTTCGTGTCAATGGAGTTGTAGGCTGCCGTATTCTTCTGCAGGCGGTTGATGGCGGCATCGCGCTGGTGCGTGCGCGCGAGGTTCATGACCTCATTGGTCTCTTTCCGGTAATTTGTCCATTCCGTGCGCAGCGACTGGAACGTATCGGCTGCGTCGCCAGAGAGCCCCAGTTCGATGGCGTCCAGTTTGATATCGATCTGGTCGCCGATTTTTTTCGTCTCGAGGATAGCCCGGACGCGCTCCGGTACGGTCGTTGCGGTCACGGCGGCGTATTCGCATTGCCGGTATGAGGCCAGTTCGCTGGTGCTGTCGGCCACGGTCAGGACGCCGCGCAGATGCTCCGTGGCGATGCGCATCGTCGTGTCGTTGACCTGACTCAGGCTGTAGACGGAGTAAGCGCCGTTCCCGACGAAAAACAGGATTAGGATCCCGAAAATCAGATACAGTTTCTGCCGTATCGTTAACTTGTCCGTGTTCATGATGCGGTTCCTTCTCTTTCTTTGCTTTATTCCTTTTCTTCCTTATGCATTTATCGCATATCTTTTGATAAAACATAATGATGTTTAAAAAGATTATATCATTAATTGGATAAAAATCCTACTATTTATACACAAATAAAGAGAAGAGGGCACGGGAATCTGCAAAATTTTTGTTATCTTTTTGTGTATTCGCTTGCATTACTGTATACAGTATGCTAAAATATGAAACAATTCAACGGGCAGAAGCAGATATTTCAGGAAACATGTAAACTGTGTGTCTGCTACTCGTGAAGATTCGTTTTTTGTATTATTTCATTCTGTTGGAGAGGGAGAGTTTTTTATGAAGAAGTTTTTAGCAGCAGCAGTTGTTGCGGGAATGACGGCATGCCTCGCAGGCTCCGTTTCGGCAGCATCGAACCCGTTTTCGGATGTTCCGGCGGATCATTGGGCGTATGACGCGGTGGCACAGCTCGCAAAGGACGGCGTCATCGAGGGCTATGGCGATACGACGTTCCAGGGCAACAAGAACATCACGCGCTATGAGATGGCACAGATGATCGCGAAGGCGATGGCAAAGGCACCGCAGTCCGGCACGGATAAAGCCCTGCTCGACAAACTCGCGGCAGAGTTCTCCGATGAGCTGAACAACCTCGGTGTCCGCGTCAGCAACCTCGAGAAGAACGCCGACAAGGTGAAATGGAACGGCGAGGCTCGTTTCGATTTCACGAGAGAGAAACACGATGGCCAGGACGCGGTGAAGAAGTATCCGCTGAAACTCCGCATGGAGCCGAAGGCAGAGGTCAACGCGAACTGGTTCGTCAAGGCTCGTATTGATGCCAACACGCAGCTCAATACGGACAGTGGGGATACGTCGGCGCAGCTTCAGCGCGTATGGGCTGAGGGCCGTTACGCATTCGGTACGTTCCGCGCAGGCAAGTTGCCGTTCGAATCCCCGTACGATTCGTATATGACGCGCAACAGCCAGATGTCCGGCGCAGAGGCGGAGTTCCCGCTCGGTTCCGGCTTCTCCGTGAAGTTCACGGGCGGCCGTCAGTCGCTTTCGAAGGTATCTTCGGCAAAGGCAACGGATATCGGGACGGCAGCGTTCCAGTACAAGCAGGGCAAGCTCGCTGGCACGGCGCTTTACCTCTATGGCAAGAACGATGCCTTCAAGACCAGAGATGGCTACAAGAAGAATGAGAACAAAGCCGGTGTCTATGAGGTCGCTGGCACGTACCGCTTCGACAAGAACGCCGCGCTGACGGGCGCTTATGGCGAGAACTCGAAGGCGGATGCCTTTGAGAAACTCGGTCTTGCGCAGTTCAACTACAAAGGCGTGCAGTACGAGAACCAGGGCACTTGGGGCGCTTACGTCGCCTACAAGCACAACGGCAAGAACATCGGTTTCGATCCGAACACGGATGCGCTCGCTTACAACCAGAAGGGCTGGGAAGTCGGTGCGCAGTACATGGTGTTCAAGAACACGATGGCTTCCGTGAAGTACTTCGACGGCAAAGACCTCGACAACGATAAAGACGCTTCGAAGTTCTTCGGCCGCGTCCAGTTCTTCTTCTGATTTCACCAGATAATTGTGCCTTCCCCACAGGGGAAGGGGGACCGCGAAGCGGTGGATGAGGTGTCGGCACAAAGCTGCGAGAAACATTGAGATGTTTTTCAATTGTATCGCCGACACCTCATCTGTCTGTCCTATCGGGCCGCCACCTTCCCCTCGGGGGAAGGCTTTTTGCGTTATTGGAGATGGGAATATGAATGAAAACGCAATCGGGGAACTTTTCGACGCGATGCTCGCCTTTGATGCGGGCGACGCCCGGCGCATCCAGCATTTCATGAAGGTGCATGCCTTTGCCAAGCGCATCGGCGAGAAGGAAGGCCTGCCGGAGCACGAGCAGCGCGTGCTCGAGGCGGCGGCACTCGTCCACGACATCGGCATCCACGCCGCCGAGCAGAAATACCAGAGCACGGCGGGCCCACTGCAGGAAAAAGAGGGTGCGCCGATGGCCAAAGAGATGCTCGAGAAGCTCGGCTGGCCGCAGGAAGATGTCGCGCGCGTATCGTATCTCGTCGGCCATCATCATACCTATCGGGATGTCGATGGGAAGGACTATCAGATTCTTCTGGAGGCGGATTTCCTCGTCAACGCCTATGAGGACGCGATGAAGGCGCCGCAGATCTGGGCCTTTGGGGAAAAACTATTCCGCACGGCGAGCGGCAAAGAGATGCTGCAGACGATGTTCGGCTGAGCCGTCTCCCGTCTTGCGAATAGCAGATAGAAAATACACAGCCAGCAAGGCCCTCCACGGAATC
>DAIMZO010000030.1:0-19179 GCA_036733925.1 Selenomonadaceae bacterium | reverse complement strand
CCCCAGGATCCAAGGTCGGATCTGGCAAGGGACTGCATTGTCTAGTTTTGAGGGAATGACCCTCCATGTACCCTGAAAACTACACAGAAGAAATGAAATGTATCGAAATCATCGAGTTGCACGGACAGTGTAAACAGAATGGTAAGAACGAACATTTTAGGATTCATAGACATCTGTAAGAAGATACCTTTAAGCGAAACGATATAGTTAAGCTAGGAAGGGCATACGGCGGATGCCTAGGCGTTTCCGGCCGATGAAAGGCGCGATAAGCTGCGAAAAGCTGCGGGGAGCTGCAAGTGAGCATAGATCCGCAGGCACCTGAATGGGGCAACCCGGTACGAGTCATGTCGTACCATCCGAAAGGAAGGCATACCCGGTGAACTGAAACATCTAAGTAGCCGGAGGAAAAGGAATCAACATGAGATTTCCCAAGTAGCGGCGAGCGAACGGGAAACAGCCCAAACCGGACGTCTTCGGACGACCGGGGTTGCGGACCAGCATGAAGGATGAAGTCTTCAGCCGAAGCTTCTGGGAAGGAGCGGCACAGAGGGTGAAACCCCCGTAGACGAAAAGGAAATCATCCGGGCTGGTATCCAGAGTACCACGAGACACGAGGAACCTTGTGGGAAGCAGGGTGGACCACCATCCAAGGCGAAATACCAGGGAACGACCGATAGCGCATAGTACCGTGAGGGAAAGGTGAAAAGGACCGCAGGAGCGGAGTGAAATAGAACCTGAAACCGTATGTCTACAAGCAGTCGAAGCACATTATTCGTGCGACGGCGTGCCTATTGAAGAATGAACCGGCGAGTTATTCTTACTGGCGAGGTTAAGCGGGAGACGCGGAGCCGAAGCGAAAGCGAGTCTGAAGAGGGCGGCGAGTCAGCAGGAATAGACCCGAAACCACAGTGATCTATGCATGGCCAGGTTGAAGCTCAGGTAAAAATGAGTGGAGGACCGAACTCGTGAGTGTTGAAAAACTTTGAGATGAGCTGTGCATAGGGGTGAAATGCCAATCGAACGTGGAGATAGCTGGTTCTCCCCGAAATAGCTTTAGGGCTAGCCTCAGGCAGGACATGGAGACGGTAGAGCACTGATCGGGCAAGGGAGCGTAAAGCTTACCGAACCTAGTCAAACTGCGAATGGCTTCATGAGGAGCCTGGGAGTCAGAATGTGAGTGATAAGACCCATATTCAAAAGGGAAACAGCCCAGAACGCCGACTAAGGTCCCCAATGCTGTACTAAGTGGAAAAGGATGTAGAACTTCGAAGACAACCAGGATGTTGGCTCAGAAGCAGCCACCATTCAAAGAGTGCGTAATAGCTCACTGGTCGAGAGGCTCTGCGCCGAAAATATCCGGGGCTGAAGTACAGAACCGAAGTCGCGTCAGGATAGCGATATCCTGGGTAGGGGAGCGTTCCATGGGCGTAGAAGGCCGACCGGAAGGACGGCTGGAGCGCATGGAAGTGAGAATGCTGGTATGAGTAGCGAAACGATCCGTGAGAATCGGATCCACCGAAAGCCTAAGGGATCCGGGGCAACGCTCGTCGTCCCCGGGTAAGTCGGGACCTAAGCCGAGGCAGCAAGCATAGGCGATGGACAGCAGGCGAAGATTCCTGCACCGCATGGAACCGTTTGAGGATGGAGTGACGCAGCAAGGAGCCGGGGCTGGCGGATGGAGATGCCAGTCGAAGGGCGTAGGCCGTCTGGGAGGCAAATCCCCCAGATGAGGCTGAGACCTGACAGGGAGCGTTGGTCTACGGACCAAGGCGAAGCCCGGTGTACTACACTGCCGAGAAAAGCTTCTAACGAGGGGAAATGTGCCCGTACCAAAACCGACACAGGCAGGCGGGGAGAGAATCCTAAGGTGCGCGGGAAAACCCTCGTTAAGGAACTCGGCAAAATGCATCCGTAACTTCGGGAAAAGGATGGCCGGAGCTGGTGAAGCCTGAACAGGTGGAGCTGGAGCCGGCGACAGAAGAGAAGCCCAAGCGACTGTTTACCACAAACACAGGTGCCTGCGAAAGAGAAATCTGAAGTATAGGTGCTGACACCTGCCCGGTGCTGGAAGGTTAAGGAGAGGAGTCAGCGGAGACGTGAAGCCCCGAACTGAAGCCCCAGTAAACGGCGGCCGTAACTATAACGGTCCTAAGGTAGCGAAATTCCTTGTCGGGTAAGTTCCGACCCGCACGAAAGGTGTAACGATTTGGGCACTGTCTCAACGAGGGACCCGGTGAAATTGAAATACCTGTGAAGATGCAGGTTACCCGCGACTGGACAGAAAGACCCCATGGAGCTTTACTGCAGCCTGGCATTGATCTTTGGCATGAGACGTACAGGATAGTTGGGAGACGGAGAGGATACCCCCCCAGGGATATCGGAGTCATTGTTGGGATACCAACCTTCTTGTGCTAGGGATCTAACGGAGAGAGCAACGACCTCCCGGACAGTGCCAGGCGGACAGTTTGACTGGGGCGGTCGCCTCCGAAAGAGCAACGGAGGCGTCCAAAGGTTCCCTCAGCCTGGACAGAAATCAGGCAGAGAGTATAAAGGCAGAAGGGAGCTTGACTGCGAGACAGACAGGTCGAGCAGATGCGAAAGCAGGGCTTAGTGATCCGGTGGAATGAAAGTGGAATTGCCATCGCTCAACGGATAAAAGCTACCCTGGGGATAACAGGCTAATCTCTCCCAAGAGTCCATATCGACGGGGAGGTTTGGCACCTCGATGTCGGCTCATCACATCCTGGGGCTGAAGTCGGTCCCAAGGGTTGGGCTGTTCGCCCATTAAAGTGGTACGTGAGCTGGGTTCAGAACGTCGTGAGACAGTTCGGTCCATATCCATCGCGGGCGGAAGATACATGAGGGAGGCTGCTCCTAGTACGAGAGGACCGGAGTGGACGGACCGCCGGTGAACCAGTCATGCCGCCAGGTGTGCAGCTGGGCAGCTGCGTCCGGAAGGGATAAACGCTGAAAGCATCTAAGCGTGAAGCCCGTCCCGAGATGAAGTATCTCATAGCGGAAGCTAGTAAGACACCTTGAAGAGTACGAGGTAGATAGGCAGGGAGTGGAAGTCCCGCAAGGGATGGAGCTGGCCTGTACTAATCGGTCGAGGGCTTAACTAGATAGCACGAAGAGCCTAGAATGTAGAAGCCATTTCTTCTGTATAGTTTTGAGGGCACAGCTCTCAATAGAAGATCCGGTGATGATGCCTGAGAGGTTCCACCTGTTCCCATGCCGAACACAGTAGTTAAGCTCTCAGAGGCCGAAGGTACTTGTCTGGAGACGGGCTGGGAGAATAGGTAGTTGCCGGTTTCAAGAAAAAAGCACTCGCTATGCGAGTGCTTTTTTTATGCCTTCCTCTGTGGGAAAGGCTTTTATCCACAATATGCACTGGTATGGCGGTGCATATTGTGGATAAGTTGCATTCAAGGCAGGGAAATAGCCAAGTACCGTAAAATATGTTATACTGTACTTGGCGCTGTTTGACGGCCACTCATGCTGATAGAAACGAAGAAGTGAACCGCCCCTAGTTTAGCCGACTGATGGTGGATTGCTTCTTGATCATCCCTTGAAGTGATTCTCTGTGAGGGCGATCCGCTAGGCGGCGCCCTCTTTCTACGTTTATTATAGCGAGTTTCTGTTTTTTCAAGAGGAAAGAACGATATGGGATTATTGGAGTCGACGATTGCTGGAATCGGTGAGCCGGACCGGAAGGCGGCCGCAGAGGTCTCGGACCATCTGCGCGAGGCATTCCCGCGAGCGGATTCGTTCGGGGCCCTGCGCGCGCTGCTCCTGCGTTATGTCGCAGTTGCCGGGCTTTCGGAAGTCCTGCCGCCGCGGCCCTGCACGGTGATTTGCTGCGCGGATCACGGCGTCGCGGCGGAGGATGTCAGCGCCTATCCGCAGGCGACGACAATCGAGATGCTGCGGAACTACCTGATCTCGCAGGGCGCGGCAGCCAACGTCTTCGCGAATTTCGCGGAATCGGAGCTGCTCGTCGCAGATCTCGGGGTCAAGGGGGATACGAGCACGTTCCCGGAGCTTATCCGGAAACCGGTCGCGCAGGGTACCAAAAACATCGTGAACGGCCCGGCGATGACGCGTGCGCAGGCCGTGCAGGCCATCGAGACCGGTATCTGGATTGCCCAGAAATGCACGGCAGACGGCGTGAACGTCATCCTGCCCGGTGAGATGGGCATCGCCAACACGACGTCGAGCGCGGCGATGGCTTCCGTGCTCCTGGGGCTTCCCGTCGAGCAGGCTGTCGGCCGCGGGTCGAATATCCCGGCGGGAAAGCTCCGGCATAAGCGCGAGATCGCCTCGCGCGCCATCGCGGCCAACCAGCCGGATCCGGAGGACGCGCTCGATGTGCTCGCAAAGCTCGGCGGCTTTGAGCTCGCTGGGATTGTCGGCCTGATCCTCGGCGGTGCGGCTGGCGGCGCCATGATCATCCTCGATGGCCTGAACTGTTCGGTCGCGGCTCTGCTCGCGGCGAAGCTCGCGCCACAGGTCACATCGTACCTGCAGGCTTCGCAGCTCAGCGAGGAGCCCGCGCAGCGCTATGTGCTCGAGGCGCTCGGCCTCGAACCCCTGCTCGACCTGCATTTCCGGCTCGGTGAGGCCTGCGGTTCGTCCCTCGTCCTCGATGAGCTCTATTTCATGATCGAGGCGTATACGCATCTGACGGACGCGGACGATGCCGATATGCCGGGCGAGATGTTCCAGCACGAGTACATGCCGCAGGTCGAGCCAGTCGTCACGGATAAGACCTTTGACTTTTATCTGCGCACGATGCCGGAGCTCGACGAGAAATCGATGCGACTGTGCCGGGAACGGCTCGACAGCCAGACCAAGCCGAAAAACAGTCTCGGCTTCCTCGAGGATATCGCCGTCGAGCTCGCCGGCATCGATGTGACGCCGTACCCGGAGAAGGGGACGCTCGCCGCGAGCATCCTCATCTTCAGCCGCGAGAAGCTCCCAGATGCGAACGTGAAGCTGCTCGACGCGGTCGCGCATTACGCGCGCGCAGACGTCACGGAAGCGCATCTGCGCCCGCATCTCTCGCCGAAGGCCGCGTTCGATTTCGCGCGTACGGTCACGGAGGAGATCACGTTCGACAGCACGATCATCGGGCTCGCGCTCGGGCGCAATATCGGCCGGGATCTCTGCGAGCTCCTGCTCAAAGATGACGGCAGCTTCCGCTATGCGCCGCAGGATTTCTTCGCGCATATCCCCGAGGGGCTGCAGGCCGAGGTATCCGCGATCATCGGCGCGATCGTCGCGGCGGCGCATAACAGCAGCCTGATCGTGCTCGACAACGGCGGCGTCGGCATCATCGCATCGTATCTGACCGCGCTTTGCCCGGAGCTCGAGCCGTTCCTGTTCTATGCCGAGCCGGAGATCCTGCATGTCGGCGTCGACGAGCCCTGCGGCGTCATCACGGGGCTCGGCATGAGCCTCGTGCAGGCCGCTATCGCCATCGTCAACGATATGAAGACCTTCGAGGAGACCGGCGTGCATCCGAGCCTCGAGTCCTGAAAATTCTTGTTGACAAAACGCCTTTTCTTTCGTAGAATGATTTTGAATGGAGAACCATTCTTTATTACAATCTTTACGAAGGAAGGGAATGGATATGCTTACACCGAAAGACGCGGCCGAGGTGCTGCGTGGGCATGGCTTCAAGGCGACGCCACAGCGGCTGGCCGTCTACCGCATGCTTTCGCATACGACCGCGCACCCGAATGCCGAGACCATCTACAAGGAGCTACAGCCGCTCTACCCGACGATGAGCCTTGCGACCGTCTACAAGACCGTCGCGATCCTCTGCGAGGTCGGGCTCGCGCAGGAGCTCAATGTCGGGGAGGACGCGTTCCGCTACGACGCGAATACGAGCGCTCATCCGCATATCCGCTGCGTGGACTGCGGGCGCGTGGACGATGTCTTTTCCCTCGATACGCACGGCATCGAGGAGCAGGCGGCCGCGGAGACCGGCTACGCGCTGACCGGGCATCAAGTCTACTTCTTCGGCGTATGCCCGGCCTGCCAGGCCGAGCGCGCGCGGAAGGGAACGAGAAAGGATGCGCCTGTTCAACGATTGGAAAAAGTAGTATAATAGAGGCACTGCAGAAGCAGTGCTTTTTCTTTTTGTTTGCAAAATCAACGAATTCTCATCGGATTTGCAGACGGTTTACAGATGGTTTTGTTACGATTGGAGAGGTCAGGATACTATGGAGGCTGCGGTTCTGGCGAGCGGAAGCAAGGGAAATGCGACCTATGTGGAGCTGGACGGCGTGCGCCTGCTCATCGACGCCGGTATCAGCGCGACGCGCATCAAGAAGGCGCTCGCGGCGATCGGCACAGACGCATCGGAGCTCGACGCCATCCTGCTCACGCATGAGCATCGCGACCATATCGCGGGACTCGCGACGATGTCGAAATGGTATCATCTGCCAATCTTCACGCGGCCTGGCACTATTGCGGGTCTGAAGGGGAAGGTGGCGGTGCCGGAGGACGAGCTGCACGCGGTCAGCGATGCGTTCTCGTTTGACGGGCTGCATATCCTGCCGTTCTCGACCTCGCATGACGCGGCGGATCCCTGCGGGTTCCGCATCTGCGGCTCGAAATGCTGCACGCTCGCGACTGACCTCGGCTTTGTCACGCAGAACGTGCAGGAGGCGGTCGACGGTGCGGATGTCGCAATCCTCGAGGCCAACCATGACCTCGATATGCTGAAGAACGGCAGATACCCATGGCCGCTCAAGCGGCGCATCCTGTCGAACCGCGGCCACCTGACGAACGCGGATGCGGCCTGGGCGCTCGTGCGCATGCAGGCGCGGCCGAAGCACGTCGTCCTCGCGCACCTGTCGGAGAAGAACAATCGCCCGGAACTCGCGCAGGAGACCGTCTCGGATATCCTGCACGAGCAGGGCGCCGCGGTCGAGGATTTGCAGCTCGCGTCGCAGCATGAGACCGTGCGGATCCGGCAATAACGTTGGCAAATATGTATTCGGAGGGATTTTCCATGAAAAATGTCTTTGCGAAGTTATCGAAGAAAAAAGCGTGGCTGATTGCCGCCGGGGTTCTCGCGATGTCCGCCGCGTCGTTCGGTGGCATTGCGCTCGTGCCGCAGCCGGTCAGCGCAGCGGTCAGCACGGCTGCGGCGCAGAATGCGGCCAATGAGGCGAATCTGTCCGATGCGCGCAACACGCCGGTCGTCCGCGCGGCGAAGGCCGTCGGCCCGGCCATCGTCGGCATCACGAACAAGGCCGTGGCGCGCGACTGGTTCGATAACCCGGTCGAGACCGAGGGCGTCGGCTCCGGTGTCATCTTCCGCAAGGACGGCTACATCATCACGAACAACCACGTCGTCGCGAACGCGAAGGAGCTCATCGTCTCGCTGGCCGATGGTCGCACGCTCAAGGGCAAGCTGATCGGCACGGATGAGCTCACGGATCTCGCGGTCGTCAAGGTCGATGCGGATAATCTGCCGACGGCGAAGCTCGGCGACTCGGATAAGATTGTCGTCGGGGAGCCGGCCATCGCGATCGGCAATCCGATGGGCCTCGAGTTTCAGGGCAGCGTGACGGCGGGCGTCATCTCGGCGCTGAACCGCACGCTCGACATCTCGGATCGCAGCCTGAAGCTCATCCAGACCGATGCGGCCATCAACCCGGGCAACTCGGGCGGCGCGCTCGTCAATGCGGACGGTGAGGTCATCGGCATCAACAGCGCAAAGGTCGCGGCGAACGGCGTCGAGGGCATGGGCTTCTCCATCCCAATCAATACGGTCAAGACGGTCGTCGCGCAGCTCATGGATAAGGGCTATGTCGCGCGGCCATACCTCGGCGTTTCGGTATTCGATCCGGAGTCTGCGGCACGCTATGGTTATATCCTGAACATCGATAAGGGCGTCTACATCTTCCGTCTGACGCTGAACGGCCCGGCGGACAAGGCTGGCCTGCAGCGCGGCGATATCATCCTGAAGGTCGACGGCAAGGAGGTCAACAACGTCTCTGACGTCCGCTCGGCCATCGTCAACCACAAGGTCGGCGATCAGGTCGAGGTCGTCTATGACCGCAACGGCCGCAAGGCGAAGACGACGGTAACGCTCGAGGAAGCGCCGCAGGATAACACGAAATAATGAAGATCACGATTGTCTGCGTCGGGAAACTCAAGGAAAAATATTTGCGCGAGGGCGTGGCGGACTTCCTGAAACGCCTGCAGCCCTATGCGCAGGTCGAAATCCGCGAGACGCCTGACGAGAAGATGCCGGAAAATCCGTCGGTGGCGGAAAAGGAACAGGCGCTCCAAAAAGAAGGGGAGCGGCTGCTCCGGCTCGTGCCGCACGGGAGCTACCTCTTCGTGCTCGACGTCTTCGGCAAAGAGTACTCCTCGGAGGAGTTTGCTGCAGATTTCGCGGAGCTTGCGCTGCACGGGCGCAGCTCGCTGACCTTTCTGATTGGCGGCACGTTCGGCCTCTCAAAAGAGGTGCGGGCGGCAGCGGACGCGCGGATCTCGTTCTCGAAGCTCACGTTCACGCATCTGATGGTTCGGTTGCTGCTCGTCGAGCAGATCTACCGGGCGTTCAAGATCAACCGTGGCGAGAAATACCATTGGTGAGCATGCTCAGAAGCTGCCGCTTTGCGCGGCGGCTTTTTTGATTCGCGCAACGGGCGCATTTGTGGTATGATAAAGAGAGAGTTTTCGGAGAGGTGAGACACGGGAATGGCGACGGAACGGCAGCGGATACAGCGCAATATCGTAAGGCTCATGAAAATCATGCTCCTTTTCTTTCTGGTCATTGCAATCCGCTATGGGATCCTGCAGATCTGGGACGGGCCGGAGCTCGCGGAGCGCATGGAGAGTCAGGTCATGCAGGGCTACCAGCTCCAGTCGCCGCGCGGGAGCATTCTCGACCGCAATGGCCACGAGCTCGCGATCAGCACGATTACGAAGTCGCTCTACGTCGACCCGAACCACGTCGAGAATCCGGATGCGGTCGCCGCGGATCTCGCGCCGCTCATCGGCCTCTCGGAGCAGGAAATCCTCGACGATATCCATGTCGGCGGCGGCTTTGTCTGGATCAAGCGCCGGATGGACTACGATACCTATGTGGCCGTGCACCAGATGATCCAGGACAAGGGCTATACAGCCTGCCTCGGCTTCCGCGACGAGGCGAAGCGCTTCTATCCGAACGACGAGCTCGCAGCGAACGTGCTCGGCTTCGTCGGCACGGATGACAAGGGTCTAGACGGCGTGGAGCAGTCCCTCGACAAGCTGCTGAAGGGCGAGGTCAAGGAGAAGAAGCTCACGACGGACCGCGAGAACCGGCCCATCCTCGAATCCATCTTCTCGAGCGCGCGCAGCTACACGGGCGACGCGTGCAAGACGGTGACGCTGACGCTCGATATCGGCGCGCAGTTCATCGTCGAGCAGGAGCTCGACAAGGCGATGGCCGAGAACAACCCGAAGAACGTGACCTGCATCGTCATGAACCCGAAGAACGGCGATGTGCTCGCGATGGGGTCGCGGCCGAGCTACAACCCGAACCAGTTCTGGGATTATCAGCCGACGGCGTGGAAGAACCGTGCCGTGTCCTTCATCTATGAGCCGGGATCCACGTTCAAGTCGGTCGTCGCCGGGGCGGCCCTGCAGGAAAAGGTCGTCACGCCGAATCAGGTCTTCGTCGACCCGGGCTACGTCATAGTGTCCGGGCGGCGCATCCAGAACTGGAACGGCGGCGAGAGCTTCGGCACGGTCACGTTCACGGACGTCGTCAAGAGCTCGCTGAACACGGGGTTTGCGCAGGTCGGCCTGCGCCTCGGCGCCGAGAAGCTCACGGAATACGCGAAGACCTTCGGCTTCGGGCAGCCGACGGGCATCAACCTGCCTGGTGAGGAGAGCGGCCTGCTGTTCAACCCGAAGGATATGCGCGACTCTGATATCGCGACGATGGCTATCGGGCAGAGCATCGCGGTGACGCCGCTCCAGCTCATCACGGCGATGTCGGCCATCGCGAACGACGGCGTGCTGCTGAAGCCGCATATCGTGAAATCCATCCAAAACGCGGACGGCTCGGAATACATGGAGACAGAACGCACGGAGGTGCGCCGCACAATCGAGTCGGCGACGGACAAGACGCTCGTCGGCCTGCTCGAGCAGGTCGTCTCGTCGGGCGGCGGCAAAAAAGCGGCGGTCAAGGGCTACCGCATCGCCGGCAAGACCGGCACGGCGCAGAAAATCCGCGAGGACGGTGCCGGCTATCTCGACGGGCACTACATCGCCTCGTTCTGCGGTTTCGCGCCGGTCGAGAATCCGCAGCTCGTCGTGCTCGTGATCATCGACGATCCGGGCACCGGCAACTTCTACGGCGGGCAGATTGCGGCCCCGGTCGCGAGGCGCATCTTCTCCCAGCTGTTTCGCTACTACCATGTCGAGCCGTCGAGCGACCCGTTCGCCGGCATGGAGAAGAAGCAGGCCGAGCAGCCGAAGCCCGAGAAGACCTACGACGGCGCCGTGCCGAACGGCAAAGTCGTCGTGCCGGACTTCACGGGGCTGTCGCTCCGCGAGGCCGCGCAGAAAGCCGCCGACCGCGGGCTCTCCTTCGAGAGCCAGGGCTCTGGCTACGGCAGCAGCCAGAGCGTCCCGCCGAACACCCTCGTCGACAGCGGTACCTCCGTCACCGTCTGGTTCCGGCCCGATTGATTCTTTTGTAGATGAAAAGGGGCTGTTGCACGTTGTTGGTACGTGCAACAGCCCCTTTTTGTCTATGCGTTTATTCGTTTGCGGCCGCTTCTTTTTCTTTGTCAAGCGGGCCTTTGTCGATTGGGATGATTTCCGGGCGGGTGCCTTCGTCGATGCAGGCTTTGGTCACGATGACCTTGCGAGGCTCCGTGGACTCCGGAATGTCGTACATGACATCGAGCATGACGTCTTCGATGATGCCGCGCAGGCTGCGCGCGCCGGTTTTGCGCTCGATGGCCTTTTCCGCGACGGCGCGGAGCGCGTCCTCCTGGAACTCGAGCTCGACGTTGTCCATGGCGAGCAGCTGCTCGTACTGGCGGACCGGCGCGTTTTTCGGCTCGGTCAGGATGCGCAGCAATGCGTCCTCGTCGAGCGTCTCGAGCGTGCAGATGATCGGCAGGCGGCCGATGACCTCCGGGATGATGCCGAACGCCATGAGATCTTCCGGGCGTACCTTGTGGATGAGCTCGTCGTATTTCGGCTTATCGTCCTTGCTCTCGACCTCGGCGCCGAATCCGATGGAGGTCTCCGATTTTGTTGCCTGCAGGCGCTTTGCGATGATCTTGTCGATGCCGATGAACGCGCCGCCGACGATGAACAGGATGTTCTTCGTGTCGACCTTGATGGTCGGGGCCTCCGGATGCTTGCGCTGGCCGCGCGACGTGAACTCGACGACGGAGCCCTCGAGCATCTTCAGCAGGCTCTGCTGCACGCCCTCGTGGCCCGGATCCGCCGTGATGGAGTTGTTCGCGCCGGATTTGCGCGCGATCTTGTCGAACTCATCAAGGTAGATGATGCCGTGCTCGGCGCGCTCGACGTCTTTGTCTGCGGCGTAGTAGAGGTTGCGGACAGCAACCTCTACGTCCGCGCCGACGAAGCCGGCCTCCGTGAGGCTCGAGGCGTCGGTCACGGCGAACGGGATATCGAGCAGCTTCGAGAGGTGCGAGAGCATGGCCGTCTTGCCGCAGCCGGACGGCCCGATCATGATGACGTTGGATTTCTCAATCTCCGTGCCGTCCTCGTTCTTGTAGCCGTATTTCATGCGCTTGTAGTGGTTGTATACGGCGACTGCGAGGATCTTCTTCGCGTGATTCTGGTTGACGATGTATTCATCGAGGTATTTCTTGATGTAATGCGGCTTGTTCTTCTCGAGGATCTTGTCGAGTTTCCCCGCGAATTCCTGCTGTTCGTGCTGCTGCTCCTCCTCGTCGTGCGCTTCGAGGAAGTGCGCGACCTCGCGGATGCAGTTCTTGCAGAGTGCAAAGCCCGTGACGGGATCCTGGATCGGGACGTCGTACTGGCTGGTCACATTGATGATGCGTTTGCAGAGGCTGCATTGGATCTGCTCCACATGTTGAGACATAGAGAATCTTCCTTTCTTATTGCGGCGCGCGTTCTGCGCGTAAATGTTCAAAATGATTCTGCCTCTATCATTATCTAATAGAAAGACATTTTTTTCAAGCGGTTTTTCTTGCATCGGCCTCTTTTCTGTGATAAAATAGGCAGGTAACGGACGTACTGACGTCTGTTTTCCAGGTCAAGGGCTGTCAAAGCAGCCCGCAATGACCGGCTGTTCCCCCAAGTGGGAAGCCAGGTCTAACCAAGCGTGCAGAAGCGTGCTTGTATCTATTCCAAGGCTTTTAGGTCTTTGGGGGAAAGCGAGGTGTATCAGCATGAAAAAGGGAATCCATCCGGATTATTATGAGGCAACCGTCATCTGCGGCTGCGGCAACACGTTCAAGACGGGCTCCACGAAGAAAGAGCTCCACGTCGATGTTTGCTCGAAATGCCATCCGTTCTTCACAGGACGTCAGCGCGACGTCAAGGCGGGCGGCCGTATCGAGAAGTTCAACAAGCGTTACGGCAAGCACTGAGTGCAAGCGGGGAAAGCAGGGCAGAGCATTCTGTTCTGCTTTCTTTTTGCGTGCGCATTTTTCAGCGAAATTTTTGGTACGCATGGTAGAATCTATGGTAGAATAACGTAGAGTATCGTATGGTTTTCGCTTGGAGAAAAGTTATGGCAAAATTGATGGTTGGCGGCCAGGCCGTCATCGAAGGGGTTATGATGCGCGGGCCGAAGCTCACCGCGACGGCGGTGCGCGACCCGAACGGCAGGATTCAGGTGGAGACGAAGGAAGTCCACTCCATCAACGAGAAATACCCGATCCTGAAGAAGCCGATGCTGCGCGGCACGGTGTCCCTGATCGAGTCGCTCGTCATCGGCATCCGCTCGCTGTCCTATTCCGCCAAGATGGCGGGCGAGGAGGAAGAGCAGCTCAGCGACCGGGAGATGGCCATGACCATCGCGTTCGCACTCGTGCTCGCAAGCGTGCTGTTCATCGCGATCCCGACGGCCGGGGCGAAGCTCTTCCATTTCACGACGGATGACCCGTTCAAGCTGAACCTCATGGAGGGCGTGCTGCGGCTCGTGATCTTCCTCGCGTATATCTGGGGCATCTCGCGCATGAAGGATATCCGGCGCGTGTTCCAGTACCACGGCGCCGAGCACAAGACTATCCATTGCTACGAGGCCGGGCTGCCGCTGACCGTCGAGAACGTGCAGAAGTTCTCGCGGCTGCACCCGCGCTGTGGCACGAACTTCCTGCTCATCGTGATGCTCGTGTCAATCTTCGTCTTCGCGTTCCTCGGCTGGCCGAACCTGTTCTGGCGCATCGTGAGCCGCGTGCTGCTGCTGCCGGTCGTGGCGGGCATCTCCTATGAGCTGATCCGCGTCGCGGGGCGCACGACGAATCCGGTGCTGCTGCAGCTCGTGAAGCCGGGGCTCTGGCTCCAGTATCTGACGACGCGGCCGCCGCAGGATGATATGGTCGAGGTCGCGATTGAGTCGGTCAAGGCAGTCCTGCCGCCGGAGGAGATTCCGGCCGGCTCCGGTGAGTACCGGAATACGGAGAAAGCCGCGCCGCAGGATGCGGAAACGGATGAAAAAGGAAAACTGGCGGAGGCCGCCGCACAGTAAAGCCTCTGTCCGGGAAGGGGAGGAATAACTGTGTTGGAGAAACTCCAGGCGGTAGAGGATAAATATCGCGAGCTCGAGTCGATGATCGCGGATCCGGATATCCTGCAGGATATGGACCGCTGGCAGCGCTGCAGCAAAGAGCATGCGGAGCTCGCGCCAATCGTCGAGAAATTCCGCGAGTACAAGAAGGTCACGAAGGACATCGAGGAGGACAAGGCGCTGTTCAATGAGCCGCTCGACGATGAGATGCGCCATCTCGCGGAGCAGGAGATCACCGCGCTGACCGAGCGCCAGCAGGCTCTCCGCGAGGCGCTCCCCATCCTGCTGCTGCCGAAGGATCCGAACGATGAGAAGAACGTCATCGTCGAGATCCGCGGCGGCGTCGGCGGCGATGAGGCCGCGCTTTTCGCGGGCGACCTGTTCCGCATGTATTCGCGCTACGCGGAGAAGAAGGGCTGGAAGGTCGAGGTGCTCGATAGCAATGCGACGGGCATCGGCGGCTTCAAGGAAATCGTGTTCCTGGTGAACGGGCGCGGCGCGTACAGTCGGCTGAAATACGAGAGCGGCACGCACCGCGTGCAGCGCGTGCCGGTCACGGAGTCGGGCGGGCGCATCCATACGTCGGCGGCGACCGTCGCGGTGCTGCCGGAGGCCGAGGAGGTCGACGTTGAGATCGACCCGAAGGATCTGCGCATCGACACCTACTGCGCGCACGGCGCAGGCGGCCAGTATGTCAACCGGACGGAGACGGCTATCCGCATCACGCATCTGCCGACGGGACTTGTCGTGCAGTGCCAGGACGAGAAATCGCAGCTCAAGAACAAGGAGAAGGCGATGAAGGTGCTGCGCGCGCGCTTGCAGGATCTCGCGCAGCAGCAGCAGGCGGATGCCGTGGCCGCGAACCGCAAGAGCCAGGTTGGCAGCGGGGACCGCAGCGAGCGCATCCGCACCTACAATTTCCCGCAGGGCCGCGTGACCGACCACCGGATCGGGCTGACCCTGCACAAGATCGACGCGATCCTGGACGGCGACCTCGACGAGCTGCTGAACGCGCTGATCACCGCCGACCAGGCCGAGCAGCTGAAACAGATCCAGTGAAAACAGGGGGGACGGCATTTCATGGCTGAAGTCTGGACGATAGGGCACATCCTGAAATGGACGGAACAGTTCTTCGCGCAGAAGGGCATCGAGAGCCCGCGGCTCGACGCGGAGGTGCTGCTCGGGCATCTGCTGAAGAAGGAGCGCATCTACCTCTACGTGCATTTCGACGAGCCGCTCGAGAAAGACGAGCTCGCGGCGTTCCACAAAATGATCAAGCAGCGCGTGAGCCGCGTGCCGGTCGCCTATATCACGGGCGAGAAAGAATTCATGGGCCTGCCGTTCAAGGTCACGCCCGCGACGCTCGTGCCGCGCCCCGATACGGAGATCCTCGTGCAGGCGGCTATCGACGCCTTGCGGAATATGCACCCGGAGGATGGCGAGGGGCCGGTCTTTGCCGATATCGGCACCGGGAGCGGTGCCATCTGCCTCTCCATCCTGCACGAGATGCCGGAA
Source organism: Selenomonadaceae bacterium (assembly GCA_036733925.1). Taxonomy (GTDB): domain Bacteria; phylum Bacillota; class Negativicutes; order Selenomonadales; family Selenomonadaceae; genus UBA2897. Next base: position 3,905 of record DAIMZO010000030.1, on the reverse strand, counting down.
GCGCGCGCCTGCACGGTCGATATTTCGCCGGAGGCGCGTGCCGTCGCCGAGGAGAATGCCGATGCGCTTGGCGTGCGCGACCGCGTGGAATTCTTCACGGGGAATCTGCTCGCGCCGCTCTCGGGGCGGACTTTTGACGCCATCCTCTCCAATCCGCCCTATATCCCGACCGCAGATCTCGCTGGCTTGCAGGAAGACGTGCGGAAATATGAGCCGCGGGGCGCACTCGATGGCGGCGCGGATGGCCTCGATTTCTATCGCAAGCTTGTGCACGAGGCTCCCGCGTACCTGCGCGAGGGCGGTTTCCTTGCGATGGAGGTCGGCATCCATGAGGCAGGGCAGGTCGCGGAACTGATCCAGACTGAACCTGCCTACGCGGCGGAGCGTACCGAGATTCAGAAAGATTATGCAGGCATCGACCGCGTGGCTCTTGCCTGGCGGAAATAAGAGGCGTAGAAATTGAAGACAGAAGTCGTAAAGATAACGGATATCCGCGCACAGCAGGCACAGCTCGCACGCGCGGGGAAGATCTTGCGCGGCGGCGGGCTCGTCGCGTTCCCGACGGAGACGGTCTACGGGCTCGGCGCGGACGGGCTGGATGCTGAGGCCTGCGCGAAGATCTATGAGGCGAAAGGGCGGCCGTCGGATAACCCGCTGATTCTGCACGTCGCGGACCGCACGATGGTCGACGAGATCGCACGGGAAATCCCGGATATCGCGGAGAAGCTGCTCGCGGCGTTCTGCCCCGGCCCGATCACGCTGATCCTCGAGCGCAAGGACATCGTGCCGGACCGCATCACGGGCGGCCTTTCGACCGTCGGCGTGCGCATGCCGGAGAATGAGGTTGCGCGTGCGATGATCCGTGCGGCTGGCGTGCCGATTGCCGCGCCGTCCGCGAATATCTCCGGTCGGCCGAGCCCGACGACGGCGGCATCCGTGCTGCGCGATATGGACGGCCGGATCCCGATGATTCTCGACGGCGGGCCGTGCCGTTTTGGCGTCGAGTCGACCATCGTCGACTGCACGGGGCCCGTCGCGGTGATCCTGCGCCCCGGCGCGGTCACGCGTGAGATGCTCGAGGAAGTGCTCGGCGGTGTGAAGCTCGATCCGGCCATCGTCGGCGCGAAGACCGTGCCGAAGGCGCCGGGCATGAAGTACAAGCATTACGCGCCGGACGCGCCGATGACCCTGCTCGAGGGCCCGGCAGAAAAGATGCTGCCGGCCTTCCGCCGTCAGGTGAAGCGGCTGCTCGCCGAGGGGCACCGCCCCGGCGTGCTCGCAAGCAGCGAGGTCACAGACGGCCTCCGCGACCTGCTGCCGCAGGGAAGGCTCATGGCGTACGGGCCGCAGGGTGATCTGCGGGCCATCGCCGCGAACATCTATGAAAAGCTCATCGCATTCAACGATACGGACGCGGATGTGCTGCTCGGCGAGGGCACGACGGAGAAGGGCCTCGGCCTCGCCATCATGAACCGGCTGCACAAGGCGAGCGGTTTCCATAGCATTGAAATCTGATTTATGGTAAGATAGAAAGAGATTGAGTCATAGAAGAAGGGTGAAGTTTCGATGAAGATTACGATTGGCAGCGACCACGGCGCCGTACAGCTCAAAGAAGAGATCAAGATGGTGCTCAAAGAGTACGAAAATATCGAGGTCAATGATGTCGGTACGTTCGGCACGGATTCCGTGGACTATCCGGATATCGCGGAAAAAGTCTGTGCGGACGTCGTCTCGGGCAAGTCTGACCGCGGCATCGCGCTCTGTGGCACGGGCATCGGCATCTCGATTGCCTGCAACAAAATCAAGGGCATCCGCTGTGCGCTCTGCAACGATGTGTACTCCGCGAAGATGTCCCGTCACCACAATAACGCGAACGTGCTCGCGATGGGCGGCCGCGTGCTCGGCTTCGGCCCGGCCGGCGAGATTGTGCGCGCGTGGGTTGAGACCGGGTTCGACGGTGGCCGCCATGAGCGCCGCGTGAATAAGATCATGGCCCTTGAAAAGAAACAGTAAAGAGGAGAGACGGAAAGCGCTATGGCAGAGGAATTGAAGGTACAGGTCATCGACCACCCGCTCATCCAGCACAAGCTCACGCTGATGCGCAAGAAGGAGACGGGGACGAAAGATTTCCGCGAGCTGCTCGAGGAAATCTCCATGCTCATGACCTATGAGATCACGCGGGATTTCCCGCTCGAGGATATCGAGATCGAGACCCCGGTCGCGAAATGCACGGGCAAGCAGCTCGGCGGCAAGAAGGTCGGCGTCGTGCCAATCCTGCGCGCGGGGCTCGGCATGCTCAGCGGCGTCATCAACATGATCCCGGCGGCACGCGTCGGCCATGTCGGCATGTACCGCGACCCGGATACGCTGAAGCCGGTCGAGTACTATTGCAAGCTGCCGAAAGATGTCGCGGAACGCACGCTGATCGTTGTCGACCCGATGCTCGCGACGGGCGGCTCGGCGGATGCCGCGCTCAGCCTGCTCAAGCAGAAGGGTGCGAAATCCATCATCATGATGTGCCTCGTGTCGGCACCGGAGGGCATCCGGCTGCTCAACCAGAATCATCCGGACGTGCCGCTCTACGTCGCGGCCATCGATGAGAAGCTCAACGACAAAGGTTATATCGTCCCGGGGCTCGGCGATGCCGGCGACCGCATCTTCGGCACGCTCTGATTCCCGGAAAATCGCAATAGAAATAGAAAAGGTGGAAGAATCCATTGAGTAATCTAGAAGTAGGTATTGTCGGTCTGCCGAATGTCGGCAAGAGCACGCTGTTCAACGCCATCACGAAGGCAGGCGCGGAGGCCGCGAACTTCCCGTTCTGCACGATTGAGCCGAATGTCGGCGTCGTCGCGGTGCCGGATCCGCGCCTCGAGGTCCTGCACAAGATGTACGACTCGAAGAAGACGACCCCGGCGTCCGTGCGCTTCGTCGATATCGCCGGCCTCGTCAAGGGCGCGTCCAAGGGCGAGGGCCTCGGCAACAAGTTCCTCGAGCATATCCGTCAGGTCGACGCGGTCGCGCATGTCGTGCGCTGCTTCGAGGATCCGAACATCACGCATGTCGAGGGCAGCATCGACCCGCTCCGCGACATCGATATCATCCAGACCGAGCTCTGCCTCGCTGACCTCGAGATTGTCGAGAAGCGCATCATGAAGCTCGCGAAAATCGCGAAGTCCGGCAGCAAAGAGGCGCGCGAGGAAGACGCGGTCTGCCGCAAGATCAAGGCCGCGCTCGACGAGGGCAAGCCGGCCCGCCAGGTCGGGCTCACGGATGACGAGCTCGAGCTGATCAAAGAGATGAACCTGCTGACGCTGAAGCCGACGCTCTACGTCGCGAATGTCGCCGAGGATGAGATTGCGACGGCCTACGACGAGAATCCGTACGTGCAGAAGGTCAAGGAATTCGCGCAGGAAGAGGGCGCGAAGGTTATCGCGATTTCGGCGAAAGTGGAGTCGGAGATTGCGGAGCTCGACGAGGAGGAGGCAAAGGCCTTCCTCGAGGATCTCGGCGAGACGGAGAGCGGCCTCGACCGCCTGATCAAGGCGGCGTTCGACCTGCTCGGCCTGCAGACGTTCCTGACGGCCGGCCCGGATGAGTGCCGCGCCTGGACCATCACGAAGGGCACGACCGCGCCGAAGGCGGCCGGCAAGATCCATACGGACTTCGAACGCGGCTTCATCCGCGCGGAGGTCGTGAACTTCGACGACCTCGTCGCGAACGGCAGCGTTGCCGCCGCGCGTGAGAAGGGCCTCGTCCGCGTCGAAGGCAAGGACTACGTCATGCAGAACGGCGACGTCGTCAACTTCCGCTTCAACGTGTGATTATTGCCTTCCCCTCGGGGGAAGGCATTGATTGTAAAAAAGTGGGGCGCCGCACGAGTTTCAGCTCGTGCGGCGCCCCAC
>DAIMZO010000029.1:0-19438 GCA_036733925.1 Selenomonadaceae bacterium | reverse complement strand
TCGGCCAGGGCGGCATGCTCGACAGCAGCCGTTTCCGTTATTTCCTCGCACAGGCCCTCACGAAGGCTGGCTATCCGGCATCCGTCACGGATGTGGACGGCATGGTCATCGGCGGCCACAGCGACAAGACGATGGTTCCTCTCGTCAGCCTCGCAACGTTCCGCGGCATCCCGGTCACGCACTTCCTCTCGAAGGAAGAGCTCGATGACGTTGTCGCTCAGACGAAGGTCGGCGGCGCTACGCTGACGAAGCTCCTCGGCACGTCCGCTTGGATCGCTCCGGGCGCTGCTGCTGCGGCACTCGTTGAAGCCATCGCGATGGACGAGAAGAAGCTCATCCCGTGCTGCGTATCCCTCGAGGGCGAGTACGGCGAGAAAGACCTCTGCATCGGCGTGCCGGTCATCCTCGGCGCAAAGGGCATCGAGAAGGTCGTCGAGCTCAAGCTCGAAGGCGACGAGAAAGCGAAGTTCGAGGAGAGCGTACAGGCTGCACGCAACACGAACAGCAAGCTCGGCGCTGCACTGAAGTAATTTCAGCTGCATAGATAGGAAGTCAGACAGAGGGCATATCCTTCTGTTCCATAGAAAAGCCAACAGGCGAGGACATCGCCTGTTGGCTTTTTATATCTCATGGATAATCTGGAATGAAAATCGTTGACAAATAATAAGTATTTTTATATCGATCGGTTCCGAAAAAGCGGTGCATCCGCGGAAGAACAAGTAGGTGAGAAACGATGAATCTGAGCGCTTTGCGGCCGGGACAGTCGGCCGTGATCACGGAGGTCGGCGGCAGCGGTGCGCTGCGGCAGCACCTCCTCGATATGGGTCTGACGCCACATACGGCGGTCAAGTTGAAGAAATTCGCGCCGATGGGCGACCCGGTGCAGTTCACGGTGCGCGGCTATGAGCTGACGCTGCGCAAGGCCGAGGCGGCAAAAATCCTCGTTGATACGCCATTCGACAGGGGAGAACCGGAGGAAGGCATCGCGGTACATTACGACCCGATTCCGCATCCGCGGTTCGGCGAGCTCGGCCTCGGGCAGGCCGGCAGCTATCACTCGCACGCGGATCCGCCGGAGGGCCTCGACCTCGAGCGGCCGCTGCATTTCGCGCTCGCGGGCAACCAGAACTGCGGTAAGACGACGCTGTTCAACCAGCTCACGGGGACGAACCAGCATGTCGGCAATTTCCCCGGCGTTACGGTCGACCGCAAGGACGGCCATATCCGGCGGCACCCGGAGGCGACGGTCACGGATCTGCCGGGCATCTACTCGCTGTCTCCGTATTCGGATGAGGAGATCGTGACGCGGGATTTCCTGCTGAACGAGCATCCAGACGGCATCATCAACATCGTCGATGCGACGAATATCGAGCGGAACCTGTACCTCTCCATGCAGCTCATGGAGCTCGGCATCCCGATGGTCCTCGCGCTGAACATGATGGACGAGGTGCGCGCGAATGGCGGCTCCATCCACCTGAACGCGCTCGAGCAGATCCTCGGCATCCCGGTCGTCGCAATCTCGGCGGTCAAGGACGAGGGCGTCGACGAGCTCGTCGAGCATGCAATCCACGTCGCGCGCTATCACGAGACGCCGCCGCGCATCGATTTCTGCCCGGACAGCACAGTGAAGGATGACCCGGTGGCGGCCGTGCACCGCTGTCTGCAGGCCGTCGAGGCCCTGATCGCGCCGCAGGCCGAGCAGGCGCACATCCCGCTGCGGTTCGCGGCGACGAAGGTCATCGAGCAGGATGAGCGGATGAACCGCCAGCTGCAGATCCCGCGGGCGAAGCAGGACGCGCTTGAGCACCTGTTCGAGATCCTCGAGGCGGACAGCCGCCTCGACCCGAACGCCGCGCTCGCGAATATGCGCTTCACGTTCCTCGAGCGGCTCTGCGCGCGGACCGTCGTGCGGCCGCATGAGAGCCGTGAGCATTACCGCAGCGTGCAGATGGACCGCATCCTGACCGGGAAATACACGGCGATACCGATGTTCTTCGGCATCATGGGGCTGATCTTCGTCATGACGTTCAATTGGCTCGGCGCCTGGCTCTCGGACGGCATGGGCGCACTCGTCGACATGGCAATCTCGTGGCTCGGCGACGGGCTCGATGCGGCCGGCGTCAACGCGACGGTGCGCTCCCTCGTCGTTGACGGCGCGGCTCAGGGCGTCGGCTCGGTGCTGAGCTTCCTGCCGACCATCGTCACGCTGTTCTTCTTCCTGTCCGTGCTCGAGGATACGGGCTATATGGCGCGCGTCGCGTTCGTCATGGACAAGCCGCTCCGGAAGATCGGCCTGTCGGGACGCAGCTTCGTCCCTCTGCTGCTCGGCTTCGGCTGCTCGGTGCCGGCCATCATGGCGACGCGGACGCTCTCGAGCGAGCGCGACCGGCGACTGACCATCCTGCTGACGCCGTTCATGAGCTGCTCGGCGAAGATCATCATCTACACCTTGATGATCAGCGCGTTCGTGCCGCGCCCATATCAGGCGCTCGCGATGATCGGCATCTACTCGTTCGGCATCCTCTGCGGCATCCTGTTCGCCTTGATTCTGAAGAAGAACTTCAAGGGCGAGCCGGTGCCGTTCGTCATGGAGCTGCCGAACTACCGCATGCCGGGCGCGAAGAGCATCGCGCGGCTCGTCTGGGACAAGGCGAAAGGCTTCGTCATCAAGGCATTCACAGTCATCTTCGCCGCGGCCATCTTGATCTGGTTCCTCGAGACGTTTGACGCATTGCTGAACCCGGTCGAGAACGTCGAGGACAGCCTGCTCGCCTGGATCGGGCGGCTGATCACGCCGATTTTCGTGCCGCTCGGCATCACCGACTGGCGCGCGGCGACGGCCATCCTCGCGGGCTTCACGGCAAAGGAGAACGTCGTCGCGACGCTCTCGCTGCTGCTGGATGGCAACCTGTCCGCAATCACGACGCTGTTCCCGCCGCTCGGCGCGCTTTCGTTCCTCGTGTTCGTCCTGCTCTACACGCCGTGCGTCGCGACCATCGCGACTGTGCGCAACGAGATGGGCAGCGGCTGGATCGCCGTGCGCTTTGCCTTCTTCCAATGCGTCATCGCCTGGATCGTGGCATTCGCCGTCTGCCACGTCGGCCTGCTGCTGGTGTGAATTTATTCCGGAAAAAGGACTTTTGCGTTTTTTAGTGCAAAAGTCCTTTATTTTTTTTGTAAATTTTTCGATAACATAGGTAAGAGGGGAGGTGCAGTATCATGATTGACCGCATAGAGCGCGTAACGCGCATCAAGGAGACCCCGGCCATCAATCCGGAGCGGGATTTCGGGCGGTTCCGTCGGAAGGAGGGCTATGAGGACAACCGGAGAGAGCAGAAGCATTTCGGCAGCATGCTGGATCAGGAAATCGAGAAAGGGGAGCGGCCATCGAACGATGCGGGGCCGGACGCCCCGAAGGCCTATGAGCTCGACCTGAGCATCCGGCCGACACAGTCGCTGTTCTACCAGCAGGGAAGCGATGCCCTGCAGAGGAAGCTGATTGAAGCGGGGAGAAGATTGCAGGATGCGGGATGACGAAAGCTATATGCGTCTGGCGTTCGCTGAGGCGGAAAAAGCCTTTGCGCAGGGGGAGATTCCCGTCGGTGCCGTCATTGTGGATAATGCCACAGGCGAGGTGCTCTCCCTTGCACATAACGAGCGCGAGGCGTCCGGCGACGCGACCGCGCACGCCGAGCTGCTCGCGATACGCCGTGCCTGCACGCACCTCGGCCGCTGGCGCCTGTCCGGCTGCACGCTCTACGTGACGCTCGAGCCTTGCCCGATGTGCGCGGGCGCCATCGTCATGGCGCGCCTCGACCGCGTGGTCTACGGCGCCGTGGATTCCCGCGCCGGTGCGTGCGAGAGCGTCTTCAATATCCCGGGGCATCCGTCGCTGAACCATCATCCGGCGATGACCGCGGGCGTGCTCGACATCGCCTGCACCGGCCTCCTGCGCCGGTTCTTCCAGAGGAAAAGAAAAGAGTGACGATGCATTGCGTTGCATTGTCACTCTTTTTGTAACTGCTTACCTAGGATTTTAACGATTCAGCGAGACGTAGTTCACGGTCTTCTCAATCGTGTTGCCCGTTGCCGCGTTGAGCTCAATCGTACCCGTCGTTGCGCCGGAATGGTAGTTCACCGTGTAGTAGGAGCCAGCCGTACCTGCGTTCAGTTCGATCGTGTCGATCGTCGCGCTCGGTACGCGTTTCGCGAGCTGCTCGCGGATCTGGCGCTCCGAGAGGCTTACCGTGTTGCCCGCGTGGTTGTTGTTGTAGCGCGTCGTCGACGAGATCACGCGCTGTTCCGCCTTGCTGACCGCGATATCGTAGCTGACGTTCATCCCGTCCGCCGTCCAGGCGTAGGCGACGTTGTAGTGGTCACCTGCGTCCGTGACGCCCTGCAGATCGCTCGTCTGCGGGACGTAGCGGCTAGCGAGATACCCCGCGGAGACCGCGTCCGCGACGACCGGCTTCGAGAAGCCGACGCTGACCGCGCCGAGTACGAGGATGCCGGCGAGTACTGCCGTCGTGAAAAGACCTGCTGCGTGTTTCGTGTTCTTCATGATGTTCTTTCTCCTTTTCCCAGGAACCCTGTCCCGATGCGTGCTTATGTGATTTGTCATTGCTTTCAACACAACCAAGTATAACAGATAAACCTAAAATGTAAAGGCTTACATCTAAAGAAAGTTAAGTAAGTGTATCGTGAAGAACGAAAAGATTCTGAAAAATTGGCATACCCGACGGGGGAGCTGGCTCGCGAAGCGAGACTGAGGGGGCACGTATGGTAAGCCGGATGCTCAGCGTTCGATATTCTGCGTTCTGCCAGCGGAGAACGACTGGATTTTTGCCCCGAGGGATTGAAATGCCTTTGCACGTGTGATACAATAGCCATTGTCAAGATGTAAATGCGCAGATGGAGATACATTCCCCTTCCGTGACGTGGAAGCGAGCCGGCGGCTGGTGCGAGGCCGGTGACGAGAGGCTGGGGAACATCGCTCCGGAGCAGCGGGCTGAACAGGTATCGGCGGGGCGGCGAGCGCGGCCTTCCGGTGCGTATGGGATAGAGGCTTTCCGAGACGTTTCGTTTAGTTTCGTTTATTGGATGCCTGCTATCCACTAAGTAAGCTTTGACGGATTCCTCCGTTATGGGATAGCGTGTGCTGGCACGTGATGAGATTAGGTGGTTTATGCAAGAAAGTAACCTGCGTCCTTTTCGGGTGCAGGTTTTTTGTTTTGGCGGACGCATCCATGCAGTGCGGACACCGTAGATGGGGTGAGTATTTTGTATCAGAAGGTAGACACGAATCTGAACTTTGTCGACCGCGAGAAAGGCGTGCTGAAGTTCTGGCGGGACAACCACATCGCGCAGAAGGCGGTGGATCAGCGCAAGGGCTGCGATACGTTCACGTTCTACGACGGCCCGCCGACGGCGAACGGCAAGCCGCATATCGGCCACGTGCTGACGCGCGTCATCAAGGATATGCTGCCGCGCTACGCCTCGATGAAGGGCAAGAACGTCCTGCGCAAGGCAGGCTGGGATACGCACGGTCTGCCGGTCGAGCTCGAGGTCGAGAAGGCCATCGGCATCAACGGCAAGGAGCAGATCGAGAAATACGGCATCGAGCCGTTCATCAAGAAGTGCCGCGAGTCGGTCTGGAAGTACAAGGGCATGTGGGAGCAGTTCTCCGATGTCGTCGGCTTCTGGGCGGATATGGAGCACCCCTATATTACTTATGAAAACAACTTCATCGAGTCTGAGTGGTGGGCGCTCAAGGAAATCTGGAAGAAGGGCCTGCTCTACGAGGGCTACAAGGTCGTCCCGTACTGCCCGCGCTGCGGCACGCCGCTCTCCTCACACGAGGTCGCGCAGGGCTACAAGGACGTCACGGAGCGCTCCGCGATGGTGACGTTTCAGGCGAAGGACGAGGACAATACCTATTACCTCGCATGGACGACGACGCCGTGGACGCTCCCGTCGAACCTCGCGCTCTGCGTGAACCCGGACGTCGACTACGTGAAGCTTGAAGTGAACGGCAAGAGCTACATCCTCGCCGAGGCGCTCGTCGACAAGGTGTTCGAGGGCGTCGAGGGCGAGTGCAAGGTCGTCGCCCGCTGCAAGGGCAAGGATCTCGAGTACAAGGAATACGAGCCGCTTTACCCGTTCGCGGACAAGGCCGTCGCGCAGCAGGCAAAGCGTGGCAAGAAAGCCTTCATCGTGACCTGCGATGACTACGTCACAACCGAAGACGGCACGGGCATCGTCCACATGGCCCCGGCATACGGCGAAGACGATAGCCGCGTCTGCAAGCGCTATGACATCGCTTTTGTGAACCTCGTGAACGGCAAGGGCGAGCTCACGGGCGAGACGAAGTGGGGCGGCGTCTTCGTCAAGAAGGCCGACCCGATGATCCTCGAGGATCTCAAAGAGCAGGGCAAGCTCTTCAAGGCGCCGGAATTCACGCATAGCTATCCGCATTGCTGGCGCTGCGACACGCCGCTCCTCTACTATTCGTTCCCGACCTGGTTCATCAAGATGACCGCGGTTAAGGACGAGCTCGTCGCGAACAACAAGACGGTCAACTGGATCCCGAAATCCATTGGTGAGGGCCGTTTCGGCAACTGGCTCGAGCATGTGCAGGACTGGGGTCTTTCCCGCAACCGCTACTGGGGCACGCCGCTGCCGGTATGGCGCTGCGCATGCGGCCACGACCACGTCATCGGCTCTATTGAGGAACTGAAATCGATGAGCGACAACTGCCCGGATGACATCGAGCTGCACCGCCCGTACATCGATAAGGTCACGATCAAATGCCCGGAATGCGGCAAGGAGATGCACCGCGTCCCCGAGGTCATCGACTGCTGGTTCGACTCCGGCTCCATGCCTTTTGCGCAGTGGCATTACCCGTTTGAGAACAAGGAAATCTTCCAGCACCGCTTCCCGGCGGACTTCATCTCCGAGGCCGTCGACCAGACGCGCGGCTGGTTCTACTCGCTGATCGCGATCTCGACGCTGCTGTTCCACTGCGCGCCGTACAAGAACGTCATCGTGCTCGGCCACGTGCAGGATAAGAACGGGCAGAAGATGTCGAAGTCGAAGGGCAACGCCGTCGACCCGATGGAAGCCCTGCAGAAGCACGGCGCCGACGCAATCCGCTGGTATTTCTACGAGAACAGCGCGCCGTGGCTGCCGAACCGCTTCCACGACGACGCCGTGCAGGAAGTCCAGCGCAAGTTCATGGGCACGCTCTGGAACACCTACGCGTTCTTCGTGCTCTACGCGAACATCGACAACTTCGATGCGACAAAGTACACGCTCGACTACGACAAGCTCTCCGTCATGGATAAATGGTGCCTCTCGCGCCTCAACACGATGGTCAAGACGGTCGACTGCGACCTCTCGCACTACATGGTCACCGAGGCCGCGAAGGCCCTCGAGAAGTTCGTCGACGAGCTCTCGAACTGGTACGTGCGCCGTAGCCGCGCGCGCTTCTGGGCGAAGGGCATGGAGCAGGACAAGGTGAACGCCTACATGACGCTCTACACGGCGCTCGTCACGACGGCAAAGGCCGCCGCGCCGATGATCCCGTTCATGACCGAGTCCATCTACCAGAACCTCGTGCGCTCCATCGACAAAGACGCGCCGGAGTCCGTGCATCTCTGCGACTTCCCGGCCGCGAACGAGGCGCATATCGATACCGAGCTCGAGAAGAACATGGGCGAGGTTCTGCAGATCGTCGTGCTCGGCCGCGCCGCGCGCAACGAGGCGAACATCAAGAACCGCCAGCCGGTCGGCGAGATGTACGTCAAGGCACCGGTCGTGCTGCCGGACTTCTACAAAGAGATTGTCGAGGACGAGCTCAACGTCAAGAATGTCGTGTTCAAAGATGACATGGAGGCGTACCTGACCTACACATTCAAGCCGCAGTTCCACGTGCTCGGCCCGAAGGTCGGCAAGCGGATGGGCGTCGTACAGAAAGCGCTGAAAGCCCTGAATGGCCACGCGGCCAAAGAGGAACTTGAGCGCACCGGCGAGCTCAAGCTCCACCTCGATGACGGCAATCTCACGCTCACCAAAGAAGACGTCGACGTCACGATGGCACAGACCGAGGGCTACAACTGCCAGCGCTACAATGGCGTGACCGTCGCGCTCAAGACCACGCTCACGCAGGACCTCATCGACGAGGGCTTCGTCCGCGAGATCATCAGCAAGGTTCAGACCATGCGCAAAGAGAACGGCTACGAGGTCACCGACCACATCGCCGTCTACCTCTCCGGCAATGAGAAGCTCGAGAACGTCGTCAAGGCTCGCGAGGACATGCTGAAAAAAGTCACCCTCGCCGACACCGTCACCTACGGTTCCCTCGACGGCCACCAGAAAGACTGGAATATCAACGGCGAGCACATCACCATCGCCGTCAAATAAACCCGAGAACGGAATCATAGGCAAATCCGGCAAAAAGCCGATTCCCGCCAACAGAAAAGCCACGATGTAGAAAACACCGTGGCTTTTCTGTACCCTATCGAGGATGAATATAAAAAAACAATAGCCTTACATCGGATTTCCGTGTAAAATAAGTCTCAGGAGAGTCTGAATAGGATAAGGAGGATAATCGTGCAACATTTCATCCGCATTGACAAGGAAAAATGCATCCACTGCGGCTTGTGTATCCGCGATTGTGTGGCTTCCTGTCTGGAGTTCGACGAGAGCAGGGTGCCGCGCTATATCAGCGGTGGAGCGGAAATGTGCATTGCTTGCCAGCACTGCCTCAGCATCTGTCCGGCAGGTGCGTTTTCCTTCGATGGACTTGACCCTGCTGATTCAGCGCCGGTGATGACGGTTGACAGCGAGGCGCGGCTCAGCTTCATCATGGCGCTGGGGATTCCCAATGTCAGATACGCAAGGACGCCGCAACGGAAGACGAAAAACGTCACTATCCTCAAGTAGAAAGATTACGATGAAAAATCTGTTGATCAAAGATACGACGCGCGAGGAGCGGGAGGAGATCGTCCGCCGCTCTCTGAACTGCGAATCCGGCTTGCGAGAACTGCTCCGGCTGCGCTCTTGGTGTGGGCGACCCCTACGACGCCTTCCAGCCCTACATCGACGGCAAAATGGAAATCGAAGAAATCAACCGCCGCTTCCGCGCGAGCTATGGCATCCATTAAAAGGCATGGTGTAATCCGCGGACAGGTTGACCTAGTGTGCATCCGCGCTTTTGTCACATCGAGCATGAACATAGGAAAAACCGATTGCTTTATCGGATTATACTTCTTTTCTTTTGGCGGGAATCGTCTATAATGAAACCATGCTGATTCATCAGGAGGGGAAAGAAATGGAGAGAAAAGCGGTTCTTTTGGATTTGAAGGACAATGTCGCGACTTGCACGGACGAGGTTCGGACAGGGGACACGGTGGTGGCCGTGGGCGAGCAGAAGGTCGAGGTGAAAGCGGCTGAGGATATCCCTATCTGGCACAAGATTGCGCTACGGCCCATCGGCAAGGGCGAGGCCGTCATCAAGTACGGCGAGATCATCGGCGAGGCCGACCGGGATATCGAGCAGGGCGGCTGGGTGTCGCATGAGAATATCCACAGCGTGCCGCGTGACTATGCCAGTGAGTATGTCTTGAAGGACTGAAGGGGGAGGTTTGTGATGGAGTTTTATGGGTATCGTCGGAAAGAGGGCCGTCCGGGCATCCGCAATCATGTGCTGATTCTGCCGACCTGTGCCTGCGGCAGTGAGAGCTGCCGCATCGTCGCCTCGCAGGTGCGCGGCGCCGTCAACATCGTATTCAACACGGGCTGCAGTGATGTCGCGGCGAATACGGCCATGAGCCAGAAAGTCCTGACAGGCTTTGCGCTCAATCCGAATGTCTACGGCGTCGTCATCATAGGACTCGGCTGCGAGACCGTGCCGCACGCCAAGCTGCGCGAGAAAATCCAGACGCTGACTTCAAAGCCTGTCGTGTCTTTCGGCATCCAGGAAGAGGGCGGCACGCTCAAGACCATCGAGAAGGCTGTGCGGGCGGCGCGGGAGATGGCCGCGGAAGCCGGCATGCAGCAGAAGGAACGGTTCGACATCTCCGAGCTCCTGATGGGCATCGAGTGCGGCGGCAGCGACGCGACGTCGGGCATCGCCTCGAATCCGGCGGTCGGCAATCTCAGCGACCGGCTCGTCGACCTCGGCGCATCGACCATCATGAGCGAATCCATCGAGTGGATTGGCGGGGAGCACGTGCTCGCGCGCCGCGCGGCGACGCCGGAAATCCACGACCAGATCATCCGCGTCTGCGAAGCCTACGAGAAGCATCTGCTCGCGGCCGGGCAGGACTGCCGCGCGGGTCAGCCGACGCCGGGGAACAAGGCGGGCGGCCTTTCGACAATCGATGAAAAGAGCCTCGGCTGCATCCGCAAGGGCGGCACGCGCCCCATCGTCGAGGTGCTCGAGCAGGCGGAGCGTCCGACGAAACAGGGTGCCATCGTTATGGATACGGCTGGTTACGACATTTCGTCGGTGACGTCGATGGTCGCGGCGGGCTGCCAGGTCGTCATCTTCACGACGGGTCGCGGCACGCCGACGGGCAACGCCATCGTGCCGGTATGCAAGGTCACGGCCAACGCCCATACCTACAGCTGGATGGAGGACAATATGGACGCGGATTTGTCACCAATCCTCAGCGGGGAGAAGACGATTGTCGAGGCCGGCGAGATGTTGCTCGGCAAGATCCATGACATCGCGGACGGCCGCCTGACGAAGGCCGAGACCTATGGGTTCTCCGACATTGCCGTCGACCATGTCTGCCGCTTTGTCTGAGTCCTTTCTGACTGGCGTCAAAAAAAGAGGGGCTGGCGCACGAACGGAAGCGTATCGTGCGCCGCATCGCCCCCTCATCCGGGGGTAAGATTCAGCCGCCTACCGTTAGGTATGCCTCATGAAATCTATTTTACAAGAAATCCGCAGGAAGGGAAAGATTTTCCTGCGGATATTTTTGTATTGCTTTGCTTCGGATCCTGCCATTGTCAGAAGATTTTCAGCCGGGCGCGTATAATGGAGTTGAACGCAGGATATTGCGTGGGATTCTGTTTGAGGTGAAGGACATGAAGATACAGGCGAAGAAGAAGACCATCTTTGCGGTGGTCGTCGCGGCGCTCGTCTTGCTGGGCGGCGCGTTCTATCTCGGATACTCGCACAGCGGGGCGCCGGCCGCCAGCACGTCGCAGACCGCATCGCAGCGGCAGCAGACGTCGGCTGAGGAGCTCACGGGCGACCGCAAGACGGCTATCGTGACGGCTTCGGAAAAGGTCGGCCCGGCCGTGGTCGGCATCGCGAACAAAGCGCAGGTGCAGCGCGGGATATTCAGCAAGCAGACCGATGAGGAGACGCAGGGCGAGGGCTCCGGCGTCATCATCCGCTCGGACGGCTACATCGTGACGAACAACCACGTCGTGAACGGCGCGGACAGCCTGACGGTCTCGCTCGCGGACGGCCGCACATTGGACGCGAAGGTCGTCGGCACGGACGAGCTCTCGGATCTCGCGGTTGTGAAGGTGGAGGCCTCGGATCTCCCAACGGCTGCTTTCGGCAACAGCGATGAGACGGTGGTCGGCGAGCCGGCCATCGCGATCGGCAACCCGCTCGGCGAGGAGTTCTCGGGCTCCGTGACGGCCGGCGTTATCTCGGCGCTGAACCGCACCATCGAGGCGGGCGGCAGCCAGCTGCGCCTGATTCAGACCGATGCGGCAATCAACCCGGGCAACTCCGGCGGCGCGCTCGTCAACGCGGACGGTGAGGTCATCGGCATCAACAGCGCGAAACTCGTGCAGAGCGGCGTCGAGGGCATGGGCTTCGCCATCCCGTCGAACACCGTGAAGCGCATCGCCGACCAGCTCATCGAGAAAGGTCATGTCACGCGCCCGTACATCGGCGCCTCCGTCATCGACGCGAACGTCGCGGCGCAGTACGGCTACCAGGTCAGCGGCAAGGGCGTGTTCCTCGTGAAGCTCGTGTCGGGCGGCCCGGCCGACAAGGCCGGTCTCTTGCGTGGCGACATCATCACGCAGGTCGATGACCAGAAAGTCGAGACCATCGCCGACCTCCACGAGGCCCTCGAACAGCACGCCGTCGGCGACAAAGTCACCGTCACCTTCGACCGCAACGGCAGCACTCAGACCGCAAGCGTCACCCTCGCCGAAATGCCAGCAAGTTCGAATTGACCTGGATTTGAATTTGTTGTTTGTCTCCTTGTATAGTTATGTTTGGTCACGGATACTTTACAGGAACCAACATGGCTTTTCAATAGCTAATTTCAGTCAGGGGCAGGGCATTCACCCACAATCATGCCCGAAGCCTCAAAAAAAAGCGTTTGAACCAAACGAATCGGTATCAAACGCTTTCCCATGCATGACAATCAGTGTTTCGTTTTTTCTGGCTACAGCAGTGCCTTATGCGAGAGGTTGATGCGGCCCTTGTTGTCGATCTCGATGACCTTGACCTCAAGCTGGTCGCCGACCTGCACGACGTCCTCGACGTTCTCCACGCGGTGATCGGCAAGCTGGGAGATATGGCAGAGGCCTTCCTTGTTCGGCAGGATCTTCACGAACGCACCGAACTTCATGAGCCGCGTAACCGTCCCCGTGTAGACCTCGCCGACCTGCACCTCGCGCACGATATCCTCGATCATCTCGCGGGCTTTTTCCATGCCTGCCGCATTCGAGGAGGAGAGATAGATCGTCCCATCCTTCTGGATATCGATTTCGGCGCCCGTCTCGTCGACGATGCCTTTGATGACCTTGCCGCCGGTGCCGATGACGTCGCGGATTTTATCGACGTCGATATGCATCGTCTCGACGCGCGGTGCATACGGGCTGAGCTCCTTCGCCGGCTCCGCAATACACGCAAGCATCTTGCCGAGGATGAACGCGCGTCCCCGCTTCGCCTGCTCGAGCGCGCTCGCGAGGATTTCGCGCGTGATGCCCGCGATCTTGATATCCATCTGGATGGCCGTGACGCCTTTCGCCGTGCCCGCGACCTTGAAATCCATATCGCCGAGCGCGTCCTCCATGCCCTGGATATCCGTCAGGATCGTATAGTCCTCGCCATCCTTGACGAGCCCCATCGCGATGCCGGAAACCGGCGCCTTAATCGGCACGCCGGCGTTCATCAGCGAAAGCGTCGAACCGCAGACCGACGCCATCGAGCTCGAGCCGTTCGATTCGAGCACCTCGGAGACGAGCCGGATTGTATACGGGAACTCCTCCTCCGACGGGATGACCGGCAGCAGGGCGCGCTCCGCGAGCGCACCGTGGCCGATTTCCCGGCGGCCCGGGCTGCGCATTGGCTTCGCCTCGCCGACGGAATACCCCGGGAAATTATAGTGATGGATGTAGCGCTTCTTCCACTCCGGCGCAAGGCCATCGACCACCTGCTCGTCCGACAGCGGGCCGAGCGTCGTGACGGTCAGGACTTGCGTCTGGCCGCGCGTGAAGAGCCCCGAGCCATGCGTGCGCGGCAGCAGCCCGACCTCGCAGGTGATGGGGCGCACCTCGTCGAGCGCACGCCCGTCCGGGCGGATCTTCTCTTTCGTGATCATACGCCGGACGATGGTTTTCTCGATATCGTGCAGGGCGATCCCGATCTCCTGCTCGCGCTCCGCGGTCTCCTCCTCCGAGCAGTCCGCGAGGAAATGCTCCACCGTATCGATGCGGATTGCCTCGATATGCGCGTCGCGGTCGAGCTTATTCGCGTTGCGCGTCGCCGCGTCCAGGCGGTCGCCGGCATAAAGCGCAATCGCCTGCCGGAGTTCCGGGGATACCGTGAACAGATAGGAATCCGCTTTTTCCTTGCCGCAAGCCGCTTGAATCCGCTGCTCGAATTCGACGATGCGCTGGATTTCCTTATGCCCGAACAGGATCGCGTCGAGGATGACTTCCTCCGGCAGCTCACTAGCCCCCGCCTCGACCATCATGACCGCGTCATGCGAGCCCGCGACCGTCAGATTCAGCGTCGAGCTTTTGCGCTGCTCTTCGGTCGGGTTGATGACGAACTCGCCATCAACGCGGCCGACGCGCACACCGGCAATCGGACCGCCGAACGGGATATCCGATACCGAGAGCGCCGCCGACGCGCCGATCATACCCGCGAGCTCCGGCTCATTGTCCGGATCCACGGAGAGCACCGTCGCGACGATCTGCACGTCGTTGCGGTACCCCTTCGGAAACAGCGGACGGATGGGCCGGTCAATCAGGCGAGCGCGCAGTACCGCGTCGCTCGACGGCCTTCCCTCGCGCTTGATGAAGCCGCCCGGAATCTTCCCTACCGCGTACATCTTTTCCTCATAATCAACGGTCAGCGGAAAGAAATCCACGCCCTCGCGCGGCTCCTTCGAAGCCGTCGCCGTTACCAGCACCACCGTATCGCCATAGCGGACGAGCACCGCGCCATTGGCCTGTTTCGCCATCTTCCCCTGCTCGACGACGAGTTTCCGCCCGCCGAGTTCCATTTCAAAGCTATGCATGAACCTGCCTCCGTATTTCTCCGATTTTCTCTCGCTCGAATATAGTATTATAGTTCTACAGCAACCGGAAAATCCCTCTAAAAACTTTTGGAGAAACGCAAAAGAGCCTCTCTCGTACGAGAGAGGCTCTGCAAACCTCGTTGCAAGTGGTATGCAATCAGCGCTCAACCGTGGAACGGATGCCGAGCTTGCCGATGATGGAGCGATAACGCTCGATATCGTTCTTGTAGAGATAGCTCAGCAGGCGGCGGCGATGGCCGACCATCTTGAGCAGGCCGCGGCGGGAATGATGATCCTTCTTATGCTCCTTGAGATGAGCCGTCAGATAATCAATGCGGGCCGAGAGGAGTGCAATCTGCACTTCCGGCGAACCCGTGTCGCCCTCATGTACGGCGTACTTCTTGACGATTTCCTGTTTTGCTTCCTGAGTCAGCATGTTGTTTTTCCTCCTGTACTGATCTGTCCTCCAGCAGCTAAGAATGCGTCGGAGATGCTTCGCAATCTGAGCTGCGGAACCTTATTGCGCGGGCGCAACGGCCCGCAACCTAGAAAAGTATAGCATACTTTCCGATTGGTGTAAAGGAATTATTTGCCGAAGCGCGCGGCAAAGGTTTCCCGTGCGTTCTCGCGGTCCTTCTGCAGCTGGCGCTTCAGCGCCTCGACGCCATCGAAGCGCACCTCTCCGCGCAGATGCGCAAGGAACTGGATCTCCATCGTCTTGCCGTAGACATCCTCGTGGAAATCATCGAAATGCACTTCAAGGCGCCTCTTGCAGCCGCCGAACGTCGGGTTGTCCCCGATATTCGCCATGCCCGCGAGGCGACGTCCCGCGTAGAGCCCGGCCGCCGCGTACGCGCCGTTTGGCAGGCTGACCTGCCAATCCGGCAAATCGAAATTCGCCGTCGGGAACCCGATGGTTCTTCCGCGCGCGTCGCCGTGCACGACGGGGCCGAGCAGCGAGAATGGACGGCCGAGGAAGGCCTCGGCCTGTGCGAGGCTGCCCTCCGCGAGCAGATGCCGAATCCGCGTGCTACTGACGAGCCCGCCGCCCGCGGTCACGGCCTCGCAGATGATGGTCTCGAAGCCATGTGCGGGGCCCTCGCGTACGAGATAGGCGTCATCGCCGATGCCGCCGCGCCCGAACGTATAGTTCGGCCCCGTCACGACATAGCGTGGGGCAAAATCTGCCTGCAGGCGCGACAAGAACGCGTCGGCACTCCATGCCGCCAGTTCCCGATCAAACGGAATCATCACGAGCACGTCAGCGCCGAGCTTCGCGATTTCCTGCGCGCAAAGCGCGCGGCTCGCGATGGCGGGCGGCTCATGCTCCGGTGCGAGCACGGAGAGCGGATGGTTCAGAAATGTGAACACGACGCTCGTCCCGTGTATCCGGCGCGCGAGTTCCACCGCACGGCGGATGATCCGTGCGTGGCCGATATGCACGCCGTCGAACATGCCGAGCGCGACAGCCGCGTCCGGGCAATCCTGACGATGATCCCGAAGCTCATGGTATATCTTCATGGTGCGTTGAACGCTCCTTTTTACGCTTTTACGCTTTCGCTCCTGCAGCCCTTACGGCTGCGCGTAGACATGATACGGCGTGATGGCGCCGCGCCCGGCCGACCAGCGGCCGATGCCGAGGAATCGGCCGCCCGCAAACACCGCGAGAAGCGCGTTGTTCTCATAGCGGTGATCCGCCGCCGCGCGCCGGTCATCCGTCGAGAGCCCGTTGATGAATGCCTTCGCGCGGGACACGGGCAGGATGTAGTGCGGCAGATTCAGCCAATGCTGCGGCATGAGCACGGCCGCCTGCTTCCGCTCCGCGAGTTCCTCGAGCGTCAGCGCCTCGCCGAGCTCAAAGGCCCCGACGCGCCGGCGCACGAGGAACGACATGACAGCCGGGATTCCGAGCGCCGTGCCGATATTCTGGCAAAGCGTGCGGATATAGGTTCCGCGCGAGCAGGTGATATCGAGCAGCAGGCTGCTTTCACGGCGTTCCACGAGTGCGAGCTTTCCGATATGGACATTCCGCGACGGGATCTCCACATCCTTTCCGGCACGCGCGAGGTCGCAGGCCCGTTTCCCGGCAATCTTGATGGCCGAGTAGGTCGGCGGCACCTGCACAATATCGCCGCGGAACTGCTCAATCGCCTGCTCAATCTGCTGCACGGAAGGCATCGCGAACGGAACCGGCCCCTCGAGCACCTTGCCGAGGTCATCCCCACTGTCCGTCGCATAGCCGAAAGTCAGTTCTGCACGGTACTCTTTGTCCGCGTGCTCAAGGAAAGTCAGCAACCGCGTAGCCCTCCCGACGGCGACGGGCAGGACACCCGCCGCGCCGGGATCGAGCGTGCCTGCATGGCCGACCTTCTTGATCCCGAGGTTATGCCGCACGAAGCCGATGACATCGTGCGACGACATGCCAGGCGGTTTCAGTACATTGAGAAAACCATCAGATAACGGTTTTCCCGGTACGTCCACCGCCTTCAGACGTTTCCCGGTGTGCCCTCTTCCCCTGTTTCCGGCATATAGGCATCAAGCGCCGTATCCACCGCGGAAAGCAGCTTTGCCTTCGCGGTCTCGAACGGCGTGTCCTTGAAGCCGCAGCCCGCAGCGCGCATGTGCCCGCCACCCCCAAACTGCTTGGCGATGACCGAGACGTCAAGGCCGGTCGAGCGCATGCTGACGCGCGCGTTGTCCTTGATCTTCTCCTTCATAATCACGGCGATGTCGATGCCCTCGATCACGCGGATCATGTCGACGATGCCGTCCGTATGCCGGAGCTCCTGCATCGTCTCGTAGTCCAGGAACACGCCGGCGGCACGGCCGTCGTGCAAGAGCTCGATATGCTCCATTGCTTTGGCAAGGCTCATGATATCGTCATACGGCTTCACCTCGAGCGCCTCGCTGATGACGTTCGGCTCCACGCCCGCCGCAAGCAGCTCTGCCGCCGCATGCATCGTGTGCGCAGTCGTATTCGAGAAGCGGAAGAATCCCGTATCGGTTGCGATTCCCGTGTAGATGCACTGCGCCATCGGCAGGTTCTTCGAGAAGTCGCCGCCCATCGCACGGATCAGCTCAAAGATGATCTCCGCGCAGGCCGCCGCCTCCCCATCCACATAGACTGGGAGCTTTTTCTCCTGATTCGTGATATGGTGGTCGATATTGATGACCTCGCCGGCCTTGACGACGTCTTTGACGCGGCCGATGCGATCCGCCGACGTATCGAGGATGACGAGCAGGTCTGCCTCGACAGGCTCCGGCTTCCATTCCTCAACCTGTCCGGCCTTATCCTCCGGCTTGTCCGGAGAACCCACGCCTTCCGCAGACTCCGCCTTGGCTTTCTCTGCGGCCTCCTCGGCCGCCTTCTCCGCAATCTCCTGCTCCCATTTGAGCTGGCGCACCTCGCGCGCCCCCGGCAGGATATGCAGGTTTTTCGAGACCTTGTCCTCGAGGATAACCTGTGCCTGCTTGCCTAGTCCCTGCAAGAAATACATGAGCCCCATCGTGCTCCCGACGGCGTCGCCGTCCGGGTGCTCGTGTGCAGTCAGCACGATGCGGTCGGCCTGCCGCAGTTTTTCTGCCGCTTCATGGAGTGTGATTTCCATGCGCTCCCGGTATGTAAAACATAGAAGGATATAGTCAATATTTGATTTTGACTATATCAGCAGGAGAGATACATACCTCTCCTTTCTTGAAGCTTCTACAGATTTTACTCATCGCCGTCATCATCCGTATTCCGATATCCCGATAGAGGGGTAATCACATGAACGGACTCCTGCGATATTCTACGGACTCTTGTCCATTCGGCGTTACCCACGCCAATATCTGCATTCGTTAATTAAAATACAATTGAACCAAAGAAGGATCAGCCAGCGTAAGGAGGTTCAGCACAGCATTCCTATCGCGATCGTTCGTATAGCCGCATTCGTTGCTGATATACTCGCCATGACGGGTGTGATGCTTTGCATTGCCATGAAGCGTGATGCGTTCATCCGCTGTTTTCACGTGGCCGCAATGTGCGCAGCACTGCGTGGATGGATAAAGCTCGTCCGCAAGGATGAGCTTCTTGCCATACCAAGCTGCCTGGTACAGCATCTGCCGCTTGAACTCACCGAATAGGGAACGATGTGCCACCAGTTCTGCTTCTGTTCTTTCAGATATTGGTTCAGCATACGCGGCTTGTCGAAACGAATCTTGCCATCGACAATCTGGATGCGGTCACTCTTGAAGCCTTGGCGCGGCGCTTTCTTCGATTTGAAGCTCGGCAATTCCACGACCTGTGTCTTAACAGCCTTCATCACCCTTAGCCTCCTTCAAAGATGAATCCTCTTTGATTTTGGACTGGTATTTCCGTAAACCGGAAAGGCGATTGGAAAATTCGTGAAGAATGGAAACAAGGTCATCGACAAGCTCTTGCGCAGGAGAACTTTCCTTGTTGTTCAAGGCAATCAGCTCCGTCTGATGATTCTGGCAGAAACGCTCGAAATAGTCATATCCGAAACGGGTGAACCGGTCTTTATATGTCACGAAAATCGTGCCGATCTCATTGCGGTCAACGGCTTCAAGCAGTCCCAGCCATTTCTTTCGCTTGTAGTTTAGCCCGCTGCCGAAGTCCTCGATGGCCTCATCCAGAATGATTCCTTTTCCATTTGCATACGTCTGGATAAACTGAATCTGATTCTTCAAATCATCCTTCTGACTGCGCGTCGACACTCTGGCATACGCAACCACTTTGCGGTCTTTTGCCCGATTCCCGCCGATATAAGCAAGATATTGCTCCTCTGTGTAATATCGACGGTTTGTCGGTGTGCGGTATGCTGGCAGTTTTCCGCTGCAATCCCATTTCTGAAGTGTCCGGACGGTCACACCTAGTTTCTCGGCCATTTCCTTTGGTTTGTACATCGTCATAATGTTCACCTTCTATC
>DAIMZO010000028.1:2871-20309 GCA_036733925.1 Selenomonadaceae bacterium | reverse complement strand
GAGCCAGCGGGATATCGCTGCCACCGTTGAGGATATCTACGGCGTCGAGATGTCCTTTGAGCAGATTTCCCATATCACGAGTTCGGACTCCTGTTTATTCGTAGAGCGGGTATTTTTTGCAGAGGGCGGCGACGCGGGTGCGGGCCTGGTCTTTGACGGATTCGTTCTCGGGGTTGTCGAGAACGAGGGCGATGATGTCGGCGACCTCTTTCATGTCGTCCTCTTTGAATCCGCGGGTCGTGAGCGCCGGACTGCCGAGACGGATGCCGCTCGTGACGAACGGGGAACGCGGCTCGAACGGGATGGTGTTCTTGTTGACGGTGAGGTTGACTTCATCGAGCAGATTCTGCGCCTCTTTGCCGGTGAGGTTCTTGCTCGTGAGGTCGACGAGCATCAGGTGGTTGTCCGTGCCGCCGGTCACGATGCGGAAGCCGTCCTTCGTGAGCTCGTCGGCGAGCACGGCCGCGTTCTTGATGACCTGCTTCGCATAGTCCTTGAAGGATGGCTGCAGCGCCTCGCCGAGAGCCACGGCCTTCGCCGCGATGACGTGCATGAGCGGGCCGCCCTGAATGCCGGGAAAGATGGCCTTATTGAACTGCTTGCCGAACTCCGCATCCTTGCAGAGGATCATGCCACCGCGCGGACCGCGCAGGGTCTTATGTGTCGTGGTCGTCACGACGTCAGCATACGGAATCGGGCTCGGGTGCAGGCCGGCCGCGACGAGCCCCGCGATATGCGCGATGTCGACCATCAGATAGGCGCCGACGCTGTGCGCGATCTCGGCCATGCGCTCGAAGTCGATGACGCGCGCGTAGGCCGACGCGCCGCCGACGATGAGTTTTGGACGGCACTCTTTCGCGATGCGCTCCATCTCATCGTAGTCGATGCGCTCATCCTCTTTGCGGACACCGTACGGCACGATATGGAAATACTTGCCACTCATGTTGACCGGGCTGCCATGCGTCAGATGCCCGCCGTCCGTCAGATTCATGCCCATGACTGTGTCGCCAGGATGGAGAAGCGCGAAAAATACAGCCATATTTGCCTGTGCCCCGGAATGCGGCTGGACGTTCGCGTATCCGCAGCCGAAAAGCTTTTTCGCGCGGTCGATGGCGAGCTGCTCGACTTCATCCACGAATTCGCAGCCGCCATAATACCGCTTGCCCGGGTATCCCTCGGCATATTTATTCGTCAGCACGCTGCCCTGCGCTTCGAGCACCGCGCGTGAAACGATATTCTCCGACGCGATCAGCTCGAGCTTCGTACGCTGGCGGTTCAGTTCCCGGTCGATGCTTGCGGCGACCGCTGGATCCGACTGCTTCAGATGTTCCATGAGACTCATAGGTAGGCCCTCCCTTGTTTCCATTGCAAAATCCGGCTTCTCCCCCGCTCCTAGCTGCAGAGGCTCGGACGAAAAGCACCTTCTCATTGATTCTTTTTCCGCGGCCGGAAATCCTGCCTCCTTCCGCTTTTCTCCGGACGATTTCGAGGAATTTCTTTCTGCCTTCTTCCCTCATGTATTTCCGATGGCAGTTCGCCATCACGACCATTTACCATTTCCTATTCGTTCCGGTGACGCTCGGGCTGTCGATCATCGTCGCGCTGCTCGAGGCCTGCTATGTCCGGACGAAGCGGCCGGCATGGAAGAAAACGAGCCGCAAGCTCGTGCGCTTCTTCGGCACGCTGTTCATCATCAACTTCTCATTGGGCGTTGTGACCGGCATCGTGCAGGAATTCCATTTCGGCATGAACTGATCCGAATATTCCCGCTTCATGGGGGATATCTTCGCGCATCGCTGGCACATCCTGCATGACAAAGCCTCGCGTCACGCATTCACGCAGACGCTGAAGGCTGGGGCCATCTTCATGCTGTTCGGCCTTTTCGCGGCGATGGACAGCGGCCACATGCACGCGCAGTACCTCGAGCAGGTCAACCCGATGAAGGTCTCTTCGTTCGAGGCGCTCTGGGAGACCGAGGATCCGGCCCCGTTTGCCATCGTCGCGGACATCAACGAACAGGAACTCAAGAATAAAAAAGCAGCGTCCGCCCTGTTTCATGCGCTGTTTGCACGCGCGCAGAAAACGGGACAGACGCTGCTGATCATCACGCACGATATAGAGGCCCTGCCTTCTACTTCATTTCCGTATCGTAATCTTTCCCTTTCACCATGCGGTGCGTGCGCGGCCGGAACGCCGCGTTGATCACGCTTTTCGACGGGTCGAACTCAGCCGTATGGATATCGAGGATGTCGAGCAGGGTGTCGATGAAGTCATCGGTCATATAGGGTCGGTTCACGGCCGCCTGGATTGCACGCCATTTCTCGGGATGATGCGCCTTATAGGCGTCCGACGCCCAGAAGATCATCGGAATCTCGAGCGTTTCCTTCGTCGGATTCTCCTCGACATGGCCGGAGAACACGCCGTTATCGTAGACGGCCTCGCCGTGATCTGGGGTATAGACGACGAGCGCGTCCTTGTCGGCGAACTTGCCCATGAGGCTCGTGACGACGAAATCGTCATAGTAGATGGCGTTCTCGTACTGCGCGATTTCCGTGCGCTTTTCCTCGGACAGCGTATCCTGCGGCGCAGGGATATCCGCGGCTGTGAACTTCGTGAAGAGATACGGGAAACGCATGTAGTAGAGCCCATGCCCGCCCATCAGATGCAGGACGTAAAAATTCTTTGGTGCGGGATCCTGCAAAGCCTCGTCGACGAGCGGGAAAAGCGCTTCATCGTAGATGCCATTATCCTCATGAGACTCGCGCAGCCGCGTGAAACGGCTGTAGTCGCTGCGCCCGGCGAAGAGCTGCGCGACATTGCCCCAGATCCCGGAACTCTCCTGATTCGAGAGCCAATACGTCCGGTACCCCGCCGCCTTCATGACGTCGATCAGGTTGTTGTAGGTATACCAGGGCCGGTCCGAATCCATATCCGAGAACGTCAGCAATTTGCGGAGCACAGCGACCGTCGCAGCCTCGGGGCTGATGGTATCCCGGTAAACCGCAAGCTCGCCTTTCTCGTTCAGCGCATCGAGGTTTGGCGTATTCTCGAGCGGATAGCCGTAGAGATGCAGCCGCGCGCGGTTTGTCGACTCACCGAGGATGAATACGACATAGGGCGTATCGCTCTTATTTTCCGTGATCTGCACGTCCGACGCCGCCTCGTCCTTGAGCTTTTCGAACGCCTGGATGTTCTCGACCGACGTCTGCACGGCGCGGTTCACGCGGACGACCGGCACATCGAGCGAGTCGTTCTTGATGAAAGACATATAGCTGTGCAGCAGCACGCCGCCCGCAAGCAGGGCCGCTGCGAGCAGTACGGGCAGGGCGCGAGAAATCCGGTGCCTCGAGAGCGGAATCCGCACGCGCCCGAGGAAACGCCATGCCGCGAGGCCCGCGAACAGCAGCAGGATGGCCGCCACGGCCCCCTTCCCGCCGACGTACATGAGGAGGAACTCGCCGGCCTCGGCCGGATTCGTCTGCAGCACTGCCGTCACGATGCCCGCACCGATCAGCGAGCTGTATTGCAGGATGCAGAACGCCTCCGAGACGCTGAGCAGCAGCGACAGGAAAAACGAGATGGCGAACAGGAAACGCCGGACGCTGCGTAACGGGATAAAGCCGAGCATCAGGACGTAGAGCAGCACCCCGCCGAACAGGAACACCGCGTCGAACAGCAGCACGCCGAGCTGCTGCGCCTGATACGAATGCAGATTGAACCAGACAATCGGCGCGAAATTCAGGACATAGAGCGCGGCGAGCAGCCCCGCTTCATGCTCGACAACCTGCGTCCCGCGCGCCCACGCACGCAACAGAAAATGTTTCCAACCCCGCAGCATAAAATCCCTCATTCTTAAAAAGATATATCTTACTTATTTTATCGCAGGAAAAAACACCTGTAAAGCAAAACTTCCCGCCAGAGCTTCTGCCCCGACGGGAAGTTTCCTATCATCGGAAGATAGAGTGTCCTCTGTTCTGCCGGCGGATCATGCTCAGGCGCGGAACTTCACTGCAAGGTCTTGCAAATCCTGCGCGAGTTTCGCGAGAGACTACGACGCAGCGGCAATCTCTTCATTCGATGCCGATTGCTCTTCCGTTGCCGCCGAAATGGACTCCGTCTGCTCGGCCGCCTGCCGGCTCACTTCATCGATATCCTTTACTGCACGCGTGATGTTGTCGCTGCCAGTGGATACCTCGCGGAGCGAGCTGTCGATCTCATTCATGCGGTCGCAGATGTCCGCAACCTGCTCCATGATGTGCTTGAAGTGCGAGCAGCGTCGTCTGGTCTGCGATGCCGGCCATCGTATCGGCGATCTCTCCAATCTGCTTGGAGTTCTCGCCGAGCTTGGCAACGACCGCCGCCGACTGGTCGACGGACTCCTCGATATGCCCCATGCGGTCGACAGCTGCAGGCAGGCATAGACGATGAGCAGGATGCCGACAATCGTCAGGATGGCATACATGAGCTTCATCGAATCCATCGCGCCGAAAATCGCCTGCTCCGGCACCATGATGCCGATGACCCATTTCGTGCGCGGCACCTTCGCATAGGCGAAATCCCCGGCAATCGACACGATTGCCATGATGATGCCTGCAATCCCTGCGAGCAAGATGAATTTCTTCCGAGTCCCATATCCGTTCTTCCCCTCCTGAAAAATGCATCCCTCTCTGCACAATTCTGTACTATTGTATCGAATGTATCGAAAAGGGATAAGGCTGGAAAGGGCAGGAGAAGAATTCTCATAAAAAATAACCGCCGGCCGTTCAAAGACCTAGCGGTTATCCGGGATTTTCTCGAGACTCAGCGCTCGTCATTCGGCTCGACGGGCACGGATCTGCGGTAGTCGAGGTATTTCTTCGTCTCGGCGACGATGACGCCGGACAGCGCGATCAGCGCAATCAGGTTCGGGATGGCCATGAGGCCGTTGACGATATCAGCGAGGATCCAGATGGTCTCGAGCTTCAGGAACGCACCGGAAGCGACGAGCACAATGAAAATCAGGCGGTATGGCAGGACGCCCTTCGTGCCGAACAGATAAATGCAGGCGCGCTCGCCGTAGTAGTTCCAGCCGAGGATCGTCGTGAACGCGAACAGCACGAGCGAGATGGTCAGCAGGCCGCCGCCGATCGAGCCGTACGTCGCGGAGAACGCCGCATTCGTCATGGCCGCGCCGGCCGCATCACCCTGCCATACGCCCGTCAATACGAGCGCAAGGCCAGTCATCGTGCAGATGATGATGGTGTCGATAAACGTACCCGTCATCGAAATCAGGCCCTGCTCAGCTGGCCATTTCGTCTTGGCTGCGGCTGCCGCAATCGGTGCGGAGCCGAGGCCGGACTCATTCGAGAACACGCCTCGCGCGATGCCGTTCTGCATGGCCATCATGATGGTCGAACCGGCAAAGCCGCCGACCGCGGCCTGCCCCGTGAACGCATCCTCGATGATCAGGCCGACCGCCGCCGGCAGCTGGTCGATGTTCACGACGATCAGGCCGATGCAGATGGCGACGTAGAAGAACGCCATGAACGGGATGATGCCGGACGCGACGCGCGCGATGGACTGCAGGCCGCCGATTGTGATGGCGGCGATGAAGAACGTCAGGATGGCGTCCGTCGCGGCCTTCGGGAAACCGAATGACAGATTCACGCTGTCGACAATCGCGTTGACCTGCGGGAATGTGCCAATGCCGAGGAACGCGACGAGGATGCAGGCCACGGCGAAGAACGTCGCGAGCGGCTTCCATTTCTCGCCCATGCCGTTGCGGATGTAGAACATCGGGCCGCCGGCAATCTCGCCCTTCTCATCGACGGAGCGGTATTTGATGGCGAGCAGGCCCTCGGAATACTTCGTCGCCATGCCGAAGAACGCCGCCATCCACATCCAGAAGATGGCGCCCGGGCCGCCGACCTTGACCGCCGTCGCGACGCCGACGATGTTGCCCGTGCCGACCGTCGCCGCGAGCGCGACGCAGAGTGCCTTGAAGCTCGAAACGTCGCCCTCTCCCTTGTTCTTCGCCTTGAAGATCAGCTTCAGCGCGAGCGGCAGGCGGAACACCTGCAGGAGCTTCAGCCGGATGGTCAGGTAGATGCCCGTGCCGACCAGCAATGTGATCAGCGGTGGGCCCCACATGAATGAATCAATGGCATTGAGTACTGGAATGAGAGATTCCATAGAGATGTTGTCCTCCTTGAGTAGATAATACCTCGATTATCTCGTATGAAAAGATAATCATAATATAATTTCGTAACACTATTTACATTAATGCATAGACTGTGTTTTGTCAACAGAATTTTGTAATTATTTTCCCAGTCAGCAGGATTCTTTCCATGCTTAACGAAATTGTCTATAGAGAAGTTTTGCGCAAGGAGGCAGTCAACATGGGGAAGTCCTGGCGGAGCTGTCTAGTCACGATCAACGGGCAGACACGGAAACTCGCGTATAGCGACACGGCAATCAAGAAGCTGTTCCTGCCGCTGCTCGCGCACCTGGCTGACCTCTATCGGCAGAAGGGACACCGCATCCTCATCTATCTCGCCGCCCCGGCGGCCACGGGCAAGACGACGCTCTCCTATTTCCTCGAGCGCCTCTCACTGCAGATGGCGGATGGCCTCGTCCCCGTCCAGAGGCTCGGACTCGAGGGCTTTTCGCGCCCTGCGGAGGATCTGAAGCGGGAGCGCGACGCAGAGGGCAAGCTGCTCTCCCCATACGGCCCCCTCGCCTTTGACACCGAGGCCCTCTACGAGAAGATTGCGCGCCTCGCAGCCGGCGAGGACGTCCGCTTCCCGGTCTACGACCCTTCGCGCGGCGAGATTGTGCCAGACATCACGCCGATCCGCAAGCCCATCGTGCTCTTCGAGGGCTGCTGGCTGCTCTACGACCGCGATGGCTGGGAAAAGCTCCGCCCCTACGCGGACTACACGGTCGGCATCACGACACATCCGGAGAGCCTCGCCGCACGCATCCAGAAACATCTGACGGGCAAGGGGCTCACGGAAAGCGAGGCCGAACGCCGCTACGAGGAGGACTACCGCCCGGCCATCATGCAGGTGCTGACCGGCTCAATCCCGGCCGACGAGACCTGGATTTACAGCGAGGACGGCGACTATCTGCCCGCGCCGAGCCGGCTCGAGCAGCAGCGCCGTGCGCAGGAATCGCAGACCGACTTCGACAGCGTCCGGCGGCAGGATGACCCGATGCTGCGCGCCTATGAGAATCAGATGGCCACGGGCGGCCGCAGCAATAGGCCGTTCGCCGTCGGCTATCAGCAGGGCATCGAGACCGCGCGAAAGAACATCCTGCGCCACCTTTTTGAGTCCGGTTCCATGAACCGCGAGAGCCTGATGAAGACGTTCCACCTCTCCGAGGAGGAGCTGCAGCGCCTGCTGCACTGATTTACATGGATTTTACGCATGAAAAGCCACCCGGGACAAGACTTGCGGGTGGTTTTATGTTATGATAGAAGCAGTATTTCTGATTGCGAAAGGAATGTGATATTTTTTGGATAGTACCGAAGCCTCCCTATTGCTTCTCCTGTTGCTCCTGTGCCTGCTGGCATCGGCGTATTTCTCCCTGCTCGAGACGGCGCTGACGGAAAGCCACCGCTCGAAGCTCGAGAAAATCGCCGACGAGGACGAGTCGAAGCGCGCCGATGTCGACGCCGCAATTGCGTTGCTCGACGCACCGGAGGAGGCCTTTGACTTCGTACAGATGGGCATCGCATTCACGAGCATCCTGCTCGGCCTCGGGACCGGCGTTTCCCTGACCCCGCTGCTCGCGGGCCTGCTCACAGGCATCCCGCATGCGAGCCTCATCGCATTGCTGATCTCGATCCTCGGCATGACCTATGTCTCGCTCGTATTCTCCGAGTTTCTGCCGAAGAAGGCCGCCCTGCAGAAGCCGGAACATTTCCTGCTGCACCACCAGAAGCGGCTCCTGCGGCTGACGCGCCTCGCCCACCCGTTCACCATCATCTTCTCGAAATCGGCGAATTTCCTGCTCGTACTGTTCGGCATGAACCCGAAAACGCAGGACGTCGTAACCGAGGACGAGGTCAAGGATCTCATCGAGCAGGGCACCGAGGACGGCACATTCGAAAAGAGCGAGCAGGATCTCGTCGGGCGCATCTTCCGCCTGTCCGACCAGACCGTTTCCGCGCTCATGACGCCGCGCA
Source organism: Selenomonadaceae bacterium (assembly GCA_036733925.1). Classification (GTDB taxonomy): domain Bacteria; phylum Bacillota; class Negativicutes; order Selenomonadales; family Selenomonadaceae; genus UBA2897. The sequence continues at coordinate 12,139 of DAIMZO010000028.1, read as the reverse complement.
CGCAGATGCTCTGGCTCGACCTCGAGGACGACCTCCCGCACAACCTCGAATGCATCGCGAAAAGCCAGCAGGAGATTTTCCCGGCCGGCCGCGAGAATCTCGACGATTTCGCCGGCATCATCCACGCACGAGAGCTGCTCAGCGCCGCGCTCTCCCATCAGGAAATCCGGCTCGAGGACTACATCCGGAAGCCGATGTTCCTGCCGCGCTCCATGGACGCGCTGCGCGCGCTCGAAAAGCTCCAGAGCTCCGGCATCCATGAGGCCGTGATTCTCGACGAATACGGCGGCGTCATCGGCATCCTGACGATGGAGGACGTCCTCTCCGAGATTCTCGGCGACCCGGAGGGCGAAGTCACGGATCCGGTCAGCCTGCGGCCGCGCGGCGACCATTTCTGGTATGTCGACGGCCTCTACGGCATCGACGATTTCAAGGAACAGTTCGGCCTCGACGAGCTGCCGGAGGAGGAGCACGACCAGTATCAGACCATGGGCGGGTTCGTGACATCCCTGCTCGGCCGCATCCCGCGCAAAGGCGAGATCATCACGTGGGACGATTTCACGTTCAAGATCCTCGCGATGGATCGCGCGCGCGTCGACAAGATCCTTATGACGCGGAAGCCGCCCGCCCCGCCGCAGCCGGCCGGCAAGAAAGACGAGAAAAAGGACTGAGGTGTAGGGAAGGCTTTGATCAGCCTCATACCGAAAAGATAGGAGCGAAAAACTATGCAGACCTGTGCCCATTGCGGCAAGAAAATATCCGATAAAGACGCCCTGACCTACAAAGACGAGCAGGGCAATCCCGAGATTATCTGCCATGAATGCTTCAAGAAGAAGACCGGCGTCGACTACGAGACCTTCGCAAAACGCCGCCAGATGGCAAAGGGCACCCTCTTCGCCATCCTCATGTGCGTGCTCGCCACCATCTACGCCTTCATCGAAAAAGGCGCCCTCTGGGGCCTCCTCGGCATCGTGCTGACCATCCTCATCTACCTCTTCGGCACCAAGGTGAAATGAAACACAGAGCGTAATCCTCTGCGAAGACCGCTACGTCGACATCCGTGAGGTCTTTGAGAACTTCGACTGAAATCCACGTAAAAAGCGCAACAGCAAACATCTTGCCGTTGCGCTTTTCTTATGCGTCATAGAATAATCAATATTTCAAGAGATCCGCTTCGTGGTCGAGCAGGATGCCGCCGTTCGTGCAGGCTGGGCAGATGCAGTACTTCGTGCCCTTTGCCTTTGCAGACTTTGCGGCCTCGATGGCCTGCTTGGCGGCCTCTTCGCCGCCGAGAATCTTTGCACCGTCCGGAGAGCCGGCAAACGCGATGAAGCCATCGATATCGCCGACGCACTCCTTGAGACCTTCGAGCATCTTGGTTGCGGCCGCATGCTCATCCGGCGTGCCGAGCGCCTTCTCCCAAGCCTCGATCAGCGTCTTGAGCCCCGGATAGCACGACGGAGCCGCCGCCGTCTTCTTCGCAGCCTCTAAAAGTTCCTGTTTCGTCATAACGACCATCCTCCCTATAACAACCTATGAAAAAAGCACTTGCCACCAGACAAATGCTTTATCCAGTTTTGCCTTGCCTTTCCCTTTGATTATATCGGATTCGACAAGCAGTTGCAAATTGTTTTTTCGACATCAGACGATTTCTGCTTGTACGGCACCCCCTTTTCTTTTGGTCTTCCCAATGAACTTGTTCAGTCTACGCGCTCGGCAAAGAGGCGCTGGAGTTCGTAGATGTCGCGGGTCTTTGTCAGGGCGGCCATGAGTTTCAGACGTGCCTTCTGGCCATTGATTTCTCCGGCGTCGATGAGGTCCCACTGCGCCATGTCGCCGGCGGAGCCGAGGTAGGTGTAGATGGGGACGACGCGGCCGGTGCCGACGCGGCTCGCTAGGACGACGGGGATGCCTTTGCTCCGCACATATTCGATGCCATCGCGGACGGTCGGCGGGACGTTGCCGGCGCCGAGCGCCTCGACGACGAGGCCGGCGACAGGCTTATCGGCGCAGGCGCGGAACAGAAAGTCGCTCATGCCGGCCGTGACCTTCAGGAGCTCGACGTTTGTCTCGAGATAATCGGTATCGATTTTCTGCAAGTTCGTCGGCTGCCTGTTGATCACGACGCCGTCGTAATAGACGTGCCCGATGGGGCCTGCCATCGGCGAATGGAAGGTCGAGCACGAGACGGTATGGGTCTTCGTAACTTCGTTGGCCGCGTGAATCTCGTCGTTCAGCACGAGCAGGACGCCCTTGCCGGCCGCCTGATTGCTTGCCGCCGTCCGCACCGCCGCGAGGATGTTGCCCGGGCCGTCGTAGCCCATATCGGTCGCGCCGCGCATCGCGCCCGTGATGGCAACCGGCTTTTCCGTATGGAGCGTGAGGTTCAGCAGATAGGCCGTCTCCTCCATCGTATCCGTGCCGTGCGTGATCACGACGCCCGCAATGTCCTCGCGCGCGGCGAGCGCATCGACGTCGCGGCCGATCTTCAGCATGAGCTCCGGCGTGATGTGCCCGCTCGGCACGTTCAAGGACTCATGCACCTCGACCTCGGCGACATCCTTCAGCGCCGGCACCGCGGCGATCAGATCATCGCCCGAGACCGCCGGCACGAGCCCGCCCGTCGCCGGATCCAGCTTCATGGCGATCGTGCCGCCCGTCGTGACGATGGTAATTTTCTTCATCTCAAAAAACCTCCCAGGAAAACATGGTTAAAAGATCGACATCACGAAGATACATGCAGCGAGGACCACGAAGCCGAAGGCCATGGCCGGGCGCTGGAAGCGGTTCGCCGTCTTCAGGTCGGAGCCCGGGATGACCGGGATGACCGTCGACAGCGCCGCGACCGGACCGCCGGTCAGGAAGTACTGCCAGACCGCCGAGCCGCCGGCTGCCGCACAGGCCGTGAGCAGCGGGTCTGCACCCGTCGCGAGCACAACCTGCAGGAACGGGATGATGACGCCGGCCGAAGCCGAGATCCTTGTTGACCGCGATGAGCACGCTCGAGGAGCCGCGCTGGATGCCGTCCGTGAACTGGATGGCCCCCGATATGCCGAGGGCGAGGCAGGTATCCGGCGCGATATAGGTGCCGGAAATGCCGCCGCCGATCAATGCGATTTTTTTCTTTGCCGTGAAAATCCTCTCCCCTATAGTCTGAGCTCTGTATACAGGCATACCTGCACCCAAAAATAACAGAAAAGTACAGGCCGAGCAATGCGCAAACTCCTTGTTCTCTGCCTGTACTTCCTCGTACGGTCTTTCTTCTATTGTCCGATATTGTTTTCCGATATTGTCCGAAAGGATACGGGCCGGAGCCCCATCCTTCAGACCTCGCTCTTGGCGATGGCCTTGAAGTAGGCCTGCGGATGCGCGCAGGCCGGGCAGACCTGCGGGGCCTCGCTGCCGACGCAGACGTAGCCGCAGTTCAGGCACTGCCAGATGACTTTCTCGCCTTTCTTGAAGACGGTGCCATCCTCTACCTTCTGGAGCTGGAGCTTGTAGCGCTCCTCGTGATGCTTCTCGATGCTGCCGACGGCCTCGAAGAGCCTCGCAATCTTCTCGAAGCCCTCTTCGCGCGCGGTCTTGGCAAAGCCCGGATACATGCTCGTCCACTCGTCGTTCTCGCCGGCTGCGGCGTCCTTCAGGTTCTCGGCCGTGTCGCCGACGCCGTGCACGAGCTTGAACCAGATCTTCGCATGCTCTTTCTCGTTGTCCGCGGTCTCGGTGAAGATGCGGCTGATCTCCTCGTAGCCGTCTTTCTTCGCGCGGGATGCGTAGTACGTGTACTTGTTGCGCGCCTGCGACTCACCGGCAAATGCCGCCCAAAGATTCTTCTCCGTCTGTGATCCTTTGAGTTCCATAGCTATTCCCTCCTAAATCATGCCCGGGACTTCCCCGAAAAATACCGATTCCCGGACTTACAAGGTATAGTTTCTTCAAGTTCGGGAGATTTTCCTTCTTTGGGCAGATTAGAATCCGTTAGAGTCCGTTCAAGAAATTCTTCATCATCGCGTGCCCGTCGGGGGTCAGGATGGACTCAGGGTGGAACTGGATGCCGGCGACGGGGAGCTCCCGGTGCCGGATGCTCATGATTGTGCCGTCCGCGAGCGCACTCGTGATCTCGAGGCAGTCCGGCAGCCCCGCGCGGTCGACGACGAGGGAGTGGTAGCGGCCGACGCGGATGTCCTGCGGCAGGCCGACGAAAAGCCCCTTGCCGTTATGATGGATGGGCGACGCCTTGCCGTGCACGATCTGCCCGGCGCGCACGACCCGCCCGCCGAAGACCTCGCCAATGGCCTGATGCCCGAGGCAGATGCCGAGAATCGGCACTGAGCCTGCGAGCTCCCGGATCACATCTTCCGTGATGCCCGCGTCCTTTGGCACGCCGGGGCCCGGCGACAGGATGATGCCCTGATAGCCATGCTCCCGGATTGCCGCGACCGTGGTCTGGTCGTTGCGCACGACGTCGACCTCAGCGCCGAGCTCCGCGAGCAGCTGATAGACGTTATAGGTGAAAGAATCGTAGTTATCGATCAGAAGCAGCATTCGTTCTCGACCTCCTCGACGACCTCGAAGAGCGCTCGACTCTTCTGCAGGATTTCGCGGTACTCGCGCTCCGGCACGGAGTCGGCGACGATGCCGGCCCCGGACTGGATGACGGCCGTGTTGCCGTCCGCCGCATGCTCGATGCGCATGGTGCGCAGCGTAATGCACATATCCATGTTGCCGGCGAAGTCCATATAGCCGACCGCCCCGGAATACGTGCCGCGCGGCACGGGCTCAAGGTCGTGGATAATCTCCATCGCGCGGAGCTTCGGCGCGCCGCTGACCGTCCCGGCCGGGAACGAGGTCGCGAGCACATCCATCGGCGTCAGGCCCGCCCGCAGCGTGCCCTGCACCTCGGAGACCATGTGCATGACATGGCTGAACTTCTCGATTTCCTTGAGCTTCACGACCTGCACGGAGCCAGGCTCCGCGATGCGGCCGATGTCGTTGCGCGCGAGGTCGACGAGCATCGAGTGCTCCGCGACCTCCTTCTCATCGCCGTGCAGGTCGCGCGCGAGCGCCGCGTCCTCCGCCTCGTTCCTGCCGCGGCGGCGCGTGCCGGCAATCGGGTAGGTGCTGACCGTCGGGCCGAGCACCTTGACAAGGGTCTCGGGGCTCGCGCCGACGAGCTTGATCCCGCCGAAATCGAGGAAGAACATGTACGGGGACGGGTTGACCTGCCGGAGCCGCCGGTAAAAGGCCATCGGGCTCTGCGTGAGCTTCGCGCGGAAGGCGCGCGACGGCACGACCTGGAAGATGTCGCCGGCCGCGATATGCTCCTTGGCCTTCTCGATCGCGTGAATGAATTCCGCCGACGGCTCGCCGTACTTTGCGAGGAAGTCGAGCGGCTTTTCCCGCAGGCTCTTCGGATGGGCGTAGCAGGCGACGGGCAGCGGCCGGTTGATCCGCTCCTCTGCCGCGCGGAGATCCCTAGCGGCCTGCTCGTAGCTGTCCTCCACGGCGGCCGCATCCGCGCCCTCCGACACGTCGGCGAGGCAGACGAGCCGTGCCTCTTTGCGGAGCGTGTCGAGAATCACGAGAATCCTGCAGAGCTGGAACTCGCCGAGCAAGGTGTCCTCACGGAGCTTCAGGCCGCGCACGCGGTCGAACGTCGAGACAATCTCGTAGTTCAGATACCCGACGAGGCCGCCGTTCGCGAGCGGCAGCTCGCGGTCGAAGACCGCGGCCCGATGCCCCGCCATATAGCGCTTCAAGGTGTCGCGCGGCGCACCGTCCAAGCGGCTTTCCTGCGTGCTGCCATCCGGCCGGCGCTCGTGGATTTCGAGATAGGACTTATAGACGCGGAGCCGCACGAAGGGCTCTGCCCCGACGAACGAGTAGCGGCCGAAGGCCTGATGCGTCGTATCGGCGGATTCGAGCAGGAAGCCCGGCTCCCCCTCCCCGACGAGCTTGTAGTAGACCGACACCGTCGTATCGAAGTCGAGGGCGATTGGCTTCTGCACCGCGATCAGGTTTTTTCCCTCTGCCGCGAGCGACCGGAAGGCCTCCCTCGTGGGATAAATGGATTCTTTCATAGTCTCTCTCCTTGACGAAAATGGACGAAAAGGAGATTGCAACGAGGGAACTTCAATCGGTGTACGCACCCAGCTGGATATCCCGGATAATCTTCTTCTCCGGCCGGCCGATGCACCAGCCGAGCGCCTTGATCTCCGCGTAGAGCATCTGGCGCTGCTCCCGATTATCCTTCTGCGCGCGCATCAGGGTCAGGTACTCCGCGAGGTCCTTGCGGTAGCGCGCGGAAATCTCCTGGATATGGCGCGGCCGCTCGACCTGTGTGCCCTGCACATGGTGCAGGATGCCCTTTGCAATCTCGTGCTGATCTTTCTTCTCATCGACAACCATGGGAATCCCTCCTGTGTTCTATTTCGTATATACATACCTGTTCATAGGATTTCGGCTTTTCCCATGGAAAATCCTCTTTTTCGGGAAATTCTCTCTGCCTCCATGCTCACTTCGAGCCGTAGGCGGCATCGAGTGCCTCGCGCATCGCATGGATCAGCGCCATCGCATCGTCGAAGTCGCCGTTGAGCAGGCGGCCGACGACCGCGGAGCCTACGATGACCGCGTCCGCGTACGCCGCGGCCTCGACCGCTGCCTCCGGGCTCCCAATGCCGAAGCCGATGGCGAGCGGCGTATCCGTGCAGGCGCGGGCCTCGTTGCAGACCTCGCCGATGCGCGTGTAGTCGACCTTTTTGACGCCCGTGACGCCGTTGTTCGAAACGCAATAGACGAAGCCCGACGCGTCCTTGCAGGTTGCCTGCATGCGCGCCTCCGTCGTGCCCGGCGTGATGAACTCGGTCAGGTGGAAATCGTGCGCCGCGCAGATCTTGCGCATATCCGCGGACTCCTCATGTGGCACGTCCGGTACGATGAGCCCGTCGAGGCCCGCCTGCTGAAAATCCGTGACGAAGTTCTCGAAGCCGTAGTGGTACATCTGGTTGATGTAGCCCATGCCGTAGAGCGGGATATCGGATAACGCGCGGATCTTCCGGATGATCGCCTGCTCCTCCGCGGTCGTCATGCCGTTCTGAAGCGCCTTTACGCTCGCGCTCTGGATGACCGGGCCATCCGCCATAGGATCGGAGAACGGGATGCCGAGCTCGACGATGTCGGCGCCGGCCTTCTCCGCCTCGAGCACCGCGCGGATCGAGGTCTCCTCGTCCGGCGCACCCGCCGTGATATAGATGATCAGCCCTTTGCGGCCCGCCTGCCGCAGTGCTTCGAATTTCTTCTCTACGCGCGTCTTCTGTTTTACCTCTGCCATCCGGATCAGATCTCCTCTCCCAATACTTTTGCAACCATCGCGACATCTTTATCCCCGCGTCCGGAAAGCGTGACGACCACGCTCTCATCCGGCTTCGTCTGCGGCATGAGCTTCTCGAGGTACGCGAGCGCGTGCGAGCTCTCCATCGCCGGGATGATGCCCTCGATGAGGGAAAGCCGCTGGAATGCCGCGAGTGCATCCTGATCGGTCACGGAGACGTACTCCGCGATGCCCGTGTCCTTGAAGAACGAATGCTCTGGCCCGACGCCCGGGTAGTCGAGGCCCGCCGAGATGCTGTAGGCCTCGACAACCTGCCCGTCATCGGTCTGCAGCAGATAGCTGTAGGCTCCGTGCAGGATGCCCGGCTCGCCGGCGCCCGAGAGCGTCTTCGCGTTGTCGCCCGTCGCCTCACCGCGGCCGCCGGCCTCGACGCCGATCTTCTTCACCGACTTGTCGTTGCGGAAATCATAGAACGTGCCGATCGCGTTGCTGCCGCCACCGACGCAGGCGACGACGTAGTCCGGCAGGCCGCCGATGCGTTCGATCGCCTGCGCGCGGATCTCCTCGCCGATGACCTTCTGGAAGTCGCGCACCATCATCGGGTACGGATACGGGCCGACCGCTGAACCGATGATGTAATGCGTGTCGGTGATGTTCGTGGCCCAGTAGCGGATTGCCTCGCTCGTCGCATCCTTCAGCGTGCCCGTGCCGGATGTGACCGGGATGACCTTCGCGCCGAGCAACTTCATGCGGAACACGTTGAGCTTCTGCCGCTCGACGTCGACCGCGCCCATGAAAACGTGGCATTCCATGCCGAAGAGAGCTGCGACTGTCGCCGTCGCGACGCCGTGCTGGCCAGCGCCCGTCTCCGCGACGATGCGCTTCTTGCCCATGCGCTTCGCGAGCAGGGCCTGTCCGAGTGCGTTGTTGATCTTGTGTGCGCCCGTATGCAGCAGATCCTCGCGCTTCAGGAAGATGTGCGCCCGGCCGTAGTGCTCGGTGAGCTTCTTCGCATAGTAGAGGTTCGTCGGGCGCCCCGCGTACTCTTTCAGGTAGAACTGGAATTCCTTCTGGAAATCCGGATTATCGCGGTATTTCAGGTAGGCCTGCTCGAGCTCCTCGAGCGCCGGCATGACGATTTCCGGGACATACTGTCCGCCATACTTGCCAAATCTGCCTTTTCCATTCATCTGCATAGGGAATGCCTTCCTTTCTTCTCTCCCGCCTCGTGGTTTTTCATGACCTTGAAGCGTCTGCTTTCATTATATTAAAAAGTGTTCATATATACATGTGTTCCTATATTTAGTTATGCGATTGCACGGTTCCCCGTTCCCCATCCGCTTTGACGGTCTGCGCTTTCCGGTTTTCGGTTTTTCCGCTTTCCAATGGGGTTCAGAGGCTTTCGAGGCTACGGGTCTGCGCCGCGATATCGTCCGCCCGGACCAGCCCCTCGCCGACGAGGATGCCGTCGGCACCGGCTGCCTGCAGCTTCCTCGCGTCCGCCGCGTCCCGCACGCCGCTCTCGCTGATCAACGTGCGCTTGGTGTCACAGTAGGGCAACAGTTCGAGCGAGTTCTGGATATCGGTATCGAACGACGTGAGGTTCCGGTTGTTGATGCCGAGGAACTGCGCCTCCGTGCGCTGCGCCTTCTCGAGGTCGCTCCGATTGTGGATCTCGACGAGCGCGTCCATGCCGAGCTCGTGCGCGAGGTCAAGATAATCACCGAGCTGCTTTTCCGTCAGGATCCGCACGATCAGCAGGATGGCATCGGCGCCGAGCGCGCGCGCTTCGTAAATCTGATACGCTCTCGTCCCAGGTGAAGTCGATGCCGCGGCTCTCGAGCGACTGGCGGAGCTCCGCGAGCATGATATCTGCGATACCGCGGAAGTTCTCCTCGCTCAGCTGGTTGAAGCAGACGATCTCGTCGACGCGGTTGA
>DAIMZO010000028.1:0-2861 GCA_036733925.1 Selenomonadaceae bacterium | reverse complement strand
GCAGGATGGCATCGGCGCCGAGCGCGCGCGCTTCGTAAATCTGATACGGGTCGATGATGAAATCCTTCCGCAGGAGCGGCATCGAGACCGCCTGACGGACCTTTCGGAAATCTTCGTTGCTGCCAAGGAAATGCGGATCCGTGTGCACGGAGAGCACGGCCGCGCCGTTTGCCTCGTAGATCTTCGCGAGATCCACGACGGAATCCTTCGTGTTGAGCCGCCCCTTTGCCGGGGACTGCAGCTTGCACTCGGCGATCAGGCCCCAGCTCCGCTTCCGGAACGCCTCCGTCATGCGGAACTTCCCTTTCTCGAGGCCCCTCTGAATCTCCTCGAGCGGATATTCCCGCTTGTCCCCGGCTACGATGTCTTTCTTCTGCGTTACGATTTCCTTGAGTATATCGCGCATACGCGACCCGCCTTTCTTCTATGCTTTCTGTTTCTTCAGTCTGTTCATCTGCTTGGGCTCCTCCTTTTCCTCTTCCTCAATGACGAATTCGTTTGGCCGGTGCAGGGTCAGCGTGTGCGCCGTCTCGAGGAACTCGCGGATCTTCTCCGGGTCTTTCTTCCCACCGGTCTCGACACCGCTCGAGACATCCACGCCGAAGGGATGGAATGTATCCCAAGCTTTCTGCAGATTCTGTGCATTCAGTCCGCCCGCGATGATGACGGAGGTTTTGATTTTCTTTATTTCCTCGGCGGCACGCCGCCAGCTGAACTGCATGCCGGAGCCGCCGGAAAAACCGTAGTGCCAGGTATCGACGAGGATGATCTGCGCGGAGATCTGGTTGATTTCCTTGGCTGAGAACGTGTCCGGACGGTAGCCGATGGCCTTGATGACCGGCCGATCCATCTGCGCGATGTAGTCGGCATCCTCGTGCCCGTGCAGCTGCACGTAGTCGAGCTCGCAGAGCTTCGCGATTGCGTTGACCCGCTCCGGCTCCTCATCGACGAATACGCCGACACGCCGTGCGCGGTGCCCGATCCTGCTACAGATGTCCGCGGCCTTGCCCGGGGTGATGTTGCGTTTGCTCTGCGGGAAAAAAAGAAAGCCGATAAAGTCTGCCCCGCATTGGATGGCGGTCAGCGTCGATTCCATATCTTTCAGTCCACAGATCTTCGTTTTCATACAACATCCCTCTTTATACGTCCCGTGCTCTCTCTTGTTTTTCCTTGAACGGGATTCTTTCACTTGACGCTATGATAAAAGCCCCGACAGGAAACATCCTATCGGGGCGCATTGTCGCGGTACCACCCGTTGTTCACAGCTTTCGCTGCCTCAGTTCAGGTACGGGAACGTATCCGATACCCTAGCCTGATAACGGTGGCAACCGTCCCAGCCTAATCACCTCGCGGCTTTCGGTGAGCTCTCACAGATCCATTCATCCCCGTTTCCCGGCCCGTCCTCGCACCTCTGCCTCGTGGCAGTCACGGACTCGCTTTACGGTAGCTTCGAGGAATACTATTCCCTGCTCGTCGATTTTGTTCCAATATTTGCTTGATGGTTTTACTATACACGCATCTGTATTATCTGTCAATACCTTTCGAGAAAAAAGTTCTTGTTTTTCATCGAGTTCTCAGTTGCACGGCATATTTGCCGGGGGATTGGCCGGTGCACTTGCCGGGCAGTCCCAGTCATCCCCATCCATCATCGTTTCCGGACCGGACATGCCCACGCGCGGGCCGCCCGGCACGCCGCTACGCAGGGTATCGCGGCTCACGCCGAACTGCTCCGCGACCTTGCTCCAGCGGTTGTTGATCTTCTTCGCATCGAGGACGGTCTGAATGTCCTTGCCCGAGGCCTTCGCAATCGCTGCTGCGGCCTCGATATCCCACGGGCGGTAGCCGTCCCGCAGCAGGGCGACCGCCGTCTTCTGGTCGATATCGCTATGCCGCGCGAGATGCACCGCCGTCATGTCATCCATCGCGTCCCGCACCGCCTCTCGCGTGATGCCGAGGCTCTCGCGGACGTCTGCCCACTGGTTCGAGTCCGTCTTCATCGCGAGCACGTCGGCAAAGCTTTTCTTCGAGAGCTTCGCGAGCATCGCGGCTTGCCCGATATCCCGGAAGTCCGTCTCGTCGTCGATGGCCTTCTTGACCTCGCTCTCACTGACGCCGAACGTATCCGCAACCTGCTTCGCCACCTCGGCCGAATTCATCCGCTGATAGGGCGGGCGCTCCCCGCGCCCGTACTGCGCCGTGCGGGCTGCCTCCGCCCGCTGCTCCGTCTGCGTCTCCTGCAGGGAATACACCCCGATGCTGCCGAAGACGAGAATCGCTCCCGTAACGATTCCCGCCATCATCTTCTTACTGAACCTTGCCATTTTAGCCACGCCTTTCTGGTTCTCCTGTGAATCCTGCTGGACATGTACTCCCTGAACGTCCAGATATATCCGCTAACTCTCGGGATTACTTCTCCTCTTTTTTTATTAGTGTAAAGCCGTATCGTTAGCATGACCTTAGTACCTCTTAAGCCCTTCGACAAAATCCTATAAAACTTATTCTAGGAAAAAGGTAATCCCTTCGATAGAATCGGGAATCGGCCTCCGATTTCCCAACCGAGGATTTTTTTCCAAGAAAACAAGGACTTTTCCGCCGGAATGTCGTATACTAGACTATAGATTGTTTTAGAAAGAGGTGGATAAACATGTCCGATCAGGAAATCGATCAGCTCGTAGCAGAAAAAGTCGACGAGGCCCTCAAGGCCAACGAACCGCCGAAGAAGTTCTTCCTCACGGAGAACGGCCGCGGCGTCGTGGACGGCGGCGATATGTACAACGCGCTCGTCAAGAACGTGCTCGACATCGTCAAGCAGGCCACGGCAGAGACGCTGAAGGCAGCACTCAAGAAATAAGACCGTACGC
>DAIMZO010000027.1:0-22757 GCA_036733925.1 Selenomonadaceae bacterium | reverse complement strand
AGAATCATAGAGAGAGGGTGGTTACGTTGAACGTCGATAAGGATGACGTCGAATGGTTGTTAAGCTTGCTGGTCACCATCGCGATAGCGATTTTCCAGAAGCCGCCAGACGGCAGAACAAAACAGAAAGAGCCGCGAAAACCGAAACGCCGCAAACGTATGTAAGTTTTCGAAGCCCTTGACAAGCAGGAGGACGCGAGCCCTCTTGTTTGGCTACCATTATAGCAGATAAATCGGAGGTAGTCGAGATGGAAAAATATTTTTGGATTGTCATTGTCGTATGCTGCTTTATCGGAATGGCAATCAATATCGAATGGGATAAGGATTCAATTAAAGCATTCGTAATGGGAGGTATTTTGGTATGGATGGCAATGAGATTCTGCAAAGCGTGATGACCGCGACCGAGGCGGCGAACAGGTGGCATAAGGCCAGCGTCACGATACGGCAGGCATGCACCGGGTACGAGAAAGCTCCGGCACGGTTCAAGTCAGACGAAGCGCGGCGCTCCGGTTCTACGTGGCTTATCACAGTCGCGGGAATGCAGCGCGTATTCGGGCCCGAAAATCCTTGACCGTTAGCCGCATCGGGCAGGAATGTCCGGTTGGTAAGCCGGCGTATCTAGGCAAGTTGGAGTGATGAGTGAAGCTAGGCACTCAACGCACTACGCGGGATACATTCTTCATAGTGCACACCGGTTAGCGCGCGTATGGTGCGTGACCTGACGCACCATAGCAGATACAAGGGTTCCGAAGATACTCGGAGCCTTTTTTGTATATTTTTTTGTAGGTTAATCAAATGCGAATAAAAGCAAATTACCTGCCGTATAGGCAGCTCGGACGTTTATGGCACTTTTTCTGTTGGGAAGAGACTCACGGATTGTGAATTTGTGAGAGTGGAGATTCTTATGCTTCATCGAAGCAGTCATAGTGCCCGATATTCGGTCAACGGTTTTCCAGCTGCGCTTTTTCCCATTTCAGTTTCCGGCTCTTCAGCTTGAAAGAGGTGATGCTTCCTGTGTATAATTGTAGGAAGAAAGGATTGGCTTTTTGAGGCAGGTGACGGCGTATGGAGAATTGGTCGACGGAATCGGTGCTGGCGGTGCGGGAGGTTTCTGTGGGGTATGATGGGGCCGCGGTGCTCGCGCAGGTGTCTTTTTCTGCCGGAAAAGGGGAGTTTGTCGGGCTGGTCGGGCCGAATGGCGCGGGGAAGAGCACGCTGCTCCGGACGCTCGCGGGGCTGCTCCCGCCGGTTGCGGGCGGCAGGGATGGAATCTGCCTGATGGGGCACGCGCTTTCCTCGTTCTCGCCGAAGGCGCGGGCGAGGTGTCTGGCGTTCCTCCCGCAGGCGGCAGACACGCCTTTTCTGTATACGGTGCGGGAAATCGTTCTTTCGGGGCGGTATCCGTATCTATCGTGGTGGCGGCAGGAGTCGCAGGCAGACAGGGAGGCCGCGGAGGCGGCGATGCGGCGGACGGGTGTCGACGCTCTGGCAGAACGGCCCTATGCGGAGCTTTCTGGTGGGCAGAAACAGCGCGTCCGTCTCGCGAAGGTTCTCGCGCAGGATACGCCGCTCCTGTTGCTCGATGAGCCGGCGACGGGACTCGATCTCTACTATCAAGAGGAACTCTTTTCCTTCTGCCGAAATCTTGCGGAGGCAGGGCGCACGGTGCTGATGGTCGTGCACGAGCTGCCGCTTGCCTATCGGTTCTGCTCGCGCGTCCTGCTGCTGGGCGGCGGGCAGGTCATCGCGGACGGCGTGCCGGACGGAGTCCTGACAGAGGGCCATCTGACGCGGGCCTACGAGCACCCGATTTATCGGGCCATTGTGCCGCAGACGGGGCATGCCGAGTTTTATGCTACGACGTGATGCGCGGTGGAGAGGCAAAGCTGCCCATGTCAACACCTCGATGATAGCATGATGTCTGTTTTCAAATAGGCAATGGCGGATGGTTTTCTGATTGGCGGTGATGGGATGTGGAGGGAAAGTCTGTGAGGAAACGGCTCCCGTTCGGGGTGACGATGGCGGTTCTTGCCGGGCTGGTATTTTTGGCTATGCTGGTATCGATGGCCGCAGGGCAGATGACAATCCCGTTTGAACATGTGATGCGGGTGCTCGGTGAGGCGGCGGGGCTGGGTACGGCGCCTGCGCCGGCAGATGCGACGGCGGTGGTCTGGAACATCCGCCTGCCGCGCACGCTGGTCGGGCTGCTGGTCGGCGGCGGGTTGGCACTTGCCGGTGCGACCTTGCAGGGGATTTTCCAGAATCCGCTGGCGGATCCGGGTATGCTCGGCGTCTCGGCGGGGGCCTCGGTCGGCGCGGTGCTCGCGATTGCGACGGGGGCCGCTGGGGCGGCGCTCTACGCGCTGCCTCTGTTCGCTGTCTGCGGGGCGCTCGGGGCTATCGCCCTGACCATCGCGCTCTCGATGCGGCGCGGTGGGCATATCCCCGTGCTGACCCTGCTGCTCGCGGGCGTCGTTGTCTCGATGCTGCTTGCAGCGGTCACGGCGGCCGTATTGACGGCGGTCAACGAGCAGAAGATGCAGGCGTATCTGTTCTGGACGGTCGGCGGGCTCGACTATCGGCGCTGGGCGCATGTTTTGCTTGCCCTGCCGCCGTCCCTCGTCTGCGCGGCGCTGCTCCTGCTGTTTTCGCGGCAGCTCAATATCCTGTCGCTCGGTGAGACGGAGGCGCGCGCGCTCGGTATGCGCGTGACGGCCTGGCGCGTCGGGCTGCTCGTGCTCGCGTCCTGTCTGACAGCGTCGGGGGTCGCCGTATCCGGCAACATCGGTTTCGTCGGCCTCGTCGTGCCGCACGCGATGCGCATGCTGGTCGGGCCGGATCACCGGCGCCTGCTGCCCGCGTCGATGCTCGCGGGGGCGGCGTTCCTCGTGCTCTGCGACAGCCTCGGCCGCGTGCTCGGGACGAGTGAGATCCGCGTCGGCATCATGACGGCATTCGTCGGCACGCCGTATTTCCTGTATCTCTTGCGCAAACAGAATCTATAAAAAAGCCTTCCCCATCGGGGAAGGCTTTTTGTAAGAAAATCAGATATCCCAATGCAGGTTGTCGGGGTTCGGGGTTGCGCGGTCGATTTCGGAAAGGATCCACGAGGCGTTGTCGTGGGTCTGTGCGAAGGCGGCGTCGAGGCGCAGCTGGTATTCAGGCGGTACCTCCATCGCGTGCAGGGCCATGTGCATGTAGTCCTTCGCGACGAGGGTCACGCGGCGCTCGGCCGCAAGCTGCGCCTTGAACCGGTAGCCGTAGTACAGGTAGCTGTTGTGTGCGATGGGGATATCTTTATAGGCTTCGATGCGCTCGTCGACCTCCTCCTCAGCGTCCTTTGCCATGCCCATCTTGTGCATGAGGTTCCAGCGGTCGGCCCAGAGCTCGCCGCGCAGCACGTATTTGTAGAGGAAGTCGGTCGATTCCGCAAGCTCGATGGCCATGTCGATATGCTTCAGCGCCTCATCATCCTGATTCAGCTCCTTTTCGAGGGAGCTCAGGCGCTGAAGGGCGAACGCCTTTTCCTCGACGTCCTCGGATTTCGTGTCGTCGACATCTTCCTCGACGATGCTGCGGAACAGTTCGAGCGCCTCTTTCTGCCGGTCGATGCCCTTCATCGCGAGGAAATGCGCGAGGCGGGCGCGGGCGTGCCAGTTGTCCATGCCGCCGATGAACAGCGTCTCGGGCGGATGGGCGGGGGAGTCCATGACGAGGTGGACGAGTTCGTGGAATTCATGCTGTGTCATAAAATTGCCTCCGTGGGTAAATGTAAGTGATTTATTTCTTTTGCGGATGGCCTGCTTTGGCCTTTGCATCATCTTTCGTCAATGAAATGGTGTCGATCGGGGTGCCGTCCACGTACCAGGCGTGCAGGGCGAGCGCCGTTTCGGACGCTTCGAGAGTCAGGTAGTTGTTGCGCGTCGGCTGCGGGACCGCGACCTTGTCGAGCGGATTCGCGGGGACGGTGTAGGTCTGGTCGCCGGCCGGGCCGGAGAGGACGTAGATGGGGCCGTGGTTCGATGGCTGCTTCGCGTAGATGTGACCGCGGTTCCGGTAGGTGTGCATGTGCCCGGTCAGCACGAGGCCGATGCCGAGCGCGTCAAAGGCGGGCATCAGGGCGTTGCCGACGTCGCTGAAGCCGCCGGCCGTCTGCGTGCCCTCCTGGTATTCGTCGTAGGCGAGGATGTCCTTGTGCATCAGCACGACCTTCCACGGCTCCTGTGCAGCGGCCGCGGTGCGCCGGAACCAGAGCAGCTGCTCCTGTGCGAGTCCTGGCCGTAGATCCCTGAGCTCGAGGAACTGCGTGTTCAGTACGAAGAAGTGCACGGGTCCGACCGTGAAATCGTAGTAGTAGCCGGGGAAGCGGGTGCTGCCGTTCGGCGGCAGGACGAAATTCGCGAGGTAGCGCGTGGGCAGGCACATCTGCCACTGCAGCCCGTAGCACTCGTGGTTGCCCATGACCGGGGCGAACGGCAGGCGGGCCCATGCATCGCCCATCGCGGCGGTGAAGCTGCGCCAGTGCCAGTCGGATTCGCCATTGTCCGTGAGGTCACCGAGATCCGCGAGGAAATCGACCACGCCGTGCTGCCGGACGGCGGCATCGAGCACGCGGCGGAAGACCGCGTAATCCGCGCATTGCGAGTCGGTCAGCAGCAGGGTCGTGCAGGTCTTCGCGTCGGCGCTCCCAGTATGCAAGGGATGCCAGGGGCCGGCCGTCCCGTCCCAGACGACGCGGAATGCATAGAAGCTGCCCGGCGTGAGTCCTGTGAGTGAGGCGGCGAAAAAATAGTTCATCGCATCGTCCTGGTCGAGCCGCGTATAGGATGCGTCGATGCGCTCTGCGGACGCGTCCGCTGCGGTGCGGAGCTCGAGGTGCGTGTCCTGTGGCAGCGCGTGTGCCTGCCACATAATGATCCGGCTCGCACGCATATCGCGGGTCACAATCTGCCGCAGTCCCGTATAGGATGCGGCGGCGCGGGCGTGCGAGATTTTTCCAGCCCATAGCGCGAGCACGGAGGCTGCGGCAGCCTTCAGGAAGTTCCGTCTGGAAAGCGGCATGCCTTATCCCTCCTGTCCGGTTTTTTCTGAGGCATCCTTTTCCGCCTGTTCTTTTGCCTTCATGAGCTTCGCCTCGTGGCGTTCGTAGAGCCATGCACCGACCATCAGCAGAACGGCGAGGACGATGACGACGATGAGCCGCGTCGGATCCTCGTGATGCGTCAGCGTGTCGTGGCCGACGATGGCCTCGATGCCGGTCGACGGGAATTTGCCGACGAACGAGGAGATGACGTAGTCGCGCACAGACATCGCCGACAGCGCGCCGAGCGCGTTCAGCACGATGGAGGGGAAGTACGGCACCATGCGCGCAATCAGCATGACCACGAAGCCGCGCTTGCCGCTGTAGCGGTCAATCGCGGAGAGAGCTTTGTGCTTCTGGATGACCTTTTCCGCCGCGTCGCGGAAAAAGAAGCGCAGCAGCAGGAAAGAGAGCGTCACGCCGACCGTCTCTGCGACGACGGACAGGAAGATGCCCCAGAATATGCCGAAGATCAGCGTGTTTGCCGTCGAGAAGATGATGGCCGGCGGGAACCCGATGGCGTTCACGAACAGGGTCAAGAGGAAACTGAACACGATCGCCCACGGGCCGAACGACTCGATATAGGATGCCGTCTCGCGGATGTCGCCGCGCGACAGAAGAACCCAGAGATGCGGAAAGAAATCCGGGTTCAGAAGGTGGATGAGCACGAGTAGAAGCAAGGCGCAGACAGCGGCGCCGATTTTCACGGTACGTATCGAACGAAGCAAAACACATTCCTCCAATATCATATCTAGGAAACATTATACCATCAAAAAAGGAAAATCGGTGAAAAGTCTGTCCGGAAAACGCGTGGCACGCGGACTTCGGGGGCTTGCTCCCTTTTTTTTTCATGGTTCCTGTGGTAAAATAGAATTGTTGTAATTCGGTTACAAGTGATGCGGAATGCGGGCAGGCATTTCATCGCGGTCATGGGTGCAGAGGTTTAGGAGGAACGGCGATGCGGGAGTCTTGGCGGGATGCGTTTTTGTCAGCCGGGACCGCGGCGCTCGCGTCTGTGCCTGCACTGATGCTTTCAGCGCATCTTCTTGAGGACGCGGGCATGCGCTTCGATGGCTGCTTTACCGCGACCTGCGTGCTGATGGTGCTCTTTGCGCTATGGATGGCGTATCGGGGCGTGGCAGTTGTTTTTTCGCCTTCGGCGGGCCTTACTGTCGCATGCGTCTATTTCGTGCTGTACGGTGAGGGATTCTCCTGGCAGGAAATGCTGTTGCTGAATGCGGCTGTGGGGGCTCTGGGCTTCGTGCTGTGGAGCCTGCCTGCGGGGGAGAAGGTCTTTGGCTTCTTCCCGCGCATCGTGCGGCAGGTGCTCCCCGCGGCGCTTGCGTTGCTGCTCATCTACGCCTCGCTCGTGCTCGGGCGGATCGTGATCCACTCGCCTTGGGCGGTCACGGGGCTCGGTTCCTTCACGGATCCGATGGCCTATCTGTCGCTGATTGGCCTGCTCATTTTTGCCCTGCTCTACGTGCGGCGGGTGCCGCATGTGCCGCTCTGGAGTTCCCTCGTCGTCATGGCTCTGTCTCTTGGCGAAGGGTTCTGGGTCATGTCCGGCCCGTTCTGGGAGCCGGAGGGGCTCGACCGCGTGGCCGCGATGCTCGACACGCGTTTCCTCGGGGATGCGCACGCGACGCTGCTCGCGGCCGGCGTCCTCGTGACCATGCTTTTCGTGATGAGCGTGTACGCGCTTTCTGTGCTGCAGGCGCTTTCCTCCCCGATGGGCGGGCAGCCGATGACCGTAGCCGGAGAGCCTGAGGAAAAGACGCGGGCGGGGGATGTTCCTGCTACAATCCGCCACGTGCTGCGGGGGATGTTCCTGCTGCAATTCGCCGGAGCATGGCTCGGCGCGTTGCCCTGCCTGCCCTCGCCGGTATCCGCCGCCATGCGGCAGGGGAGCCGGCAGCAGGGACGGCGGACGGCGCTCGCGCTCGCCGCGTGGCTTTTGCTCGTGCTATTCACGGAGCCCGTCTGGCAGAACCTCGCGGACTTCCCGGCGGCCGCGGTGCCGGCTCTCGCGGGTATCGGCCTGCTTTGGCTGATCCGCTGGGGGAGGAACGTTTTCCCCCGTATCGCGTGGCATAGGGAGGAGGCCGTTACGGCGCTCGCCGTCGGCCTGATCTTGCCGCTTTCGTTTGATTTTGTGGCCGCTGCTGCTATCGGCACGGTGCTATATGTCTGCCTGCTCGCCGTATCGGGCAGGCGCAGCGAGGTTTCCCGCGGGACGCAGGTTCTCGCGTTGCTTTTCCTCGCCTATCTGTTTTTTGTGGATCTTTGATTTGAGAAGCTGATTTTTTCGAGAGGTGTTCGGTTCGTGCAGTATTCTTTTCCTAGAAATTCCAGTAAGTCAAAAACCTTCGTTGCCGGTTCTCTTGCTCTCGCGTTCTGTTTCGTCCTGTCCCTGCCGCAGGCGGAGGCGCGGCATCATCACCGGGATGTGCCCGATGAGAACTCCACGCAGGTCGTGGAGGAGAATTTCACGCGGGATAACGCCGAGGTCACGCATCCAGTACTGCGACAGGGCCGCGCGGACTTGCAGAGACGCGTGGATGCCGCGATGCATCCGGCTCCGGCGGATCTGATTGCTCCGGAGCAGAATGCGATGGTGCCGCCGACGGTCTCGGCCTATGACGACTCGATCCTCGGCACGCCGCTCGCGAGCGAGGCGCAATGCGTCGACTATCTGCTCAGCGCGAACCCGAACCCGGAGATTTCCGTGACGCCGCAGCAGCTCGTTTCCTACTATTATGAGGAGGGCGAGCGCGAGGGCGTGCGCCCGGACGTCGCCTTTGCGCAGGCGTGCAAGGAGACTGGCTTCTTCCGCTACGGCGGCACGGTCACGCCGGATCAGAACAATTACTGCGGGCTCGGCACGACGAGCGCGACGGTGAAGGGCGCATATTTTGCCTCGGCACAGCTCGGCGTCCGCGCGCATATCCAGCACCTGCTCGCATACGCGACGACGCGCGCGCCGCAGGAACCGGTCGTCGACCCGCGCTATGACCTCGTGCGCTCGTCCTACGGTGCGAACACGCTTTCGCGCTGGGAGGACCTCAACGGCCGCTGGGCCGTCCCGGGCTATACCTACGGGCAGAGCATCCTCTCGATGTTCCGCGCGATGCTGCAGAAATGATTTTTTATCGATAAAGAAAGGGAATACAGTACCATGATTACCGTCAACAACCTCAGCCTGCAGTTCGGCAAGCGCGTTCTCTACAAGAACGTGAACCTGAAATTCACGCCGGGCAACTGCTACGGCATCATCGGCGCGAACGGCGCGGGCAAGTCCACGTTCCTGAAGCTGCTCTCCGGTGAGCTCGAGCCGACCAGCGGCTCCGTCTCAATCACGCCGGGCGAGCGCCTGTCCGTGCTGCAGCAGGATCACTACGCCTATGATGACTACGAAGTGCTGCGCACGGTCATCATGGGGAACAAGCGGCTCGTCGAGATCATGGACGAGAAAGACCGCCTCTATGCGAAGCCGGACTTCTCCGAGGAGGACGGCAACCGCGCCGCAGAGCTCGAGGCGGAGTTTGCCGAGATGAACGGCTGGGATGCGGAGTCCGAGGCGGAGAAGCTGCTGAACGGCCTCGGCATCGAGACCGAGAAGCATACGATGAAGATGGCGGAGCTCACGCCGAAAGAGAAGGTCCGCGTGCTGCTCGCGCAGGCGCTGTTCGGCAGCCCGGATATTCTGCTGCTCGACGAGCCGACGAACCACCTCGATGTCGACTCGATCAACTGGCTCGAGAACTTCCTCGAGGATTTCCCGAACACGGTCATCGTCGTCTCGCATGATCGCCATTTCCTGAACCAGGTCTGCACCTATATCTGCGACGTCGATTTCGGCGAGATCCGCCTGTACGCCGGCAACTACGATTTCTGGTACCAGTCGAGCCAGCTCGCCCTGCAGCTGCAGAAGGAGCAGAACAAGAAGGCTGAGGAGAAGATCAAGGAACTGCAGAACTTCATCGCGCGCTTTGCGGCGAATGCGGCGAAATCGAAGCAGGCGACCTCGCGCAAGAAATTGCTCGACAAGATCCAGATTGAGGACATCAGGCCGTCCTCGCGCCGTTACCCGTACATCGCGTTCACGCCGGATCGTGAGGCCGGCGACCAGCTGCTGACGGTCGATGGGCTCAGCAAATCCGTCGACGGCGAGCAGGTGCTGAAGAACATCAGCTTCACGCTGAAGAAGGGCGACAAGGTCGCGTTCGTCGGCCCGGACGCCCTCGCGAAGACGATGCTGTTCAAGATTCTGATGGGCGAGGAGGAGCCGGACGAGGGCACGTTCAAATGGGGCGTGACGACGACGCAGGCCTATCTGCCGTCCGACAACTCCGCGTATTTCGACGGCGTCGACCTGAACCTCGTCGACTGGCTGCGCCAGTACTCGAAGGATCCGGACGAGACGTTCGTGCGCGGATTCCTTGGCCGCATGCTCTTCTCCGGCGAGGAGAGCCAGAAAAAGGCCTCGGTGCTCTCGGGCGGCGAGCGCGTGCGCTGCATGCTCTCGCGCATGATGCTCTCGGGCGCGAACGTGCTGTTGCTCGACGAGCCGACGAACCATCTCGACCTTGAGTCCATCACGGCGCTCAACAACGGGCTCATCGCGTTCAAGGGCACGTGCCTGTTCACGTCGCACGACCACGAGTTCGTGCAGACCATCGCGAACCGCATCATCGCAATCACCCCGGACGGCGTCGTCGACCGGCTCTCGACCTACGATGAGTTCCTCGCGAACGATGCGGTGCGCAGCCAGCTTGCGGCGAAATACGGGAAGGACTGAGAGCGGCGAGGGGGCGTCCCATGCTATCCGATTACATCGAAAAGAAAATAGATGACGCGGGTGCGGCGGGCCGCCTCCGCGAGATGCTGAGCGTGTTGCGCCGCCGCGAGGTCGTGCGCGGCATGACGCCGGAGAAGCTCCGCCTGATCCTCGAGGATCTCGGCCCGACCTACGTGAAGCTCGGGCAGGTCATGAGCATGCGTCCGGACTTCCTGCCGCCGGAGTACTGCACGGAGCTCATGAAGCTCCAGAGCTCAGCGAACCCGCTCCCGTTCAAAGTCATCCGCAAGGTCATCGAGCGCGAGTACAACGCGCATTGGGACAAGATCTTCTCCTATATCGACGAGCAGGCGCTCGGCTCCGCGAGCATCGCGCAGGTGCACAGCGCCGTGCTGAAGACGGGCGAGAAGGTCGTCGTCAAGGTGCAGCGCCCCGGCATCTACGAGATCATGAAGCAGGACATCATCCTGCTGAAGCGCGCGGCGCGCCTCATAAAGGCCATCAGCCACTCGCAGGACGTGCTCGACTTCAACATGGTGCTCGACGAGATGTGGGATATCGCGAAGCAGGAGATGGACTTCCTGATTGAGGCAGATCATATCGAGGAGTTCGAGCATCTGAACAAGGAAGTCCCGTACGTGACCGTGCCGAAGGTCTACCGGCAGTTCTGCACGCAGCACATCCTCGTCATGGAGTTCATCGACGGCGTCCGCATCGACGACTTCGAGGCGCTGCGCGCCAAGGGGCTCCATATCGAGACGCTCGGCCGGGAACTCGGCGAGAACTACGTCAAGCAGATCATCGAGGACGGCGTGTTCCACGCGGATCCGCACCCCGGCAACATTTGGGTGCGCAACGGCAAGCTCGTCTGGCTCGACCTCGGCATGGTCGGCAGGCTCTCGAAGAGCGACCGCGCGGCCATCCGCAAGATGATCCTCGCGCTCGTGCATCACGATACGTTCGCGATGAAGGACGCGGTCCTGACGCTCGGTGTCGTGCGCGGGCGGCTCGACCATACGGCGCTCTACCAGGATATCGACGCGCTGATGAATCAGTACAGCTCGCTCGATTTCGGCAGCCTGCAGATGGGCGTGCTCTCTCAGCAGATCATGAACATCCTGCGCATCCACCGCATCGCATGCCCGCAGGGGCTCACGATGTTCGGCCGCGGCGTCATGACCATCGAGGGGCTCATGCAGAAATGCTGCCCGGAGGTCAGCTTCGTCGAGATCTTCTCGAAAGCCCTTTCGATGGACTACAAGAAGAATTTCGACTGGAAAGAGGAATGGCCGAAGGCGAAGCGCGAGGGCTTGCTGCTGCTCAAGAAGTCGGCCCAGCTCCCCGAGCAGGTCTCCGACCTCGTCAAGATGACGATGAGCGGCCAGACGAAGGTCAACCTCGACGTCACGGGGGCCGAGGAGCCCCTGCGCCGCGTCGACAAGATGATCAACAAGGTCATCGTCGCCGTGCTCTGCGCGGCCCTGCTGCTCGGCTCGTCGACCATCTGCACGACGAACATGACGCCGAAGATTGCGGAGATCCCGCTGCTCGGCTTCATCGGCTATTTCGGGGCATTCATCCTGAGCATCCGCCTGATTTGGGAAATCCACAAAGGCGGGCTCTGATACAACAGAAAGGAGTGGTGTGGTATGGCAATGCGCGGGCTGCGCGGCGCAATCACCGTCGAATACAATACGAAAGAGGAGATCTGGCAGGCCTCGCAGGAACTCATGAC
This sequence comes from Selenomonadaceae bacterium, assembly GCA_036733925.1. Taxonomy (GTDB): domain Bacteria; phylum Bacillota; class Negativicutes; order Selenomonadales; family Selenomonadaceae; genus UBA2897. The sequence continues at coordinate 11,142 of DAIMZO010000027.1, read as the reverse complement.
GAAGCTCATGGAGCAGAACCGGCTGGATCCGTCCGATATCGGCGCGGCCATCTTCTCGATGACCGAGGATCTCACGGCGGCGTTCCCGACCGCGGGCGTAAGGCGTCTGCAGGGCTTCGACCTCGTACCATTCTTCGACGCGCGTCAATGTGCCGTCGACGGCAGCCTGCCGCACTGCATCCGCGTGCTGCTCCTCATCGATACGGACAAAGCGCAGGATGAGCTCGCACATGTCTACCTGCGCGAGGCACAGAAGCTCCGCCCCGACCTTTCAGCAGATTGAGAGGGAACAGGAACCGCGCTCCCCTTGGCGGGCGGGTTCCTTTTTTGCGTAAAGATACTGAAAATATCGACCAAAATGGACAGATGGACTGTACATTTCCAAAGAAATCCGATAGAATAAGCTTAGAAGTGGGTATTGATATCACGAGGAAAAAGGAGAGATTATCTTGAGTAACATCGATACGACCTGTGTCAATGCGATCCGCGTGCTGGCGGCTGACGCCATCGAGAAGGCGAAGTCCGGCCATCCGGGCCTGCCGCTCGGCTCCGCGCCGATGGCGTATGAGCTCTGGGCGAATCATATGAACCATAATCCGAAGGATCCGAAGTGGGAGAACCGCGACCGCTTCATCCTCTCGGGCGGTCATGGTTCGACGCTCCTCTACTCGCTGCTGCATTTCTTCGGCTATGGCCTGACGCTGGACGACATGAAGCAGTTCCGTCAGGACGGCAGCCTGACGCCGGGCCATCCGGAATACGGCCACACGGTTGGCGTTGAGGCCACGACGGGCCCGCTCGGCGCCGGCATGGGCATGGCGGTCGGCATGGCGATGGCCGAGGCGCATCTCGCCGCGGAGTTCAACAAGCCGGGCTATCCGATTGTCGACCACTACACCTACGCGCTAGGCGGCGATGGCTGCATGATGGAGGGCATTTCCTCCGAGGCCTTCTCGCTCGCTGGCACGCTCGGCCTGTCGAAGCTGATCATCCTCTACGATTCGAACAAGATCTCCATCGAGGGCAGCACGGATCTCGCGTTCACGGAGGACGTCCAGGCCCGCATGCGCGCGTTCGGCTTCCAGACCATCACGGTCGAGGACGGCACGGACCTCGAGGCCATCGGCAAGGCCATCGAGGAGGCAAAGGCAGATAAAGAGCATCCGTCCTTTATCACGGTCAAGACCGTCATCGGCTGCGGCTGTCCGAACAAGCAGGGCACGGCGGCAGCGCATGGCGCACCGCTCGGCGCAGACAACATCCGCGCGATGAAAGAGAACTTCGGCTGGCCGGAGCCGGACAAGTCCTTCGTGATCCCGGACGAGGTCTACACGCACTACGCCAAGAAGGCAAAGCGCGGCGCGGCTGCCGAGGAGGCCTGGAACAAGCTGTTCGCGGACTACTGCGCGAAGTTCCCGGAGGACAAAGCGCGCTGGGATAAGTTCCATGCACCGGTCGACGGCAAGGCCCTGCTCGACAACGAGGAGTTCTGGGCATACGAGGACAAGGCGCAGGCGACGCGCAACCTCTCAGGCATCATGATCAACCGCCTGAAGGACCGCCTCCCGCAGCTCTTCGGCGGCAGCGCCGACCTCGCGCCGTCGAACAAGACGCACATGAACGACGAGAGCGATTTCTCGAAAGACAACTACGCGGGCCGCAACCTGCATTTCGGTATCCGCGAGCTCGCGATGGCCGCGATGGCGAACGGCATCACGCTGCACGGCGGCCTGCGCGTCTACATCGGTACGTTCTTCGTGTTCTGCGACTACATGAAACCGATGATGCGCCTCGCTGCGCTCATGAAGATCCCGGTCACCTACGTCCTGACGCACGACAGCATCGGTGTTGGCGAGGACGGCCCGACGCATGAGCCAATCGAGCAGCTCGCGATGCTCCGTGCTCTGCCGAACATCAACGTGTTCCGCCCAGCAGACGCAACTGAGACGGCGGCTGGCTGGTACCTCGCCGTGACGGCGGAGCATACGCCGACCGCGCTTGTGCTGACCCGCCAGAATCTCCCGCAGCTCGCAGGCTCCTCGAAAGAGGCCCTGAAGGGCGCCTACGTCGTGTCCGAGGCCAAGGACGCGGCCCACATGGACGGCATCCTGATCGGCACGGGCTCCGAGGTATCCCTCGCGGTCGATGCGCAGGCAGCCCTCGCAAAAGACGGCATCGACGTCCGCGTCGTATCCATGCCGTGCACGGATCTCTTCGAGCAGCAGGATGAAGCCTACAAAGAGAGCATCCTGCCGAAGAACATCCGCGCGCGTGTGGCCGTCGAGGCTCTCTCCGGCTTCGGCTGGGAGCGCTACGTCGGCCTCGACGGTGCCGTCGTATGCATGCACGGCTTCGGCGCCTCCGCCCCGGGTCCGGTTCTCTTCAAGAAATTCGGCTTCACGACCGAGCACGTCGTCGAAGTAGCGAAAAAAGTCGTAGCGGCCAACAAATAAATATCCGCACAATCGGAAAGATTCTTTGCGTCGGTTATGCACAAAGATACAAAAAGGACAGACTGCAGAAATGTGGCCTGTCCTTTTCTGCACAATTTATTTAAAAAAGTATTGCGCGAGGGGAATCCCTGTGGTATAATAACTTGTATTGCGTCGGGCGTCCGATGCGAAATCTTCATCAGGAGGTGTTAGACTATGGCAACCGTATGTGAAGTTTGCGGCAAGGGGCAGCTGTCCGGCAACAATGTCAGCCACTCCCACCTGAAGACGAAGCGTTCCTGGAAGCCGAACATCCAGCGTGTCCGTGCAATCGTTGATGGTGAGACGAAGCGCATCAATGTGTGCACGCGCTGCCTGCGTTCCGGCAAGGTTCAGCGTGCCATCTGATTCCAGCCTGCTCCCGGAATCGGCACAAACTCTTTGGTGTTTTTGCGCAAGAACATCCAAAATCCCCGCGCAGCCTTTTATTCGGAAGGCCGCGGGGATTTTTCTATGCTTTTTTTAGTATCTGCTACTAATTTTACTTGCTCTTTTTGGGGAAATAGTGCATAATATAGGATGGTACATAGGAAAAACTGGGGAGCTATCCCCATTCCCGAAGCCACGGATAGGAGGTATCTCATGGCAACGGTTCAGGAAAAGATCGATCAGATGAACGCGCGCAAGGCGCATATCCGTGAGGGCGGCGGCGCGGTGCGTATAGAGAAGCAGCACGCGAAGGGCAAGTACACGGCCCGCGAACGCCTCGAGAAGCTGTTCGACGAGGGGACGTTCGTCGAGCTCGATATGTTCGTCAAGCACCGCTGCACGAATTTCGGCATGGAAAAGAAGGATCTGCCGGCGGATGGCGTCGTGACGGGATACGGCACGGTGAACGGCCGGCTCGTCTACGCGTATTCGCAGGACTTCACGGTGTCGGGCGGCTCGCTCGGCCAGCAGCATGCGCACAAGATCTGGAAGGTGCAGGACATGGCGATGCGGAATGGCGCGCCGTGCATCGGCATCAACGATTCGGGCGGCGCACGCATTCAGGAGGCGGTCGACGCGCTCTCGGGCTACGGCGGCATCTTCTTCCGCAACACGCGCGCATCGGGCGTCATCCCGCAGATCTCGGTCATCATGGGGCCGTGCGCGGGCGGCGCGGTCTACAGCCCGGCCATCACGGACTTCATCTTCATGGTCAAGAACACGAGCCAGATGTTCATCACGGGGCCGTCGGTCATCGAGACGGTGACAGGCGAGAAGGTCACGTTCGAGGAGCTCGGCGGCGCGATGGCGCATAACGAGAAATCGGGCGTCGCGCATTTCGCCTGCGAGGACGAGGATGACTGCATCGAGAAGATTCGGACGCTGCTCTCCTATCTCCCGAACAACAACCTCGAGACGGCGCCGGTCATCGAGCCGTCGGATGCCCCGAACCGCATGGACGAGGCGCTGGATACGGTGATTCCGGACAATCCGAACATGCCATACGATATGCACGACGTTATCGCGGGCATCGTCGACCAGGGCAGCTTTTTCGAGGTGCAGGAGCATTTTGCGAAGAACCTCTTGATTGGCTTCGCGCGCGTGGACGGCATGAGCGTCGGCGTCGTCGCGAACCAGCCGAAGGTCATGGCCGGCTGCCTCGACGTCAATGCATCGGACAAGGCCGCGCGGTTCGTGCGGTTCTGCGATGCGTTCAACATCCCGCTGCTGACGCTCGTCGACGTGCCGGGCTTCCTGCCGGGCGTCAACCAGGAGCACACGGGCATCATTCGCCACGGGGCGAAGCTCCTGTACGCGTACAGCGAGGCCACGGTGCCGAAGGTGACGGTCATCACGCGTAAGGCCTACGGCGGCGCGTACATCGCGATGTGCTGTCGCGAGCTCGGCGCGGATCAGGTCATGGCTTGGCCGACCGCAGAGATTGCGGTCATGGGGCCGTCCGGCGCGGCGAACATCATTTTCCGCAAGGCCCCGGACAAAGAGGCGCAGACGCAGAAATACATCGAGGACTTCTCGACGCCGTACGTCGCGGCTGAGCGCGGCTACGCCGACATGGTCATCGAGCCGAAAGAGACGCGTCCTCTCGTCGTCACGGCGTTCCATGCGCTCGAGAACAAGCGCGAGACGCGGCCGGAGAAGAAGCACGGCAATATGCCGCTCTAAGGAGGAACGCGCATGAAGATAGAAGCAAAAGGCGTTGAGCCGGAGGTCGTCGCGGCGATTGCCGCAGCGATTGAGATGATGCTCAGCAAGGGCAAGGATAAGGCTGCGGCGCGGCATCCGATTGCCGTCCGCATCCGCAGAACCAGTCATGAATGGTCGTTAGCCGCACGCGGCGGCCGTCACTGAGTCAGCAGGCATTCGAGCATTAGGAGGATATAGCAGATGAAGAAATACAACGTAACGGTCAACGGCAAGATGTACGCTGTGGAGATTGAAGAGGTCACGGGTGCGTCGAAGCCATCGGTACCGGCAGCACCGGCAGCACCGAAAGCAGCATCTGTCGTGAAGCCGGTTGCTCCGGCACCAGCGCCGAAGGCTGCTGCTGCAAAACCGGCTGTGGCTGCGCCGGCACCGAAGAAAGAGGAGCCGAAGAAGGAGGTCGTGCAGGCGGCAGAGGGCGAGCATGCTATCTGCGCGCCGATGCCGGGCAAGATCGTCAAGATCTCCGTGCAGGACGGCGACCCGGTCAAGAAGGGCGACGTGCTGCTCGTCCTCGAGGCCATGAAGATGCAGAACGAGATTACGGCGGATGTCGACGGCGTCGTCAAGGCGGTCAACGTCATCCCGAACCAGAACGTCAAGATGAAAGAGCCGCTTGTCATCCTCGGCTAAAAGAAGATAGAAAAACTCCCGCACAGGATTTCCGTGTGCGGGAGTTTTTCTATGTCGGTATCGCGCGATATGCAGGAGCCGTCAGAACGAGACGGCGGCGAGCATTTCTGCGGCCTTGGCGTCTGCCTTCGCGCGGTCGTCTTTGCCCATCGCGCGGACGGCCTCGCCAATCTGCCGGTCGACGCCCTTGATATGGCCGGTCAGCCATTTCGCGAGGAAGTCGAGGATGTCGAGGATATAGGCATCCTGATGGTCATCGAGCTTCTGCGTGTCGATGTACTCGAGCTTTTTCACGAACGTGATGTGCTGATGCTTCTCCGTCCAGAGCTTCTTGAAGTCGATGGCCTCCATGAACTCCTCCTCGTCGGCGAAATGCGTCTTCGTGTAGTCGCGGAGCTCCTCGATGAGGTCGATGATCCGGTCGTATTTGTCCGTGACGAGCTCGTTGTGCAGAAGGTCGTAGGTCTCGTTCGCGAGATCGAAGAGGTGCGCGTGTTCTTTATCGATGAAATCGATTCCTGTCAGGAAATCTTTGGTGAATTCGTATTGCATAACCATCATCCTTTCTTCCCCTTGTCCTATTCCTCCCCTGTATTGTAGCATGAACGCGGGAAAACGCAAGGGTTTCTGCTCATGAAAAGCATGAGAGAACGGAAAGAGGATTTGCAGGGAAGCGGATTTTCTGCTATACTATAATGGTTGCGTTGCGGATGTGGCGGAATTGGCAGACGCGCTGGATTTAGGATCCAGTGCCGCAAGGCGTATGGGTTCAAGCCCCTTCATCCGCACCAGGAAAATACAGCTGCCCGGCCGATTTCTTTCGGCCGGGCGGCTTTTTGATTCTCAGTTGTTGATGTATTCGTCGTAGGGGTTATCCTGGCTCTCGTAGTCCTTCAGGCGTTCCTTGATGAACTGCGTGCTGAGGTTGCCCGTGCGGAACATCGGGTCGTGCAGGATCTTCTCATGCAATGGGATGGTCGTCTTGACGCCGTCGATGCGGAACTCGCCGAGCGCGCGCTGCATAATCTTGATTGCATCGCCGCGCGTGCGGCCGTGCACGATGATCTTCGCAATCATGGAGTCGTAGTACGGCTGAATCGCGTCGCCGGCCGTCACGCCGCTGTCGCAGCGGACGCGCGGGCCGCTCGGCTCGTGCATGAACGTAATCTCGCCCGGGGACGGCATGAAGTTGTTGTCCGGGTCCTCGGCGTTGATGCGGCACTCGATGGCGTGGCCCGTGAACATGACGTCCTTCTGCGTGATGTTGAGCGGCTCGCCGGCGGCGATGCGGATCTGTGTGCGCACGAGGTCGACGCCCGTGACGCACTCCGTGACGCCGTGCTCGACCTGCACGCGCGGGTTGATCTCCATGAAGTAGAACTCGTTGTTCGAGAGGTCGAGCAGGAACTCGACCGTGCCGATGTTCGAGTAGTGGACGCTTTTCGCGGCCTTGATTGCGAGCCAGCCGACGCGCTTGCGCATGTCGTGCGTGAGCGCGGTGGACGGTGTCTCCTCGAGCAGCTTCTGGTTGCGGCGCTGCAGCGAGCATTCGCGCTCGCCGAGGTGGATGACCTCGCCGTAGTTATCGGCGACAATCTGCACCTCGATATGGCGGGAGCGCTCGATATAGTGCTCGAAATAGTAGGTGATGCGCGAGAGGTCGACGATCTCGAGGATGTGGCGCAGATCCTCCTCGTTGTGCGCGACGAACATGCCCTTGCCGCCGCCTCCAGCGACCGGCTTCAGGATGACTGGGTAGCCGACGTCCGCGGCCTTTTGGATGGCGTCCTCATCGTCCTCGAGCGGCGTGCTGCCCTTTGCCATCGGGATGCCGGACGGCGCAATCGAGGCGCGCGCGACGTCCTTGTCGCCGACGAGGCGGATGGTCTCCGGGTTCGGCCCAATCCACGTGATGCCGGCTTTCGTGACCTGCTCTGCGAAGTCCGCGTCCTCGGCGAGGAAGCCGTAGCCCGGATGGATGGCGTCGGCCTGCGTTTGCAGGGCGGCGTTCAGGATGGAGGCTTTGTTCAGGTAGCTGTCCACGGCGTCCGGCCCGCCGACGCATACGGCCTGATCGGCCATGCGCACGTGCAGGGCATTCTCATCGGCTTCGGAGTAGATCGCGACGGTCTCGATGTCGAGCTCGCGGCAGGCGCGGATGATGCGCACGGCGATCTCGCCGCGGTTGGCAATCAGGATTCGTTGAAACATGCAGAAAACCTCCTATATCGTTTCGAGATTCTTTTTTCTTTTCTAAGCAGGTATTATCACCTGCTACTAAAATATTCTGTGCTCATGGTATCACCTTTACCGTGAAAAGTCAACGACAAGATGGTATAATAGCCCATGGAGGTGAGGGCATGACCGAAATCGTCGAGGAGAAGCTGAAGCTGCTGCCGGATAATCCGGGCGTCTACATCATGAAGGACGCGAAGGGCAAGATCATCTACGTCGGCAAAGCCGTCGTGCTGAAGAACCGCGTGCGGCAGTATTTCCAGAAGAACAAGAACCATTCGCCAAAGGTGCGCGCGATGGTCTCCCATATCGCAGACTTTGAGTTCATCCTGACGGGCTCGGAGGTCGAGGCGCTGATTCTCGAGTGCAACCTCATCAAGAAGCACCGCCCGCACTACAACATCAGCTTGAAGGACGACAAGAGCTACCCGTACGTCAAGGTTACGGTGCAGGAGCCATTCCCGCGCGTGTTCCTGACGCATCGCGTGACGCGGGACGGCGCGCGGTATTTCGGTCCGTACACGAACGTCATGGCTGTGCATGAGAGCCTGAAGATCCTGCGGAAAATCTTCCCGCTCCGGACATGCAAGCACCTGAAGAACCGCCCCTGCCTCGAGTACCATATCCACCGCTGCCTTGCGCCGTGCATCGGCGAGATTAGCGAGGAGGAATACGGCCGCATGATCGAGTCGGTGCTGCTGTTCCTCGAAGGGCATACGGACGAGGTTGAAAAGCAACTGAAATACCGTATGGAGAAGGCCGCGGAGGTCTACCATTTCGAGATCGCGGCGCGGCTGCGCGACCAGATCCGCGCGGTGCAGAAGGTTGCGGAAAAGCAGAACATCGTGACGGGCGCGGGCAATCAGGACGCCATCGGCATGGCGCGCAACGAGCTCGGCGTCTGCGTGCAGGTTTTCTTCATCCGCTCGGGCAAGATGATTGGCCGCGAGCACTTCCTGATGGGCGGCAGCGAGGACGAGTCCGACGCGGCCATCCTGACGGCGTTCCTGCAGCAGTACTACCACCGCGCGACGTTCATCCCGCGCGAGGTTCTGCTGCCTGTCGAGCTCCCGGCGGAGGAGAGCGCGCTGCTCGAGGAATTCCTGACGGAGAAGAGGCATGGCTCGAAGGTGCATCTGCTGCGCCCGCAGCGCGGCACGAAGAAGGACATCGTCGAGATGGCGGAGGGCAACGCGAAGAAATATCTCGAGGACGAGGCTGTGCGGCGGCATCAGGCCGACGCGCAGACGACGGGCGCGGTAAAGGAGCTCGGCGCCTACCTCGGCCTGCCGAAGGCGCCCGTACGCATGGAGTGCTTCGATATCTCGCATATCCAGGGCTCAGAGACCGTCGCCTCGATGGTCGTGTTCGAGAACGGCATGCCGAAGAAATCGGATTACCGGCATTTCAAGATCCAGAGCACGGAGGGCAAGCCGGATGACTTCAAATCCATGCGCGAGGTCACGACGCGCCGCTACGTCGGGCTGCCGGGGGACGAGCTGCCCGACCTCATCGTCATCGATGGCGGCAAGGGGCAGCTCTCGTCCGCGCTCGAGATCATCCGCGGGCAGGCGCATCATATGACGGTGCCGGTCGTCGGCCTCGCGAAGCAGTTCGAGCTCGTGTTCAAGGAGGGCGACCCGGAGCCGGTCGTCCTGCCGCGGCACAGCCAGGCGCTGTACCTGATCCAGCGCATCCGCGACGAGGCGCACCGGTTCGCCATCACCTACCATCGGAAACTGCGCGGCAAGCGGAACCTCGTCTCCATCCTCGACCACGTCGCGGGCATCGGGCCGAAGCGCCGCAAGGCGCTCTGGGACAGGTTCGGGACGCTCGCCAAGATGAAGGCCGCGAGCGTCGAGGAGCTCGCAGACGTGCCGGGCATGACAAAGCCGGCCGCCGAGGCCGTCTACGACTTCTTCCTGTCGCAGAAAGCCCTGCGCGCCGGCAAGGCGAGCCATTGAATGAATGGAATGAAAAAGGAGGTTTTTCCTTTGACCGATAAAAACGATAAAGAAGATCGGATCGTCGACCTGCATGTGCATTCGATCGCGTCGGATGGCAGCTTTACGCCGGCGGCGCTCGCGGTGCACGCCGAGGCACTCGGTCTCGCGGGCTTCGCGCTGACCGATCACGATACAATCGCGGGTTGCGCGGAGGCACGCGAGGCCGCCGGGGCGCGCGGCCTTGCATTCCTGCAGGGCATGGAGCTCACGGCGGAATTCATCGGGCACAAGATCCACATCGTCTGCCTCGGCTTCGACGAGAAGCACCCGTCCTTCCAGACCCTCTACAAGAAGGTCCGCGCCATCAAGGAGGGCCGCATCGAGGACATCATCGCGTACATCCAGAAAAAGGGCGTGGACATCTCGGTGGACAAGGTAAAGCCCTTCCAGCATGGCCCGCATATCGACCGCTACGCGATCATGCGCTACATGGTGAGTCTGCATCTCTACGACCACGCGCAGCCAATCTGGGACAACTACCTCGACCCAGCGGCGCGCGAGCTCGGCCTCGACTTCTCCATCACGGCGGAGGAGGCCCTGCCGCTCGTCCACGAGGCGGGCGGCGTGACGTCGCTCGCGCATTTCCATAAGACCATCGGCCTGAAGGGCCTCTCGCGCGCCGAGCAGGAGCGCGCGATCCTGCGCCTCCACAGCTGGGGGCTCGACGGCATGGAGCGCTGGTATCCGAACTACAGCCATGAGGACTCGGCGTTCGCCGGCCGGATGATCGAGAAATACCATCTGTTGCCGACCGCAGGCACGGACTTCCACGGGAGGAACCGGCCGGGCATCGAGATGGGCACGGGGATGGATGGCAACATGCATATCCCGTTTTCGTTCCTCGAGAATGTGCGGAAGCGGTGCGCGGAATACCGACAGAATGGCTGACGATTACGCGGAAAGGCGAGGGACTTCCTCTTTTTGTGTACCGGAGGAGAAGGAAAGCGCTTCCTATAGTTGAAATTTATCGAAGAATAAAAAATGTATACAAAAAGCGTTGATTTTTTCGCCGGTTTTTGCTATACTTTTTACGGAATGAGGGAAGCGAAAGCCCGCATTCGGATAGCGTTCTGAAACCGCATTTCCGCGGGGATTCCCGTGGGGTTTCAAATTTCAAGGAGGCTAATTCAAATGAAAGTAACAGTTGTTGGTGCAGGTAACGTTGGTGCTACCGTTGCAAACGTGCTCGCTCAGAAAAAGTTCTGCAGCGAGGTCGTCCTGGTCGATATCAAGGAAGGTGTGCCGCAGGGCAAAGCCATGGATATCATGCAGACGGCGCATATGCTCAACTTCAACACGCGTGTGGTTGGTGTGACGGCAAAGCCGGATGATCCGGAAGGCTATGCACCGACGGCTGGCTCTGAAGTCGTTGTCGTTACCTCTGGCATGCCGCGCAAACCGGGCATGAGCCGTGAAGACCTCATCGGCGTCAACGCGAAGATCGTCAAGAGCGTTGTCGACCAGGCCATGAAGTATTCGCCGAACGCTTACTTCATCATCATCTCCAACCCGATGGATGCGATGACGTACCTCACGCTGAAAGACACGAAGCTTCCGCGCAACCGCGTTATCGGCCAGGGCGGCATGCTCGACAGCAGCCGTTTCCGTTATTTCCTCGCACAGGC
>DAIMZO010000026.1:0-22867 GCA_036733925.1 Selenomonadaceae bacterium | reverse complement strand
TCGGTGGGCGCGGCTTATATCCCCATACCTGAAGGCAGGGGTTTTACGCCGCTTTCTGATAACAAAACATTGCGTTCTTCATGAAGCACTCTCCTTTTCCGGAACCCGCAGGCCCCAACACAGAATCCTTATCGTTTGTAGGAAGTTCTTTCTTGCTTTCGTTGTCCTCAGTATAGCAAGATTGCCCGCATAGAACAGTAACGAAGGTTACCCTCTCCTCCCAACTTTTGTAAAAAAAATCGAAAAAGCACTTGACATCCGTTATGGATAGGGGTATATTGTTTACAACAGATTTTAAAAAACACGCAAAACTTGATATGATTGTAAACATCCAATGATAGGAACGAGTAATTCCTGTACGAAGTACACAGAGAGCCGCGGTTGCTGAGAAGCGGCAACGGAGGCAGGAACGAAAATCCTCCTTGAGGAGCGAGGCTGAACGGAAAGGGTAAGCCAAGACGTATTTCTCCACGTTATAGGAGACGCGTATGTTGGTACGTTGTGAGAGCCCGGGGTATATCCGGGAAATTGGGTGGTAACGCGGAAATGAACCTCCGTCCCTTCGAGGGACGGAGGTTTTTGTTTCATAAAAATCATAACTGTTTATTGGGGAGGAATCAGCATGAACTCATCCGTTGACATGAAGCTTCTGACGCGAAAGCGAGATCTCCGGATCATCTTTCCGGTGTTCCTCGTCTCGATCATCGCCTGCCTCGACCGCGTGAACATTTCGTACGCGGCGCTGACGATGAAGCAGGATCTCGGCTGGCTGACGCCGGAAATCTACGGCGCCGGCGCAAGCATCTTCTTCTTCGGCTACCTGCTGCTCGAGATTCCGGGCTCGCTGATTGCCGCGCGTTTCTCCGCGTCGAAATGGATTGCGCGCATCATGTTCACCTGGGGCCTCGTGAGCTGCGCCATGGCCTTCATGAGCACGCAGGTTGAGTTCTACCTCTGCCGGTTCCTGCTCGGCGCCGCGGAGGCCAGCCTCTACCCGGTCATCTACTCAGTGCTTTTCCCGCGCTGGTTCATGGGCAAGGAGCGGGCCCGCGCGACGAGCTACATGCTCACGAGCCTGCTGCTCGCGAACATCATCGGCGCACCGCTCTCGGGCGTCCTGCTCTCGACTTCGTTCTTCGGGCTCGCCGGCTGGCAGGAGCTCTTCATCCTCGAGGCCGTTCCGGCGCTGCTGTTCGCCGTCCTGTTCTTCTTCGGCGTGAAGGACAGCCCGGAGGAGGCCTCCTGGCTCACGGAAGCAGAGAAACAGTATCTGACGGAGGAATATGAGAAAGAGCGCGCCGCGATGCTCAAGAAAAAAAAGTACTCGGTGCTCAAGGCGTTCCGCGACCCGAAAGTCCTGCGCCTCTGCGCGGTCTACTTCCTCTGGGTCGTCGGGTTCTGGGGCTTCTATTTCTGGATGCCGACCGTCCTCAAGCAGCTTTCCGGCCTTTCGACGCAACTACTCGGCGGCGCGATCGCCATCCCGATGACAGCCGCCCTGCTCGTGCAGATCTTCATCGGCCGCTCGTCCTCCCGCACGGGAGATAAAGTCTGGCATGTCGCCGGCGCGCTCTTTGTCGGTGCGGTCGGCCTCGCCCTCTCGCCGCACGCGCCGAATACGGCGGTCGCCCTCGTGCTGATCTGCCTCTCGGCCATCGGCATCCACGCCTCGATGGGCGTCTGGTGGACGATCCCAACGACGTTCCTGACCGGTGCCGCTGCCGCGGCCTCCACCGCGCTGATCAACTGCTGCGGCAACCTCGGCGGCCTCGTCGGCCCGTATATGATGGGCTGGATCAAGACGAACACGGGTTCCTTCGACCTCGGCTACTACATCATGGGCGCCGCGATGTTCGTGGCAGCACTTCTCGTGCTCAGCATCAAGTACAGCTTCGGCTTCGCCTCGAAAAAGTCCGAGGATGAGCCTGACGAGGACGCAGAAGCCGTTCTCGGTGGTGAATAATTTATTTTTAGTATTTTTGTTGTCTACTAATGCGCAAGATATGTAAACTAAGCATATTTTTATCGTAAAATATTGCGAAAAGTGTTGACACGTATCCAGCCATTATGTATAATGTATCCAAGTTTTTCAGCAAAAGCCAGATGAGAGAGGCTTTGGAAAACAAGATCCGCAATGGAGTCATGGAAAAGGAGAGATGTTTTATGGCAAAGGTGTATTACGATCAGGATGTAAACTGGGATGTCCTGAAGGGCAAGAAAGTCGCGGTCATCGGTTACGGCAGTCAGGGCCACGCACACGCCCTGTGCCTCAAGGACAGCGGCGTGGATGTCGTTGTCGGCCTTTATGAGGGCTCCAAGTCCAAGAAGGTCGCTGAGGAACACGGCCTTACGGTTCTGCCGACGGCTGAGGCGGTCAAGCAGGCGGACATCACGATGGTTCTGATTCCGGATGAGAAGCAGGCCGATGTCTACAAGACGGAGATTGGGCCGAACCTGAAGCCGGGCAGCGCGCTCGCCTTTGCACATGGCTTCAACATCCATTTCAAGCAGATCGTCCCGCCGGAGAACGTCGATGTGTTCATGGTCGCGCCGAAAGGCCCGGGCCACCTCGTCCGCCGTACCTTCACGGAAGGCTCCGGCGTGCCGGCCGTCTTCGCGGTCTATCAAGATGCTTCCGGCAAATGCTTCGACCTCGCGCTCGCATATTCGAGAGGCCTCGGCGCAACGCGTTCCGGCGTCCTGCAGACGACGTTCCGCGATGAGACCGAGGAAGACCTGTTCGGTGAGCAGGCAGTCCTCTGCGGCGGCGTCTGCCAGCTGATGCAGACGGGCTTCGAAGTCCTTGTCGAGGCAGGTTATCCGCCGGAGATGGCATACTTCGAATGTTTCCATGAGATGAAGCTCATCGTCGACCTCTGTTATGAAGGCGGCTTCACGAAGATGCGCAAGTCGATCTCCGATACGGCGGAATACGGCGACTACATGGTCGGCCCGCGGATCATCACGGAGGACACGAAGAAAGAGATGAAGAAAGTCCTCAAGGAAATCCAGGATGGCACGTTCGCCCGCAACTGGCTGCTTGAGAACCGTTCGGCCGGCCGCGTGAACTTCCTGATGCAGCGTCAGCTCCACGCAGAGCACCCGATTGAAAAAGTCGGCAAAGAACTGCGCGCGATGATGCCGTGGCTCCAGGAAGAAGCAAAGAACGACTGATACTCTTACGGCTCTGACCAGCCTATCTAGGCGGTCAGAGCTTTTACGACATACGAGGTGAATACTATGAAAATGACCGGAGCACAGGCCGTAATGGAATGTTTGAGGCGCGAAGGCGTAGAAGTAGTCTTCGGATACCCCGGCGGCGCCGTCCTGTCCCTATATGATGAGGTATACAAGCAGAAGTTTCCCCATATCCTGACGGGACATGAACAGGGCGCTGTACACGCCGCGGACGGATACGCCCGCGTGACGGGAAAGCCAGGCGTATGCTTTGCGACGTCCGGCCCCGGCGTATGCAACATGGTCACGGGCCTCGCTACGGCCAACATGGATTCCATTCCCCTCGTCGTTATCAGCGGTCAGGTCGCCTCGCACCTGATCGGACGCGATTCCTTTCAGGAGGCAGACACCTGCGCCGTCACCAAACCGATCACCAAACAGAATGTCTTAGTCACACGGGCCTCGGATCTGCCCCGGATCATGAAGAAAGCCTTCTCGATTGCACAGGAGGACCGGCCGGGGCCGGTCCTTATCGACATTGCCAAGGATGTATTCGATACATCCTTTGACTTTGCTTATCCCGAAGCGGATGATGGCAGCTGCCGCGAGACCCGCGGCACCGGTGAGGACGCCGATGTTGCGCGCGCCGCGGAGGCTGCAGAAAAGGCGGAGCGCCCATTGCTGCTCGTCGGCGGCGGCGTCATCCTGTCGGATATGTCGGAATGCCTGAACCGGCTGGTGCAGGCCACGCATATCCCGGTCGTGACGACGCTGATGGGCAAAGGGGCCGTGCCGGACACCTGCGGAACGCATCTCGGCATGGTCGGCATGCACGGTTCCTATGCCGCCAACAAGGCGGTCATGAACTGCGACCTGCTGCTGTGCATCGGCGCCCGCTTCGATGACCGCGTGACCGGCGATGTGAGGAGCTTCGCCCCCCACGCGCGGATCGTCCACTTCGATATCGATAAAAAGGAAATCAGCAAGATCGTCCATGCGGATATCGGCGTACAGGGCGACCTCCGCTGGTCGCTGCCGCGCTTCGAGAAAGAGCTCACAGCGCGTGGCCTGCTCCAGAAGGACCGCTATGCCGAGTGGCGGGATACCGTCCTCGCCTGGAAGGCCGCGCACCCCTTCCGGTCGCGCAGCCTCCCGGATGCGATCACCCCACAGGGCCTCTTCGAGGAAGTCCAGAAGTGGACGGATGTGGACACGATCGTCGCGACCGACGTTGGCCAGCATCAGATGTGGGCAGCGCAGTTCTTCGATACGGAGAAGCCGCGCCATTTCATCACATCCGGCGGTCTCGGCACGATGGGCTACGGCCTGCCGGCCGCGATGGGCGCGAAGATCGGCGCGCCGCAATCGAAGGTCGTGTTGTTCACCGGCGACGGCAGCCTCCTGATGAACTGTCAGGAGTTCGCAACCCTGCACAAGTACGGGGTCGATGTCAAGACCATCGTGCTGTGCAACCGCGTGCTCGGCATGGTCAATCAGTGGCAGCGCCTGTTCTACAACGGCCATTACGCGGAGTCCGTGCTGGAGGACGGCCCGGACCTCGCGGCGGTCTCGTCGTCGATGGGCGTTCCGGGATTCTCCGTGCAGAAGCCCGAGGATCTGCCCGCCGCCGTAAAACGTCTCTTTGAGACCGAGGGGCCGGCGCTGCTGAACGTCCAGATTCCGGAGGATGAGGACGTCTACCCGATGGTTCCGGGCGGGAAGAGCCTCAA
The DNA here is from genome assembly GCA_036733925.1 of Selenomonadaceae bacterium. Taxonomy (GTDB): domain Bacteria; phylum Bacillota; class Negativicutes; order Selenomonadales; family Selenomonadaceae; genus UBA2897. The sequence continues at coordinate 17,960 of DAIMZO010000026.1, read as the reverse complement.
TGATATGCTGCTCGGGCCGGAAACCCAGCCAGCAGGAATGTAACTACCGAATATAGGAGAGAGGATGAAAGTTATGCGCAGTGATGTTGTCAAAAAAGGGGTCACCCGTATCGCGCACCGCAGCCTGTTCCACGCAATGGGCTACCGCGACGAGGATCTGAAGAAACCGCTGATCGGCGTATGCAACGCGTTCAATGAGATTATCCCGGGGCATATCCATCTGCGGGATGTCGCCGAGGCCGTCAAGCTCGGCGTAGCCGCTGCCGGCGGCACGCCGATCGAGTTCCCGGCCATCGGCGTCTGCGACGGCATCGCCATGGGTCACCGCGGCATGAGCTTCTCGCTTTCGAGCCGCGAGCTCATCTGCGACTCCATCGAGGCCGTCGCGACGGCGCACGCCTTTGACGGCCTCGTGCTGATCCCGAACTGCGACAAGATCGTGCCGGGCATGCTCATGGCTGCCGGCCGGCTCAACATCCCGACGGTCGTCGTCAGCGGCGGCCCGATGCTCGCCGGCCGCCACAACGGCCAGAACATCAGCGTCAGCACAATGTTCGAGGCCGCTGGCAAGGTCGGCTCCGGCCAGATGTCGCAGGAGGAAATGCACGAGATGGAGATGCAGGCATGTCCGGGCTGCGGTTCCTGTGCGGGCCTGTTCACGGCCAACACGATGAACTGCCTGACCGAGGTTCTCGGCATGGGCCTGCCGGGCAACGGCACGGTTCCGGCCGCCTACACGGGCATGCGCCGCATGCTCGCGAAAACGGCCGGCGAGGTCGTCATGGATCTCGTCCGCAAGGACATCAAGCCGCGCGACATCATGACGCACGACGCCTTCGAGAACGCGATTGCCGTCGATATGGCCATCGGCGGGTCGACGAACACGGCCCTGCATCTGCCGGCCATCGCCCACGAGGCCGGCGTCGACCTCTCGCTCGACGCATTCGATGAAATCAGCCGCAAGGCTGCCTATATCTGCAAGATGAGTCCGGGCGGCAAATACCACATGCAGGATCTCGACGAAGCCGGCGGCATCAGCGCCGTCATGAAAGAGGTCTCGAAGCTCGGCCTGATCCACACCGACGCAAAGACCGTCACGGGCACGATTGGCGACCGCATCAAGGCGGCGAAGGTACGCAACCGCGACGTCATCCACTCGGTCGAAGACGCCTATATGCATAAGGGCGGCATCGCCGTGCTGAAGGGCAACCTCGCCCCGCTCGGCTCGGTCATCAAGGAGAGCGCCGTGGACAAGGATCTGCTCGTCTACGAAGGCACGGCAAAATGCTACGATTCCGAGGAGGACGCCATCGAAGCGATCCTCGGCGGTGAGATCAAGGAAGGCCATGTCGTCGTCATCCGCTACGAGGGTCCGAAAGGCGGCCCGGGTATGCGCGAGATGCTGAACCCGACGGCGGTCATCACGGGCATGGGTCTCAAGGTCGCCCTGCTGACCGACGGCCGCTTCAGCGGCGCGAGCCGCGGCGCCTGCGTCGGCCATATCTCCCCGGAAGCTATGGAGGGTGGCCCGATCGCCCTCGTCCACGATGGGGACAAGATCTCGATTGACATCCCGAACCGCAAGCTCGAGCTCGAGGTCAGCGACGAGGAGCTCGCGAAGCGCAAAGCGGCATGGAAGCAGCCCGAACCGAAAGTCAAGACCGGCTACCTCTCCCGCTACGCGCGCCTCGTGACGTCCGCGAACACCGGCGCCGTCATGAAGTAAATAGAAGTAAATAAGAAAAAACTCCCGCGATGCGTTTTCCACGCATCGCGGGAGTTTTTTCTTTCATCATTCCTTACATCAGTCGGAGAAGAGCTCCGTCGAAAGATAGCGGTCACCGGTATCCGGCAGCAGCGCGACGATGTTCTTGCCCTTGAATTCCGGGCGCTTCGCGAGCTGTACCGCCGCCGCGAGAGCTGCGCCGGAGGAGATGCCGACGAGCACGCCCTCGACATGCGAGAACTGGCGGCCATATTGGAAGGAGTCCTCATTGCTGATTGGCAGGACTTCGTCGTAGATCTTCGTATCGAGCGTCTCTGGCACGAAGCCAGCGCCGATACCCTGGATCTTATGCGGGCCAGCCTGTCCCTTCGAGAGAACCGGCGAAGTCTCCGGCTCTACGGCAAAGACCTTGACGTCCGGGTTCTGCTTCTTCAGATAGTGTGCGACGCCCGTCAGCGTACCGCCCGTACCGACACCAGCGATGAATGCGTCGACCTTGCCGTCCGTATCCTCCCAGATTTCCGGGCCCGTCGTCGCCTCGTGTGCTGCCGGGTTCGCCGGGTTCGTGAACTGGGACGGGATAAAGGAGTCTGGCGTCTCCTTTGCGAGCTCTTCCGCCTTTGCGATAGCCCCCTTCATGCCTTTCGAGCCGTCCGTCAGCACGATCTGTGCACCATAAGCCTTGAGCAGGTTGCGGCGCTCGACACTCATCGTCTCCGGCATCGTCAGGATAGCTTTGTAGCCGCGTGCAGCCGCAACCGACGCGAGGCCGATGCCCGTGTTGCCGGAAGTCGGCTCAATGATGACGGAGCCTTTGTGTAGCTTGCCTTCCTTTTCCGCCTGATTGATCATCGCGAGCGCGATGCGGTCCTTGACGGAGCCCGCCGGGTTGAAATACTCGAGCTTCGCGAGGATGTTTGCCTCCAGCCCGTTCGCTTGCGCGAAGTTATTCGCCTGCAGGATCGGCGTATGCCCGATCAGTTCCGTTACGCTCTGATAAATCTTACCCATGTCAGACCCTCCATTTATTGCATACTTAATTTATATGTTTACTTTCTATGCTTTTATTCTACGACCTCAGCTACCGATTGTCAATAGTTTCCCCATAGATTGCATAAAAATATTTTTTACATACCCGTGTAGTATGTGTTTGACAAAATCCTTTCTATCCTTTATATTATATACATAAAAGCATATCGGTGCTCTATGTTTTTGCAGTACGGAAAATGAATCGCGAATAGATAAATAGGATAGAAATGAGGGAACACTCCATGAAGATTTCTGCGAAGGGCCGCTACAGCATGGCCGCCATGACCTACCTTGCCAGACGATACGGCGCCGGCGCCCCAATCACGATACTCTCCATCTCCAAAGCGCTCGGCATCTCAAAGATCTACCTCGAGCAGGTATTCTCGCTGCTCAAACGCGCACAGCTCGTCCACTCGATCAAGGGAAGCCAGGGCGGCTACCAGCTCGCCCGTGCGCCGCGCGAGATCTCGGCCTACGATATCCTTTCCTCCATCGAACTTACGCTCATGGAGAAGGCCGCCCCTGCATCACCGGAAAAAGCGCCGGAACTCGACCGCGCAATGAACGCCAAGGTCTACGACCCGCTCGACAAGGCCATCAAGGAATCTCTGTCTTCCGTGACCCTCGATGATATCCTGATGGGCATCGAGGCAGAGAAGAACACCGAGAGCCTGATGTACTTCATCTGATTGCCCCGATGTACTGATATCCATATTTAAGAACAAAATACGGGCCCTAGAGGGGCATTTGTCCCTTAACAAACGTTTACTTTTGTAGTATAGTGGGACTGTAAAGCGTGCAGGTTTTTGATTCCCCTCACGTTTTCCCGTTGTCTAAACCGGTTAACACCGATAACCGGCCGACGCATTGGCTATGGGAGGTGTTCCTTATGTTTATAGATGATGTACGTGTCATCGTCGAAAAAGGGCCCTTGTCTGCAGAAGATGCAAAATACTATATCGATCGGATTCGTCATTCCACCAAATTGACATTGAAGAAAGTCGCCTTCCGGAGAGGCGATGCTTATCTGGATATCCGTTATTCCTTCGAAGAGAATCCATTGGAACGCATCCGACGCGTAGACTTGGCGCCTGAAGTATCGAAAAAAGCGGCTTCGCGCTGATCCGCAGCCGAAAAGAGCAAGAAACCCACGAAAAAGGACTGTCGCACGAACGAAAAGTATCGTGTGACAGTCCTTTTTGCTCTACCCTTCCGCGCGCGAGAGGTCGCGGAACTTCGTGAACTCCTTCTGGAAGTACATCTCGACGGTATCGATTGGGCCATTGCGGTGCTTTGCGATGATGACCTCGGTGATGTTTTTGCGGTCGGTCTCCTGATCGTAGTAATCCTCACGGTACAGGAACATGACGATATCCGCATCCTGCTCGAGCGAGCCGGATTCGCGCAGGTCGGAGAGCATCGGGCGCTTGACCTGCCGCGACTCGACCGAACGCGAGAGCTGCGACAGCGCGATGACTGGCACGTCGAGCTCGCGCGCGAGCGCCTTGAGCGACCGCGAGATCTCCGAGATTTCCTGCTGGCGGCTGTTGTCCCCGCCGCGCACCTGCCGCCCCTGCATGAGCTGCAGATAGTCGATGATGACGATGTCGAGCCCGTGCTCCGCCTTCAGGCGGCGCGCCTTCGAGCGCAGTTCCATAATCGTGATGCCCGGCGTGTCGTCGATGTAGATGGACGCCCGGTTCATGACATCGGCGGCATCCATGAGCCGATTCCATTCCACACTGTCCATCTGACCCGTATGGAGTTTCTGCGAGTCGACGCCAGCCTCTGACGCGAGCATGCGCTGCATGAGCTGCTCTTTCGACATCTCGAGGGAGAAGAACGCGACCTTCCCCCCGTGCGTGCCGATATACGACGCGATGTTCAGCACGAACGCCGTCTTGCCCATCGACGGGCGCGCGGCGATCAGGATCAGGTCGGATTTCTGGAAACCGTTGGTCAGGTTATCGAGGTCGCGGAAACCGGACGCGAGCCCCGTGAGGCCGCCCTTGTTCGCGTAAATCGTGCTGATGTGGTCGAACGTGCGCATGAGGATGCTCTTGAGCGGTTCGAACCCATTGCCGGTCTGCGTGCCGGCGACGGCGAGGATCTTCTTCTCCGCGTCGTCCATGATGTTCTCGACGTCCTCATTGCCCTCATAGGCGGACGCCGCGATTTCCGTCGCCGCGTCGATGAGCCGTCGGAGCTCCGCCTTTTCCCTGACGATCTTCGCATGGAAGGCAACGTTCGCGGCGGTTGGCACGGCGTTGGCGAGATCCATGACCATCGGGACGCCGCCGACCTTCTCGAGCTGGTCTTTCCTCTTGAGCATCTCCGTCAGCGTGATGACGTCGACGGCCTCGCCCTTCTCCGAAAGCTCGAGCATGTCCTCGTAGACCACGCGGTAGGCCTCGCGGTAGAAATCGTCCGGCTGGAGCTGCTCCTGCACCTCGGTCAGCGTCTCCGGCTTGATCATGATCGCGCCGAGAACCGAGCGCTCGGCCTCGACATTCTGCGGCGGTACGCGTTCTTCTAATGGCATCGTTTCCCCTCCTCTTCTCAGACTGCCTTACGGCTCATTTCCTCGTCCTTCTCTGCCTCAGCAAGCTCTTGCTCCGCGCCGGCTTCCTCCGGCGCGAAAATCCAGGAGAACGCCTCCTCAGTCGTCTCGACCGGATGCACCTGCATGCCGAGGTATTCGTGTGGGATATCCTTCTCATTCTCCTTCGGGATGACCATCGTGCGGATGCCAGCCTGGCTCGCGCCGTATGCCTTCTCCGGCACACCGCCGACCGGGCGCACGCGGCCCGCGAGCGAAATCTCGCCGGTCACCGCAACGTCCTGCCAGATTTTCCTGCCCGTCACAGCGCTCACGATGCACGCGAGGATCGCCGTGCCGGCACTCGGCCCGTCGATGTTACCGCCGCCGATGACGTTGACATGCACATCGTAGTTGTGGATATCCTTGCCCGTGAGCTCGCGCATGACCGAGGCCGCGTTGAACACGGAGTCCTTGGCCATGCTGCCGGCCGTCTCATTGAAGCGGATCTGGCCCTTTCCCTTCTCCGCAGGGAATGCGGCCGCCTCAATCTCGATGACCGAGCCGACGAAGCCCGCGACGCCGAGGCCGAAAATATGGCCGACCTGCGCCGTATGCGAGGCCTTTTTCGTGACATACGGATAAAGGCGTGAGACACGGGCGACCTCGTAGACGTCCGCTTTCTCGACGACGATGCCCTGCGGCAGGCTGCCTTCCTTCACCTCTGCCGGCCTCTCCTTCTCCATGACGCGCTCGAGCGCCTGGCTGTACGCATCCGCGAGGATGCCGACGGCCTTGCGGCCCTCGATCGTGTACTCGGCGATCTGCTCGGCCACGCCGTCCTCGAGCTCCACCTGCAGCTTCTTCGCCGCATGCTCGAGGATTGTCACGATCTGCGACGGCTCGAGCGGATCGAAATAGATCTCCGCGCAGCGCGAGCGCAGGGCCGGGTTGATATGTCCCGGGTCGCGCGTCGTCGCGCCGATCAGCACAAAATCCGCCGGTGCGCCCTGCTCGAACAGATGCTTGATATACGGCGGGATCTTCGGGTTCGTCGGATCATAATACGCGGACTCGAACGTCGCGCGCTTGTCCTCGAGCACCTTCAGCAGCTTGTTCTGGAGCATCTCGTCCATCTCGCCGATCTCGTCGATGAACAGGATGCCGCCGTGCGCGTCCGTGACGAGGCCCGGCTTCGGCTCCGGGATGCCGAGATCCGCGAGGTTGCGCTGCGCGCCCTGATAGATTGGGTCATGCACCGAACCGAGCAACGGGTTCGTGATGTCGCGCGGATCCCAGCGCAGCGTCGTACCGTCCGTCTCGACGAACGGCGCGTCCTCCGCGAACGGGGACGCTGGCTTCTTGCGCGCGGCCTCGAGCACGAGGCGCGCGGCCGTTGTCTTGCCGACGCCCGGCGGCCCGTAGAGCAGCAAATGCTGCGGATACGGCGAGCTGAGCTTGGCGAGGAGCGCGTGCACCGCGCGGTCCTGCCCGACAATCTCGTCGAGGGATTTCGGGCGCAGAAGTTCCATGACAGACTGCGTCAGATGCACTTTCTCGAGTTTCTCGAGCTTCTCGCGCTTGATCGCGTCCTGCGGGCTCTCCGTGCCGGCCTGCTCGTCCTCGAATACCTCGCGGCGGATATCCTGCACGTAGTTCGCATGATCCTCCTCGAGCTTCTCGTTAACCTTCTTCTCGATGCGGTCCTGCACGACTTTTTTCGCCTGCAGCTCGGCCACGCGGTCAAAGAGGTTCTCGAGGATGCCCGGGATATCCATCTGCTTCGGCGCAGGCTGCAGCAGCGGATCCTCGTTGATGAGCCGTTCGAGCGCGAGCACGCGCTCCTCGCGCTTATCGGAGCGCATGAGCTGCAACGCGTTCATGCGGCCTGCCTGCAGGACGACCTTTTCCGTCCCCCAGACGTTCGTCAGCAGCATGTAGAGCAGGTCGATCTCCTTATCGATGGTATCGACGACTTTATCCTCCGGCCGCTCCGGCTGCGCCTGCTGCTCCGCCCCGGATGCGGGCTGCTCCTTCTTCTCTTCTCCCCGATGGAAGAAGCGCTGGAAAAAATTCATAGTATCGGTGATTTTCCTTCCTCTGTATGGACAAAAAGAAAGCCTTCCTGCCGGATGGCTTTCTTTGCTGGTTCCGTGGAAAACTTACTCGGCAACGACGTGCACCTTGATCTTGCTCGTGATCGACGGGTGCACCTTGATGACGGCCTCGTAGGTGCCCTCACCGATGACCTCGCCCTTCAGGCTGATCTTGCGCTTGTCGATATCGATGTTCTTCGCTTTCAGCGCATTCGAAACATCCTTGCCCGTCACGCTGCCGAACAGCTTGCCGCCCTCGCCGATGCGCACGGGGATCGTGACCTCGACCTTCTCGAGCTGCTTCGCCATGAGGCGCGCCTCATCGGTCTCCATCGCCGCCTTGCGCGCCTTCGAGCCCGCCTTGGCCTCAGCGACGTTCAAGTTCGACGCCGTGGCCGGCACCGCCGCCTTGCGCGGCAACAGGAAATTGCGGCCGTAGCCTTCCGAAACCTCTACGATATCCCCCTTTTTACCGAGCTTCTTAACGTCCTGCTGTAAGATCACTTTCATCTTGATCATTCTCCTCTATGTATTTTTGGCTGAGCGCAATGGCCTTCGCCTTGATTTCTTCGAGATCCGCGCCCTTGATCTGGGCGCCGGCGACGTTCTGGTGGCCGCCGCCGCCAAACGCCTCCATGATGACCTGCACATTCGCCTCGCCGGTCGAGCGCGCGCTGATGCCGACGGTCTCCTTGTCGAGCTGGAACACCACGATCGTCATCTGCGCGCCCTCGATGCTGAGCAATGCGTCCGCGGCCTGCGCCGCGATAATCGTGATATCGGGGCGCGGCTCCTTGATGGATGTGACGATGAGCCCGCCCGGATAGAACTTCGAGTTCGCCTTGGCGCGCGACAGAATGACGGTTGTCTCGTAATCCGTGCGGAACAGATGCCGCACGAGCACCGGATCCGCGCCGCTGCGCCGCAGATACGCCGCTGCGTCGAAGGTGCGGACGCCGGTCTGCACGGCGAAGTTCTTCGTATCGACGACGATGCCCGAGTAGAGCGCAGTCGCGTCGAGACGGGAGAGCCGCATGTTGTCGCTGAAATACATCAGCAGTTCCGTCACGAGCTCGCTGACCGAGCTCGACGCCGGCTCGATATAGACAAGCAGCGGATTGCGGATGAAGTCCTCGCTGCGGCGGTGATGGTCGATGACGACGACCTGCGGGATCCGCTCGAGCAGCGACGGCGCGGCCACGAGATGCGGGATATGCGTATCGACGACGAAGAGCACCGGGTTCAGCGCCGTCAGGTTCAGCAGATTCTCCTCGTGCACAAAGAGATCTTCGAAATCCTCGAGTCCGCGCAGCAGGCCCCGGAATTTCTCGATGCCCTCGTTCACATCCGAGAGCACGATATGGCAGGGCTTCTTCAGATGCCTTGCCATGCGCGCGATGCCGATGGACGCGCCGAAGCAGTCGAAGTCCTCATTATGGTGCCCCATGATGCAGACGGCGTCCGCACCCTCCATGATCTCACGGATGGCGTGCGCGACGACGCGTGCCTTGACGCGCGTATGCTTCTCGACCGCCTTCGCGCGGCCGCCGAAGAACTGCGTCTTGCCGCTGATATTCACGGCGATCTGGTCGCCGCCGCGGCCGAGCGCGAGGTCGAGGCCGGCCTGCGCCTGGCTGCCGAGCTCCTTGAGGCTCTGCTTGTCCGCGACAGCCACGCCCATCGAGAGCGTGACCGGCAGCCGGTTCGTGTTCTGGAGCTGGCGAACCTTGTCGAGGATATCGAATTTCTCGTGCATGGCCTGCTCGAGTGCCTTGCGGTCGAGCACAGCGATGTACTGATCCTCCGACACGCGGCGCATGAAGCCGCCGAGCGTCTTGAGCCAGCCGTCGAGCAGCTGGTTGACTGAGAGCAACAGCGCCGCGCATTCCGCGTCCGACTGGCCCTGCATGACCTCGTCGTAGTTATCGATCTGGATATAGGCGAGCACCGTCCGGCTCTCGACGAATTCCTTGCGCATCGTCTCGAACTGCGTGATGTCCTGCACATAGAACGCCATCAGCGGATCCTGATGCGGCGGCAGCGGTATCGGACGGTACTTCACCTGATAGTATTTATCCTCATGCGCGAAGACGTACTCGCCCTCGGTGCCCCAGACCGGGGAGATGATGAAGTTCGGCCAGAAATCCTTGACATCGGTATTTTCTTCCGGGTGGAAGCCCAGGCATTTATCCAGATTCGCATTGAACCATTGCAGGCGGCCGTCTGCCGTGACCACGAGGATGGCCTGCGGCAGCCCTTCGATGGCGTACTTCGTCATCTCGCCGATGTTCTGCACGATGTTCTTGCAATAGCGCGCGAAGCGCCTCGAGCGGTCCTGGCAGCGCTCCCGCGCGAACAGCGCGAGGCAGAACCACAGGACGGATGCGGCGGCCGCCGCATAGGCATTGTAGCAGGCGAGAATCCCGATCAGCGCCAGCATGATGACGAGCTGCAGGGTCAGATCGATCCACGCGGACATATTCCGAGGCATAATCTATCATCTCCTAAGCCGGTGCGGGGCCCTCAGCGGGGCCTCCGCTCGAACCGGCGCCGGTAATCAAAAACGATGTCCACAAGCCCGGAAAAAGCGACGAGCTGCAGAAGGAAGCCGCTGAACAATACGATAACGTAGATCATGAAGCGCCAGAAGCCCGCGAGCTTATAATGCTTCATCAGATAGGACAGCAGCGAGAGCCCCTGTACGAAGCCCGCGCAGATCGCGAGGATCTCGAGGTTCATCGACAGCTTGTAGAGCCAGTCGATCTGCCGCGAACCGCCCCAGTAGATGCCGACGAGCGCGAACCCGAACAGATAGACGAAGAAGCGCGGGAGGCGCCATTCGGAGAACGGCGGCATCGTGCGCACATCGTGGCCGAGGCGCCGGAGCACCTTGCCCCCGAGCAGATAGGAGATCGTCGTGTCAAACAGCCCCATGAACAGCACGACGAGCGGAATCAGCAAGGTCACGAATTTCATACCCTGCTGAATCTGCTCGCGGCTCTGCTCGAGCTCCGCGGCCGGAATCCCGATTGTCTCATAGAGGGAGAACGTCTGGTCGAACGTCTCGTTCAGCGCATCGAGCTGCGCATCCAGCGGGTCGATGCCGGTCACAAAGAACAGCAGCCCGATGGTCCCGAGCTTGCCGATGACGGAGAACAGCAAGCCGATGCCAAAGATCTTCGCGCCGGCCCAGTCCTTGCGGAATCCCCAGCCGAGGGCGAGCCCCGTGAAGCCGAAGGACAGCACCATGCGCACGGCGAGCATCGGCTCGAGGGCCAGCGCCATGAGCACGCCGGACGTCAATACGCCCATCGCGCCCCAGCGCAGGCCGTGACGCACGACGAGCACGAGAACCGGCAGCGGCCAGATGAGCGTCGCCACGATCCCGATGACCGGCAGATAGACGGCCGCGAAAGCGAGCACCACGGACAGCGCCGCGAGCAGGCCGCTCTCGGTAAGCGGCGTGAGTTTCTGCTGATACAACTGCATTCTCCCCTCTTTTCAAGCCTCGGGATTCCGCCCGAAGTTTATACACCATTTGACATTATAGCATGAAAGTACTGCCTTGTCTTGCGAGCAGGTGCTAAAGAGCACCTTACTCCGTTTTCAAAATTTCTGATGCTTCTTCGGCTTTGCCGAAACAGAAGACTCCTCTTCGACGAGCTTATAAACCTTCTGTAAAAGCTCAATCCAGAACCGCTGGCTATCCTGTTTCTCATCACCGACTCCAGCCCACTTCTTCGCAAAGTCTGCCGCAGCCGTAGAGGTATTCCTCATCGTAATCCCTTCTCTCTTCAAAAATCTTTTATTCTATATTCTACCTTCATTAACCCTTTTTCGCAAAACATACAAAAAAGCATCGCCAATATTTTTTCATTGGCAATGCTTTTGCTCATATTAATCGTCATAAAAGAAAAGTAACCGCCATCAAAAGCTCGCCAGCCTAGCGGTTACCTTGCAAAATGTAATGTCAACCAACGAGCGGAAATGAGATCCGTCTATCTGGTCTTCTCTATATTTTTATTATAGCACAGAGCACAGGATTTGAGAACCCTCAGCTGTCGAGAACCGAGGTGTCGAGCGAGGCAAAGCCCTCGAGCAGATCCTTGGCCTGCGCGGCGATGGCCTTTACGCCGCCCTCTTTGCGGGACTCGACGTTCAGCGGCATATTCGGATCATGCAGGGACATGCGCAGAAGCGCCCAGCCATCCGGGAATACGAGGCGCACGCCCTCGTAGTTCGGATCCGCGAGCTTGATGCCCTTTTCCTGCGCGCGCTGCGCGAACGTCTTCAGGATGCCCTCGCCGTAGCCGCGGAAATCCTCGATGCCGACGATACGCATGCGGTACTCGCGCGCCTCAAGCGGCTCGCCGAGATCCTTGATCAGCGCGGAGAGCTTCTTGCCCTGGCGCTTCATCTTCGTCGCCGCGACGAGCAGCTTCACTGCGAGGTACGCGCCGTCATCGAGATAGTAGTTCTCCGAGAGCGCGCCGTGTCCACTCGTCTCAATCGCGAGCGGCGAGACGATGCCGGCGCGGTTCAGGCGCGCGCATTCGTCGATGACATTCTTGTATCCGCGCATGTAGCGGTGATGCTTGAGCCCGAGCTTCTTCGTCAGGAACTCCGTGAGCTCGTCGCTCGTGACCGAATCCGTGACGATCGTCGAGCCCGGATAATCCGGCGCGAGGATCGCCGCGATCATGGCGATCAATGTGTTGCGGGAAATCTCGCGGCCGTTGCCGAGCACCGCGCTCATGCGGTCCACATCGGTATCGAAGATCAGGCCGAGATCCGCGTGGCTGCTGAGCACGGCTTTCTGGATGGACGCCATGGCCTGCTTGTTCTCCGGGTTCGGGATATGGTTCGGGAAATGCCCGTCCGGCTCGAGGTACACCGATCCCGTCGTATCCGCGCCGAGGCGGCCGAGGATCTGCGTCGCGAAGAAGCCGCCCGCACCGTTGCCGGCGTCCACAACGATATGCATGCCCTTGAGCGGCTGGTTGACCGCCTCGCCGTCGAGGGACTGGCGGATCTTCTTGCGCAGGAAATGGCAATAGCGCTCCATGAGGTCATAATGCTGCACATGCGCGAGCTCGCCCTGCTGTTCCGGCAGGCGGCAGGCATTGTGCAGGATCTGCAGGATGTCTTCGTGCTCGACGCCGCCGTCGACCGTGAAGAATTTCAGCCCGTTGCGGTTGTAGGGCAGATGGCTCGCCGTGATCATGATGGCGCCGTCCATCTGCGTCGACTTGAACACCGTCGACATGAACATCGCCGGGGTCGACGCGAGGCCGCAGTCCACTGTCACGCAGCCCTCAGCCGTCAGCGCCGAGAGCACGGCCTTCTTCAGCGGATGCGCCGAGATGCGCGTATCATGGCCTACCGCGATGCGCAGGTCGCGCTTGCTGCAGCCGACGCGCTCGGCGAGGAACTCCACGAAACCAGCCGCGATGCGGTTTGCCGCCTCCTCGGTCAGCGTCACCGGCTCATCCGCCACGCCCTCGACCGCCACGCCTCGGACATCGCTGCCATTCGCGAGCTTCATCATGTCTTTTTCCGAAGTATTCATATAGAAAGCCTCCTGTGCCTGAAATATCTCTTTTCTTATTCCATATCCATCGGTATTTTTCCTGCCTCTTCCCAAAAGTTTCCGAAAGATTCCTTTTTCTCCGGCCGCCCCGATCCGGAAAACGCCTTGTCAAGCGCGACGGCGTCCGGTAAAATAGCGTTGAATAGGAAAAAGAACGGAGGAACGACATGGGAAATCCAGAAGAACCGAAGAAGCACCATCGGCGGCCGCATTACAGCGGAAAATATCCGCGGCATTTCGCGGAAAAATACAAGGAACTGCATCCGGAGAAATACCAGAGCGAGATTGCGCACGTCATCGCGAAGGGGAACACGCCGGCCGGCATGCACATCCCGATTCTCGTGAACGAGATCCTCGAGGTGCTCGATATCCAGCCCGGCGAAATCGGCTACGACGCGACGCTCGGCTACGGCGGCCACACGGAGCGGATGCTCGAGAAGCTCGAGGGGCGCGGCCATCTCTACAGCGGGGACGTCGACCCGATTGAGGCACAGAAGACCATCGAGCGCCTGCGCGCCAAAGGGTACGGCGAAGATATCTGGAGTTTCCGCGCGATGAATTTCGCGGATATCGACCAGCTCGCGGCCGAAGTCGGCCCCTTTGACTTCGTGCTCGCCGATCTCGGCGTCTCCTCGATGCAGATTGACGACCCGGCGCGCGGCTTCTCCTACAAGGCCGACGGTCCGCTCGACCTGCGCCTGAACCCGGAGGCCGGCATCTCCGCCGCGGAGCGCCTCGCCGCCATGAATCGCGAGGAAATCGAGGGCATGCTCGTCGAGAACGCCGACGAACCGTTCGCCGCAGAAATCGCGCGGCAGATCGTGAATGACCGGAAGCGCGGCGTGCCTATCGACACGACGCGCACCCTGCACGAGGAAATCGAGAAGGCCCTGACGCGCGTCCGGTGGCCGAAGGGTACGACACCAGAGGACAAGAAAGAAGCCGTCAAAAAAAGCAGTGCCCGGACGTTCCAGGCACTGCGCATCGATATCAATCACGAATATGAAGTTCTCTACAGCCTCATGGAGAAGCTGCCGGACGCCCTCGCACCCGGCGGGCGCGCCGCGATTCTGACCTTCCACTCCGGCGAGGACCGCATCGTCAAGAAGGCATTCCAGGCCTTCTACCGCTCCGGCGTCTACGCGGACATCGCGAAGGACGTCATCCGCCCGGGACGGGAGGAATGCCGCCGCAACCCGCGCGCGCACTCCACGAAGCTGCGCTGGGCCACCAAAGCCTGACGCTGCCCCTGCTCAGTCCTCGCCGAAGAATTCGTTCTCGGCGGCGATGCAGAGCATGTGATAGACCGGCAAATGGAGCTCCTGGATGCGGAACGTCTCATCGTCCGGCACGCGGATCGTCACGGCGGCGAGATGCCGCGCGGCAATCTTGCCGCCGGTCTTGCCGGTCAGCGCAACGGTCTTGACCCCCTTGACCTTCGCCATCTGCAGTGCGTAAATGACGTTCGTCGAGTTGCCGGAAGTCGAGATCGCGAGCAGGACGTCGCCCGCGTCACCCATGCCGAGAATCTGCTGCGCGAACGAGAGATCCGGCGCCTGATCGTTCGCGAACGCCGTGTTCAGCGCAACCTGATTGACGAGCGAGAGCGCGGGGAGTGCCCCTTGCAGGTTCTCGAGGAAATAGTCCTTTTCCTCGGGGCAGGCCTCCGCCATCTTCGCGGCCATATCGGCGCCGAGTTTGCGCGGCAGCAGGAAGCCCTTCATGAGTTCGCCGACGATGTGCTCGGCGTCCGACGCTGAACCGCCGTTGCCGCAGGCGATGAGCTTGTGCCCACCGCGGTACGAAGCGCGTCGACCTTCTTTATCGTAGATTCTTTTACCATGATAGTTCCTCTCTAATAGCAGATAACAAAAAGCACATACCTTCCCTTTTATTCTACGAGAGGTTCCCGTATTTTTCAAGGAAAAGTATGCGCTTTCTTTTTATCTTATCTCAGACTTGGATGCACCTTTTTACCGATTGCGGTAGCGATCCGCCATGGACTTCGCATGGTAGTCCGTGCCGGAGGCCGGCGGCGTGATATCCTGCACCGGGATATGCGGCTGCTCGCGCGTTGCGTCAAACGAATTCGCCGAGCGGTACGGGTTGCCGCCCGTCCGGTCCGAATCGTTCCGGTTCCTGCCGCGGAAACGGTTCCAGAGCCAGCGGATCGCCATGACGGCGATGACGAGGAATGCGATGTTCATGAGCACGCCGAGGATATCCGCGAGGAGGCCGGTACCCATGCCCATGCCGCCGAACAGGCTGGCGAGCATCGAGCCGAGGAACATGCCGCCGGCGAACAAGCCGATATTCCGCATGATATTGCCGAAGCGGCTGCCGCTGCGCTGCTGCGCGGCGTTCGCCTGCGTGCTGCCCGTGCGGCTATTCGCGGATGGGGCATCTTTCTGCAGATCCTTTGCGTTTTTCGATGGGGCATAGCTGCCGCCGTTGCCGGAGACCGATTTCGACGGCGAGCTGTTGGACGAAGCCGCCGGGGCTTTCGGCGCGGCCGGCATCGCCTTCGGCGCCGCGATGCGCGCGCCGCCCTTTGCGGCATAGGCCGTCGACGTGACGGCCTGCGTCAGGATCTGCGGCGCAGCCGGAGTCGCGGCGAGCATGACGCCGGCGCAGAGCGCGGCGAGAATCTTCTTTGTCTTCATATCGTTGCTCCTTATTCTTCCTTGTACGATTTGATATCATCCGGGAACGCGTAAATCTCGCCGACCGTATCGAGCTGCCCGGAGAGGTAGCGGTCGATGTCGTCGACGTCGATATAGAGCTTGCAGTCGACATCGAGATAGCCCTGCTCCTTTCCCTGGGACAGGTCGCGGATCGCCATGAGCTTCTCGCGGAGCTTCAGCAGCTCCGACCGCGTCGCGTGTACGTCAAGTTTGATCTGTGGGACGCCGTACTCCTTGAGCACCTCGTCCATCGTCATGCGCTGGGACATTCCTGTTCTTCCTTTCGTTACAAAAATACCAAGTGTTGACTTTTTGACTTTACGGATATTCTACCGGAATACTCTGTAAGTTCCATGAAACACGGCAAAAATCCTTTCTCTTGGCAACGAACCAGAAGAAAATCTGTGGTATAATGATAACGTTGAACAACGAAAGCCATATCTCCCGAAGAAAGGCGGTATTTTTTTCATGACACAAAAGGATTTCTTTGTCGACCTGCGCGAGGAGGCGTTCCAGCGCGGGAAACAGCTCGCAAAGCGCTCGGACCGCTTCGTTCTCGCGCGCACGGTCTCATTCCTCGGCGCGATCTTCGCATTCGCCGCGGGATGGGACGGCGCACTGTCCGGCAAGTTCTTCGGCGTCCTGCTGCTCATCGTCTTTTTCCTGCTCGTCCGCGAACACGGCCAGACCAAGCGGCGCATCCTGCAGTCGGACAGCGCACTCGCCGTCGTGCAGGACTGGCTCGCGCGTTTCGACAACAAATGGAAAGATCTGCCGGCTGACGGGCAGGCCTATCTCAAGGACGATATGCCGCAGGCGCGCGACCTCAACCTGCTCGGCCACGCCTCGATGTATCAGTACCTCTGCCAGGCGCGCACGAAGCTCGGGCAGGACAAGCTCGCCGCCGCGCTCTCGCCGGTGCCGCCCGCGAAGGAGACAATCCTCGCGCGCCAGCAGTCGGTCCGCGAGCTCATGGCGCACCCGCGCTTCCTCGTCGAGGTCGGGACGCTCGCCGCGCTGCTGCCGCCGGGGCACGACACCAAGCCGCTCATCGATGGCCTGAACGCGCAGGTCAGGGAAAATCCCGCGCTGCGCGTCCTGTCGTTCCTGCTGCCCCTCGCGCTGCTCGTGACCGCCGTGCTCGCCGCCTGTGGCAGCCTGACCTGGTACGTCCCGGGCTTCGTTCTCCTCGTGCAGTTCGTGCTGACCTGGTCCTTCGAGAACCGCACGGAGTCGATCCTGCTCCCGCTCGCGAGCCTGCATCAGGAATTGCAGCTCTACACGCAGATTTTCCGCAAGCTGGAACATACCACCGTACAGGCCCCTCTGCTGCGTGAGCTGCAGCAGAAGCTCCGCCCGGGAGCCGGCCACAGCAGCGCTTCAGACGGGATCCGCGGCCTCTCGCGCCTCATGCAGGGCGTCGAGGCGCGCCGCAACCTCGTCGGCTTCATCCTGCTGAATGCGCTGTTCCTCTGGGATTTCCACTGCGCGCATCTTTTCCTGCAGTGGCGCGAGACGGCGCGCAAGAACCTCGCGGACTGGCTCGATGCCTATGCGGAATTCGAGCTGCTGACGAGCCTCGCGACGCCGGGGCTCACGCGCGGCCTGCACGCGTTCCCGACGCTCCTCGAGGCGAGCGCGCCGCATGTCGCGATGAAGAACGCCGTGCCGCTGCTGCTGCCCGAGGATCAGGCCGTGCCGAACGATGCGGATTTCCCGGCCATCACCTGCATCATCACGGGCTCCAATATGAGCGGCAAGACGACCTATATGCGCACGCTCGCGACGAACGTGATCCTCGCGTATGCCGGCGCGCCGGTCTGCGCCGAGTCCATGGAGCTCACGCGCATGAAGGTCTACACCTCCATGCGCATCGCCGATGATCTCGAGCACGGCATCTCGACCTTCTACGCCGAGCTGCTGCGCATCAAGAGCATGATTGAGGCGAGCAAGGAGAACACGCCGCTGCTGCTCTGCATCGACGAAATCTTCCGCGGCACGAACTCCGCGGACCGCATCATCGGCGCGAAGGCCGCGATCGAGCATCTGACGGGCCCGCACTGCATCACGCTCGTCACGACGCACGACTTCGAGCTCTGCAACCTGACGGCGGCCGACGGCACGCCGGTCGAAAACCTGCATTTCGAGGAATCGTACGAAAACGACGAGCTCCATTTCGATTTCAAAGTCAAGCCGGGCCGCTGCCATACGACCAACGCGAAATACCTGCTGAAGATGGCGGGCATCCTGACAAATTAAAGAAAAAGTGGGGCGCCGCACGAGCTGAAACTCGTGC
>DAIMZO010000025.1:0-24204 GCA_036733925.1 Selenomonadaceae bacterium | reverse complement strand
ACATCAAGAGACTCGTTGATATCGGCTGCTACCGTGGTCGTCGCCACCGTCTTGGCCTTCCTGTTCGCGGTCAGAACACGAAGAACAACGCCCGCACGCGCAAAGGCCCGAAAAAGGTTGTAGCAGGCAAAAAGAAAGACGCATAATAGAAAAGGAGGGTTAACTGGTGGCAGTTAAAAAAGCAGTCCGTACGAAGAAAAAAGTTCGGAAGAATGTAGAATTCGGCGTAGCGCATATCAGCTCTACGTTTAATAATACGATTGTCACGCTCACCGATAAGAGCGGCAACGCACTTTCCTGGGCAAGCGCAGGCGGCCTCGGCTTCCGCGGTTCCCGCAAGAGCACGCCGTTCGCTGCACAGATGGCAGCGGAGACGGCAGCGAAGGCAGCCATGGAGCACGGCCTCAAGACCGTTGACGTTTACGTCAAGGGCCCGGGTGCCGGCCGTGAAGCGGCAATCCGTTCCCTGCAGGCTACGGGTCTTGAAGTCAGCATGATCAAAGACGTCACCCCAATCCCGCACAATGGATGCCGTCCGCCGAAGCGTAGAAGAGTTTAATGGGAGGTGCAGTAAGTAAATGGCAATTGATAGAGTACCAGCTCTGAAGAGATGCCGTGCGCTCGGCCTTGAGCCGGCAGTCATCGGCCGCTCCAAGCAGTCGAAGCGTCAGCCGCGCCGCACGAACCGCAAGGTTTCCGAGTACGGCCTCCAGCTGAAAGAGAAACAGAAAGCAAAGTTCATCTACGGTGTGCTCGAGAAGCAGTTCCGTGGATACTACGATAAAGCGAAGACGATGCAGGGCGTCACGGGTGAAAACCTGCTGATCCTGCTCGAGCGTCGTCTCGACAACGTCGTGTTCCGCCTCGGTCTCGCGAACACGCGCCGTCAGGCTCGTCAGCTCGTCCGTCATGGCCACATCACGGTCAACGGCAAGCGCGTCGACATTCCGTCCGCACTCGTTTCCGAGGGCGATGTCGTGAAGGTCGCGGAGAAGAGCCAGCAGAATGCGTTCTTCAAGGAGCTCAAAGAGAGCAACAGCACGCTTTCCGCTCCGGCATGGCTCGATGCCGATCAGGCAAATCTTCAGGGCACGGTAACGCGTTTCCCGAGCCGTGAAGACATCGATGTTCCTGTCAACGAGCAGGCTATCGTCGAGTTGTACTCCAAATAATGAATGTTTATGCCTGTGCGCATAGTGTTATTGAGGAGGTTCATTCCAGATGATAGACATCGAGAAACCGAAAATCGAGATTGCGGAGATCAGCGACGATAACCGTTACGGCAAATTCATCTGCGAGCCGCTCGAGCGCGGTTACGGCACGACGTTCGGCAACAGCCTGCGCCGCATGCTGCTCTCCTCGCTCGAGGGTGCGGCCATCACCTCCATCCGGATTGACGGGGTGCTCCATGAGTTCTCCACGATCCCGGGCGTACGCGACGATGTCACGAACATCGTGCTGAACCTGAAGCAGCTCCGCTTCAAGATGGAAGGCGACGAGCCGAAAGTCGTCCGCATTGACGTTGAAGGTGAAAAGGAAGTCACGGGTGCGGATGTCATCTGCGACAGCGAGATTGAGGTGCTGAACCCGGATCTCCACATCGCGACGCTCAACGGCGACGGCAAGCTCAAGATGGAGATGACCGTGGAACGCGGCCGCGGCTACGTTCCGGCGGATAAGAACAAGAAGCCGGATGATCCGATCGGCGTGATTCCCATCGATTCGATTTTCTCTCCGGTTCAGCGCGTGAACTACACGGTACAGGATACGCGTGTCGGCAATGTCATGGACTATGACCGCCTGATCCTTGAGGTCTGGACCGATGGCTCCCTCCGCCCGGAGGAAGCTGTCTCGAAGGCTGCCGGGATTCTCGTCATGCACCTGAGACTGTTCCAGAACATGGATGGGCTTCCAGAGGACGAGGAAGAGGCACAGTCCACTTTCCCCGAGGAGGAAGAGGATGAGTCGGCAAAGGTTCTCGATATGACCATCGAGGATCTCGACCTCTCGGTTCGTTCCTTCAACTGCCTCAAGCGCGCGAACATCAACACGGTTGCCGACCTCACGGAGAAATCCGAAGACGATATGATGAAGGTTCGCAACCTCGGCCGCAAATCCCTCGAAGAAGTCAAGAACAAGCTCGAGGAACTCGGTTTGTCGCTGAAAGAAAATGAAGACTGATAGGAAAGAGGAGAAGTAATGAGCTACAGAAAACTGGGCCGTAATTCCGCTGCCCGCAAAGCATTGTTCCGCAGCATCCTCACTTCCTTCTTCAGATATGGACGCATTGAAACGACGGAAGCAAAGGCGAAAGAACTTCGCAAGTTTGCCGACAAGCTCATCACGCTTGCCAAGCGCGGAGACCTCTCTGCGCGCCGTCAGGCCATTGCATCGCTTGCTGATGAAGATGTAGTGCGGAAGCTCTTTGACGAGATCGCAAAGAAATACGAAGACCGCCAGGGCGGTTACACGCGCATCCTGAAGCTCGGCGTCCGCCGCGGCGACGCTGCGCCGATGGTCATCATCGAATTGGTGTAATCCCATAGCAGATAGAATACCGTCAATCCCTATACTTCAGGGATTGACGGTATTTTTGCATAGAGAAAAAAGCGTATGCCAGAAATGACATACGCTTTTTCTTTAATGGGCCGCTGTATCCGCAGCGTTCAGTGCCTGCTCGATGCCGCGGGCGAGCTGGTCGGCGCAGGATGTCGGCTTCGGGCCGCATTTGTTGCCCTTCAGCAGGTCGACCGCGCGCTGCGCGTCGGTTCCCTCGAGCAGTTTCCCGATGGCCGCCGTATTGCCCGGGCAGCCGCCGAGGAACTGGATATGGTGCAGCTTCCCGTCCTCGATGCCGAACTTGATCCCCTTAGCGCAGATGCCCTCTGTTTTTACCGTATAATCGTTGATGATAATCCCCTTCTTTTCGAGGCTTCGGGCATGATTGTGGGTGAATGTCCGAAGCCTGACTGAAATTAACTATTGAAAAGCCATGTTGCTTCCTGTAAAGTATCCGTGACCAAACATAACGATACAAGGAGAAAACCAACATAGCCTCAGTTGATACTTTATGCAAAAAACTGCTCAATGTCAAGCATACGGTTGTAGAATCTCACGATTTTTACACAGGTGCTGACAGTGTTGCCCACCTCCGCATCAAGGCTCGTCCCAATGCGTGGCATCAGGATGACTGCCCGTTCTGCGGAAGGCGCTGCCCCGGTTACGACCATCCGGCAATGCACCGGAAAATTTGGCGCGGACTGGATTTCGGCGGCATCCTTGTGGAAATCGAGGGTGACACCCACCGGATCCGATGCCCAGAGCACGGTGTCGTTACGGCGGCTGTCCCTTGGGCTTATCCCGGCAACAGCTTCACAAAGGATTTCGACCTCATTGTTGCATGGCTCGCCGAATACATTCCCAGGAGTGCTGTCGCAAGCTTCATGCGCATTGACTGGCAGACGGTCGGAAACTGCATCTCAAGAAGCCTGCAGGATCTCGAGCCGGAGCGCTCAAGACGCCTCGACGGCCTTGTCCACATAGGGATTGACGAGACGAGTTACCGTAAGGGGCATAAGTACATCACCGTGCTTGTCAATCACGATGCCAACACGGTCGTCTGGGTTGCCGATGGCCACGGAAAATCCGTCTTCGAGCAGTTCTACCGGACGCTGAGCGATAAGCAGCTGGCCAGCATCGAGGTCGTCACCGGTGATGGTGCCGTTACAGGGGAAATCGGCATTTCTTGCCCACAGGGATGCCCGAAGAGCCAATAAAATTCCCCTTTTTAGTTCCTCCTCACAAATTCCCCATTTTTGGATCTGCCGGTCTCTCCGGCAGGCCTTTTTGGTTTGTGTATCGTCGCGCATTCGGGTATAATGGATATAGTTTTTGCAGAATGAGCGAGGAAATAAGGGGTGGACATGAGTTTTATCGAAATCGAGCATGTATCTTACCGCTATCCTGTGCAGGGCGGCGCGGCGGAAGAGGAGAAGACGGAGGAAAAGGGGCGGCTGGCGCTCGACGATGTGAGCCTGTCCATCGAGGAGGGCGAGTTCGTGGCGATCCTCGGCACGAATGGCTCGGGGAAGTCGACGCTCGCGAAGCAGATGAATGCCTTGCTGCTGCCGGGCAAAGGGCATGTGCGCGTCGCTGGCATGGATACGCAGGAGACGGATGACCTGTGGAAGATCCGCGAGCAGGTCGGCATGGTGTTCCAGAATCCGGATAACCAGCTCATCGCGGCGAGCGTGGAGGACGATGTGGCGTTCGGCCCGGAGAACCTCGGCGTCGAGCCGGCGGAAATCTGCCTCCGCGTGCATGAGGCGCTCGAGGCCGTGCACATGACGCATTTCCGCACGGCGGCGCCGCATCTGCTGTCGGGCGGTCAGAAGCAGCGCGTCGCGATTGCCGGCGCGCTCGCGATGCGCACGAAGGGCCTTGTGCTCGATGAGGCGACGGCGATGCTCGACCCGCAAGGGCGCACGGAGGTCATGGACTGCGTCCAGCAGATTCACGAGGAGCAGGGCATCACGATTCTCTACATCACACATTTCATGGAGGAGGCGGCGCTCGCGGACCGCATTTTCGTCATGCACGATGGGCGGCTCGTCATGCAGGGGAGGCCGCGGGAAATCTTTGCGCGTGGGGAGGAGCTCAAGCGGCTCGGCCTCGACGTGCCCTTTGCGGCCGAGCTCGGCGCGCGGCTGCGGAAGGCGGGCTTCGCCATCTCGGAGGGCATCTTGACGAAAGAGGAGCTTGCGGCGGCCTGTGCGCGGCTCTATGTGGATAAGGCTGGGAAAGGTGGTATCGCGTAAGCATGGCAATCGTTTTTGAGCGGGTGTCCTTTTCCTATATGGGCGGCACGGCGATGGAGCGGCGCGCCTTGCAGGATGTGTCGTTTTTCGTGGAGCCCGGGCGCTTCACGGCAATTGCTGGGCATACGGGCTCCGGCAAGTCGACGCTCGTCCAGCACATGAACGGCCTGCTGCGTCCGGACTCCGGGCGCGTCCTCGTGGACGATGTGGATATCTCCCCGAAGAGTGCAGAGAGCCGGGCGGCGCGCCGTTCGGTCGGCATGGTGTTCCAGTATCCGGAGCAGCAGCTGTTCGAGGAGACTGTTGCGCGCGATATCGCGTTCGGCCCGCAGAATCTCGGCCTCTCCGAAGAGGAAGTGGAAAAACGCGTCCGGCAGGCGATGCGCGTCATGGATCTCGGCACTGAACTTGCAGAGCAGTCCCCGTTTGCACTTTCCGGTGGGCAGAAACGGCGCGTCGCGATTGCAGGCGTGCTCGCGCTCGCGCCGAAATATCTCGTGCTCGACGAGCCGACGGCGGGCCTCGATCCACGGAGCCGCGAGCAGCTGGTGAAGACGATGCTGCGGCTGAAGGAAAAGGGCATGGGCATTGTCTTTGTTTCGCACAATATGGATGACATCGCGCGGCTCGCCGACCGCGTGCTGATCATGGATCAGGGGAAGCTCGTCTGCGACGCGCCGCCGCGCGAGGCGTTCGCGAACCGGGAAATCCTCGAAAACGCCGGCCTGCAGCCGCCGCAGCCGATGCAGTTCGAGCAGATGCTGAGGGCGCAGGGCTTGCCGGTGCGTACGGACAGCCTGACGCTCGAGGAGACGTTGCAGGCGCTCAAGAAAGTTTTGAAGCGGAAGGGGGAGAAATATGCTCAGTGATATCACGCTTGGACAGTATTACCCGGGTGCGTCGCTTTTGCACCGCATGGATGCGCGCGTGAAGATTGTCCTGCTGATCGTTTTCCTCGTCGCGATTTTTGTTTTTGACAGCGTGGTGGCCTATACGGTGTTCTGCGTGCTGACGCTTTTCCTGATGCTGACGTCGAAGGTGCCGATGCGCATGATGCTGCACTCGCTGAAACCGCTCAGGTGGATCATCCTGTTCACGTTCGCCATCCATATCTTCACGATGCCGGGCGAGGAGCTCGCGCATATCTGGGTGTTCTCCATCACGTGGGAGGGCGTGCGGCACGGCTTCTTCATCTGCCTGCGGCTCGTCTTGCTGATCCTGCTCTCATCGCTTTTGACGTTCACGACGAGCCCGCTCTCGCTGACGGACGCGATGGAGGCATTGCTCTCGCCGTTCCGGCGCTTCGGGCTGCCGGCGCACGAGCTCGCGATGATGATGACAATCGCTCTGCGGTTCGTGCCGACGCTGATCGAGGAGACCGACCGCATCATCAAGGCGCAGAAA
This sequence comes from Selenomonadaceae bacterium, assembly GCA_036733925.1. GTDB lineage: Bacteria > Bacillota > Negativicutes > Selenomonadales > Selenomonadaceae > UBA2897. The sequence goes on along the minus strand of DAIMZO010000025.1, from coordinate 17,983 downwards.
TCGCGGGGCGCGGACTTTGAGAGCGGCAATATCCTGTCCCGGCTGAAAGCCATGATCCCGATCCTCGTGCCGCTGTTCCTTTCCGCGTTCCGCCGCGCCGATGACCTCGCGATGGCGATGGAGGCACGTTGCTATCGCGGCGGCGTCGGGCGCACGCGCATGAAGGCCCTGCGGACGTCGGCCATCGACTACGTGGCCATCGCCTGCTTTGTGCTGATGGTCGCGGTGCTCGCAGGATGTGAGGTGATGGGCCTTTGAAACCGGAACACAAAGACGAAATGAAGCGGCGCGCGCGCAACATCGCGCTGAAGGTCGCCTATGACGGCACCATGTACCACGGGTTCCAGCGCCAGACGCCGCCCGTCATCGCGGTGCAGAACGTGCTCGAGGAGGCGCTAGAAAGCGTGTTCGGCGACAGCATCGAGCTCGCGGCGGCCGGGCGCACCGACGCCGGCGTGCATGCGGCCGGGCAAGTCGTGAACTTCTTCTCCGATGGGCGGATCCCGCTCTCGCGCGTCTTGCGCGCGGTGAACAGCCTGCTCCCCGATGACATCGTCGTAAAGGAGGTCTGGGAGGCAGACCGCGACTTTTCTGCGCGGCACAGCGCGAAATCGAAGACCTATCTCTACCGGATCCAGCAGGGGGAGACACCGAACCCGTTCACTTCGCGGTTTGCCTGGTACGAGCGGCGACCGCTCGACCTCGAGGCCATGCAGGCGGCCATGCAGATCCTGCTCGGCCCGCACGACTTCTCCTCATTCCGGGCGGCGGGCGGCGCGCCGATGTCCCCGATACGTACGATGCTCGAGTCCGACGTCTATGCCATCGGTGGCCAGATCGAGTTCCGCCTGCACGGCACCGGCTTCCTCTACCACATGGTGCGGAACATCGTCGGCACCGTCCACGACGTCGGTCTCGGCCGCCGCTCCGTACAGGACTTCGCCGCCATCCTAGCCGCCAAAGACCGCCAGAAAGCCAGCCCCACAGCCCCCGCTCGCGGCCTCTGCCTGTATGAGGTGGTGTATTGAAATCTGGCATGCTTTTTTCGACGGAAACTGGTTCTTTTTACCACATCAATTCTGCGCTATGATAGAGGGCGAGGAGTTGGTTGTGATGAACGAGGATACGAAACAGAGTGGTTTTACGGCGCGGGAGCTCTGCGTGACGGCGGTGATGACGGCGCTGGTGTTCTTGGCGACGTTTGTGCCGAAAATCCCGATTCCGCTCGGGTATGCGCATCTCGGAGATGCGGTGATCTTCCTTCTCGCAATCCTGCTGCCGCGGCGCGAGGCGCTTTTCGCGGCGGCGGTCGGCTCGGCGCTCTCGGATGTGCTCGGGGGCTTCCTGCTCTGGGCTGTCCCGACGCTCGTGATCAAGTTCGTCATGGTGGAGGTCGTCTGCCGTTTTGTCGACGATAGCCGCAGCAAGGGACGGATTTTCGTGGCGTTCCTGCTCTCGTCGCTCTGGATGGCCGCAGCCTATACGGTATTCGGGGCCGCGCTCTACGCGAGCCTGACGGCGGGCCTCGCGTCCGCGCCGGGGCTGCTCATGGAGGGCGGCGTCAACACCATCGCGGCGATGGTGTTCCTGCCTGCGCTGCTCCGTGTCCGCGGTCTGTGAGAAAGCTACTGGAGAAGTTGTGGCGATTGTGATAAAATGGAGGGGAGCCTGTAAAAGGCTTCTCTCCATTTACTATATGGGCGGGGAGAGTTTCGAGAAAATAGGTTTCTATTCCGTATATAGGTGGTGTAACAATGGACTCTCTTTTGAAAGTTGGTATCGACGTAGGATCCACGACAATCAAGCTGGTCGTCATGGATTACGAGAAGAACATCCTGTTCAAGAACTACGCCCGCCATTTTTCAGAAATCGGGAACGCACTGCAGGAGAATCTGACGCATCTCAAGGAAATCGTCGGGGAGAAGAAGTTCCACTTCGCCCTGACGGGGTCGGCCGGCATGGGCATCGCCCAGCGCATCGGCCTGCCGTTCGTGCAGGAGGTCATCGCGTGCGCGGCGGCCGTCAAGGAACTCATTCCGCAGACGGACACGGTCGTCGAGCTCGGCGGTGAGGATGCAAAAATCACGTATTTCGGCGACGCGCCGGAGCAGCGCATGAACGGCGTCTGCGCGGGCGGCACGGGCTCGTTCATCGACCACATGGCGTCCCTGCTGAACACGGACGCGAAGGGGCTTGATGAGCTCGCACAGCAGGGCAAGCAGATCTATACGATCGCTTCGCGTTGCGGCGTTTTCGCGAAGACCGACGTGCAGGCGCTCATGAACGACGGCGCGGAGAAAGCGGATATCGCGCTCTCCATTATGCAGGCGGTCGTCAACCAGACCATCAGCAACCTCGCGCAGGGCCGCCCCATCGGCGGGCATGTCGCGTTTCTCGGCGGGCCGCTTCACTTCCTGAAGTCGCTCCGCGAGCGCTTCATCAAGACGCTCGAGCTCGACGATGAGCACGTGGTCAAGGTTGACTATGGCAATTACTTTGTCGCGATGGGCGCGGCGCTGTCGGATGAGACGGAGGTCATCGACGTCCCGCGTCTCGAGGACAGCATCGAGAAGGCAAAACAGGCGGCTGCGAAGGAAAGCCGCCAGGCGGACTTCACGCTTTTCGAGGACGAGGCGGATTACGAAGCCTTCAAGGCACGCCATGAGAAGGACAAGGTGAAGCGCGGCGATTTCGCGTCCTATGAGGGCCCGCTCTACGTCGGCATCGACGCGGGCTCGACGACGACGAAAATCGCGGCAATCGGCCGCGACCGCGAGCTGCTGTACACGGCGTACGGCAGCAACCACGGATCGCCGCTCCGAAGCGTCATCGAGGAGATCAAGGGCCTCTACGAGGCCATGCCGGACAAGACCTATATCGCAAGCGTCATGACGACGGGCTACGGCGAGGCCATCGTGAAGGCCGGCCTGCACGCCGACGGCGGCGAGGTCGAGACGTTCGCGCATCTGCGCGCGGCGCAGGAGTTCTGTCCGGAAGTCACGTTCATCATGGACATCGGCGGGCAGGATATGAAATGCTTCTTCGTGCGCAATGGCACGATTGGCAGCATCACGCTGAACGAGGCTTGCTCGGCGGGCTGCGGCTCTTTCATCCAGAACTTCGCCGAGGGCCTGCACATGACGCCGGCGGAGTTCGCGAAGCTCGCCGTGAAGTCGAAGGCGCCGGTCGACCTCGGCACGCGCTGTACGGTCTTCATGAACTCGAAGGTCAAGCAGGCGCAGAAAGAGGGCGCCGAGGTGTCCGATATCTCGGCGGGCATCGCGTTCTCCGTCATCAAGAATGCCCTGTTCAAGGTCATGCAGCTCAAGGACGTCAAAGAGCTCGGCGACCATATCGTCGTGCAGGGCGGCACGTTCTACAACGACGCGGTGCTGCGCTGCATGGAGAAGCTGCTCGGCACGCATGTCATCCGCCCGGATATCGCGGGTATCATGGGGGCCTATGGCGCCGCCATCCTCGCGCAGGAGTCCGGCAAAGAGCATTCGGATATCCTTTCGTACGACCAGCTGCAGCATTTCGACGTGCAGACGAACTCGTACCGCTGCAAGCATTGCGGGAACAAATGCCTGATCACGATGCAGCGCTTTCCGGACGGCAGCCGCTACTACACGGGCAACCGCTGCGAGCGCGGCGTCGGCGGGCACAAGCAGACCGAAGAAGAGACGCCGAACATCTACAAGTATAAGTACGACCGCCTGTTCCATTACTATACACCGAAAAAGGACGCGAAACGCGGCAAGATCGGCATCCCGCGCGTGCTCAACATGTACGAGGACTACCCGTTCTGGTTCACGTTCCTGACGGATCTCGGCTATGAGGTCGTGCTGTCGGGCAAGTCCACGGCGCAGATGTATTACAAGGGCATGGCGACCGTGCCGTCGGACTCCCTCTGCTATCCGGCAAAAATCTCGCACGGGCATATCATGGATCTCGTCGAACAGGGCGTCCAGAAGATTTTCTATCCATGCCTGCCGTACAACATGGAGGATGACGTCAATGCGTCGGACAACCATTTCAACTGCCCGATTGTCGCGTCCTATCCGGAAAACATCCGCGGCAACATGGATATCCTGCGCGAAAAGCATATCGACTTCCTCGAGCCGTTCCTGCCAATCCACAACAAGAAGCGACTGATTCAGCGCTTCTATGAGGAGCTCGGCGAGAAAGAGCACCTGACGCTGCGCGAAATCGCGGGGGCGGCGGATGCCGCCTATGCGGAGCTGGAGCACTACCGCCAGAATGTGCGCGACTACGGCAAGAAGATCCTCGACCGCATCGAGAAGACGGGCGAGCAGGCCATCGTGCTCGCGGGCCGTCCGTATCATGTCGACCCGGAGATTAACCACGGCATCCCCGAGATGATCCAGTCCTACAAGCTGCCAATCCTCTCAGAGGACGCGCTCTATCACGTGCCAATCCGGTCGGAGAAGATCCACGTCGTCAACCAGTGGAGCTACCACGCGCGGCTCTACCATGCCGCACAGGTCGTCGCGGAGCATCCGAACCTGACGCTGATCCAGTTCAGCTCGTTCGGTTGCGGCCTCGACGCGCTGACGACGGGGCAGACGCGCGAGATTCTCGAGCGGCATGACCGCGTCTACACGATGATCAAGCTCGACGAGGTCTCGAACCTCGGCGCGGCGCGCATCCGCCTGCGCTCGCTGCTCGCGGCGCTCGCACGGCGGGAGCAGGTGACGTTTACGCCGTATCATGAGCCGGAGCGCCCGCATTTCACAGAGGAATGCAAAGAGACGCACACAATCCTCGCGCCGCAGATGGCGCCAATCCATTTCGAGCTGCTCGAGGCGGCCCTGCGGAAATATCACTACAATGTCGTGATCCCGGAAATGCCGGATAAGGCGGCCATCGACACAGGCTTGCGCTACGTCAACAACGATATGTGCTACCCGGCCATCGTCGTCATCGGCCAGCTCATCCACGCGCTGAAGTCCGGGAAATACGACCCGGAGCGCACGAGCATCATCCTGTTCCAGACCTGCGGTGCCTGCCGCGCGACCAACTATATCGCGGTGCTCCGTCAGGCACTGAAATACGCGGGATTCCCGCATGTGCCGGTCTTTGCGGCGCATGGGCTGCAGTCGGAGATGGATTCGTTCAAGCTCGACCGCCCGATGCTCATCGACGCAATCAAGGCGTCCATCTACGGCGACGCGCTCATGAACATGCGCAACCGCATGATGCCGTATGAGGTCGAGAAGGGCTCGACGCAGAAGATGTTCCGCAAGTGGATGGATATCGCCAAGCAGGAGGTCGCGGATGGCTCGTACTGGAAGTTCCGCAAGACCGTCGCTGCGATGGTCAAGGACTTCGATACGAATCTGCCAATCCACGAGGATATGTGGAAACCGAAGGTCGGCGTGGTCGGCGAGATCCTCGTCAAGTTCCACCCGGTTGCGAACAACCATATCGAGCGTGTCCTGATGGAGGAGGGCGCCGAGCCGGTCCTGCCGGGCTTCGTCGATTTCTTCCTGTACTCCGCGTATGACGCAATCTCGAAGCAGAAGCTGCTCGCCGGCACGAAGAAGGCGAAGTTCGCGAGCAAGCTCTTCATCCAGGCCATCGAGTTCTTCCGCCAGCCGCTCAGGAAGGCGATGAAGAACAGCCGCCATTTCCTGCCGCCGCAGAGCATCTATCAGACGGCGAAGCAGGCCTCGCGCCATGTCAGCCTCGGCAACATGGCCGGCGAGGGTTGGTTCCTGACCGGCGAGATGGCCGAGCTCATCAGCGAGGGCGTCCCGAACGTCATCTGCCTGCAGCCGTTCGGCTGTCTGCCGAACCACATCGTCGGCAAGGGCGTGCTGCACGAGCTGCGCAAATCCTATCAGGGCGCGAACGTCACGGCCATCGACTGTGACGCGGGCTCCTCGGAGGTCAACCAGCTGAACCGCATCAAGCTCATGCTCTCCGTCGCGAAGGAACGCGGGCCAAAGCCCGTCACCGTGCATGCGGAGAACTTCCGCCAGGCGGAACGGTAACATAAGACATTGCCTTCCCCACAGGGGAAGGGGAACCGCGAAGCGGTGGATGAGGTGTTTACACGGATATTCCGTTACATCGAGATGTTTTTCAGATGTATCTGCCGACACCTCATCCGTCTGCCCTATTGGGCATCCACCTTCCCCTTGGGGGAAGGCTTTTTTTGTGGTATAATGACTTAGAACTTTCATCAATCGGAAAGGGAAAAAGACTCCGTGAAGAAAATCGTTTTGTCCTGCCTGCTGACGGCAGTTTTCATGGTCGTGCTGTTCATCTTCGGCACGGGCTATTATGTCGGGAATTACGCGGTGTATTTCGGCCTCGAACGCGGGACGGCCGAGCACCCGCAGGAACCGCCGCGCGCCTACGCGCTGCTGATGCCGCCGGAGGCGCGGCGCTACACGAAGCCGGACTATCCGGCTGAGGACTGGCATGTCGAGTCCCGCGATGACCTGCACCTGAGGCTGCACGCGACGCATTTCAGCCCCGGCGTGCCGAGCAGCAAATGGGTCATCGTCGTGCATGGCTACGGCTGCACCGAGGCGAACTCGTGGTATATCGCGGCGAACTACCTGCAGATGGGCTGGCATGTCCTGACGCCGGATCTCCGCGCGGCCGGGAAAAGCGAGGGCCGCTACCTGACGATGGGTTACCGCGAGAGCGATGACCTCGAGCTATGGGCCTCCCGCATCGCGCAGGAATATCCACAGGCGAAGGTCGTCCTGCACGGCGTTTCGATGGGGGCAGCAACGGTCATGATCGCGGCTGGGAAAGAGAACCTGCCGCAGAATGTCGTCGCGGCCATCGAGGACTGCGGCTATACGAGCGCTTACGACGAGCTGGCCACCCAGCTGACCTCGTCGTTCCGCATTCCGGCTTTCCCGATGATGAATCTGCTCGACTGGCGCTGCAAGCGGGTCGCGGGTTTCTCCCTGCATGACGCGGTGCCAATTGACGCCGTGAAGCATGCGCGCGTGCCCCTGCTCTTCATCCACGGGACGAAGGACACGCTCGTGCCGCCGGAGATGGCGCAGGAGCTCTACGACGCGGCCAATGCGCCGGCGAAAGACCTGCTGTACATCGATGGCGCGGCCCATGCCGCCGCGAGCCAGAAAGACCAGGAAAAATACTTTACGACGGTCGCGCGCTTCGTGGCGCCTTATGTCGGTGATAGATAACGAAAGAAAGAATGAACGCATTCATGGAAAAAGAAAAAGAATCCCTGCTTGAAAAGTACGCGCGGCTCGTCGTGCGTGTCGGCGTGAACCTGCAGAAAGACCAGATCCTCGTCATCAATGCACCAATCGAGTGCGCGGAATTTGCCCGGGCGATGGCACGGGCGGCATTCCTGGCTGGCGCGAAAGACGTCGTCATGCGCTGGGGGGATGAGCAGTCCGCGCATATCCGCTACGCATACGGCGATCAGGCGATTTTTGAAGAATACCCGGACTGGCTCGCCGCCTTCTACAACGACGCTGCGGGTAGGGGCGCGGCATTCGTTTCGATTGCAGCACGCGACCCGGAGATTTTCCGCGATATCGATCCGGAGAAGCTGACGCTCGCGAGCAGGGCGGCGGGCGGCGCGCTGCTCGAGTACCGCACGCGCATGATGAGCAACCAGAACCGCTGGTGCGTCGTGTCGGTGCCGACCGCTGGCTGGGCGCGGAAGGTATTCCCGGAGCTGCCGGAAGGGCAGGCTGTAGAGGAACTGCGCGCCGCAATTTACCACACAATCTATGTCGACGAGGACACGGATCCCGTCGAGAACTGGCAGAAGCATATCAACTTTCTGCACCGCGCAGCAGCTTTTCTGAATCAGCAGAAATTCGTGAGCCTGCACTACCGCAACGGGCTTGGCACCGACCTGACCCTGCGGTTGCCGAAAGGATACCTTTTCGCGGGCGGCAGCGAGGACGCGGCAGATGGCGTCCCATTCGCGGCGAATCTGCCGAGCGAGGAAGTCTACAGCCTGCCGGACCGCGAGGGAACCGAGGGCATCGTCTACGCTTCGAAGCCTTTGATTTACAACGGAAATGTCATCGATGGATTCTGGCTGCGCTTTGAAAAGGGGAAGGTCGTCGACTTCCACGCGGAACGAGGCGAGAAGGTGCTCGGCGAGCTGCTGGAAACCGATGAGGGTTCGTGCTATCTCGGCGAGGTCGCGCTCGTGCCGTACGACAGCCCGATTTCGAGGAGCGGCATCCTGTTCTACAACACGCTTTTCGATGAGAATGCGGCTTGCCATCTTGCACTCGGCAAGGCTTATCCGACCTGCATTGAGGGCGGTGCGGACATGGACAGCGTGACGCTTTTGCAGCACGGTGCCAACGACTCGCTGCTGCATGAGGATTTCATGGTCGGCACGCCGGATCTCTCGATTGTCGGCACGACGGAGGACGGCCGTCAGATCCCGATTTTCGAGAAGGGCAACTGGGCGGAGAGCCTCGGCCTCTGACCAGATTTTCGTGGAATTATCGGATAGGAGATGATGAATAATCACCGAATATATAGAATAAAATAGAAATATGTGTTATAATGTTCATGGCAGGAATAGATAGAAGGTGAACATTATGACGATGTACAAACCAAAGGAAATCAAGCACTCGATACTTGGCAGAAGATGTATGCGGCAAGAATTATCATGCTGTCTGATGAGCTGAAGCAGAAGCTGAAGAGTAGCAATGTTTCACTCACGAGCCGTGAGAAAGCATTGCTGGAGCAAGTCCCATCTCCTCGCGCTAGCCAATCCTTCTTTGGTTCAAACGTACATAAGTTAATAAGTTAATAAATACAGATATTGGCGTGGGTAACGCTGAACGGACAAGAGTCCGTAGAATATCGCAGGAGTCCGTCCATGTGATTACCCCTCTATCGGGATATCGGAATACGGATGATGACGGCGATGAGTAAAATCTGTAGAAGCTTCAAGAAAGGAGAGGTATGTGTCTCTCCTGCTAATGTAGCCGAAATCAAATATTGACTACATTCTTCTATGATTTACATACCAGGCAGAAGGCATGCTTCATTCATGGTTCAGCCGGGAAAAGGCGTTTTTTACGGGGCTGCTCGCTGTGTTTTTCCTGCTTGGCGGACTGAATGCCGCGCAGGCGGCAGGCAGGGTCACCGAGGGAGACTTCTCGTTCCACGGCGTCGCGCTCGGCGACTCCGCGGAGAAACTGCACAAGGCATGGGGCGAGCCGGTCTTTCATAAGGAAACGCGCGTGCACGGCGTCGCGGTGCGCTCCGAAAGCTATCCGAAGGATGTCGATGTCATGATCTCGCTGCGCACCGGCAAGGTCGTCGATATCCGCGTCAATCTCAAATGGCAGAAGGAGCTCGAGCTACGCAACCACGTGAAATACGGCGCGACCTCGGCCTGGCTGCAGCGCACGTACGGCAAGACGGAGCGGCAGAATATCGGCGGCGTCTTCTACTATATCTACGGACGCCCCGCGTCGAAGAAGAAGGCCGCGGCGGGCAGGGCATACGACCGCATGCTGCTCGAGCTCGATAGCGAGGACTGGCATCTCGTGCGGTTCCGCCTGACCTCGCTGCCGCTGACGGATGCGGAGGCGGACGAGCGCGCCGACGAGGCGGATCCGGAGACCATCGACCCGCTGATTGCGGCTAAGACAATCGACACGTCGGCGCTTTCGAAAACGGAAACGCCGAAACTCAAGATGGGAGGCCAGCCATGATCCTGGTCGGCATGATGAAACACCGCCTGCTCCGCTATGCGGGCATCGCGGCGGGCTGCGCGATCGCGAGCTGCTCCATCAACACATTCCTCGTGCCGGCGCATCTGCTGACGGGCGGTGCGACGGGCATCGCGATCATCGTCTACTACCTGACTGGCCTGCCCATCGGCCTACAGACCTTCCTCTACAACGTGCCGCTGCTGATCGCGTCCTGGAAGCTCATGGGCCGCGAATACACGCTCGACGTCATCATCGGCACGGCGATTTTTTCGGGCATGCTCGACTTCATGCGGCCGCTCAACGCCGTCCACCCGATCAGCGACGTCATGCTGTCGGCCATCTTCGGCGGCGTGTTCAACGGGCTCGGCTACGGGCTCGTGTTCCGCATGAACGGCTCGACGGGCGGCTTTGATATCCTCGGCGCGATCATGAAGAAATATTACTCGCTCAATATGGGCGGCGTCATCTTCGGCTTCAACTGCATCATCATGGCGATTGCGGCGTTCCTGTTCGGCCTTGCGCCGGCGCTTTTCACGCTGATCTGCTTCTTCATGAACGCGAGCGTCACGGACAAGGTCATCGCCGGTTTCCGCCGCCGCAAGGCCGTGCTGATCGTTTCGAGCCATGCGCGCGCAATCGCCGACGGCATCATGACCGGTATCGGGCGCGGCGTGACCTTCCTGCACGGGCAGGGCGCGTTCACGCGCAAGGAGCGCGATATCCTCATGGTTGTCGTGAACCTCACGCAGCTCGCGCGGCTGAAGCTTATCGTGAACATCATCGACAAAGAGGCGTTCATGATTGTCATTTCGGCCAATGAGGTCGCGGGGCACGGCTTCTCGCTGCCGGGCCTGACCGCTGAGGACATTCTGAAGCAGGAGTGGAGCCACGGCAAAGGGCCGGAGCAGGTCAAGAAAGAGAAACAGGAGGGAAAGTATTGAACGCAGACGTTACCTATCTCTACAACAGCGGTTTTCTCGTGCGGATCGGGGATCTCGCCCTCGTCTTTGACGATTGGAAAGACCCAGCAAAGGTGGAACGAGCTTTTTCTGGTGCGGAAGAGATAAAAGCCTCCCCCATCGGGGGAGGTGCTGAGCGAAGCGAAGCGGAAGGGGCACGTACCGCAAGCTTCCTCTACTTCTTCGCGTCGCACAATCACTACGACCACTTCGACCCGCATATCTTCCAGTATGCGGACGGCGCGCAGTATGTCCTGAGCCGCGATATCTGGCGCAGCCAGCGCACGAAGTGCGAGATCCCGGCGACGGTTCTCGGCTCCGAACGCCTGCACTGGATGCATACCTACGACGCATGGGCGGATGACCGCATCGAGGTTCAGACGTTCAGCTCGACTGATGCCGGCGTTTCGTTCCTCGTGACGGATAAGCAGACGGGGCTCCGCGTGTTCCATGCCGGTGACTTCAACTGGTGGGACTGGGAGGAGGCCGAGCCCGCCCAGCGCGCCGTCATGGAGCAGGAGTTCCGCAAGCAGCTCGCGCGCATGGAGGGGCTGACGGCTGACCTCGCGTTCTTCCCGGTCGACGGGCGCCTCGGGGCGACGCGGGCCAAAGGCGCCTACGCGTTCGTGCGGACGGTGCAGGTCGGGGCGCTCGTCACGATGCATTCGCCGGGCTTCCCGCGCTGGGAGGTTCCAGATGGCTTCCGCCCGGACGGTCAGACATTCCCCATCTGGTCACCGCTCGAGCCGGGAGAGACGCAGTTGTTTTCATTTTAAGGAAGGGTATATATGAAAAAGTTTTTTGTCTTGCTGCTCGCCCTGTCCGTCCTGATGACGGGCAGCTGCCTTGCCGCAAAACACAGTAATGGAGGAATAAAAATGAGCAATCCGCAGAATCCGATCGCCGTCATGGAGACGAACAAGGGCACCATTGAGCTCGAGCTGTATCTCGACAAGACGCCAATCACCGCGAAGAACTTCATCGACCTCGCGCAGAAGGGCTTCTATGACAAGACCATCTTCCACCGCGTGATTGACGGCTTCATGATCCAGGGCGGCGATCCGGAGGGTACCGGCATGGGCGGTCCGGGCTACACGATCGCCGATGAGTTTCTGCCGGACCTGCAGTTCACGGGCGAGGGCATCCTCGCGATGGCGAATACGGGCTACCCGCACACGGGCGGCAGCCAGTTCTTCATCACGCTCGCCAAGACGCCGTGGCTGAACGGGCGCCATACGATTTTTGGCAAGGTGCTGAGCGGCATGGATGTCGTGCGCACAATCGGTCACGCTGAGACGGACTTCCAGGACAAGCCGCTCGAGACGATCCGCATCACGAAGCTCACGATCAAGAACCTGCCGGAAAACGCCGCGAAATGACCTACACCTATATCCTCGAATGCGCGGACGGCAGCTTGTATACCGGGTGGACCGACCACCTCGAGAAGCGTGTCGCCGCGCATAACGCGGGCCGCGGCGCGAAATACACGCGGAGCCGCCGGCCCGTGCGCCTCGTCTACTACGAGGAGTACGCGACCGCGCACGATGCGATGCGGCGAGAGGCTCTGATCAAGCGCCTCCCACGCGCGCAGAAGCTCGCATTGATTGCGGCGGGGAACATGGCGGAGACGCCGCAGGAAAAAGAATAGGAGAGTACCTTTGAGAAAGAAGATTGCAGTCTTTCGCGCGGCGGCCCTTGCGCTGCTGGCGCTTTTCGTGCTCTTTGCGGCGCCGCAGGTCGCGATGGCAGAGGAGGTTGCACCGCAGGCCGCCGAGGAGCAGATGCCGAAACAGATGCTGCTGCACGACAGCCTGACCATCGAGCCGTTCCTGCAAGCCTATAACGCGGCTTGCCCGTCGTACAAGGTCGTCGGGCTCAGCCACCGCGCACAGGGGACGGAGGTCGTCTATATCGCGAGTATGGACGAGGATACGGCCCTGCTCGTGAGCGCGACGCAGGAAAACAAGCTGTCCCATCTGATGATCCTGCACCGCGGGGGGGTCGATGCGGCGGCGCAGGAAAAAATCACCTCGATTGCGGGCGGCATTTTCTCGGCGCTCGGACGGAAACAGGACGAGGTGAGCCGCGTACAGCTCAAAGAGTCCCTGACTGAGCTGAAGCTTGCCGAGGATACGCCCATCGAGGCGGCCTATCTGCCGGACACCGCGTATCTCGGCCGGCTCTTTTCCCTGACGCGCAGCCGGAACGCGGCGCGGAACATGGTCACCATCTTGCTCGAGGCAGAGGAGCCGCCTGCAGAGATTCCTGCGCAGGAAAAATAATTTTTTTGGAAAATCTTGACAAAGATCCGCGTTCGGACTATACTGTAGTACACGGTAGCAGAAAGCGTTGCCGCTGCATCATACTACAACGTGGGGATGTAATGGTCTCGACGGGGCAGGATGGGGCAGGAATAGCGAGCCGGGGGGTCATCGCCCCGTCAGTAAGGTGAAAACTTTTATTAAATATAAAAGCTAACGAAGACTACGCTTTAGCCGCTTGAGGCTAACCTCTGTCCGCCGCTCTCCCGCGGTGACGGATAAGAGGACAATAGCGGGATATCTCAGGTTCAATTCTCGGAGAGCTTGAGAGACCTTTTCATCGAGATCGGAACTCCGGGGCCTTCCTGCAGGCGTCGGGGAACTTAAAAATGTATACAGGATGCGCTCGGAGAAGTTTCTGTGACAGCTGTTTCGGACAGGAGTTCGATTCTCCTCATCTCCACCAATTTTGCTGATTCGTTCCGGATGGAACCTTTCCATAGAAAGCCAAGAGGCAGACAGGATTTGTCCCTTGGCTTTTTCGCATGTGCAGTTCTGAATTTTCGTCGATGTTATGGACAAGGCCGGGGGATGGTAGTAAAATAGAAAAGGTTCAAAGAGAAGCATAGAAAGGCTGGTGAGGAACATGGACGATCACCCTAGTTCAACGAATCCGAAGTTATGGATGGAAGGGATGGAGAGCCGGTTCCCTGCCTCAGCCTTTTTTTTCACGGCGCATGGGTCTGACGTAACCCGCGTGGCATAACGAAAAGGCAAAAGGCATTCTTTGCAGCATGCTCTGTCCCTTCCTTACAGATGCAGAAGATGGCGCTCGAGCGCTTTCTTCCGCGCTTCAGCGGGGGAATCTCTGCCTCGGCGGGATTCCCCTTCGAAAGGAGAGAGAGACGTGCTGCAGATTTTCAAGTCCATGGAAAGCGGCCCCTTGCAGGAGCTCACGCTCAAGACCCTCGAAAAAGGCGCCTGGATCAACATCATCGATCCGACGCCGTACGAGCTGAAAGTCGTGAGCTCGCTGACCGAGGTTGACCCGGACTTCCTGCGTTCCGCACTCGATGATGAGGAGCGCTCGCATACCGACGTTGAGGACGACTCGGTCATGGTTCTGACCAACGTCCCGGTCGTGCGCGGCAAAGACAGCTACGACGCCTTGCCGCTCGCCATCATCATCACCGAAGAATACATCATCACCGTCTGCCTCGAAGAAACGCCCGTCCTGAGCGAGTTTAACGAGCGCACGGCGCGGCTGTTCCGCACCTACAAGAAGACGCGGTTCCTGTTCCAGATCCTGTACAAATCCGCGACCTACTTCCTGCGCTATCTGCGCCAGATTTCGAAGATCTCAGAAGAGGTTGAGGATCAGCTCCGCAGCGACATGCGCAATAGCGATATCCTGCGCCTGCTCGAACTGCAGAAAGGCCTGACCTACTTCAACGCGGCCATCCGCTCGAACGGCGCCGTGCTCGACAAGCTCGTGCGCATGCGCACGAACCCGACTCTGAAGCCCATCCTTAAGGCATACGAGGAGGACGAAGACCTGCTCGAGGACGTCATCATCGAGAACAAGCAGGCCCGCGAGATGGTCGAGATGTACTCCAAGATCCTCGGGCGCCTCGCCGATACCTTCTCGTCCATCATCTCGAACAATCAGAACCTCGTCATGAAATTCCTCGCTGCGATGACGATCATCCTCGCCATCCCGACCGTTATCTCGAGCTTCTTCGGCATGAACGTGCCTGTCCCGATGACGGACAACCCGCACGCGTTCTTCTACATCATGATGATTGCGATGATTATCGCGTCCGCGAGCGCCTACGTGCTCTGGCGGCGCGACATGTTCTGAGCGGGCGGGGCAGACCGGCGAACACCCGGCTTTCCGGCAAATTTGTGCCGTGCAGCAGGAATTTCTTGACAGATGTAACAAAAAATCGTATACTAGTTTAGTCGGCGGGATGTAGCGCAGTTTGGTAGCGCGCTTGCTTTGGGAGCAAGATGTCGCAGGTTCGAATCCTGTCATCCCGACCATTTTTCTTTCTATGCGTCAGTAGCTCAGTTGGATAGAGCAACGGCCTTCTAAGCCGTGGGTCGCGGGTTCGAATCTTGCCTGACGCACCAGTCGCACGCAAACTTGTATCGGATCGTGATTTTGTCGCGGTCGACGACAAGTTTTTCTACAAATTCCTCGAGAAGGGCGCGGATGTCATTGTCCGCGCTCTTTTTCTGTACATACGGGATGAAGCGGTCATGGATGAACCGGCGCACGTCGGCCTCGCTGACCTCGCAGACGTCGCGCTTCTTCTCGATGCGCTCGATGGATTCCTCTACGCCAGCGAGTTCGGCCTGTACGTCGCGCAGACGTTCTACATCGTATTTCGTCGAGCGGCCGTCCTCGATGATTTCATAGATGGCATTCATCGACCGGCGCAGTTTCTTCTGCTTCGGGCGCAGGGCGGCGAGCTCTTCATCGGCGTGCCCGACAATGTGGCTGTACGCGTCCTGCGTGTCTTTCACGAGATGCGCGATGAAATCCTCGGATAACATCGTTTCTACCAGGCGTTTCTTTACGATGGCCTCGAGCGCGTCAGCGTCTACGAACGTATTCCGGCACACGCCAGACAGGTGACGATGTTTCTTGTTGCAGCGGTAGTACCGTTTCCGGTAGTCGCTGTGCCCCTTGCGGATAACCGTGCCCGTCATCGCACTGCCACATTCGCCGCAATAGATCAAGCCGGTCAGCAGGTATGTGTTCTGCTTGCGGCCAGAACCGGAAAGCCGTTTATTCTTCTCCATACGTTCCTGTACCTTCTTCCATAGTTCCTTGTCAATGATGGCAGGCAGGGCATCCTCTTTGATAAGAGCATCCTTCGGCATCGGTGCGTGGCTGTTCCGCTTGCCGCGTATATCCTTCTTGATATGCCCGAGGATAGCCGTACCGATATAGCGCGGATTCTTGAACATATCATGCAGGGCCGTGCTTGAGAAGTCGTTGCCTCGCGCCGTGCGGTATCCGTGCTCGTGAAGCCACCGCTTTATCTCGCTATAGGTAGCGCCTTCAGCATACGCCCTGAACGCGTAGCGGACTGCTGAAGCCCGTTCCTCGTCGATGATGATATAGTTCCTTGCGCCAGTCTTGTAGCCGTAGCAGAGAGAGCCGTTCGTGCATTTCCCTTCAAAGAAATTTTCCCGCTGGCCCTTCTTGATCTCGCCGGAAAGGTTGCGGCTGTAGTATGCGGCCATCCCGACGAGCTGCGCCTCCATGAACAGGCCTTCCGGCGTCGATGAATCGAACGACGTGCCCGCGTATTCGACGCGCACGCCCGCGAGGTGGAGACGGTGCATGTTCGTGTAGTAGTCATACTCGTTCCGCGCAGCACGGTCTACTTTGTGCATGACAACGACGTCGAACAGGCCCTTTTCGGCGTCCTCAAGCATCCGCTGGAAGCCCGGCCGCCGGTCATTCGTGCCGGAAAACGCCTCGTCCTTGTATTTCTTGACGACCGTATAGCCGTGCTGCTTGCAATATTCGCTTGCATAGCGGAACTGCGCGGCAATCGATTCCGACCGCTGATGATCGGTTGAATATCTCGCATAAAGAGCGGCAAGCATTTCGAAGCACCTCCAAAATGCAAATTTTACATCTTTATCAA
Organism: Selenomonadaceae bacterium; assembly: GCA_036733925.1. Classification (GTDB taxonomy): domain Bacteria; phylum Bacillota; class Negativicutes; order Selenomonadales; family Selenomonadaceae; genus UBA2897. The sequence goes on along the minus strand of DAIMZO010000025.1, from coordinate 1,382 downwards.
GCAACTAGTTTTGCGAGGTTGTTCTCGCTATTCCTCTGCGAGAATAGGATATACTCCGTCTTGCTCGCAGAAAGCGCGTCGAGGAATTTCTGGTCGACCGACTTATTGTTGTCGTTGATGATGGCAAGGCCAAGAACATCCTTCTGCGTGCGTGTCTGACGGGCCTCCTTTATGTCCCTCCAATCGAACAGGAAAGACGAGAGGTTGCTGCTGTTGATAGAGTTGAAAGAGTTGATGAGGATTTCCTTTTTTTTCCCGGCAATCTGGAAATCAAAATTGAACTCGAGCCCAGTGAATCCCTTCGCGATAAAGCTGGGGGTGAAGATGATATCCCGCGAATCCAAGAAATGCGTTACATCGTCAAGAAAAATGTTTTGGGATGCGGGATTGGTAAGCATGAACATATCATTGACGGCGAGCATAGCCTGCAGGAACATGTTCAGAGACACGCCGTAATCGTCGATGTTTGTCTCAACAAGCATTTCATTCCCGTTCCGTTTTACGCCGTAAGACAGAAGGAACGAGTCCAGCATTTTTCTCCGCTTCGGCCCCTTCAGGGAAACACCGTCAGCGAGGAGATCACCGATAATGTAGCCGTCATCGGAAAGCGTGATTTTCCCATTGTCCAGCCTTGCGTAGACCGTGATTCCGTCGTTGTGCCTGTCTGTAAATGGCGTAGAAATGCTCGTCCACCCGTTATTCAGGGATTTTGCCGACATGGATTCCTTTATCCAGCGGTAATATCCCTCAATCCAAGGAAAATCTGATGCTATATTCTTCATGGGAACAACACCTCCTGTTCAATTAATTTTACCTCGTCCACATTTATAACATTTGAGAAACGTAAGAAATCTAGGAAAAGGTTAACGACGCTATCCGTATCGGTAAAGGAATCCGGCAGAGGGTAGGCGAAGCGGTCACTGTACTGTTCGGAGAAAAGGTGGATATGCGGCTGGTATGGCTCGATGACGGTTCCATCTGGATTTATATGCCTTGCCGCGTCCCGTACGTCTATGCGGATCAGCCGGATGGCCTTCCGGTACAAAAGCCGGAATGACGCCTTCTGCGCGTCAATCTTCCCGCGATATGCCGAAACCTCCATATCTGAGAGTTTCCGCTGCTTGCGCTGGTAGCTGACGGGGAACCTGCCGGTATCGCCGCGGCGCGGCAAGCAGACCGTGCTGGGGCTGGACAGGAATTTCTCGATTTCCCGCAGCGTCTTTGCTTCTTCATCGGTAATTGTTTCCATTTTCGTACTCCTTATCAGAAAGCGGCGTAAACCCCTGCCTTAAGGTATGGGGATATAAGCCGCGCCCACCGACTTTGCGCAAGCATGCGCAAGCAATGGAGGTGGGCCATTTCCAAAAGGAAATGCTTGCAGT
>DAIMZO010000024.1:0-27625 GCA_036733925.1 Selenomonadaceae bacterium | reverse complement strand
ACAAGCGGTTATTTTCTGTTTGGATCCAAAATATTTTTGCGAAAGGTCTGTCAATATAACATAATACTATGGTATAATATGTTGAAAATGTTATATTGAGAAAAATTCTTTCTCAAGTGATATGGAGGTATTCTTCATGGCAACAATCAACGACAACTATCGAAAGCTCCCGGGCAGCTACCTGTTCGCAGAAATCGGCCGGCGCGTCGAAGCGTACAAGAAAGAGCATCCGGAGGCCGACATCATCCGCCTCGGCATCGGCGACGTCACGCAGCCGCTACCGGCGGTCTGCATCGAGGCGATGCACAAGGCCGTCGACGAGATGGCACATAAGGAAACGTTCCACGGCTACGGCCCGGAACAGGGCTACCCCTTCCTGACCGAGGCAATCCTCAAGAACAATTATGAGTCCAAGGGCATCCACTTCGGTCTCGACGAGATCTTCGTCAGCGATGGTTCCAAGAGCGATACCGGCAATATCCAGGAGCTCTTCGGCCCGCATGATACGGTAGCTATCACAGACCCGGTCTATCCGGTCTACCTCGACACAAATGTCATGGCCGGCCGCACGGGTGAGCTGCAGAAAGATGGCCATTTCGAGGGCGTCACCTATCTGCCGTGCAACGCGGAGAACGGCTTCGCGCCGTCCCTGCCGGATCACCGCGTCGACATGCTCTATCTGTGCTGCCCGAACAACCCGACCGGCACGACGCTTTCGCGCGAAGAACTCACGAAATGGGTAAACTACGCGAAGGAGAACGACACGGTCATCCTGTTCGACGCCGCCTATGCCGCCTATATCTCGGAGCCAGATGTCCCGACGACCATCTATGAGATTCCGGGCGCAAAGGATGTCGCCATCGAGTTCCGCTCGTTCTCGAAGACGGCCGGCTTCACCGGTACGCGCTGCGGCTACACGATCATCCCGAAAGGCGTCACGGGCCGCGCGGCAGATGGCTCCCGTGTCCCATACAACCAGCTCTGGATGCGCCGCCATACGACGAAGTTCAACGGCACGGCCTACATCGTCCAGCGCGGTGCCGCGGCCATCTACACGCTGGAAGGCCAGAAGCAGGTCAAGGAACTCGTCGGCTACTACATGGAGAACGCGCGCATCATTCGCGAAGGGCTCAAAGCAGCCGGCCTCACGGCCTACGGCGGTGTCAACGCACCATATATCTGGCTCAAGACGCCGAACGACATGCCTTCGTGGGACTTCTTCGACAAGCTGCTGCACGAAGTCAATATCGTCGGCACGCCGGGCGCTGGCTTCGGTCCGTGCGGCGAAGGCTACTTCCGCCTTACGTCCTTCGGCGACCGCGAGGATACCAAGCGCGCTGTCGAGCGTTTCCAGGACCTGAAGTTCTAAGCCGTCATTCCGGGTATTCCAGCGCATACGCAAAGGAACCGTTCATCTCTCCTATGAGAAATGAACGGTTCCTTTTTGCGATAAAATTGCCGATACCGGCAGGACTTACTTCTGCGCCTTCTCGGCCTTCATCGCCGCGACTTTCGCCGCGTGATGCTTATCCCCGAGATTCCGGAAAATGATCCAAAGCGGGCTCGCGATGAAGATGGAGGAGTACGCGCCGCTGCCGAAGCCGATCAGCAAGGCAAAAGCGAAATCCTTCGTCGTGTCGCCGCCGAAGAAGAATAGCGCAAACGTCGTGAACAGAACCGTGAACACCGTATAGAGCGAACGCGTGAGCGTCTGGTATACGGAGACGTTGACGAGCTGATTGAGGTCGCCGCCGCGGCGGAAATGCAGGCGCATGTTCTCGCGGATGCGGTCGAAGATGACGATTGTATCGTTGATGGAATAACCGACGATCGTCAGCAGAGCTGCAACGAACGAAGAATCCACCGCGCGCCCCGTCATGGCGAACACCGAAATCACGACGCAGATATCGTGAACCAAAGCCAGAACGGCCGCCACGCCGAACTTCCACTCAAAGCGGTAAGCGACGTAAAGGATGATTAATGCCCAGGAAATGACCAGTGCGAGCAGAGCGTTCGTGATGAGGTCGTCGCCGATCGTCGCACCGACTTTCTCCTCGCGGAGAACCTGATAGTTGCCGAGGTCGGTTTTCAGCGTTGCCATGACATCCTTGCGCTCGTTCTCCTCCATGTCCCTTGCGCGGATCATGACGTTCTCGGACTCCGTGACGCCGGATTCCGCACCGGAGAGCTGGATGGTGCTGTTCCCGAGTCCATATTTGTCGAGGCTTGAGCGGACATCGGCCAGGCCGACCGGATCGTCGAATTTCAAGTCGATGATCGTGCCGCCAGTGAAATCGATGCCGAAGTTCAGCGGCTGCTGCCCATTCATGCCGCGTGCAATCATCAAGACAAAGCCCGGGATGATTACGCACAGCGAAATCAGGAACCAGATCTTGCGATGACCCGCAATATCGAATTTATTCATGCTGCAGGTCCTCCTTCTTCCAAAGCATAAAGCCCGTCGCACCGTACGCCGCCGGATTCTCGAAAAGCTTCGAGTTGATCATGAGCTTCAGCAGGTACTGCGAAACCGTGATGGCCGTGAGCATCGACAGAAGCGTGCCGAGGCCAAGCGTAATAGCGAAGCCGCGGATGGTGCCTGTCCCGAGGAAGAACAGGACGGCTGCCGCGATGATTGTCGTGATGTTCGAGTCGAAAATCGTCGTGAACGCGCGCTTGAAGCCGGAGTCCATCGCCATGCGCAGCGTCTTGCCCTGAATCTGATATTCCTCTTTGAAATGCTCGAAAATCAGGACGTTCGCATCGACCGCCATACCTATAGACAGGATGATGCCGGCCACGCCAGGCAGAGTCAATGTCGCATCCATCAGATAGAGGATGCCGAGCAGCATGATCGTGTACGCCATCAGCGCGATGTCTGCGATGAAGCCCGACATGCGGTAGAAGGCAACCATGAACAGCAGAACCGCGCCGATGCCGATGACGAACGCGAACTCGGATTTATCCTTCGAGTCCTGTCCGAGCGTCGGGCCGACCGTGCGCGTCTCGATGATGTTGACCTTGACCGGCAGAGCACCAGAACGCAGGACAATCGCAAGGTTCTGTGCCTCCTCGAGGGTCTTCTGGCCGGAAATCTCGGCCTTGCCGCCGAGGATCGGCTCGCGAACGTTCGGCGCCGTCAGCACCTCGCCGTCGAGCAGGATGGAGATCGTGCGGCCGACGTTCTTGGACGTAACATCCGCAAATTTCTTCGCGCCTTCATCCGTGAACTCGAGGTTGACGACGTTCTGGCCGTTCTGCTGGTTCGTCGCGGCCTGCGCATCCTTGAGGTCGGTACCGGTAAGCACCGTATTGCCCTCTTCATCCTTGAATTCGAGCATTGCCGTCTTACCGATGGTCTTGATGGCGGCATCCGGATCTTTGACGCCCGGCAGCTCGATGATCATGCGGCGCTCGCCCTCGCGCTGGATGACCGGCTCGGTGAGGCCGAGCGCGTTGACGCGCTTCTCCATGATGGTTTTCACGCGGTTCATCGCATCCTCGTTCACCTTCGCGGCGTCCGTATCCTCTGCCTCGAGGACAACGTGCGTGCCGCCCTGCAGGTCGAGGCCCTGACGGATGGATTCCGCAAGGGGCCGGACGCCGAAGACGAACGCGCATACGATAGCCAGAATGCAGACGATGAGCTTGATGAGACTATCTTTTCTCAAAAGTTTCAGCCCTTTCTAATGTTTTTTATATGAACGCAGGAGGAAACCTTCAGGCTGCCTGATGCTTTGTTTCCCATTCTTTGATGAACGCGATGACCTGCTCACGCACCTCATCGGCGCTATACGCGTCGGTCTGGATATAGAGGTTGGCGTGAGCCCGCGCGTCCGCGAGTCGCTTGTGCTGCGTATCGATGCGATCTTGTCCCCAGTATACGACGCGGCGCTTATGGATAGTCGGCAATGTCGCATCGATCATCACGAGGATATCTGGGTGATGCTTGTTCCAGAAATCGTGCACGCAGGAATGCTCCTGCGCCACATTATAGGCGTCATAGCCCGCCTTCCGCAGGCCAGCGACAAGCGTCGTCTTTCCCGACGCGCAGACGCCGACAATCGCAATACGCATACAAAGACCTCCCAGTTTTCAAAGACTATTCCATACAGATTCAATATGGATACGTGAGCTCGAGCTGCTCGATGCGCGGTGAGGACGGGGAACCGTCCGTGATGCCGAGCACGGCGACGGTCATATCGTCACTGGCCTTATCCTGATCGAGCGTCAGCGCGTAGTCCATGATGGCTTTTGCGATATAAGCCGCGTCCTCCGGCCCGTTGTCCGCGATGATCTTCTGTATTTCTTCGAGTTCCGCGCCGTGCCCGTTGCGCTTGCGCCCCGCATGCAGGATGCCGTCGGTGAACGACACGATGATCATGCCGGCCTCAAGCGGTATCTCGTACATCAGCGGCTTCATGTGCTTATGCACGCCGATTGGCTGGACATCCTCGTCGTAGACGGTATCGTATTCCTCCGTATGCACGAGCACCGGACAGTTCGAATTCCGGCTGATCACGGCCGTCTCGCTGTCGAGATCCGCGGAAAGGATGGTCAGCGTACAGGAGACCCTATGATCCTTCATCGCATAGAGATAATCATGCACCGCGCGGGCCACGGCGCCATCGCGCGCCCCATCCGAGATTAGGGAGACCGCCTTGTTGACGACCCATCCCGATGTATGGTGTGCGGCGACGCCGTTTCCCTGCCCGTCGGCGACAATCGCCGAGATTCCGCCATACGGGCGCTCCACGATATCGCAGGTGTCGCCGCAGACTTCCATCGCGTATTTCGATGTTTTTGCAATGCCGACCTTAATTTCCATGCGAAGCGCCCTCTTTCCGAACTTTCCGGCAATCTATGGTATGATTTTCCGTCAGGATGAAATCCACATACTGGTCAAACGGCTCCATCGGCACCGCATCCACGACCTGCCCGTCAAACGTGCAGGCGACGCGCAACGCGCTGGTCTTCGCGAGGAACCGGTCATAGTACCCGCCGCCGAGACCGAGCCGCGAACCATCGGGACTGAAAGCCGCCCCGGGCACGAACACGAGATCGATATCCTCTGGCAGGACGACCTCCAGCTTCTCCGACGGCAGGCTGCGGATATCGAAACGGCCGATCACGAGATTCCCGAAATGATGGAGACGCACCGCGCGCATCTCGCCATCTGCGGCCGTCAGATCAGGGATGACGAGGTTTTTCTGCGCCGCAAGGATTGCCTTGAGCAGCGCGTCGAACTCCACTTCACCGGACATGGAGGCATAGGCGAAAATCGTATTGGCTTTGGCATAGGCCTCAGTGGTCAGCGCCTTCTGCACAATGGCATGGCTCCATTCCTCGCGGATCCGCGCCGGTATGCTCTTGCGCCAGGAAACCATTTCCCGCCGCAGCCGGCGTTTCGCGGCATGCACCAGCGCAGCATTCGTCTGTTCTGCCTTCATGGCTTACGCCCCTCTCCGTTTCACCGGCTTCAGTCCTTTGCCGGCTCGTCCTCTTTCTCGTCCTCTTCCAGCGTCTCCGGGACATTCGCATTGATGGCCGAACGGGTTACCTGGATTTCGACATGATCCGCAATCTCAAGCGTCACGACCGTGCGCGTGAGCTTCTTGATCGTGCCGTAGATGCCGCCGATCGTCATGACGCGGCTGCCGACCTTGAGGGAATCGAGCATTGCCTTGCGCTTCTGCTGCTGTTTTTTCTGTGGACGGTAAAGCAGGAAGTAGAACAGCACCACCATGAAGATAAGCATGCCCCAGGTGTACATTTCTGAATTCATTGTTTCAGCACTCCTTTAATGGTAGATCGTTATTCTCATCAAACCGCAAAGCTTATTTCGCGTGCGGGTGATAATTCGCTAAAAACTTCGTGCGGAACTCCCCGAAACGGCCGTCGAGGATTGCCTGCCGCATGCGCCGCGTGAACTCCTCGAGGAACCAGAGGTTGTGCAAGGAGAGCAGGCGCAGGCCGAAGATCTCCTTTGCCCGCACGAGATGGCGGATATAGGCGCGCGTGTAGCCGTTCCGGCACGCGTAGCAGCCGCAACCATCCTCGAGCGGATGGAAATCGTGCGTGTACTCCGCGTTCTTCATGACGAGGCGCCCGTTCCAGGTCATCGCCATACCGTTGCGTGCGACGCGCGTCGGATAGACGCAGTCGAACATATCGATGCCGCGTGCGACGCCGTTCACGAGGAAATCCGGCGTACCGACGCCCATCAGATAGCGCGGCTTGTTCTCCGGCAGCAGATGCGTCGTGAAGTCGAGCATCTCGTACATGAGATTCTGCGGCTCGCCGACGGAAAGCCCGCCGACCGCATAGCCCGGGAAGTCCATCTTGACGAGCTCCCCGGCATGCCACTGCCGCAGATCCTTGTACATGCCGCCCTGCACAATGCCGAAAAGGCTCTGGTTCGGCGCAGTCATGGCCTCCTGACAGCGCTTCGCCCAGCGGAGCGTACGCTCGGTCGACTGCTTCGCGTAGGCATGGTCGGCCGGATACGGCACACATTCATCGAATGCCATGACGATATCCGAGCCGAAGCACATCTGCGCCTGCATCGAGATCTCCGGCGACAGGAATTTCTTCGACCCGTCGAGATGTGAGCGGAAGGTCACGCCTTCTTCCGTGATCTTGCGCAGTTCCCCGAGGGAAAACACCTGGAAACCGCCGCTGTCCGTCAGGATGGCGCGATCCCAATGCATGAATTTATGCAGTCCGCCCGCCTCTTTGATGAGCTCCATGCCCGGACGCAGGAATAAGTGATAGGTATTCGACAGGATAATCCCTGCGCCGAGATCCTTGAGCTCGTCTGGCGAAACGCCCTTCACCGAAGCCTGCGTGCCGACCGGCATGAAGATTGGTGTTGGGAAGCTCCCATGCGGTGTATGGATGATGCCGGCACGGGCGCCGGTCTCCTCATCCTTCTTGATCAGTTCATACGTTATTGCAGCCAAAACGACCCTCCTATAATGTTGAAAAATCGGCTCCCCGCAGCAGATTATCCGTTAGACTCTTACAAAAATATATCATAGCATAAATAAGGGCAAAAGGCAAAAATCAAAACAAAATACGAAGTATCACGATTCCTGCAAAATAATTGTTTCTCTAAAAAGGATTTTTGTCATCCGTGCCGAACTATATAGACAAAAGTGTTTTACAAGGAGGTCATCCCATGGCTGCCAACGCAAAGATCCAGCGGCTCACCCGTGAGGCCACCCGAGAAGTCGCTACGCCATACCATATAAAAAGCACCGGAGCAGGAGCCGCGCCGCATGCCGTGCAGGCGCTGGCGGACGAGCTCCTCGGCGACGCCTTTTCCCATCACGCAAGCGATCTGCATTTCGAGACGCGGGAGGACGGGCTGCATATCCGCCTGCGCATCGACGGTCTGCTCGAGGAATCCGCACCGCCGCTTCCCGCCGTGCTCGCAGGCCCCCTGCTCTCCCGCATCCGCATCCTCGCCGGCATGGACATCACGAACCATCTGACCCCGGAGGAAGGGCATATCCGCGCGGCGAAAAACTACCCGGATATCCGCGTCTCCTCCATCCCGGCCATCGACGGGGAATCCATGGTTCTGCGCTTCATGACCGAGCAGGCGCATGCCCTCTCCCTTGGGGAACTCGGCTATCTGCCAGACGCGCTCCAGCGGTTCCGCGCACTCATCCACCGCCCGCAGGGCCTCATCCTGATTGTCGGCCCGATGGGTTCCGGCAAATCCTCGACCCTCTACGCCGCCATCGAGGAGCTCCGCGACCCGGCCAAGAGCATCATCACGCTCGAGGATCCTGTGGAGCGTATCATCGAGAGCATCACGCAGATCGAGGTGAATCCGCAGACCGGCCTGACCTTCCCGGTCGGACTCCGCGCATTGCTCCGTCAAGACTGCCAATGCATCCTGCTCGGCGAGATCCGCGACGAGGAAACGGCGAAGCTCGCCGTCCGCATCGCATTGACCGGCCACCTCGTGCTGACGACCCTGCACACGGGTGACTGCGTCTCGACGATCTTCCGCCTGCTCGAGATGGGCGTGCCGCACTACCTCCTCGCCGCGACACTCACCGGCATCGTATCGCAGCGCCTGGTGCGGCGCCGGATAAAGGAAAGCGTGGAAAACGATAGGAACCGCTATCAGGGCCGGACCGTGCTCTCCGAAATCCTGCCCTTCTCCCCCGCCTGCCGCCAGCTCCTGCTGGATCATGCACCGGCATCCGCCTTCCGTCAATACATGAAAGAAGCCGCCCTGCCAACGCTTGCGCAGGACGGCCTCGAAAAATGTCATCTGGGGATCACGGACGAGCAGGAGCTCTGCCGCGTCCTGGGAGCATACGAGAATACCGAACCGGATATCAACCGTAATTTGGATTTCATCTGCTCATGCCCTTCGGCTCGATCGGATGTGCCTCGTTGAGCGGCGCGCCGCAATTCGAACCTCCCTTGTCCTCGCTGCAGCTGTCGCAGTAGAGAGTCCCTCAGCTGCTGCACTCGTAGATCAGCGAGCGTCGCTTCGTCCGGATGCGGATGCTGCGCATCATCGGGAATACGAGCCGCTCCTCCTTCGCGAAATGCTCCTCGAGCTCTGCCTTCAGTCCCGCATAGAGATGATGCAGCTTCGTGAGCATCTCGCCGTGGTGCGGATGTAACATTCTCTAGGATTTATGCAATTTATTTTCATGAGCAGTAATCATTTATATATTTTATCCTATCATGAACAACAAAAACACGAGCCATGCTCCCATCGGGTTGCATGACTCGTGTTATGAAAAGTGTATGGCATCAATAAACGCGTTCCGGTTCATAACCGGCCTTCTGGAGGGCCGCGATGATGCGCTGGACATGCGCTTCGTTATGCGTCTCACAGGTGACTTCGAGGACGACTTTCTTGAAGCTGTCCGTCACTTTGGTCTGGTTGTGGTTGAGTTCGATGACATTCGCGTTCTGTTCCGCGAGGATCTGGGAGATATTCAGCAGCTGCCCCGGCTTGTCCGGCAGTTTCACGCCGAAGCAGAACACGCGGCCGCGCGCGACAAGCGCTTTCTCGATCAGCGCGGATATCGTCGAGATATCGATGTTGCCGCCCGAGACGATGGCAGCGACCTTCTTTCCCTTGAATGGCAGTTGGGAAAGCGCCGCGAGGGAGAGCACGCCGGCCCCTTCGGCGATGAGCTTATGCTTCTCGATCAGGGACAGCAGCGCACCCATGATCTCCATCTCGGAAACCGTGAAGATGCCGTCGAGGTATCTCTTGCAGAACGCATAGGTCAACGTGCCCGCGGTCTTTACCGCACAGCCGTCCGCGACTGTGTCGGCACTCGCGAGGGTCACAATCCGGCCTTTCTCCAGCGCGGCTTTCATGCAGGCCGCGTTCTCCGGTTCCACACCGTATACCTTGACATTCGGGTTCACGAGCTTCGTCGCGAGCGCGACACCGGACGCAAAACCGCCGCCGCCGATCGGCACGAGGATTGCATCGACATCCTTCAACGCGTCGATAATCTCAAGCGCGGTCGTTCCCTGCCCGAGCAGAACCTGCAGATCGTTGAACGGATGGATATAGACGTATCCGTGCTGCTTCTGCAGTTCCAGACTGTAGGCGTACGCGTCGTCAAAGCCGTCCCCGTGCAGGACGACCTCGGCACCGAGCGCCTTTGTCGCCTCAACTTTCAGCAGCGGTGTCGTGGCCGGCATGCAGATGACAGCTTTTACCCCGAGCTTCTTCGCGGCATAGGCGACGCCCTGCGCGTGATTGCCGGCGGATGCCGTGATCACGCCTTTCTTCTTCTCATCTTCCGTGAGCTGGCTGATCTTGTTGTAGGCGCCGCGCAGCTTGAACGCACCGGTGTGCTGCAGATTCTCCGGCTTCAGATAGACGTCGTTCCCGGAAACTTCGGAAAAGTAATCGCTGTGGATCAGCCGCGTCTTGCGCACGACGCCTTCCAATTGCTTAGATGCTCGGTAGACATCTGCAATCGTCGTACTCGCAGCGATTTCCTCGTTTTCCCTCGCTTCATCTCTTTCTTTTCCGGCTTTCTGATTATCTTGCATATTGTATACTCCCTCCTGTCTTTCTTTACAGTTTACAGGAAGGATGTACGATTGTCAATAAAAAGTGTAACGCAAGATTCAGGAATGTTTCCCGTCATTTTCCTGCTGCTTCTGCTGAATCGCCTGCAGTTCCTCTTTCGTGAAATGATAGGCCGTATTGCAGAAATGGCAGGTGACCTCTGCTTTCCCGTCATCGACGAGGCCCTGCAGGTCGGACGGGCGGAGCGTCACGAGAACCTCTGCGATGCGCTCCTTCGAGCAGGTGCACCGGAAAGCGAGGTCGGTCGTGCTCAAATATTCGACGCCGAAGCCCTTCAGAACCTCGACGATGATCCCCCTCGCATCCATGCCGTGCTCGACCATATGGGAGACCGAATGGATCTTCTCCAAGTTCGCTTCAAGTCTGTCGATCGTCTCATCCGAGGCGTCCGGCATGAGCTGCAGGATGAAGCCGCCCGCCCCGATGCAGCGGAAGTCCGGGTTGATGAGCACACCAAGGCCTACGCTCGAAGGTGTCTGCTCCGACTCGAGCAGGTATTTCGTGAGGTCATCGGCAATCTCGCCGTCCACGAGTTCCACGCTGCCGCTCACCGGGTCGGCGAGCCCTGTATAGCGCGTGACCGTAACCTCGCCGTTCATGCCTACGCCGCCGCCCACGTCGATTTTTCCTTTCGTGTTCAGTGGCAGATTCACATGCGGATCCATGACCATGCCGCGCACATAGCCCTCGGGCGTGGCATCCGCGATGACCTTGCCGAGCGGCCCGCCACCGTTGAACGTCACCGTCAGTGCCTCGCGGTTCTTGAGATTCGCCGCCATCAGCAGCGCGCCAGTCATCGTGCGCCCGAGCGCGGCCGCCGCGACCGGATAACAGTCATGCCGCCGGATGGCCTCATTGACGAGGTTCGTCGTCACCGCCGCATAGATGCGGAGCCCGTCGGCCAGTCCTTTTACCAAATGGTCTTTCATAAAATGTCCTTTCCCGCTTTCCGCTGCTCCTGCTCTGTCCACTCAAAGCGCCAGATGCATCAGAATCTCGCCGGATTCCAGATCATGAATGCGGATCTCTCCGTCTTCAAATACCGCAATGGTGTTTTTCCCGTCCTCGCGCTTGGAAAGCGCAGCCGATCCCGGATTCAGGAACACCGTATCGCCGCGTTTCTCGAGCACGGTCGTATGGATATGCCCGCTGATGAACAGATTGGCCTTCCAATGCTTCGCGAGCGCGTCCTTTTCCGCATCGGTCATGCAGGCGTCGCCGTGCGTGATGACAATGCGCTTGCCATCTGTGAAGACATAGGCGTACGGTGCCTGAACGGGCACCTCGAGGCAGCTCGCGTCGACGTCCGAGTCGCAGTTCCCCTTCGCGATGATGACCGGCACCGGGCATGCATTGATGCGCTCTGCAAGCCCCATCGGGTTGTAGTCTGCCTTCATCGGGTTCCGCGGGCCATGATAGAGCACGTCACCGGCAAAAAGGATTGCATCCGCGTCCTTGAAATAGTTCTCGTAGGCCTTCGCCCATGCCATCTCATGGCCGTGCGTATCGCTGATGATACCGAACTTCATATTCTATCGTCTCCCCGCGTCCTTCAGTTCATTTTCCGAAGCAGATTCGCCATCTCCATGGCGGCCATCGCGCCGTCTGCGCCCTTGTTGCCGGCCTTCGTGCCCGCGCGTTCCACGGCCTGCTGGATGTTCTCCGTCGTCACGACGCTGAAGATGGTCGGCACGCCAGTCTGCATCCCGACCTGCGCGACGCCCTTCGAGACCTCATTGCAGACATAGTCATAGTGGCTCGTCGCACCGCGAATGACCGCGCCGAGGCAGATGACCGCGTCGTACTTCCCGGACGCCGCCATCTTTTTCGCGACGACCGGGATCTCGAACGCACCCGGCACCCACGCCACATCAATATCGTCGTCCTTGGTCTCGTGGCGGTGCAGGGTATCGAGCGCGCCGCCGAGCAACTTGCTCGTGATGAACTCATTGAAGCGCGCGACCACGATGCCGAACTTCAGATCTTTGCCCGTTACAAAACCTTCGTAAACATTTGCCATGATAAAACTCCTCCATTGTCCCATTGTCTGGTTGTTTGGTTATCCGATTTCTGTTCCACCTGTAGGGGATTGGCTGAACCATCGGGATCAATCGTTCAGCGTATCCTCGGAAAGCAGATGGCCCATCTTCGTCTTCTTGACCGTCAGGTATTTCTTGTCGAATTTATTGGCATGCACCTGAAGCGGCACGCGCTCCGTGATCGTCAGGTTGTAGCCCTCGAGGCCCGCGCGCTTCGCCGGGTTGTTCGTCATCAGGCGGATGGAGGTCAGGCCGAGCTCCGAGAGGATCTGCGCGCCGATGCCGTAATCGCGGAGATCCGGCGCAAAGCCGAGCTCGACATTTGCCTCGACAGTATCGGCGCCTTTGTCCTGCAACGCGTAGGCGCGCATCTTGTTCGCCAGCCCGATGCCGCGGCCCTCCTGACGCATGTAGAGCACGACGCCCTCGCCTTCTTTCTCAATCTTCTTCAGCGCGAGCGCGAGCTGCTCGCCGCAGTCGCAGCGCAGCGAGCCGAGCGCATCGCCCGTCAGGCATTCCGAATGCACGCGGACGAGGACGTTCTTTTTCCCGCGCACATCACCTTTCACCACGGCGATATCGCATTTGTTGTTGATGTCATTGACGAACGCGTGGATGCGGAAATGCCCATATTTGCTCGGGAAATCCACATCCGCGACCTCGTGCACGAAATTCTCCGTGCGCTTGCGGTACTCGATGAGGCTCTGCACCGTGATGATGTGCAGCCCGTGTTCTTTGGCGAACTCCTTGAGTTTCGGCGTGCGCATCATGTGACCGTCGTCGTCCATGATCTCGCAGCAAAGCCCAGCCGGATAGAAGCCCGCGAGGCGCGCGAGGTCGGTCGTCGTCTCCGTGTGGCCAGCGCGGCGCAGGACGCCGCCCTCGACCGCGCGCAGCGGGAACACATGCCCTGGGCGGCGGAAGCTCGCCGATTTCGCCTTCGGGTCGAGCAGCTTGCGGATCGTATGGCAACGCTCGTACGCCGAAATACCCGTGTCCGTATCGTAGGCGTCAATCGACACCGTGAACGCGGTCTCATGGTTATCCGTATTGTTCGCGACCATCTGCCCGATGTTGAGTTCGTCGAGGCGTTTGCCATCGATTGGCGTGCAGATGAGCCCCTTCGCGTATTTCGCCATGAAATTCACGTCTTCCGGCGTCACGGTTGCGGCGGCAACGATCAGGTCACCCTCGTTCTCGCGATCCTCATCGTCAACCACGACGATCATCTTGCCGTTCCGGATATCTTCAATGGCCTGTTCGACCGTTGCAAATTCTGACATAGCCTTTCTCCTTTAAAATCCGTATTCATGCAGGAAATCTGCCGTGAGTGCCGGCTCCGCCTTCGTCCCGGCAGGCGCGCGGAACGTCAGCAGGCGTTCGACGTATTTCCCGAGCATATCCGTCTCGATGTTCAGCAGGCTGCCCGCCTTCTTGCTGCCAAGATTCGTGACTTCGCGCGTATGCGGGATCAGGCTGACGGTAAAATCCGTATCCGTGACATCAGCGACCGTCAGGCTGATGCCGTCGAGCGCCACAGAGCCCTTCTCGACGATGCCGCGCAGGATCTCCGGCCCGGCCTGCACCTTCATGAGCAGGGCATTTCCCTCGCCGGTCAGCGAAAGAATCTTCCCCGTCCCATCGATATGGCCGGAAACGAAATGCCCGCCCATCCGCGTTGTCGGCAGGACGGCCCGCTCGAGATTCACGGGTGACCCGCTGCCGAGCTCGGCAAACGAGGTGCGCCGGATGGTCTCCGGCATCAGGTCTGCGAGGAATTCCTCCCGCGTGAAATCCGTGACGGTCAGGCAGGTCCCGTTCACCGCGATGCTGTCCCCGACCTGCACATCGCTGAGGACTTTCTGTGCCGCGACGCGTATCACGCCGCCGCGCATCTCGCGAATCTGCCCAACCTCCTCAATGATTCCCGTAAACAAAGCGGCCATCACCCCTTCTTCACATAGCCGGACAGCAGGATATCGCCGCCCATCGGCTCAGCCGAAAGACGATCAAGCTGCACGGCGTTTTGCAGGCTCGCAAAGCCCTCGCCCTCCACTGGTGTCTTCGCCTCGCGCCCGCCGATGAGTTTCGGCGCGACGAAGGCGAGCACCTTGTCGACGAGGCCCTCGCGCAGCAACGCGTCGTTGATCGTGCCGCCGCCCTCAACGAGGATTGACGTGATCTCCATCGCGCCGAGCTTCTGCATCATCAATCGCAGGTCGACCTGCTCCCCGCTGCCTGCCACAAGCACCTCCGCGCTGGCCTTGCGGATGGCCTCGACGCGGTCTTTGGGCGCGCGCTCTGTGACCACGACGATGATCCGCGCCTGCCCGTCCGTCAGAACCTTCGCGCCGAGCGGCGTCCGCGCCTGGCTGTCGACGATGATGCGCACGGGGTTCTTCCCCGTATGATCCGGCAGCCGCGCCGTCAGGCTCGGGTTGTCCGCGAGCACCGTGCCGATCCCGACGAGGATCCCGTCATAGCGGTCGCGCAGCTCATGCACATAGAGCCTCGACGCCTCTCCCGTGATCCACTGGGATTCGCCGGTTCGCGTCACGATCTTGCCATCGAGCGACATCGCCGTCTTCAGGATGACGAACGGCATCTTCTCGGGAATCCAGTGCAGGAATACCTCATTCAGGCGGATGGCCTCCTGCTCGAGCACCCCGCAGCGCACCTCGATGCCCTCGAGGATCTTTATGCCGCGCCCCGCGACCAGCGGATTCGGATCCTTCATGCCGATGACAACGCGCCGGATGCCGGCCTCGGCCACGGCTTTCGCACACGGGCCCGTGCGCCCGTAATGGGAGCACGGCTCAAGCGTCACGTAGAGCGTCGCCCCTTTTGCGAGATTGCCTGCCATGCGCAGCGCGTGGATCTCAGCGTGCGGCGTGCCTGCCTTCCGGTGCCAGCCCGCCGCGATGATGCGCCCATCGCGCACAATGACCGCGCCGACGAGCGGATTCGGCGAGGTGCGCCCCTCCGCGTTGCGCGCAAGTGCCAGCGCCTCGCGCATATAATCTTCGTCCTGCAATACTCTCACTCCTCACCTTGTACTTTTTCTTTTCGAAGAGTGAAGTCGAACACGAGAAACAAAAAAGCCGCCGACAAGAACAAATCTCGTCGGCGGCTCCTCTTTCATGCTCCAGATCCTCTTCCCGCTCTGGATGCACCCATGCACCAATGCCATTGGAAGAAGATCAGCAAACATATCTTTTCTCATCCAGACTCTGAAGGCATTGACCTTCTCACTGTCGGCCCCGGACTCTCACCGGATCATGCTGCAAGCAGCTCGCGGGCTCTACCGCCGGTGGGGATTCTCACCCCGCCCCAAAGAGATGTTCGATTCACATTTTTACTATAGCACAAGAAGCATGCTTTGTCTACCCTTCCCGGGCTTTTCCCGCAATGCGGTCCTGCACCGCAGGAAATCCTATCTTCTTATTTCGCATTCTTCGTGGCGTCGATACCGAGCGCACGCATGATGCCGAAGAACACTTCCGTGTGCTTCTGCCCGAAGAATTTCTCGGCCTTCTGCCCGTTGATCGTGATATCGACATTCTTCAGGTTCTTCGCGTTGGCAACCTCGACGTCGAAATCGAATTTCGCACCGGCCAGGAACTTTGCGTTATCGACCGGCAGGACGCAGACATCCGCTGCCTAGACGCTCGGCGCGAGCACGGCAAAAGAACCGCAGGCAATCATTGAAAGGACTGCACATTTCAACATGTTTCGTTTCATACCACAACCTCCTGAATCACTTAGATAATCAAAAGCATGGTTTAAGTATACGAGTCCTGCGCGTCGATTCCGTTACCGAATTGTATCTTTTCGTATTTATTTCATGAAATTCTTGTAAAAAAAGGACATGACCCCTTTACAGGAACCATGCCCGGATCCTACGCTCCGCTCAGAACTGGTCGACGAGCTTATACCCCTTGCCGCGCAGGAACGTCTCGGTCTCCGGCTCGCGCGTCTTGAAGATCACGACCGGCGTACTGGCCTGACGGTCATAGGAGATATAGAGATAATCTAGTGCGACGTTCGCCTCGCGCAGATTCTCGAGGATCTTGTCGAGGCTGCCCGGCGTATCAGCCATCTCGACGGCGATGACCTTGTCGATATGGCACTGGTACCCGGCTTTCCGGAGCTCGCTGACCGCGCGTTCCGGATCCGTCAGCACGAGCCGGATGATCCCGAATTCCGCGCTGTCGCTCGCAAGCATCGTATAGATATTGATGTTTGCGTCCGCAAGCACCGCCGTCATTTTATGCAGGGCGCCCTTCGTGTTTTCCGCAAATACCGAAACCTGATTCAACATAAGCTTTCTTCTCCTTTATTCCATTCGTTTGCCGTTGCAGCGAAACCGTCACAGCGCTTCCGCGAGGTCGAGGATCAGCTGTTTCGACTTCTCCCAGCCGAGGCACGGATCCGTGATGGATTTGCCGTACGTACCCTCGGAAATCTTCTGGTTGCCATCCTCGATATAACTCTCGATCATGAGTCCTTTGATGAGCGAGCGGATATCCGCAGAAATCCTGCAGCTGTTCACGACGTCTTTCGCGATGCGGATCTGCTCGAGGTACTTCTTGCCCGAGTTCGCATGGTTCGCATCGACGATGACGGCCGGGTTCGCGAGCCCGCGCGCATGATAGGCCTCAAAAAGCGCACGCAGGTTCTCATAATGATAGTTCGGCATGCTCCGCCCGAAGCTGTCGACATACCCGCGCAGGATTGCATGCGCGAGCGGATTGCCCTTCGTCCGGACCTCCCAGCCGCGGAACAGGAACTCCTGCGCGTGCTGCGCCGCCTCAATCGAGTTGAGCATGACGGAGATATCGCCCGAGGTCGGGTTCTTCATGCCGACCGCGATGCCGATGCCGCTCGCGATCATGCGGTGCAGCTGATCCTCGACCGAACGCGCACCGACCGCCGCATACGAAAGCAGATCCGACAGATAGCGGTAGATCTCCGGGTAAAGGATCTCCTCCGCGCAGGTGAAGCCCGTCTCGCGGACGACGCGCGCATTCATCTCGCGGATGGCGATGATGCCGCCGAGCATATCTTCCTTGCCCTCCGGATCCGGCTGGTGCAGCATGCCCTTGTAGCCGATGCCGATGGTTCGCGGCTTGCTCGTATAGACGCGCGGGACAATCAGGATCTTGTCCTTGACCTGTTCCTGCACCGGCACCAGACGGTGGATATAGTCCAGCACGGCTTCCTCGTTATCGGCCGAGCAAGGGCCGATAATCAGCAGGAAACGATTGTCCTTCCCTGTCAGGATATCCGCAATCTGCTTATCCCTCGAAGCCTTGATTTCCTTCACGTGTGCATCAATCGGAAACTGCTCCATCAGCTCCTGCGGTGTCGGCAGTTTCCGAATAAATTCCATCTGCATTTCCATTTGAGATTCTCCTCTCGACAATCTGACGGTTTCCATTATAACATGAAACCAGCCAAGCGATACCACTCAAAACAAATTTTTATTTTCCCATACAGGAATCGGGCGCATGTTCCAAGGCTGCAGATAACCCGCATCCGCACAAAGAGTAAATTTCTAGTTGACTTATCCCTAACTTGGGAGTATACTGCAAGAGTAAGGTTCAAATTTATCCAGCATAAAATACACTTTACCTGAAATCCATATTCAACAACAGAAAGGACGAACGGACATGACTTTCGGAGAAAAATTACGGCAACTGCGCCAGACAAAGGGCGCCACGCAGACGGAGGTCGCAGACGCCATCGGCATCTCCAAGATCTCCTATATCAACTACGAAAAGCATGGGAAATACCCGCGCGCCCGCGCGCGCTATCAGGCTCTGGCCAATTACTTCAACGTCGACATGAACTACCTGCTGACGGAGAACGAGAACTTCATCCTCGGCGCCGGGAACAAATACGGCCCGCGTGCCGCCAAGCAGGCCGTGGCGCTCACCAACGAGCTCGTCGGCATGTTCGCCGGCGGGGAGCTCTCCGATGAGGACCGGGAGGCCGTCCTGCACACCTTGCAGGAGGCCTATTGGAAGGCCAAGGAAATGAACCGGAAGAAATACGGGAAAAAGAACGCCGCAGCGAAGGAGTAAGCAATATGGATTCCATCCGCATCGCAGAAAAAGCACAGAAGATCCTGCGGCAGGCAGGAACCCGCGACATGGAACGCATCGCCGAGGAACTCGGCATCACCCTTCTCTATTCCGATGAATACCGCAAGCTCCTCGGCATGTACTTCGTCCGCTGGCGCTGCCGCTTCATCAGCCTGAACAACCGCCTCGACGACACCTGGCGAAGCATCGTCATCGCCCACGAAATCGGGCACGACCAGCTGCACCGCTCGATTGCGGCAAAGGGCATGCAGGAGTTCGAGCTCTTCAATATCCCTGGCCGCACGGAGTACGAGGCCAATGCCTTTGCCTCCCATCTCCTGATTGACTCGGACGAAGTCTACACCGAACTGAAAGCCGGCTGTGACGTCGTGCAGGCCGCACAGAAGCTCCACGTCCCCATCAATCTGTTATTGATAAAACTGAACGAAATGAACGCCATCGGGTACGACACGCATGTATCCTCTTATGGAGACAGCCAGTTCCTGAAAAACGTCCAAGTCTGATGAAGGAATCCCGCTGGATTCCGATTGATGCTCATGATACTCAGAAAGCAGGTGAATCCCCATGTTGCTCATAAAAGTCAATGGAAGATTCCGTTCCCTCGACCGGATTGTCAAGGCATTGTTCCTGACGCTGGCGCTGCTCGGCGCGGCATTCCTGACGAATGCCTCCCTCGATGCCGAGTACGCCTTCCAACAGAATGTCATAAGGCCGTACATCAGCCAGCCGCCTGTCTCTGCTCCCATCGCACGCAATCCATGAAAATGCAGCACACGATGTATTGGTCAGCAACAGCAGAAAGTCGTCTGGAGGAATGCCCAGCCATGCCCAGTTATATCGCCATTGACCTGAAATCCTTTTACGCCTCCGTCGAGTGCGTTGCGCGGGGACGGAATCCGCTCTCCACGAATCTCGTCGTCGCAGATCCGTCCCGTACGGATAAGACGATCTGCCTCGCGGTGTCTCCAGCGCTGAAGGCGTTCGGCGTACCCGGGCGCCCCCGCCTGTTCGAGGTCAAGGAACGCGTCCGGGAAATCAATCAGGACAGGCAGGCCTGCGCTCGGCAGCCGCTGGCTGGGGCGAGCGATGACGCGAACGACCTCGCCCTCGCCCCGTCGCTTGCCGTCTCCTATATCATTGCACCGCCGCGCATGGCCCTCTATATGCAATGCAGCGAGGAGATCCGCGCGATTTACGAGCGACATATCTCAAAAGACGATATCCATGCCTATTCCGTCGACGAAGTCTTCATCGACGCTTCGCCCTATCTGCGGACTTACCGTACGACGGCACGCGAGCTCGCCATCCGGCTGATCCGCGAGGTGCTTGGCGAGACCGGCATCACCGCGACGGCCGGCATCGGCACGAATCTCTACCTCGCAAAGATTGCGATGGACATCGTGGCAAAGCACATGCCCGCCGATGAGAGTGGCGTACGGCTCGCGGAACTCGATGAAGCATCCTACCGCAGGACGCTCTGGACGCATACTCCTCTGACGGATTTCTGGCGCATCGGACGCAAGACCGCGAAGAAGCTCCATCGCTACGGCATCGACACCATGGGCGATATCGCCCGCTGCTCCATCGGAAAGGACACCGATTTCCTCAATGAAGACTTTCTCTACCGTCTGTTCGGCGTAAACGCAGAAATCCTCATCGACCATGCCTGGGGCTGGGAGCCATGCACGATGAGCGATATCAAGAACTATACGCCGAAGGCCACGAGCCTGAGTTCCGGCCAAGTCCTGCAATGCCCGTATCCCACGGATAAGGCCCGCCTGATCGTCTGGGAAATGGCCGACGAGCTCGCGCTGCGCCTGTCGAGAAACGGCCGGATGACCGACCAGATTGTCCTCGATATCGGCTATGATATCGAGAACATCCGAGATCCGCAGCGGCGGAAAGTCTATCACGGAGCTATCCATATCGACCACTATGGCCGCTCGGTACCGATGCCCTCGCACGGGTCATTGAACCTGCCCGCCTACAGCTGCTCAAGCCATGAAATCCGGGAACAGGCCACCGTGCTTTACGACCGGATTGTCCACGATGGCCTGCTCATACGGCGCGTCACGATCAGCGCCTCGCATACGCTGCCGGCGGAAGAAGTCCGGGCACAGATGGAGAAGCCCGTGGAACTCGACCTGTTCGCAGATATGGATGCCTCCGCATACACACCATCCACATCGACAGATATGGTAAAAGAACAGCAGGACAGCCAATACCGGAAGGAAGAATCCATCCAGCAGGCCATCCTGCAGATCAAAAAAAAATACGGGAAGAACGCCTTGCTTCACGGCGCGAATTTCATCGAAGGCGGAACCATGATCGATCGGAACAAGCAGATTGGAGGCCATAAGGCATGAGCAGCATGGACAGAAGCGGCAATCTGGGAATGGCCGGAAAAGACCCGCACCGGTATGACGATATGCTGAGCCTCCCCCATCCGGATCCGAAGCATCACATGCGCATGCCGCGCGCGAAACGCGCCGCACAGTTCGCGCCGTTTGCCTTTCATACGGAAAAGCGCGACGCGGAAAACCATCCATCCGCATAGAAAAGCGCGTCTTCCCTCAAGGGTACAGCCGCGCATAGGCGTCCTTATCCTTCAAGACCTGCCGGACGTATTCGCGGGTCTCCCCATACGGGATGGCATCGATATCCGCGAAATCCCGCGTCCAGCCATACTTCCGTATCCATTCGTTGACATTCCCGCGTCCGGCATTGTACGCAGCCAGAGCCAGAATATCGTTGCCGTGGAATTCCTGCTCCAAGTCGCCGAGGTACCAGGCTCCATAGCGGATATTGCATGCGGGTTCCTGCAGCCGCTCCTGCGAATACGCATTGTCCTCCAGATTCTCCGCAATCCATTCTGCCGTATCCGGCATCAGCTGCATCAGGCCGACCGCCCCGCGGTGCGAGCGGACATCATTCCGGAACTTGCTTTCCCCTTTGATGACCGCCGCGACGAGGTGGCGGTCCACCCGGTAATCTTCCGCATATTCCGCCACAATCTCCTGATACGGAAACGGATAGATATATTTTCTCTGCACGGATGGCAGCTGCAAGCAGCCCCATACCGCCAGCAATAGGCTGAGGGCCAGGCACGCGGCAATCAGCGCGCGCCCCATCCGGCGCGTCTCTCGCTGCTTCACGCGGCGTGGCCTTTTTTTCCTCTGGTCAAGATTCCGCATGCGATGCGGCGGATATACCTGATCCGCTTGTGCCGGTGTCCTGCGCATCCATTGCCTCACTCCATCCATTTGCTCTGGCTAACTGTTCCAAGTTCTGATAAAGATCCGCTTTTGACCCTGCATTTTCAAGGACAAAAGTGGCTTTTCTGCATTTCTCGGGAAGTGGCATCTGCGCCTGGATCCGCTGCAGCGCTTCCTCCCGGCCCAGCGCATTCCGCATCATGAGGCGGGCACATTGCACCGTTTCCGGAACCGAAATGACGAGCACCGCGTCACAGGCTCTATCCCATCCAGCCTCGTAGAGCAATGGCACATCGAACACGCAGAAGGAATGGCCACGATCCGTACGCAGTTTCCGGAACGCCGCTTCGATGGCGGACTGGATGACCGGGTGCGCCGCATGATCCATCCATGCCTTCTCCGACGGATTCTGGAATACCAGCGCGCCGATTGCCCGCCGGTCGAGCTCGCCATCCGCTTTCAGATAGGAATCTCCGAAATGCCCGCGATAGAGGCGATGCAGCACATTCCCCTTCCGGAGCAGCTCATGTGTGATCTGATCCGCGTCGATGACGGGAACGCCATGCTCGCGGAACCATGCGGAGACCGTGCTCTTACCCGTGGCGATGCCGCCGGTCAGCCCAAGGATATAGAGATCTGCCAGACGCCGGTCCTTCCCCGCGTCCGCTTCTTCTCCTGGTCTATTTCCCGTTCCGGTCATTTCGCGTCCGCCCAATTCTTCCCGTAATTGACATCTACACAGAGCGGCACGGAGAGCTTCGCCGCGTGCTCCATGGCGTCCTTCAGGATTGCCGTGACCTGCTCGCGCTCGGATTCCTTCGTCTCCACGACGAGCTCATCGTGCACCTGAATCAGGATGCGGCTCTGGTATCCCGCCTTCTTGAGTGCCTGCCATGCACGAATCATCGCAATCTTGATGATATCCGCCGCCGTACCCTGGATTGGCGTATTCATCGCCATGCGCTCGGCGAGGCTGCGCTGATTGAAATTCCGGCTGTGGATGGCCGGGAGTTCCCTGCGGCGTCCGTAAAGCGTCGCCACATAGCCGTCTTTATGCGCCTTTGCCACCATCACGTCCATGAATGCCTTGACCTTCGGATAGCGCGCAAAGTAAGCCTCGATATACTCGCCAGCCTCTTTCCGCGAGATATGCAGGTCGCGCGAAAGGCCGAAATCGCTGATTCCATAGACAATGCCGAAATTCACGGCCTTTGCCCGGCGGCGCAGCTCCGGCGTCACCGCGTCAATCGGGACGCCGAAGACCTCTGACGCCGTCCGCGCGTGGATATCCTGATTCCGGCGGAACGCGTCGATGAAGTTCTCGTCGCCGGACATATGCGCGAGAATCCGCAGCTCAATCTGCGAATAATCCGCAGAAAGCAGGGAATCATAGCCTTCCGACGGCTCGAACAGGGCGCGGATGGTCCGCCCTTCCTCCGTGCGGACCGGGATATTCTGCAAGTTCGGGTCTGAGCTCGAAAGCCGCCCCGTCGCCGTCACGGTCTGGTTGAAATTCGTATAGACGCGTCCCGTATCCTCGTGGATCAGCGTATCGATACCATCGAGGTACGTGGACTTCAATTTATTCCATAGACGATAGGCGAAAACCGACTCGACAATCGGGTGCCTATCCCGCAGGGTCTCGAGCACCTCAGCATTCGTCGAGTAGCCGGTCTTTGTCTTCTTTACCGGCGGCAGGTGGAGCTCATCAAACAGGACAACGCCGAGCTGCTTCGGGGAATTCAGCTTGAATTCGTGCCCGGCCATCGTATAGATATCCGCCTCGATATGCGCGAGGCGGTCTCCGACAGCTTCGCGCTCCTGCTCGAGCTTCTGCCGGTTGACATAGATGCCGTTCTGCTCCATGCCGGCGAGGACTGCGACGAGCGGCAGCTCGATTTCGCGGTAGAGCTTCCACATCTCCCGCTCTTTCAGCCTTTTCTCCAGAACCGGCTGGATCTCGAGCAGCATTTCCGCCTCCCAGACCAGTTCTTCCCTTTCATCGGAGAACGTATCCGGAACCGCCGCGTCGGGTAGGCAGGCGCGTACCATCTGCCCGAGTTCCTGCTTGCTGCGCTCCGGTTCGAGCAAATAACCTTCGATTTTCACGTCTTCGACCGATTCTCCGGCCCAGCCGGCGTGCTGGTATCTTTTCCAGTCAAAAACGACGCCGGCATGCTTCTGGATCCAGCCTTCCCATCCGGACGGCTCCTGCAGATCCGCAGCAAAGACCAGCCGATGCGTACCATCGCTGATGGCAAGGGTCTGGATTGTCTCAAACGGATGCTTTCCCGCAAATGCCGCGGCAATCCCGACGCGCTCTGCCTTATCGAATACGGCAAGATCCGAGTGGGAAGCCGCCACCTGATAAGAAAGATCTGCCTTTACCGGCTCGGAGGCAAACAGGTCATCCACAAAGGCATTCTCCCCGCCGTCCGCTGCCTGACCCCCGCCATATACGCGGTAAAGCCGCTCCACGTCGCGCTGGAGTTTCCGCAATTCATAGCGTCTGCAGAACGCCCGCACTTTCTCGGCATCCGGCTTGATGCGGTAGTCCTCGCGGTCGAATGCGAGATCCGGAACCTGCAGCTCGATCGTCGCAAGCTCCTTCGATAGACGCGCCTGCACTTCATTCTCGCGGATCGTCTCGCGCGTCTTCTTGCCGCCAATCTCGTCGATATGCTCGTAGACGCCCTCAAGGCTGCCATACGAGACGAGCAGGCTCGTCCCTTTCTTCGGGCCGATGCCCGGAATGCCCGGGATATTGTCCGAGGTATCCCCCATCAGTCCCTTCAAATCGATCAGGCGGATTGGCTCGAACCCGTATTCCTCGCGGAAGGCCGCTTCATCGTATATCTTCAGGTTGGAGATTCCCTTTTTCGTCATCATGACGCGGAGATTCGGGCGCACGAGCTGCAGGGCATCATGGTCGCCGGTCACGATATACGTGTCGAGCCCGGCCGATGCCGCCTGCGTGCCGAGCGTGCCGAGGATATCGTCGGCCTCATAATTCTCCATTTCGAGGAAACGGATTCCCATCGCGTCTGCGAGCTCCACGAGACGCGGAATCTGTTCAACGAGATCCTCCGGCGTCTTATCCCGCGTGCCCTTGTAGGCCGCGTATTTTTCCGTGCGGAACGTATGGCGGCTCTTGTCGAAGGCAATCATCAGATACGTCGGCGTGTACTCCCGGATGAGCTTCACGAGCATATTCGAGAACCCCAGTATCGCGTTCGTGTGCTCGCCCTTTGCGTCCGTCAGATCCGGCAGGGCGTAAAACGCCCGGAACAGGAGGCTGCTACCATCGAGCAGGATAAATCGCTCGCCCGGATTGGTCGTTCTTGTCCCCGCCAAAATTCATCAGCCTTTCTTTGTCGCTTCTGTCTGGATTTCCTGCAGCGTCTTTTCCTTCTTCTGCGTTTTCGTCTCCGCCGGCGCATTGCCCTGTCCGTCATCCTTCAGCTCGTAGGCACCGGATTTATTCAGGCCGCCCGTCAGATGGAACAGCGTTTCCGCATCATCGGCGTTGCAATACAGCGTATCCTTCTTGTTGTAGCCGACCGCCTTGCCGACCGTCGATACGAGCGTATTGCTGTCCGCGTTCCAGCCGAGGCTGACTTTCGAAGCCTTGGCGAGCGAGATTGACGGCAGATACGTGATGCCGTCCTGCACGACAGCCTTTTCCTTGAGTTTCTGCCCGTTGACGATCAGCGGATAGACCTTTGCGATATAGGTTGGCTGCCCGTCCGAGGCATCGATTTTCTGCTGGATGGCCTCATCGCTCTCGAAATCCGCAACGCCATAGCCCTTCAGCCAGCTTGCAACATCCGCGACATCGAGGTTCTGGCGGCCATACCCGTCCGGATAGATATAATAGACAATCGTCTGATCCGGGATTTTCTCGACGACAACGCGGTTGTAGGTGATCTCGATTGGCGTGCCGACTTCTACCTTATCGAAGACCTTCTCGACATCTTCTTCATGCATGCGCACGCAGCCGTTCGAGACATAGTGCCCGACCGAGTCCGGATGGTTCGTGCCGTGGATGCCGTAGTTGCCCTGGAACCCGATCCAGCGGTAGCCGAGCGGATTGTCCGGGCCAGACGCAATCGACTCGCCCGTGGACGGCGACGTCCAGGTCGGATTGACGATTTTCTCCTGCACCTTATAGTATCCCGTCGGCGTCGGCGTCGTGGCGGTGCCCGGACCGATTGGATAGAGCGCTACCTTCTCGCTGCCGCGATAGAGCGCGAGCGACCGCGCCGCGAGATTGATGCTGATGCGCACCGGCTCCTCTTTTTTCTCGACCTGCGCTTGATTTTCCTCTGCCTCCGAGGAGATCGGCTTTTCCCCCGGTGCCGTATAAACAGACTGCGTCTCCGATGCCTGCGCCGCCCCGCCGAATGAGAACAAAGTCTCCATAACAAGCGCCGTTCCCGTAAGACCAGCTAAGATTTTCCGTTCAACACTGCGTTTCATCATGAAATAAAATCTCTTTCCTTTTATAGACTATGGCTCCGATTCCCTTTAGAGCTACTTCTACATACTAGCATTCTTTCCCGCTTTTTGCAATGGACGGAAAGGCCCTGCCTGCCGGAAAACACCGGTCATGCAGGAGCCCTGCACGCAAAGCAAAGGGGCTGTTGCACGTACCGGTTACATGCGGCAGCCCCTTCGATTGGTGCTCTTACTGTTTCTGATAACGGAGATGATATACGGCGCCGAGGAGATTCGCGTCGTTGCCATGCTGACACGGAAGTAGTTTCGGACGGATGGACGCAACCTCTGCCTCCTCGAGGATCTGCTCGATATGCGCCTCGATGCCCGGGATCAGATCCTTGCGGCTACTGATTGCGCCCCCGAGCAGGAATGCCTCCGGATCAAAGATATACTGGATATCGTAGATGGCACGCGCGAGGAATTCATACATCTCGTCGATGATGCGCGCCGCGTCCGCGTCACCCGCATCGCGGAGCTCGTAGATTTTTTTTCCGTCGAAATCGTCCGGGCTCTCGCCGCGGGCCTCCGCCATGCGGCGCTTGAGTCCGCCCGGGCAGCCGCCCGTGCTCAGGATATTCCGAAGTTCCGGCACGTACATATAGCCGAACTCACCGCCATGAAGATGCGCGCCATGGATGATCTCCTTGTTGTGCACGAGCGCACCGCCGACGCCGGAACCGATAACGAAAAAGGCCACATCCTGATAGTCCTTGCCGGCACCAGTCCAGACTTCACCGAGCGCCGCGCAGTTCGCATCGTTTTCCATGGCTGCAGGCAAGCCGAAACGACGCTCGAATTCCTGACGGATGGGGAATCCATGGATATACGGCAGGGCGCTGCTCCCGCCGATCACACCGGCGGCATCATCAACGGCACCCGGCATGCTGAACGCGACACCAGATAAAGTGTACCGCCCCGCCATCCGGGCTTTCACTTCTTCGATGCCCGCAAAAAATGCGTCCTTTTCCTTCGGCGTCACAAACGAGCCTCGCTCGACGAAATCCCCGTCCACATTGATCACCGCGTACTTTACGCTGCTGCCGCCAACATCAAAAGCTAAATCGTACATCATCGCCACTCCTCTATCTTTCTAAACGTCATATCTTTATTTTACTAAAAACCGTACAAATTGCAAGACATTTTCGAAAAATAGTTACAACGATTCAGCCTTATCCGGAGAAACAGGAACAAAAATCACAGGGCAAAGCGATCCGCTCGCTTATACCCTGTGATGGGAACATCATGTTCCAAAAAGATAACGGCAAATCATGCGATCAAGGCAGATAGAATACCTGCTGCATCTTGGGCTGGGCGCCGGTCTTCGGATCCATCTCCATGACCATGACATCCTTCATGTATTCGTTCCATTTGTCGACGACGGGGCTGTCGGCCTGGTATTTCTCAGCATAGGCGACGCCTTTCTCGCATTCGAAATAGCCGAAGAGTTCATTGCCGACGTTCCAGATGGTGTAGTTCGAGATGCCGGCCTCCTTGAGTACCTGCCTCATCTCTGGCCAGATATGCGCATGGCGATATTTATACTCGTCGAGTTTGCCATCTTTTACTGTTGCTTTCCATGCAAAGCGTTCCATAACAAATGCCTCCTTCTATTTTCCGCTTGACACTCCCCACGGCTAAAGCCGGGGGATTCTTGGTTCAGCAACCATAGCG
>DAIMZO010000023.1:25843-29760 GCA_036733925.1 Selenomonadaceae bacterium | reverse complement strand
GGCAACATCGGGTTCCGCTCCGCTTTACTTCGCACGTCAGAAAGCATGACCTCACGGGGCCATGTTCAGAACACGAAGAAATAAAGGGGCCATTTTCCATGCTGCCGGGGACGCAAGAGGAACCGGCGCAAAAAATAAAAACGGATGCCCGCGGTTAGTACGGCGCGCGCAGGATTGCGTAGGCTGGAAGGGCGCGGGTAGGTGAGTGGGGATTATGTGAAGAGAATCGGGAATATCTATCCGGCTATATACGATTTTGAGAATTTATATTACGCATACAGGGAGGCTAGGAAATGCAAGCGGTACAGACAGGAAGTCATGCAATTCGCGCAGAGCCTTGAGGAAAATCTTATCGAGATTCAGAACGAATTAATTTGGCGCACATACAAAGTCGGCAAGTATCACGAATTTTATGTGCGGGACCCGAAACGCAGGCTAATCATGGCCCTGCCATTTCGGGACCGTGTCGTACAATGGGCGATCTATCGACAGCTGAACCCAATTCTTGACCGGAGGTATTTATCGACCTCCTACGGTTGCAGGATTGGCGGCGGAGTACATCGCGCAACGCTCAAGCTCAAAGAGTATTTGCGGCAGCAGAGCGGCACGGCATACGTCCTCAAAATGGATGTAAGCAAGTATTTCTACCGTATCGACCACGATGTACTGATGGGGATTCTTGAGCGCATTGTCAAGGACCGCGGGCTATTGTGGCTCCTGCATGAGATTATCTACAGCGACCACGGTTTCGGCATCGCGACGGATGATTACGATTTCACGGGCGAGCGACTTTCCGGAGTCGGAATGCCTATCGGGAATCTAAGCTCGCAGATGTTTGCGAACCTCTATTTGAACGAGGCAGACCAATACGCGAAACACATCTTGAAGTGCAAGTGCTACATCCGCTATATGGACGATATTATCGTCGTAGACAACGACCGGAAAGCACTCAGAGAAGTCTGGCTCGCGATGGACGATTTTATGCGCGAGCGGTTACGACTCAAGCTCAACGACAAGACTTGCATCCGCTCCGAGGCGCAGGGCGTCGACTTCTGCGGCTACCGGATCTGGCGCGATCACATCAGACTGCGCAAAAAGAGCGCGCTAAAGATGAAGCACAGGTTACGGCACTTGCGGAAAGCATTTGCCCGCGGGGAAGTCGACGTCAGAAGCGTTCGGGACACGCTCATGAGCTATCTCGGCATCTTGCAGCACTGCGACGGCTACCAACTCACCGAGAGCGTTTTGAGAGATCTTGTACTAGTGAAGGGAGGGAGACAGCATGAAGAAATTGCGAATAGCGATAGCGACCCTGACAATTATGATGGCAGGTACGGCGGCGTGTTCTGCGGATTCGATTCACGACAGTATCAATGACATTGGCGTGGACAGGTTCGCACACGCAGGAGTCAGCTACATCATCAACGACCAGCTCAGACGAAACGCGCATTTCAATCCGTTTTGGGCCGCGACAACGACGCTGGCAATCGGGGCGGCAAAAGAAGCATGGATTGACGACCACTTCGACCGCGGGGACTTCGCCGCGGATTGCGCGGGCGTTCTGATGTATCAAGTCAAATTCTAGCAAGGCAGAGGGATGACAGATGGATTTTATCGGCATCGCCGGCATGATTCTTCCTTCCGCTTTTTCTTTTTTCGGGGGGCTTTACATGTATAAGCTACACCGGCGAGACAAGCAGGCGGAGGAAGAAAAGTACCGGCACGAAAGAGAGCGCAGGGCGTTAGAGGAAGCGCAGGAGCAGGAAAGCAGGGCCATCAGGGACGGCCTTTGCGCTGTACTCAGGGACCGAATCATACAGTCAGCGACATACCATGAGCAGAAGGGCTACGTACCCCTCAGGGATATGGAGAATATGTCGCTCATGTATCAGGCCTACCACAATTTGGGAGGCAATGGACTCGTGACGAAAGTCTACAAAGAGGTTCTTGAGCTTCCGCATATCGCGAGGGAGTGAGTGAGGCTATGCGAATCACAACGGATATGATAGTCGGTACGGGCCTTGTAATCGCCCTGCTGGCAACGATATTCTGCGGAGGCAGCACGGAACTACCGCAAAACATTGCGAGCGGACTTATAGGCTATCTCGGGCGCACGGCACTCGCAGAAGCGGAGCGCGGCAACGGAAAGCTGGAGGGAAAGAACAATGGCAGTAATCAGTAAAAGCGACTTACAGGAAATCAGCGTCGAAGGATTGCGAGCAAAAGCGGATGAAGCGCGGGAAAGCATTTGGGAAGCGGCGCGGGAGTATGGCCGGGAACCAAAAGTATATTTACATTGGACCGCGGGCCATTACGCGACCTTCTTTGACGATTACCACGTCAGCATCGACGCGCAGGGCAGAATTTACCTCAACGGGAGTCTCAGCGACATTCTCGCGCACACCTACCACCGCAACAGCGGCGCGGTCGGCATTACGCTCAACGCTTGCGTCGGAGCTACGAGTGAAGACCTCGGAGAGGAACCGCCGACAGCGGCGCAGATTGAGAGCATGGCACAGGCTATCTGCGCGATCTGCGACGGCTTATGGCTCACAATTGACAAAGCACATGTTATGACGCACGGCGAGGCCGCGGACAATGAAGACGGCATCGAAGCCAGCGAAGAATACGGACCGAAAACGACTTGCGAACGCTGGGACCTCGAATACCTCGGGACAGACGAAAGCCCGCGATTCGAGCCATGGGCGACGGATGGCAGCCGGGGCGGCGATGTATTGCGCGGGAAAGCCAACTGGTACCGCAATCAGGAGGCGAGCGGCGATGAATAATTTACAGTACATCGCAATTTCAGAGGCGGCGGCGCGGCTGGAGGTAGCCGCCCGGGCCGCGGGCATCGACATTTGGGAAGAAATGCAGAGGATCTACAGAAAGATTGCAGACAGTCATTGAACAGGAGGAAACCGAAATGGAACTCGAAGAACTCAAGAAAGAAGCACTCGAAAGCGTAGACAAGATTATCACCACGAAAGCAAAGGGTGAGGCAATCTCGTTTCTGAAAGACAATGCCCTGCCGAAACTTTCCTCGTTCGCGGACGGCCTTACGAGCGGCATCAAGGATTCGGCGGCAGGGAAAAGCGGCTGGTGCTACTTCCGCGATATGTATTTCCTGCCTGGCACCGTGAACCTTGTTATCTGGGCACTCGGGAAGCTGCTCGACAGGATGGAAGCGGCGACGGCAAAGGAAATCACCGCGGAGGAAAACGCGGCAGCAGCAGAGTCGGCAGATACGACCGTCACGGCGGAGACGGGGACGCAGGAAGGAAGTGACGCTCCGGCAGCGCAGCCGGGGCAGGCTTGACGGATAACAACACCGCGAGGGAAGGTGCGTGAAGTGAATGCGTTATCTATTGTGCTTGATATTCTCGGGATTGTTGCTGCTACCGGCGTCGGCTGGCTATTGTTCCGCGGAATACACAGTGACGGAAAGCGAGCTGACGAGGCTCGAAACGAACTTGACCGAGCTGGCGAGGAACAACGCGCAGCTCAAGAGTCAGTTGCAGATCTCGCAGCAGGCATTGACGCGAGCGCAGGAGCAGGCGAGCGAATTGCAGGCGCAGACCGCAACGCTCAAGAGACAGCTCAACGAATCGCAGACGCAGGTACAGGCATTGCAGGAGCAGTTACAGCAGCTCAAGACGCAGGCCGGGAGGGCGAGCGACTCGCTGACGACAGCGAACAGCGAATTGCAGAAAGCGAAAGCATCATTCGAGGCATCCGAGAGAGAACACGAAAAGACTGAGAGCAGGCTACGGACCCAGAAGACCTTATGGCAGGTCGCGGCGGGCGGGCTGGTTCTCGCAATAGCATTTTGACAGAGGGAGCGCAGGGCTACGGCCTTGTGTTCCCTCTTTTTATTGTTTACATATATTTATATATGTATTGCTTATGGTAACTGT
>DAIMZO010000023.1:22785-25786 GCA_036733925.1 Selenomonadaceae bacterium | reverse complement strand
GACAAGTAATTAAATATGGAGTATGATTAAATCAAGATAAGGGACAGGGACATAAAGAAAGGATGAGCCACGATGACCGAGAAAGATTACATCAACGTAATAGAAATGCTTAACAACGAAGCATTTGTCAGCCGCTTCGTAGACTGTAACGAAGAACAATACCAGCTCCTTTGCAAGGCAGTACAGAATATAGCAAAAGCCGGAATTGCAGGGGGTTGCAAAGGTTCCTTCTTTTACGACAACGCAGAAAACAATGAAGACATTAACGGTTAAGAAACAGGAGGAAGCAAAAATGAAAGACAAAGGATACGGGGAAATCGAGTTCAACAAGGCAGAGCAGATGATTATTAGGGCAGCTGAAGAGTGCTTCGATGAAAGCGAATTTGTGGACCACGACGCAGCCGTCATTAAGTTTCAGGCTTACGCTGAAATGGCGATTGCAACTGGACAGACCACAAAAGAGGTCGTTGATAACATCAAGACAACCGTTAAGTACCTCGTTAAATATCTCAAGAAGTAAGGCGCAGGGAGGAAATCAAAATGAGACATGCAACTTTGAACGATTACAACACGGAAAAAATCGAGTTTATCAACAAGCACAGCGACGATGGAAGCTACAAAGAGAGAGGCGAGGTTGAAGGCGAAACCATTCGCAAGATTATCATTTGCAAAGATGGAGCGGTTTGGACAGAAGTCAGCATCCCAGTCTACGAAACACTTACCGACACTCGGTACGGGCTGAATCTGAAAGCGACGGTCAAACTACTTGAAACAGAGTGGTGGAATGACGACGATTCGCGCAGCCGCGTAATGTACGACATTTACCGTTAAGCCGAAACGGGGAAAGGAGGCCCCGTCGATGCAGGGATAGCAACCCGCATCCTGATGATGGCAAGCTAATACAGAAGGGAGAACATAAAATGACTAAGGGTAGAGTACAAGAACAGATTGCAGGCCTCGCAGGCGGCTTCGGATTCCAGCTTGAGGGAGATTTAAGCGTCCTCGGATGGCAGACCAAACAGGACAGCGAAAGCTGGGTCAAGGTTAACATCGACGTCGAGGTTGGAGACGTTGTCAAGGGCGGTGTTCAGATGAAAGTCACCGGCGCAAAAGCAAGCCTTTGCCGCGCAGGCAGTTTCGACAACCCGGAGGACATGGCGAAAGCCGCGGAGGAATTGCAGCGGGCAGCACGTTTCGTCGAGCATATCAACAATTTCGCTAAATACGGGATTCTCACCTACGTTGAGAAATGGCATCACTAAGAGGGAGGAAAACACGATGGACAATTTCACAGCTCAGAAAGCATTTACAGACCGCACAATCATTGCCGTCAAGCCCCGCGAGAGGCAGAAGGGCTACATCATCTTGGCATTGTTCGACGACCAATACGTCACATGGCGTTGGGACGGCAAGAGCAATCAGGGATATTGGGGCAACTATTTCAGAGATCTCAACGAGGCCGTCGCGGATTTCAACGAGCGCAAGTAAGCGCAGGAGGGAATAATCATGAAGAAGCAGAGCATCAAGGACTTCGGTTCGGTAACGTTCGATGGCGAGGAATACGTACTGCTGGAGGACGCTTTTCCCGACAACAACAACCGCGGCGAGGTCGCATACTTCGCCCGGGCCATCAAGGCAAGTGAAAGCCCCGACGATGAAGGGTACATTTCCTACTACATGGTCGAATGGGCTTCAAACCCGGAGGCAGAGGACGGCAGCGAGGTTTGCGACTGGGAGAACCCGGAACGCATCGACGGCCCTTACGGAGCCTACGACACGGAGGAACAGAGATTCATCTAAAGGCAAAACCTTTTCAGCCGAAACGCCCGCGAGGGAGGGATGCAAGCGCGGGCGTACACCGGAGGCCGACCGCTCCGGTGCTGATGATGGCAGGTCGAGAAAAGGGAGGAAAACAAAATGAACAGTTACGAAGAAAAGCTCGCGCGCAGGAAAGCGTACTACGAGCGCAAGGCGGCAGAGGCAACTGCCGAGAGCAACAGCGAATACGAGACGGCGCACAAGATGGCGAGCGCGATTCCGTTCGGGCAGCCTATCCTCGTCGGACACCATTCAGAGCGTTCGGACCGCGCATACCGCGGCAGAATGTCCCGCCACTTTGACAAGAGCGTCGAAGCCAACAAGAAAGCTGAATACTACGCTCGTAAGGCAGAGGGGGTCGGCAAGGGCGGCATCAGCAGTGATGACCCGGACGCGCTCGAAAAGCTCACAGGTAAGCTCAACCTCCTGAAGCACTATCAGGATTTCATGAAAGACGTCAACAAGGCGGTACGGCTCAAGGACACGGAAAAGGGAGACGCACGTCTCATCGCGCTCGGCATCCCTGCGGCGCAGATCTCGAAGTACAGGGAGCCGGATTTTTGCGGGCGCATCGGATTTCCGGACTACGAGTTGCGCAACAACAACGCAAAAATCAAGAGCGTTGAGAACCGCATCAAGGCCCTTGAGCGCATGAAAGAGCAGGCAGCTACGACGCAGGACGTAGAGAACGATCTTTATACGTTCCGCATCGACGATAACCGGGTGCAGTTTATTTTCAACGGGAAGCCGGAACCAGCTATCCGCAACATTCTCAAGGCGCACCGCTTCCGCTGGAGTCCTTCTCGCGGCGCATGGGTACGTCAGGCGACGGTCAACGGGACATACGCAGCAGAGGCAGTCAGAAAAGAATTGGACGAAATGGAGGCATTTGACAATGAGTAAGAAATTATATCGCTACTTCTTGACGCAGAGGCCGGTCAGCCCCGGTTGTCAGCCAGCAGGATTCGCGACGTTCGAGGACATCGACGGCGGCGAGCTTACGAACGGGAAACGGTGCTATGGGTACGTCTGCTACACGCACCCGCTTTCCGAAAAAGACGTCGAGGCATACGAACTCACCCCGGAGGAAGGATACGTCCGTCTCCGTGAATACAAGCCTTTAGCCGGCTGGGAGAAATTCTCGGAGGCGACCGGCAAATACGGGTACACGGAATACGCGCAC
>DAIMZO010000023.1:0-22775 GCA_036733925.1 Selenomonadaceae bacterium | reverse complement strand
GAGACTTTCAACCACTTCATGGACGTGTTGCCACCGGCAAGCCTCGAGCGAGGGTACTTGCAGATGGGCGAGCAATTCTCGCATCGCCGCTTCGGAGACGAAAAGGAAGCACGGGGGACCTACATCACGTTCATCAAGCGCGGGGATAGATATTTCTATTGCGGAGATCTCCCACTCGGATGGTGGCTCAATGAGCGCGGAGAGGTTTCCCACTTCTGACTCCCATGTGCTATAATGTATAGCATGAAATTAATTATGGGAGGAAAAGCAAGATGGGAAAAGCAGGGACACCGGAGGACGGCAGAAGGAACAATGGGCATTGGGTAAAAGCGGGCGCAGGGCGTCCGAAGAAAAAGCCGGAGGACAAGTGCCAGCGGAAAAACCGGCAGATACGCGCATACGACAGGGAGTACGAAGTCATAAAGCGATTTGTCGCCCTTGTCCGCAAGGACTGTGCGAAGTGCGAGAAAGCCGTTGCCTTGCTCGAACTCAGAGACGGAGGCGGCAAGGATGAATAAGCCGGAAATGCTTCCATGCCCGTTCTGCGGCGGTACGCTTTGGAAATTGTACAAGACAAGGACGGCAGCACGCGGAGGCGGCGCGCATAGCGTCTACATCAAGTGCCAACAATGCCACGCGCGCGGCCCGAAAGTATCACTCGGACTCGGAGACAACCCGGGGAGGGAGCTGGAAGAAGCCGCAAGAGCATGGAACAAAAGAACATGAGAAGTCATTTCCATCGCTAACCGCTGGAGGATCGGAAAGTAACCATTTCGCGCGTGCATGCGACGCTGACGTTTCCGGCGTCCTTCATCCTCGTCGCGGCGATGAACCCTTGCCCCTGCGGGTACCACGGCGATGAATCCGGTGGGCATAGTTGCGCCTGCACGCCGGCGGAGATACGGCGCTATACGCGGAAGCTCTCCGGGCCATTACTCGATCGGATCGACATCCATATCCGCGTGTCACGCGTCAGCTATCAGGAGCTCACGGTCAAGCGCCCAGCGGAATCGTCGGCCGCGATCCGCGAGCGGGTGACGGCGGCGCGGCAGAGGCAGTGGGCAAGGCTCGGCGCGTATGGGATTTTCAACAACGCGCAGATGAACCACCGGCTGATCCAGCAGACCTGTGCTCTCAGCGAGGGCGCACAGAAGCTGCTCGAGGCCGCATTTTCCCGCATGAAGTTCTCGGCGCGCTCGTATGACCGAATCCTGAAGGTTTCCCGCACGATTGCGGATCTGTCCGGGCATATGGAGATCCGGGAGGAACACGTGGCCGAGGCCATCCAGCTCCGCAGCAACATCGACCTGAATGTGGACTGAGGCTCGTCCGTATCTTGGGACAAGCCGTGAAAGCGGCGCGGAAACATTTGCGATATCTTCGACAGAAATTTGATAGAAAAGAGGGAAAAGGGCCGGGGAAGTCGAACTCTTATACATTCGAGATGCAAGATTGCCTTGACGTCTTGCGCCTTTTTTTATGAGAGGGGCTTTTTATGCGAAAAATCGATGTATGGGAGAAAATGGGGAATGCCCGGAACGGGAAAACGGCTGTCCTGTGCCTTTGCCTCGTGCTGTTGCTCGCTCTTTTGGCGGGGTGCGGACAGGCGAAACTGACGAAACAGAATGTTGACGGCGCAGCGACATCCATCGCAATCGACCTGCCGTTTACGCTCGAGAGTGCGCCGCAGCAGGAGCAGGTACCGGAGAATCCGTATATCACGGCGCTGACGCAACGGTCAATCACGCAGGCGAAGGGGATGCCGTTCCATCTGACGCAGTTCACGACGTTTGCAATCAAGAAGGACGCACTGCAGGCGAAGGGCGACGCTTTCGTGCAGAAATATCAGGAGGAACGCGTCGCAGCCTTCCTGCAGGTCTTCGAGCAGAATGCACAGATCACGGAGACATCGCGCGATATCCAGAAGAAGGATTTCCATGGGAAGGCCGGGAATGTGGCGGTGATCCAGGCGAAGATGAAGGGCGAGCAGGAGACCATCAAGGCGGCCTTCGTCCCGCTCGATGACGAATACTGGTTCGTCGTCATCGCCTATCCGAAAGAGCATGAGGATGATTATGGGAAACTTGCCGACAAGATCTTTGATTCCATAGAACCGCAACAATAAGTAAATGAAAGGGAAGACAGCAGGGGAGGCGGCAGAAAATGGGAGACCATAAGGAAATATACAGCGGGAAGATCTCGGATGCCATGGTACTGGTATTTGTCTGCTTATGGGACAGCCAGCATATCCGCATGATGGACTTTTCCACGGGACTCTGCACGTTCCTGCATATGGCTTCCTCGGCGCGAATCGGGCATTCCTCGATTATTACGAATTCCCGTCGGGATTGGTGATCATCGGGAAGACGGACGAGGACATGGGCTGGCATCAGGAAGAGAAGCCGTTCCGAGGACGTGACGGATGAGGTTCGGCAGAGCGCATCGTCGACCTGAACGACCAGCTCATTTCGGCACTGAGCAAGGCACAAGCGGCGGACAAGGCCAAGACCTCGTTCCTGTCGAATGTCAGCCACGATATGCGGACGCCGCTCAACGGGATTCTCGGATTCACGGATCTGGTGCTGCGTGAAAAAGACGAGGCAAAACGGCAGTCCTACCTCGAGAAGATTCAGGTCTCCGGGAAGCTTCTGCTCAATCTGATCAACGATACGCTCAAGCTCTCAAGGACTGCCAGCGGCAAGAAGAAGCTGGAACCGCAGGCCGTTTTCGCGCAGCATATGCTCGATGGGCTGATCACCACGATCCAGACAAGCGCGATGACGGCAAGTGTGCATTTCGAACCGGAAATCGAGCTCGAGGAGCTCGGGACGGTCTCCGTCGATATCCTGAAATTGACGAAAATCTTGCTGAATCTCTTGTCAAATGCCGTGAAGTTCACGCCGAGCGGCGGATATGTGCGGCTGGAGGCCAAAGTCCTGTCCGAATCCCGCGGAAACCGCCGGAAATGCCAGTTCATCGTATCCGATATCGGCATCGGCATGTCGCAGGCGTTTCCTGTCGCGGATGTATGAGCCGTTTGAGCAGGAACACGCGCAATCCCAGCAGGATCAGAAAGGGACAGGGCTCGGTCTGACCGTCGCGTGGCAGCTCATCGATATGTTCTCGCGGTCGGAGCCGGGGAAATATGCGGCCATCCTGATGGATATCCGGATGCCGCTGATGGACGGTCTTACCGCGGTGCGCACCATCCGGAAACTGCCACATCCGGACGCGCAGAAAATCCCGATCATCGCCCTGTCCGCGAATGCCTTCGCCGAAGACATCGAGGAGTCGCGGGCGGCTGGCATGGACGCGCATCTGACCAAGCCGGCAGCTGCGGCGGTCATGCTTTCTACACTGTTCCGGCTCATTGCGGAGGGACAGCCTGCTTTTTCTTCCCAAGAAGTGCAGGATTAGAAATTCGAGGTGGATGATTTTTTGCTGCTTGCTGATGTTTTTGTCAATATCCCGGTAAAGAGTATTTCCTCCGCGTTCACCTATCGCGTGCCAGCCGCGTTTTCCTATCTGGGGCCGGGCTGGCGCGTTTTTGTGCCTTTCGGCGGCCGCAAGGTCGAGGGATTCATCCTCCATACGCACGAGGAAGCGGAGGATGCCATTGACGAGTGGCTCCGCAAGAAACTCAAGGATATCCAGGGCGTCGTCGATGAGGAAGCGTGGTTCACGCCGGAGAT
Source organism: Selenomonadaceae bacterium (assembly GCA_036733925.1). Taxonomy (GTDB): domain Bacteria; phylum Bacillota; class Negativicutes; order Selenomonadales; family Selenomonadaceae; genus UBA2897. Next base: position 19,083 of record DAIMZO010000023.1, on the reverse strand, counting down.
GCTGGATGCGGCAAAGTGGATGGCGGACTTCTACCTGTGCTCGCTGGCGGAGACCATGCGCCTCTTCATGCCGGGAAAAAGCGGCTTGAAGATCTCCGTGGTCTTCGCGGCGGTGCCGCAGGAGGAATGGCCGTCACCGGAGCGCGGCGAGCTGCTCCTGCAGGCGGAGAATACGAGGAATATCTATGCGTTCCTATCCGAGGAGGGCGCACATAAAGAGAGCGAGCTCCGGAAACAGTTCCCGGAGCTATCTGAGATGTTGCCGCACCTACTGGAGCAGATGCTGCGCTATGGCCTGCTGCGTCGGGAATATCTCGCGATGAAGCGGGAGAAGGCGAAATACGAGGAGATCGTCAGTCTTGCAAAAACGCTGACCGAGGGAATCTTCGAGGAATTCCGCCGCAGGAAAAAGCAGCTGGAGCTCCTGCGCTTCCTGACGAATCCCTCTGCGGACAAAAAGGATTGGCCAATCGCAGAACTCCAGCAGGCCGGCTTTTCCCGTACCGTGATTCATGAAGCGGCGGCAACCGGGGTGCTCAAGATTCGCAGACGGCGCGTCCTGCGCGACAGCTATCAACAGGTGCCCGGGCGGAAGCCCGAGATCTTCTCGCTGACGGAGGAACAGCAGAGCGCGGTACAGGCGGTCTATCCCTATATGGAAGCGCGGAAGTATCAGGGATTCCTTCTGCATGGCGTGACGGGGAGCGGGAAGACGCAGGTCTACATCGAGCTCGCGCGCAAAGCGCGCTCCATGGGCCGGCAGGTCGTCGTGCTTGTGCCGGAGATCGCATTGACCGGGCAGGTCGTCATGGCGTTCAAGGCTTATTTCGGCGAGGATATCCTCGTCGTGCACAGCCAGCTCTCGCTGTCGGAGCGCAACGACGCGATGCTCCGCGCTCGCCGGGGCGAGGCGGGCGTGATTATCGGGGCGCGCTCGGCACTCTTCACGCCGGCGGGGAACATCGGCCTGATCATCCTCGATGAGGAGCAGGACGTCTCCTACAAGCAGGATGAGTCGCCGCGCTATCACGCGCGCGTCGCCGCGGAGAAGCTGGCGCAGATCCATCACGCGGCATTGGTTCTCGGCAGCGCGACGCCGTCGCTTGAGACGTATTACCGGGCAGGGAAGGGCGAACTCATACGGCTCTCCATGCCGAAGCGCATCGGGGATATGCCGCTGCCGACTGTCAACTGCGTCGATATGCGTGAGGAGCTGCGGCATGGGAACCGGAACATCCTTTCCCGCGCGTTGCAGAAGCTGATCGCGGACACGGTGCAGGCAGGGCAGCAGGTCATCCTGATGCTGAACCGCCGCGGGTTCTCGACCTTCGTGATGTGCCGTTCCTGCGGCACGGTCATGAACTGTCCCGACTGCGGTCTGCCGCTCGTCTACCACGAGGGACGGAACGGGAAAGCAGGCTGGCTGCAATGCCACCACTGCGATATCCGCCGGCCGATTCCGGACATCTGTCCGGAATGTGGTTCGCGTTATATCAAGTATTTCGGCTCGGGAACGGAGAAGCTCGAGCAGGAACTGCGGAAGACGTTCCCGCAGGCGCGGGTCATCCGCATGGACCGGGATACGACGGGGACGAAATTCGCGCATCAGAACATCCTCGAGCGCTTCCGGCGGCATGACTACGATATCCTGCTCGGCACGCAGATGGTCGCGAAAGGGCACGATATCCCGAACGTCACGGCGGTCGGCGTGATTTCTGCCGACTCGAGCCTGCACATGCCGGACTTCCGCGCGGCGGAGCGCTGCTTCATGCTGATCACGCAGACGGCGGGCCGTGCGGGCCGCGGTCATGTCCGCGGGCAGGTCATCATCCAGACGTACAATCCCGATCACTACGCCGTGCAGTGCGGCATCCGGCAGGACTATGAGGCGTTCTGCCGGCAGGAGCTCGCCCTGCGCAAAGCCCTGTTCTATCCGCCTTACAGCCGTCTGATCAAATTGCTGTTCCAGGACAAGAAGGATACGACGGCACAGGCACGGGCGTTGAATTTCGTGCACGCATTCCAGAAAGAATTCCGCGGGCAGGAGGCGCAGCAGATTATCGGCCCGGCGCCTGCCGTCATCGCGAGATTCCGGGATACCTACCGCTATGTCGTGCTAGTCAAGACCGCAGATCTCCCCGCGGCGCGTCAATTCCTGCGGAAAGAAAAACTGCATCTGCGCACGGACGTCGCCATCGATATCGACCCGCTGAATACGTTGTAACGTATAGGCAGGATAGACTATGCAAAAAGTGGAAAAACAGCGGTTTTTTAGGATATATTTGTTGACGCTGGTGCTGATTTATGGTAACATAGAGAAAGTTGAATGGGTAATTGGAATTGTTTCGATTTCATTGATTTTATTGTTATAGAGATGGGCCATTGGAAGGACGACCGCGTATGGATTTTCAGGGATTCAAAGACAAGATTACGAAAACGATGACGAGTTTTGCTGATGTCGTTATGCCATTGCAAGACGTGGAGGTCGAGGAGAAGGCAGAGGACATCCGCGAGATCCCTGCGGAGAAATCCAAGGAACAGGAGAAGGTTCGTTACGGTTCATCTCGTCAGGTCGCGAATGGCGGCACGGTGTATTATGACGAGGCCGGAGATGAGGAGGAAGAGTCGGTGGACAGTTCGGTGAAGTATGCTGGCCGCACGAGCCGCCCGCATCTTACGGTTCATACGACGAAGGCCGTGAAATTGACGGTGCAGATTTATGCGCCGGAGCGCTTTGACGAGGTGCCGCATATTGCGGATGACCTCAAGGCCGGGAAAGCCGCGGTCGTGAATTATGAGAAGGTCGCGGTCGATGAGCAGCGCCGTCTCTGCGACTTCGTGAACGGCGTCTGCTATGTGCTCGACGGTTCGGCTAAGCGCATCACGGGCAAGATTGTGCTCTATGTCCCGAATGGCGTGAACATTGAGGAAGCCATCGCGTCGCTGCCGGACTGAGCAGCTGTGAGAACAGAATAGACGGGAAACAGAAGCTAGGCATGCGTCAGTATGTCCTAGCTTTTTTGCTTTCCATGGTGTATACTAAGTCTTGGATTATGAAGGGGGCTGCCACGGCATTTCCCCTACGAAAAGGAGATCATCTGGAATGGGTAAGAACAGTGAAGTATTAGAGGGTGTCTTGGAAGAATTCAGCCATCTCGCCGCGATTCCGCGCAAGTCGGGCCATGAGCAGGCGGTCAGCGATTTCTTGAAGAAATATCTAACGGATGCCGGCTTTACGGTCGTGCAGGACGCACACAACAACATCATCGCGGACGCGCCGGCCTCGGCTGGATACGAGAACGTGCCGCGCACAATCCTGCAATGCCACATGGATATGGTATGCGTCGCGGAGGAGGGCGTTTCCTATGACCCGCTGCACGACCCCATCAAGCTGCACCGCACGGAGAAATACCTCGAAGCTGTTGGGACGAGCCTCGGCTCGGATGATGGCAGCGGCATCGCCGAGGGCATCTATATCCTGAAACATGCCAAGGAGCATGGCCCGCTCCGTCTGATTGCGACGACGGATGAGGAAGTCAATATGACGGGCGCCATCGGCCTCGAGGCGAAATATCTGCGCGACGCGGAATATCTGATCAACTGCGACAGCGAAAACTACGACGAATTGACGGTCGGCAGCGCGGGCAGCGTCAACCTCGATTTCTACCGCAAGGTTCCGTTTGAGGAGCCGACGGCACCGAAGGCTTGGAAGCTCACGGTCCGCGGACTGCTCGGCGGCCATTCCGGTGAGCGCATCGGCGACGGGCGCGGCAACGCGATCCGCACGCTCGCTCTCGCGATCCGCGGCATCCAGCAGAAGGGCGCGGTCGAGCTCGCATCCTTTACGGGCGGCAAAGCGCATAACGCAATCCCGAATCTCGCGTCGGTTGTTTTCGCGTCGGATCTCGATGAGGATGCCCTGCAGGAGGTCCTCACGGAGGAAAAGGCGCGCTATATGCGCATTTACGGCGATGTTGACCCGGCAATCGAGTTCGTGCTGGAATCTGTGGATATGCCGGGAAAAGTCCTGAAGGCCGGCGATGCGGAGCGCCTGCTGAGCCTGCTGACGACCCTGCATACCGGTGTGTTCGCGATGTCGACCGTGATCCCGGGGCTCGTCGAGACATCGGCCAACCTCGCGGTGGTCACGATGGACGATGATACCATTGGCGTGAAATACTTCCCGCGTTCCGCGAGCGACGACAAGCTCGATGAGATTATCCTCGCGGCGGAGACCATGGCGAAGCTCACCGGATTCACGCTGAAACCGGGCACGAAATCTCCGGGCTGGAAGGAAAACAAGAACAGCCGTCTGGCGAAGATGATGCCGGAAATCTTCAAGGAGCAGACCGGCAAAGATATGAAGGTCGAGACGATTCACGCGGGCCTCGAATGCGGCTGGCATTTCCAGAAGAACCCGGAACTCGACATGGTTTCCATCGGTGTGACGACGGTCGACATCCACAGCCCGAATGAGAAACTGATGCTCGATACGGTGGAGCCGCAGGTCAATCTGATTCTTGAGACGCTGAAGCGTATCGCAGAAGGGCAGTGATTTGGTAGGCCCTTTGCTTTTGACAGGTGCAAGATGAAAAAAGTACGTATCGTTCCAGAAAAGAAGAACATGCTCTTTACCTTCCTCGAGGGACTCATGATCCCGGACAAGGAGCGGGAAGAACTAGAGAAAACCTCAATCCGCCATGTGGAGGTCTGCCCGGAGGCGGGGACTTGGGAAATCGCGCTCGCGGTGGAGTCCCTGCTGCCGGATGCATTGCTCCGCAGCATCGGCGCGCATATTGAAAAGAAATATGGCATCCATGAGGTGACGTTCTATCAGGACGTCGTGGATATCGATACGTCCCTGCACAAGGTCTGGACCAAGGTCATCCGGCGTTCCGCGCAGGACAACATCACGGTCTATCAGGCACTCAAGCGCTGCACCTATGAGGTGAAGGACAACATCATCGAGCTGAAGGTGGCCGGTGATTTCGGCGTCGATGTCCTGAAGACGCATGGCACTATCCCGGTCATGCAGGAGATCATCTCGAATTTCCTCGGCTATTCCTGTGTGGTGAAAGCCTCTGCCTGTTACGAGGTCCTCGAACAGCTCGAACAGATGGAGGAGGAACCCATCGAGGAAGCGGTCGATACGCCGGAACTCCGCCGTGCAAGACGCAAGGCAGCCGAGGAAAAGCAGCAGGAACAGCGGAAAAAGAAAAAAGAGCGTACGGCGGCGAAAAAGCCCGAGCGGCAGAAGCCGGCCGCGCCGTTCCAGAGCCCGGTTGTCCTGGCGGACACCGGCAATCTGATCTTCGGCCGCGGGGTTCGCGGCGAGGTCAAGACGATTGCGGAACTCGAGGGAGAGACGAAGAACGTCATCCTCGAGGGAACCATCGGCGAGGGCGCGGGCTCCGGCATCAAGACCATTGAGTTCAAGACCGGGACGAAGCTGCTGACCTTCTGCCTCGCGGACAGCACCGACGGCATCAGCTGCAAGAAATTCTTCAAGCCGAAGCGCGGCAAGAACGGCGAGGAGAAGACGCTCGAGGATATCCTTCCGAAACTCAAGGAGGGCATGCTCGTCCGCGTCCGCGGATCCGTGCGCTTCGACACGTACCAGAACGAATACGTGCTGTTCGTCGACAGCCTCGCGAAGAAGGAGAAGACGTTCCGGGAGGATCACGCCGAGGTCAAGCGCGTCGAACTCCACGCGCATACGACCATGTCCGCGATGGATGCGGTCGATTCCGTGGAGGATCTGGTCAGCACGGCGGCCCGCTGGGGCTGGCCGGCCATCGCGATCACCGACCACGGCGTCGTGCAGGCTTTCCCGAATGCGGCGAAAGTCATCAAGGACAAGAAGCTCGACATCAAGATCATTTACGGCATGGAAGGCTATCTGACCGGAGACAACTACGAGCAGAAGAAAGCCAACCATATCATCTTCATCGCGAAGAACCCGAACGGCTTGCGGAACCTCTATCAGATGGTTTCCCTGTCGCATCTCAAGTATTTCCATCGTCAGCCGCGCCTGCCGAAGCGGATCGTGGAGGAATACCGCGATGGCCTGCTGATCGGCTCTGCCTGCGAGGCGGGCGAGCTGATCCGGGCCATCGAAGAGAAGCAGCCGGAAGAGGATCTCTTGAAGATTGCATCCTTTTACGATTATCTCGAGATCCAGCCAATCCACAACAACGACTTCCTGAAGCGCAGCCCGAATTTCCCGGATATCGAGACGGACGATGATCTGCGCGCCATCAACCTGAAAGTCGCGGAACTCGCGAAGAAGCTCGGCAAGATGCTCGTCGCGACCTGCGACGTGCATTTCCTGAATCCGGAAGATCAGATCTACCGTGCCATCATCCAGAAAGGCAAGGGCTTTTCCGATGCGGAAATGCAGCCGCCGCTTTATCTGCGGACGACCGAGGAGATGCTCAAGGAGTTCGACTATCTCGGCGAGGAGCTCGCCTATGAGGCCGTTGTGACGAATCCGCGCAAGATCGCGGAGAGCGTCGAGGTGTTCAAGCCGATTCCGGATGACCTGTATTCGCCGCAGATTCCGGGCGCCGATGAGGAAATCCAGTCGATGTCCTATTCGCGCGCCAAGAAGATGTATGGGGAGAATCTGCCGAAAATCGTTCAGGACCGCCTTGAGCAGGAATTGAAACCAATCATGGCGCACGGCTTTTCCGTGCTCTATCTCATTGCGCAGCGCCTCGTCAAGAAATCGAACGATGACGGCTATCTGGTCGGCTCGCGTGGTTCGGTCGGCTCGTCGTTCATCGCGACGATGACCGGCATCACGGAGGTCAACCCGCTGCCGCCGCATTACCGTTGCCCGAACTGCCAGTACAGCCACTTCATCACGGATGGTTCGTACGGCTGCGGCTATGACCTGCCGGACAAGGAGTGCCCGGTCTGCGGCACGCCGCTCATCAAGGACGGGCACGATATCCCGTTCGCCGTATTCCTCGGCTTCGATGGCGACAAGGTTCCGGATATTGACCTGAATTTCTCCGGCTCCTATCAGCCGGTCGCACATAAGTACACGGAGGTACTTTTTGGCAAGGACAACGTCTATCGCGCGGGATCCATCCAGACCGTCGCGGACAAGACCGCGTTCGGCTACGTCAAGAAGTTCTTCGAAGAGAAGGGCGTCAAGAAGCATATCTCCTATATCGACAAGCTCGCGCACGGCTGCATGGGCGTCAAGAGCACGACCGGCCAGCATCCGGCTGGCATCATGGTTGTGCCGCGCAATATGGACGTGCATTTCTTCACGCCAATCCAGCATCCGGCCAACGACATGAAATGCGGGACGATCACGACGCATTTCGATTACCATTCCATTTCCAGCCGCCTCGTCAAGCTCGATATCCTCGGCCACGATGACCCGACGGTCATCCGCATGCTGCAGGATCTCACGCACCGCGACCCGAAGACGATACCGCTCGACGATAAGGCGACGATGTCGATCTTCGAGGGAACCGGGGCGCTCGGCGTGACGTCAGATGAACTCGGCGCGACGTCCGGCACGTTCGGCATCCCGGAGTTCCGGACGCCGTTCACGCGGCAGATGATCGACGACACGAAGCCGGACTGCTTCTCCGATCTCGTACGCATATCGGGCTTCTCGCACGGCACCGACGTCTGGCTCGGCAACGCGCAGGAACTCATCCGCAACGGCACCTGCACTATCAAGAACGCGATATCGGCGCGCGACGACATCATGATGTATCTGATCCATCATGGCATCGATCCATTGCTGTCGTTCAAGACGATGGAGAAGGTGCGCAAAGGGCGCGGCATCGCGCCGGAGGTCGTCGAGAAGCTGCGGGCGGGCAAGATCCCGGAATGGTTCATCGAATCCTGCCAGAAAATCAAATACCTGTTCCCGCGCGCGCATGCGACCGCGTACGTCATGATGGCGTACCGCATCGCGTATTGCAAGGTGCATTATCCGCTCGCGTATTACGCGGCGTATTTCTCCATCCGCGCCGACGAGTTCGACGCGAACGTCATCGCGCGCGGCAAGGATTTCGTCAAAAGCCAGATCGACGCGCTCGAGGCCGCCTCGAAAGAGAAGAAACTCGATGCGAAGCAGAATGCGACGCTGATCGTCCTGCAGCTGGCATGGGAGATGTATCTGCGCGGCTACAGCTGCGAATACGTCGACCTCTACCGCAGCGACGCGGAGAAGTTCCAGATCGACGGAAACGCGCTGTTGCCGCCGATTGCAAGCCTCGCCGGCATGGGCACGAAGGCATCGAACAGCATCGCCGAGGCGCGCAAGAACGGGGCGTTCACGTCCGTTGAGAACCTGCGCAAGCGCACGGGCATTTCGAAGACGAATATCGAGATCCTGCGCGAGCACGGCTGCCTCGATGGCATGGACGAGAGCGACCAGCTCGCCCTGTTCCAATGAAGACTGGATAGATAAAGCTAAGATATGGCGGAAGCCGTGTCTTAGCCTTTTTTGAAAGATAAGGGGGAACTATGGCAGAAAACGGAAAGGCCCTGGAGAACGAGGAGAGCCTTGTACCTGAGGCGCATTTTGTGCATCTGCATGTGCATACGGAGTTCAGCCTGCTCGATGGCGCGAGCCGCATCGGCGACCTGGTATCGACGGCGAAGAAGCTCGGCATGAAGGCGCTCGCCATCACTGACCACGGCGTGATGTATGGCGTCATCGACTTCTACAAGGCGTGCAAGGCCCAGGGCATCAAGCCAATCATCGGCTGCGAAGTCTACCTCGCGCCGACCTCCTGCAAAGAAAAGCAGGAGGTGAACGGCGTCCGCTACTACCACCTGATCCTGCTCGCGGAGAACCAGACGGGCTACCGGAACCTCGTGAAGCTCGTATCCCTCGGCAACATCGAGGGGTATTACTACAAGCCGCGCATCGACAAGGAAATCCTGCAAAAATACCACGAGGGCCTGATCTGCCTTTCGGCCTGCATCGCCGGCGAAATCCCGAACGCCCTGATCCAGGACAATCCGGAGCGCGCCGATGAGCTCGTGCGCGAATACCTCGACATCTTCGGCAAGGACAATTTCTTCCTCGAGATACAGAATCATAATCTGCCCGAGGAGCAGAAGACCTGGCCGGGCCTCGTCGCGCTCGCGAAGAAATACGGCATCGGCCTCGTCGCGACGAACGACCTGCATTACGTGCACCGCGAGGACAGCGAGTTCCACGATATCCTGCTCTGCCTGCAGACGGGCAAGACAATGGATGACCCGGACCGCATGCGGTTCAACAACGATTCGTATTATCTGAAGCCGGAGGGGGAGATGCGCAAGTTGTTCCCCGAGCTGCCGGAGGCCTTCGACAACACGGTGAAGATTGCCGACCGCTGCCAGGTCGATTTTGAGTTCGGCAGGATCCAGCTGCCGTACTATCCGATTCCGGCCTCGTACAAGGACGATGAGGAATATCTGCGCGCGCTCTGCGAGCAGAATCTGCCGCGCCGCTACCCGGATTCGTCGAAGGAAGTGCTGGAGCGGCTCGACTATGAGCTCGGCATCATCCACAAGATGGGCTATGACAGCTATTTCCTGATTGTCTGGGACTTCATCAACCATTCGCGCGAGCAGGGTATCGGCGTCGGGCCGGGACGCGGCTCCGCCGCTGGCTCCATCGTCGCGTACATCCTCGGCATCACGAGCATCGACCCGCTCAAGTACGACCTGCTGTTCGAACGCTTCCTGAACCCGGATCGCGTGTCCATGCCGGATATCGATGTCGACTTCGACTATATCCGCCGCGGGGAAGTCATCGACTACGTCAAGGAACGCTATGGCTACGACCATGTCGCGCAGATTGTGACATTCGGCACGATGGCCGCAAAGGGCGCCATCCGCGACGTCGGCCGCGTGCTCAATATGCCCTATAACGAGGTCTCGAAGATTGCGAAGCTCGTGCCGACGGAACTGCATATCACACTGGAGAAGGCACTCAAGACATCTCCCGAGCTCAGGAAGGCCTACGAGGACGATGAACAGGTGCACCATCTGATCGACCTCGCGAAAAAGGTCGAGGGTCTGCCGCGCAATTCCTCGACACACGCGGCGGGCGTCGTGATCGCGCGCCATCCGCTGACCGATTATATCCCGGTCTCGATTTCTGAGGACGGCACGCTGATTACCGAATACGACAAAGACCATGTCGAGGAACTCGGCCTGCTGAAGATGGACTTCCTCGGCCTGCGCACGCTGACCGTCATCAGCGATACGCTGCTGAACGTCAAGAAGACGCGCGGCCTCGATATTGACATCCGGAAAATCCCGCTCGCGGATGAAAAAACTTCGAAGATGCTTTGCGAGGGCCGCACCGGCGCCGTGTTCCAGATGGAGTCTGCCGGTATGACGAATCTCGTCAAGAGCATCGCGCCGACCTGCTTTGCCGACCTCATCCCGACCGTCGCGCTCTACCGGCCGGGGCCGCTCGGCTCCGGCATGGTCGAGGACTTCATCGCGGGCCGCCGCGGTGAGAAAGAAGTCACCTATATGCACCCGCTGCTCGAGCCGATACTGAAAGAGACATTCGGCGTCGTGCTCTATCAGGAGCAGGTCATGCAAATCGTGCAGGTCCTCGCGGGCTTCACGCTCGGCCAGGCTGATTTGCTGCGCCGTGCGATGGGCAAGAAAAAGGCCGAGATCCTGATGTCGCAGAAGGAGAACTTCCTCGACGGCTGCGACAAGAACGGCATCGAGCCGGGCCTCGCGAATACGATTTTCGACCTGCTCACGCATTTCGCGGACTACGGGTTCAATAAATCCCATTCCGCGGCTTATGCGCTGGTCGCCTGGCAGACCGCCTACCTCAAGGCGCATTATCCGTCCGAGTTCATGGCGGCGATGCTTACGAGCATCATGGATACGCAGAGGGTGCCGTTCTATATCGACCTCTGCCGTCGCATGCATATCAAGATCCTGCCGCCCGATATCAACGCGAGCGGCGCGACCTTCTCCGTCGATGGAGAGGCCATCCGCTTCGGGCTCGGCGCCGTGCGCAACGTCGGTGACGGGGCTATCGCGTCAATCGTCGGGGCGCGGGAGCAGGACGGCCCATTCCAGAGCCTCGTCGATTTCTGCGGGCGCGTGGATATGGGGCAGGTCAACAAGCGCGTCATCGAGAGTCTGATCAAATGCGGGGCGTTCGACGCGCTCGGCGCCCGCCGCAGCCAGCTGCTCGCGATCCTCGACCAGGCCATCAGCGAGGCACAGCAACAGCAGAAAGACGTGCAGACCGGGCAGCTCGGCCTTTTCGGCGAGGAGGAGCTCGAGAGTGCGGCCAACCTCAACCTGCCGGATATCCCCGAGGTGCCCTTGCAGGAAAAACTGCGATGGGAGAAAGAGAACACGGGATTCTATATCACGGGGCACCCGCTCGACTCGTACAAACGCAAGCTCGAGAATCTGCCGCCGCCCGGCTTCATCAAGCAGGGCGGCATCGCGGACAAGAAGACCGTGCGCATCGGCGGCATGATCAGCGAGGCAAAGCGCATCACGACGAAACGCGGCGATACGATGTGCTTCGTCACGCTCGAGGATTTCACCGAAAGCATTGAAGTCGTCGTTTTCCCGCGCACCTTCAACCTCTATTTCTCGTTGCTCAACGTGGATACGCCGGTCGTCATTCAGGGAAAGACGGACTACCAGGATGACGGCGTCAAGATTCTCGCGGACAAGCTCTGGAATCTCTCCGAATACCTGCCGGAATACTACATCCTGTTGTCACGCGATAAAGACACCCCGGAAACAAAGGCGGCTGTACAGGCAATCTTGCAGAAACATGCCGGAGACCACACGGTCTACCTGCATACCGCCGGCCGTTGGCAGAAACTCCCGGAGGAAAACAAGATCGACGACAGCGACGAAGTCCTAAGCGAGCTCCGTGCCCTATTCGGCGAAGGAAATGTCAAGAAACGCTGATATTCCTATTTTTTGAGAATGGGGGAATTGACAAAAAACTAGCTGCTTGCTAAGATGAATGGTAGAAAACCATTTTGGTTGTGGATTTTTCTGTTCGTATAGGGAATTCGTTTCGCCACACAGTATCGAGGGCGGTACTGTGTGGCGTTTTTGCGTGCTTTTGTGCTTGCTGATCTGTGCAGAGAAATGTTTTGGAGGGAGTTTATTGTCTAGATATCGTTACGCGCTGATTGTCTTTCTCGGCGGAGCATGTTTCGGGATACTTTCTACCGTCGTCAAGATTGCCTATGCGTCTGGCATCGACCGGACCGGCGTTTCGAGCGGTCAGTTTTTCTTCGGGCTGTTGTTCCTGATTCCGTTCGCATGGCGGGCATGGCCACGCGATATGACCGTGCGTCAGCTCTTGGTGTTGCTCGCCGCCGGCATCCCGGAAGGATGTACTACAATCTTTTATTATCATGCACTTGAATCGGTCTCCGCGTCTTTCGCGGTCGTACTGCTGTTTCAGTATATCCTGATTGCGCTCCTACTCGAGACCGTTCTGCATCGCGCCATGCCATCCCGCCAGAAGATGCTGGCCGTCCTGCTGCTCCTGCCAGGCTCCGTCCTCGCGAGCGGCGTGCTCTCGGGGCATGCGCTTGCAGCCGACCCGGAGGGCATTCTTTACGGTCTGCTTGCTGCTGCGAGCTACGCCATCACGCTTTTCCTGAACGCCACCGTCGGGCGCGAGGTGCCATCCGTCTGTAAGGCAACGGTCATGACATGCGGCAGCGCTCTGCTGACGTTCCTTTTATTGCCACCGACCTTCCTGCTCGACGGGCAGGCATTCCTGCAACTCCTGCCCTATGGCCTCGTTCTCGGCGTCCTCGGCGTGACCCTGCCGCCGCTCCTGTTCGCCATCGGCATCCCGCATACCGGCGTCGGCCTCGCCGGCATCCTCACCTCGTCCGAACTCGTCATCGCGATGCTCTCCGCGCACTTCATCCTCGGCGAGCCCGTCGCCTTGATGGCCTGGGTAGGCATAGCCATGATCTTCGCCGGCATCGTCATAGGGAATCGTTGAGATTTCTCTTTTTTTGCGCTACACATGGGTTTCCCACACAGCGATGGCGCCCGGATAATCTTTCCAGTCAGCCTTGAACTGCTCGAAAGCCTGACGGGCTGCCTCGGCATTAAATGGTTCACTTATATATTAGCATTTACAAGAGTACAGAAGAAAGGCTGTTTGCGGATAGCCTTCCTTCTGTATTTTTTAGGCCGCGTGGGGAGGTTTTCCTTCTATTAGGAAATAATCGGGCGAAAGTGTTGACGGGGCGAGCTTCGTTATGCTATACTGAATACGTTCCATGGTTTGGGTGAAGAATTTCCCAATATGGAATGTTTTTATGAAAAGATGATAATTTTCGTAAAGAGTGAGCGCTAGCTCACTCTTTACTCTTATGTCAGGCTTTCTGGCGGGGGTGTGAGAATGGGAAGAAAACAGATCGAGAACCGGGTATATGATATGGCGGCGAAGCTCCTCGAGGGGCAGACGGAGCTGGAGCTCGTGGATGTCGAGTATGTGCGCGAGCAGCAAGATTACTATCTGCGCGTCTACATCGACAAGGCGGGCGGCATCGATATCGATGACTGCCAGTCCCTCAGCGAGAAGCTCGAGGAGCAGCTCGATGCAGGAAATGTCGTACCGGGGCAGTATATTCTCGAGGTTTCTTCGCCGGGCATCGACCGCGTGCTGCAGAAGGAGCGCGACTTCGTCCGCGAGCAGGGGAAAAAGGTAGACGTCAAGCTGTATCAGCCGCTCCTCGATGGCAAGAAGGCCTTCACCGCGGTGCTGAATGGCTACGACGCGGAGAGCAAGACTTTGAAGCTCGATGAGAGGGAACTGCCGCTGGAGTCCATCGCGCAGATCCGCTTGCATATCGACTTTTGATAGAATATAGACAGGGAGGATTTCAATCTTGGCTAGAAGGACAAGAAAGACAACGAAAATGACGCCGGAGCAGGCAGGGCAGGAGTTCCTGATGACACTCCGCGAGCTCGCGAAAGAGAAGAACATCGAGGAAGAAGTGCTGTTCGAGGCCATCGAGACCGCGCTGATCACGGCGTACAAGCGGAACTTCGGCTCGGCACAGAACGTGCGCGTGGAGCTCTCGCGTCAGACGGGGCAGTATCATGTCTACGCCATCAAGACGGTCGTTGAGGATCCGGTCGATGAGATCGAGGAAATCTCCCTCGCGCAGGCGCGCACGATCAAACCGGACTACGAGGTCGGCGATGTCATCGAGATTGAGGTTACGCCGCGTGACTTCGGCCGCGTCGCGGCGCAGACGGCGAAGCAGGTCGTTATGCAGCGCATCCGCGAGGCGGAGCGCGGCAACGTCTACGAGGAGTTCGCGGGCCGTGAGAACGACATCATCACGGGCACGGTCGAGAACATCGAGGCGCGCAACGTGTTCGTCCGCCTCGGCAAGACGACGGCCATCATGACGCCGCAGGAGCAGATTCCGGGCGAGCATTATCAGCATGGCGACACGATCCGCGCGTATATCGTCGAGGTGCGCCGCACGGCAAAAGGCCCGCAGATTGTGCTCTCGCGCACGCATCCGGGCCTGCTGAAGCGCCTGTTCGAGCTCGAGGTGCCGGAGATCCAGGACGGCACGGTTGAGCTCAAGAGCGTGGCCCGCGAGCCGGGCAGCCGCTCGAAGATTGCGGTCTGGTCGAACGAGGAGGGCGTCGATCCGGTCGGCGCCTGCGTCGGCCCGCACGGCATGCGCGTGCAGGCGGTCGTCGATGAGCTCGGCGGCGAGATGGTCGATATCGTGAAATGGAGCGAGGATCCGGCGACGTTCATCGCGAGTGCGCTGAGCCCGGCCAAGGTCGTCTCCGTCGATGTCGACGAGGACGAGAAGGTTTCGCGCGTCGTCGTTCCGGATTACCAGCTTTCGCTTGCCATCGGCAAGGAAGGGCAGAACGCCCGCCTCGCGGCAAAGCTCACGGGCTGGAAAATCGATATCAAGAGCGAGACGCAGGCCACCGAGGATGCGGCGCTTCTCGCGGACACTGCAGCAGATGACTCCGAAGCCAATCTGCCGGCACCGGAAGCTGCGGCAGATGACGCGGGCGAGACTCCGGAAGGAGAATAAGCATGGCGAAGAAGCAGCAGAAACAGCGGAAGGTTCCGCAGCGGCTGTGCCTCGGGTGCCAGGAGAGCCATCCGAAGAAAGAACTTCTCCGGATCGTCCGCAGCAAGGAAGGGGAGTTCTCCGTCGACCCGACGGGGAAGAAGCCCGGACATGGCGCCTATATCTGCCGCAAGCGCTCCTGCTTCGAGGCCGCGCGCAGGAACCACGGCCTCGAGCGGGCATTCCAGGCGAAGATCGACGCGTCCATCTATGAGATGCTCGGCGCGGAGGTCGCCCGGATTGAGGCGGAAAGCGCAGATGCGCAGGGGGAAGCATGATGGCTGACCTCACGGAACAGCAGAAGAAAATCACGGATCTTCTCAGCATGGCAGCACGGGCACGCCGGATCGTATCCGGCAGCTTTTCTGTGACGGAAGCGGTGAAGAAAGGGCAGGCAGCCTTTCTGATCATCGCGGTGGACGCCGCTGAGGAGACCAAAAAAGACTGCCAGCATCTGGCAGGGACATACAGGGTTCCCTTTGCTGAGGCACTGAACCGGGAGACGCTCGGGCAGTGTCTGGGAAAGGAGTACCGCGCGATGGCGGCACTCACGGACGCGGGGTTTGCGAAGAAGCTCCGTCAGCTTTTGGAGGAACAGGCTATGAGATGAAGCGATGAATCATCGGGGGTGGATTGATGTCAAAATATAGAGTTTATGAGTTGGCAAAGGAATTCCAGGCAGACAGCAAAGACGTGCTGCGCGTGCTCAAAGAGAATGGCGTCAAGGCGGCGAATAATTTCTCGAGCGTTGACGATGCGGGCTACGCGGCCGTGAAGCAGGCGTTCCAGAAGAAGGTGTCCGCCGCGAAGGCGCAGAAGCAGAAAGCGGCGATTACGTCGTACTCTGTCGATGGCCGTCCGGGGCATCACGGGGAGACGCATGCGACGCACGCCGGTGCTGCGCAGGAAAGAAAGGCCGCGAAGAGCGCGAAGCCGGCGGTCAAGGCGGCACCTGTGAAGAAGGAAATGGCTGCCGCTAAGCCAGCTCAGGAGAAGAAGGTGCAGGAAAAGCCGGAGAAATCCGCTCCCGAGGCACCGAAGAAGCCGGCGTCCATGAAGGAACTGTCGGCACATGCCGGCGCGCATGCCTACATCCGCGTCGTGCGGCCGGCTCAGCACAATACGCCGCAGGATAACCGCAATGGCGGACGCCGCGAGAACCGTGATAACCGGAACAGCGGCAACGGGCGCCGGAACAACGGCGGCAATGAGAAACGCAACGTGTCGCGCATGATGAATGCGGCACTCAGCGAGGGCACGGCAGCGGCTGGCGGCAATACGGGCCGCGACAGCCGCCGCAACGGGCGCAACGGCGGGCACAGCCGGAACAATGAGCACAGCCGTTTCGGCGGGGCAGAGCGGCGGGAGAATCGCCGCGCGGAGCGCCGGAACCGCCATGCGGATCGCAAGAACCGCAAGGCAGTGCAGCAGGCGCCGAAAGTCGAGATCGCACGTCCGACGCATATCAAGCTGCCGGAGACCATCGCGGTCAAGGATCTCGCCTCGAAGATGAGCTATACGGCGGCTGAGGTCATCAAGAAGCTTTTCATGATGGGCGTCATGGCGACGATCAACCAGGAGATCGACTACGATACGGCGGCGCTCGTCGCATCGGAATTTGGTGTCACCTGCGAGGAGCTGCCGCCAGATGTCGATCCGACGGAAATCCCGGAGATCGAGGACGATCCGAAGTCGCTGAAGCTCCGTCCACCTATCGTGACGGTCATGGGCCATGTCGACCACGGCAAGACGTCCCTGCTCGACCGTATCCGCAACACGCATGTCACGACGCACGAGGCAGGCGGCATCACGCAGCATATCGGTGCGTATCAGGTCAACTGCAAGGGCAAGAAGATTGTATTCCTCGATACGCCGGGCCATGAGGCATTCACGGCCATGCGTGCGCGCGGCGCGCAGATCACGGATATCGCCGTGCTCGTCGTCGCGGCGGATGACGGCGTCATGCCGCAGACCATCGAGGCCATCCACCACGCGAAATCGGCGAAGGTGCCGATCATCGTCGCCATCAACAAGATCGATAAGCCGGGCGCGAACCCGGAGCAGGTCAAGAGCGAGCTCATGGAGCAGGGCCTTGTACCGGAGGAATACGGTGGAGACACGATCATGGTGCCAATCTCCGCGAAGAAGGGCATCGGCATCGATGACCTTCTCGAGAACATCCTGCTCGTCGCAGAGGTTCAGGAGCTCAAAGCGAACCCGAACCGCGACGCGCGCGGCGTCATTGTCGAGGCGAAACTCGACAAGGGGCGCGGCCCGGTTGCGACGGTTCTCGTGCAGAACGGTACACTCCGCATCGGCGACTCGGTTGTCTGCGGCACGACCTACGGCAATGTCCGCGCGATGATCAACGACCGCGGCGAGAACGTCAAGAAGGCTGGCCCGTCGGTTCCGGTCGAGATCCTCGGCCTCAGCGACGTGCCGGAGGCTGGCGACGTGCTCGCGGCACTCGAGGAGAAGCAGGCGCGCTCCATCGCGGAGGCCCGCATCGAGCGCGCGAAGAACGAGCGCGTCAAGGCCAAGAAGGTTTCGCTCGACGATCTGTTCCATCAAATCCAGGAGGGCGAGATCAAAGACCTCAATATCGTCATCAAGGCCGATGTGCAGGGCTCGGTCGAGGCGCTCTCGAGCTCGCTGCTCAAGCTCAACAAGAACGACGAGGTCCGCGTATCGATTGTCCATTCCGGCGTCGGTGCAGTCAACGAGTCCGATGTCATGCTGGCTTCGGCATCGAACGCCATTATCATCGCGTTCAACGTGCGCCCGGATGCGAATGCGCGCAAGGTCGCGGAGAACGAGAATATCGATATCCGTACGTACCGCGTCATCTACGATGTCATCAACGACGTCAAGGACGCAATGAGCGGCATGCTCAAGCCGAAGTACAAGGAGGTCGTTCAGGGCCGCGTCGAAATCCGCAAGGTCATGAAGTTCTCGAAGGCGCTGGTCGCTGGTTCCTACGTGCTCGAAGGCAAGATCTGCAACAATTCGAAGATCCGCATCATCCGCGACAACGTCGAGATCTTCGACGGCGAGATCGATTCGCTGCGCCGCTTCAAGGATGAGGTCAAAGAGGTCAACGCGGGCTATGAGTGCGGTATCTCTATCGTAGACTTCCGCGATTTCCGCGAGGGCGATATCATCGAGCCGTACACGATGGAGGAGATTGAAGTCTCCATCGCGGACGCGAACAAGGCCGCCGCAGAGAAGCGCGAGGCTGAGGCAAAGGCCAAGGCCGAGAAAGAGGCTGCGGAGAAAGCCGCGGAAGAGAAGAAAGACTAATTGCTTCATTCCGCGCCGTGAATGTCAGCAAATAGCATAAAACAGCAGGAAAGTGTCCTCCCTCCTAGAGGGAGGTTTTTCCTGTCACTATGGGATTCAAGAAACCAGGATAGAACGAAAACAGATATAGGAGGCGAAGAAAATGAGCCAGTTACGGGTAGAAAAAGTACAGGAACTCATGAAACAGGAGATCTCTGAGATCATCCTGCGCGAGCTCAAGGATCCGCGCATCGGCTTCGTGACGGTCACGGGCGTGGAATGCACAGGCGACCTGCGCGAGGCAAAGGTTTTTGTCAGCATCATGGGCAGCGAGCAGCAGATTGCAGACAGCTGGAAGGGGCTGCAGAGCTCGCTCGGCTTCATCCGCCGGGAAATCGGGCACCGCATCCGCCTGCGCTTCACGCCGGAGCTGCATTTCGAACTCGACAAGTCGCTCGACTACGGGGCGCATATCCACGAGCTGCTCTTGCAGATAGACCGCGAGGACAAGGCGCGCGATGAGAAATACGGCACGCATACGGATTCGCTCGAGGGCGGTGCGCCGGACAAGGCAGACGAATAAAAGAAAGTACATAACGGCAAGCAGAAAAATGAGGGGAGATGATCAATGATTACTGAATATATGGAATAAAATAGAAATATGTGTTATAATGTTCATAGCAGG
>DAIMZO010000022.1:33323-33740 GCA_036733925.1 Selenomonadaceae bacterium | reverse complement strand
TGGGAATGCCACATCGGATCCTTCTCATCCTTACGATCATAAAAAAGTACACCTTGATGAAAACGCTCCTGCATTGCGCGAGCAAACCCGTAAATAAAAAGCTGATTCCCTAATCTCCCTTTAGAACGGATCCTTATCATAAGCTCATTCCCTTCTATCTATTATCATGTACAAATTGAATATCTTCATCACTTAAAGAATATAACGATTCGATTCAAAAATAGGTGCTATCATCCGCTCGAATGTCATGTTTCCGATTCCAAGATAATACCAAATCATACAAAAAGCGAAGCCAATCAATACGATGCCACCTCCGGCATATAACGATGTCTTTCGCATAACGAGATGCGTAGGAAAAAAATCTCCTAAAAACATATAGTCGAAAATAAGCACATCGCGAAAATACCGCATAAACAC
>DAIMZO010000022.1:0-33313 GCA_036733925.1 Selenomonadaceae bacterium | reverse complement strand
ATTGATATAATGGAATAATAAATAACGAATATAAATTCAATCGACATACTAGCCTAGAAAACCGTGTTTTAGGCAAACGTTGGTAGACTTTCCATACCAGTACAACCACAGATATATGGAGGACTGCCCAGAAAAGAAAATGAAAAGTATTTGACTTTTCTGCATAGGTTTCAAAATATAATTCAATCTTATCTGAAGGGAAAATCATACCAGCCACGACTGGTATAAAGCTCGATACGAAACAGAGAGCCAACCAAGCTGCGATAAGCAAATACTCTTTTTTTGTTGTCAATCCATGCCTTGTGAATAAATCCAGTCCCCAAAAAACGATGTAGAAAATGACAGCACTGTGAAAACCTACTGCAAGAATCCAAAAGAAAAAGAATTTCAATTGGCTTTTCCAGGAGGAACTATTCAAATATTGCAATGCAACGAGACTAAGCGCCATTGCAGGAAGGAATCGCTTCTGTATAACCATTTCGGCAAAAGGGTAAAAATACACTAAGGAAAATGCCAGATTGTAATTCCATGCATGTTTATATATGATATATGCTATAAGCAGAACAGAAGGTATCGCGATGGCCATATTATACTCAACAAAATCCCATCCGTTCTGTGAAGCAAACTGTGCTGTAGCCTGATAGGCAAAACCCAAAAGAGAAAAATCTGCAGTATCCGTTGACGCTGCAGTATACAATGCCTCATTAATCGCATAATCCTGCGAAAACGTGTTGCCGCCAAGCAGGAGAATCATCCATAGGACCTGCAGAATATAGAGCGGCCAGAACCTTCTGACCAAAATGCCAGCCACAATCAATAGAATCGTGAATATGTATGCTGCTTCTGCCTCAAACGGCATTTTCCTCAGCCTCCTTCCTATCGGATAATTCCCTATAGATGTGCTCTAAATCAAGAATGGAACTCTGCATATCGTACCCGGCTTGTTTCAATATTTCCCGCTTATCCCTACGCTCATGATTCTGATAAGAAAGGATACAATCCGCCCAAGCAGATATGGAATCAGATAGAGAAAGTGCTTTGTAGTCTGATGATACTTTTGTTTCATCAGGCAAGACATTTGAAACAACACAAGGAAGACCAGAAGCTTGTGCCTCTATTGCTGAAATGCATAGGCCTTCATATTTTGACGGCAAAAAGAAAACATCCAATGCCTGATAAATTCGATTCGAATCCTCTCGAACACCAAGAAAACGCACGGATTTTGTCAATCCCAATGCGTTCACCTTATGTTTCACCTCCCGATCATATGCTTCCCCTTCTTTTGTGCTTAAAGGGCCACCAACAAGTACCAGTACAGTTTCTGGTTTTATGGGTAAGATATCCTTCAAGACGTCGAGCATGAACAACTGATTCTTTTGATCGGATATGCGCGCAACAGATCCTATTACAAAACAATTCTCTAAGCCCAGTTCCTTCCGCATGCACTGTCTTACCTCTTCGTTATACGCAAACCGATCTACATCAATCGCATTATGCAAAACAGAAAAGTTGCTTCCCAAAAACAACCATTGCCCCGCTATTTTTGAACATGCAATTTTTTTGACGGATAACCTCGATAACAGGAGCTTGTTAATATAGTGCAAAATCATGGCCAGTTTCTGTCCAGTGCTAGGCTTGGTATTATGAGAATGCAGGATAACTGGAGAATCCGAACATAAACGCGCTACGAGAATCGGGATTGGATTTGCTAGGCTATTTTTATGAATATGGATAACATCGTACCGACCCAAACGCATACATTGGTAAAGGTCTCTAATATAACGAAAAATATGAGCCGGTGATGTGATATGGATAACATGATAGTCATGATCCCGATAAATCATCTTTTTCAAGTCATAATGAAAACTACCGGCCGTCGTCACAAAATCCATTCTTATATCGTGCGACGAATTATTATAGACATTGATTAAGAAACGCTCAATACCGCCAAGTGTTTTATCCAATCCAATATGAAGAATACGCACCTGCTTAAATCTCCCTCTTATTCGCACGAATCGTTTTCATATACGTCAACTGTTTTATGAATCATATCATCTGATTCATAAAACTCGACAAACCGCTTCTCTGCATTATTTCCCATTGTAATCAACGTTTCCCTATCCAGTCTTCCCAATAATCTGAGAACCTCTCTCTTGTTCAAATCAACGATATATCCAATTTTCCCACTTTGGACTAACTCTGGAAGAGCGCCTTTATTACTAGCAATGACAGCCTTTCCATATTTCATGGCCTCCACCGCCGTCAAACCAAAGGCTTCCCAACGGCTTGGCATGATGACGGCGTCGCAGGCGTTGTAGTAGCTGCCGAGTTTGTCGTGGGGGATCCAGCCAAGGAAGGTGACGTTTTCGGTGTCTTTCTTTTCGATGTGGGTGCCGCCGATGACGTTGTCGCCGATGACGGTCAGATGGAGGTCTTTGCGCTTGCACTCGGCCATGGCTTTGAGCAGGATATCGAGCCCTTTTTGGGGGTCAAATCTGCCCACAAAGAGCAGATTGATTCTCCCGGCGGGCAGTTTGACATTCGGGTCGATGGGCTGGCGCTCGGGGGATATGCCGCTATAGATGACGACCTGTTTCTCTGCTGGGAGGCCATAGCTTACCGCAGCGCGGTATTCGTACTTCGATACGTTGATGACTTTGTCGGTGCGGAGGAGCAACAGGTGTTCAATCCATGCATAGATTTTTCGCTTCCACTCAGCTGTATCACGCAGGAACGCCCAGCCGTGCGCATTGTAGATGATGCGGCAGGGCTTCTTGCAGATGAGCAGCGGCAGGCGGACAAAGAACCCGGCCCACGTGCTGTGACAATAAATGACATCTGGTCTTACTTTACGGACGATGTTGCGGACTGCCAGCATGGCTTTCGGTATCTGCAGGAGGGTTCGCGTGTAGTCGTAGTAAAATACATGCTCCTCTGGTATCCCCCATTTTTTTGCGGAGTTTTTCTTTGCACAGATGACATAATCTACGATTTCCGCCTGATTTGGATGATGCAGGAGCGTCTGGATATAGGTTGCGACGCCGCCCTGCGCATATTCGCCAACATGAAGGACTTTTATCATGATGATTTCCTCTCACCGAAAGCTTCGCTCATGCTATCCGTCTATACACAAGGATACTGTAGCCGAAGGCGATCATGGCCCCTAGGACGAAGCCGATGGCGGCGATGAGTTTTTTGCGGGGGGCGCTGGGGCGGTCTTCGTCTGGCAGGTTGGCGGGGTCGATGACCTGGATGTCCATGGATTCCATGGCTTCTTGGAGTTTATTGTTCTCGCACTGCTGGACGAGGTTGGTGTAGATGGTCTGCTTGATCTCGGAGTCGCTCTTGAGGGCGAGGTAGGTGACCATCTCGTCGGGGTATTTGCTGACGTCGGCGTCGATCTCGTCTTTCTTGGCGCGGACGGCGTCTTCGCTGGCCTTGGCGGCGCTGATGGTGGCCTCGGCGACGGCCTGGTTCTTGACGAGGTCCATCTGGGCAGAGTTCAGGCTGGCGGCGCCGGAGTCGACGACGGAGCGGACTTCGTCGGCGAGGTCACTCTGGAGCTGGCTGAGCTGCTGCTGCGCGGCGACGACGGACGGATGGTTGTCGGTGTATTTCTGGCGGAGGCCGGTGAGCTCGACTTCCTTGGCGACGATCTGTCCGCGGATGCTCTGGACGGTGCTGTTGTCGTTGATGTTGTAGGCAATCGATCCGGCCTGCTGTGTGCCAAGCTTGTCGGTGGCGACGTCGTACTGGGCCTGGGCGGATTTCTGCTGGCTCTCGAGGTCGGCGATGGATTTGTCGTAGGCCGAGGACTGGGTGATGGCCTGCTTCAGCTGGTCGTCGGGGCTGTAGAGCTTGTGGTCGCGCGCGTAGTCGGCGAATTTCTGCGCGGCCTCGTCAGAGTCTTTCTTGGCCTCGTCGATGCGGCTGTTGAGGAACTGGACGAGCAGGCTCTGGGTCTGCTGGTTCTTGTCGGTCTGGAGCTTCAGGAAGTTGTCGACGACCTCCTGCGAGATCTGCTGTGCCTCCTCCGGGGTCTTGGCCTTCGCCGTGACGGTGATGAGGTTGGTGCCCTTCGTGTTCTTGATGTCGAGGCTCGATTTCGCGAAGCCGGCGGCGTCTGGCCGCTTCTTCGGGTCTTTGTCCGCGTAGAGCTCGTCGATGATCGGGTCGAGGACGGTGCGGGACTTCATGAGCTCGATGTAGTTCGTGGTCGGGCTGGCGGTGTTGCCGCCGACACCGAGCGCGGCCATGGCGGCGGCCGCCTGGCCGATCTGCTTGTCTGCGCTGCGGGTCTGGACGAGGGTGGTCGACTCATATTGTTTCGGCAGAACGAAGGCGATGCCGGTGGCGAGGACGGTGCAGCCGAGGATGATGCCGCCGACGGTCTTCTTGCGCGCGGCGATGACGCGGGCGAGCTTGCCGAGGTCGATGCTTTCTTCTTTTTCCAAAGGTTCCAAAGGGTCCACTCCTTTTCTTTGCTCTCTCGATATTCGGTGATTCTTTGCTTGTCAGTAGGCACCTTTCTTGGCGAATACGACGCCGAAGGTGCGGCATAGGATGACGATGTCCTGCCATAGGCTCCAGTTGCGGACGTACCAGGCGTCGAGGTGCAGGCGTCCGTGGAAGCTGATGTTGCTGCGGCCGCTGACCTGCCAGAGGCCGGTGATGCCGGGGGTCGTCATGCAGATGACGGGCAGGTACCGACCGATCTTCTCTTTCTCGCGTGGCAGGTAGGGGCGCGGGCCGACGAGGCTCATCTCACCTTTCAGCACGTTGAAGATCTGTGGCAGTTCATCGAGGCTGTATTTGCGGATGAATTTGCCGACATGCGTGACGCGCGGATCGTCGCCGCGGAGCTTCTGGAACTCGCGCCATTCCTCCTCGGCCTCGGGATGCTTGCCGAGGAAGTCGAGCAGGATGCGGTCGGAGTCCTGATACATGGAACGGAATTTATAACATTTGAACGTCTTGCCGCCCTTGCCGATGCGTGCGGCATTGTAAAAGGCAGGGCCGTTCGAATCCAGCTTGATGAGGACAGTCAGCACGAGCAGGACGGGCGAGATCAGCACGGCGATGACCGAACCGAGCACAAGGTCGAACGCGCGCTTCAGCAGCTGGTTGCTGAGACTGTTCAGGTTGTTGCGCGTCTTGATGACGAGCAGGCGGTCGTCAAGGCTGCTCTCGAGCTCGACGTTGCCGATTGGCACGCCGAAGATGTTCGGGATGACCGAGACGCTGCGGACGTAGGGCTGCACGAGGTAGAAGAGCGTGGTCTGCTCCTTCTTCGAGAGGCCCGGCGTCGCGAGGACGACTTCCTGTACCGGGTGCTGGTGCAGGATGCCGCGGATATCGGCAAAGCCGCCGAGGCACGGATAGTGCTGCAGGAGCAGCCGGCTCGTATCGTCATCGATGAAGCCGACGATCTCGTAGTTCCTCGAGAATGCCTTGATGAAGCGTTCCGCCGTCTTGCCGGCGCCGATGATGATGACCGTGTTCTTCCAGATCCCGAATCTCTGGAGGATATCGCGTGAGGCGATGCGTCCGAGGCAAACGAAGCCGTAGCTCATCGCCCAATAGGTGAGCAGGAACCCGCGTGGGATGGTGATCTGTTCGCCGGAGATGAGGTAGTCGAGCACGATGACCGTCACGATCGTATAGAAGGATGCGCGGAACACCCGGACGGTGGCTTCGCGCAGGACATACCTTGCCCGGTACATCCGCATCGGTATCATGTACAGGATGAATACGCATGGCAGGACGCTGTACCAGGCTCTGCCGACGAGGAGCGGGTCTCCCACTACCCGTTCCACGATATCCGCGGACAGGATTGCCGCGGCATAACAGACGAGAAAATCCGCGAAAAGCAGGAAAAACGGTGTCACGTATTGGTTGATTCTCGCCTGCCAAGTCTGTTTGATCCGTATCAACGAAAAATTCCCCTTATCCTATTCCCGATTCTATGTCCTGCGTCAGTCGTCGACGAGGGCTTTGTACATGATCCAGGCGTTGATGTATGGCATGACGTCGGTGTCGAATTTGATGCCGTTGGTCTTCGGCACGTAGAGGATGTCGCCGTTCTCGAGGGCAACGTTCTGGGTGAGGTCGTGGCGGATGGTGTAGGCCTTCATGTTGAGGGTGCGGTAGTACATGACGCCGTCGATGACGCGCAGGATCTGGATGCGGGTGCTGCGGCCTTTGCGGGCCCAGCCGCCGGCGGAGGCGAGCGCCGCGTAGGCGTTCATGTTGTCGATGCTCATGTCCTGGATGCCGGGGTTTTTGACCTCGCCCATGACGTAGACTTTGCGCGGACCGTACTTCGTAATCATGAGGGTGAGGTCTGGGACGCGCAGGTACTGGTTCAGGGAGTTCAGGACGACCTGCTTGGCCTCGTCGAGGGTCAGGCCCTCCATCTTGACGCTGCCGACGTACGGGAGCTGCACGTAGCCGTCAAGGCCGACGGTAATCTTGTCGATGCCGATGCCGTCAGGGAAGCCGACGACGAGCAGACTCATGGTGTCTCCGCGGAACAGGCGGTAGTCCGGCGACACATACGTGTTGCGGAGCGAGGCCGTCTGGAAGATGTCCCTAGACTCGACGTAGCGGGTCTGTAGGTCGCTGCTCTGCGGCTTCGGTGGCCGAGCCTTTGCGGCTTTGGTGGCTGGCGTTGCTGCCGCGCTACCCTTTGCCGGCGTACGGTAGGCGGCGGAGGCACCCGGATCAGCGGCTGCCTCGGCTGCGACCTGGTCGGCCGTCGGCGCGGCGAGGACAGTGTTGCCCGCGAGCAGCATGGCCGCGAGCGTGAGAGCCAGTAGGCTTTTTTTCATCGATAAACCCCCTTGTTTTTACATTCCCTAAAAGAGTCCTAACGAATTGCATAAATCGTATAGCTCTTCTCATT
Organism: Selenomonadaceae bacterium; assembly: GCA_036733925.1. GTDB lineage: Bacteria > Bacillota > Negativicutes > Selenomonadales > Selenomonadaceae > UBA2897. Next base: position 26,409 of record DAIMZO010000022.1, on the reverse strand, counting down.
ATATATCATTCCCCCCCCCGTGACAAGGCAGCCTGTGTTTTCTAGTAAATTTTTGCTGGGAATTCGGCGGCATCTCTTGTCCTCTCGGCGGCATTCTTTTATAATAGAAGCAAAGGGAGGCCCACTCATGGACGGGACTCGGATACCTGACGGAAAGCTTTAGATGGATCTAGTGGAAAGCGAGGGATTGCTATGGGTATTGCAGGTGTTGGCAGCTCTGGGGCGTACTCGTCCTATACGACGCTGAAATCGTTCCAGCAGCTGAACCGCGACGTGGATACGACGGGCGTGCAGAAGGCGTCTACGATCTCGCAGAGGGCCGGGGACTACTCGCGCGTCTCGAATTTCGGCACGGAGACGAAAATCGGGACGAGCAAGTTCCAGCGCGGCAACGACGAGACCGCCTCGATTGGGTCGCAGAAGACGTCGGAGCTCATGGAGAAGGCCAAGAGCTACTATGAGGCGTCGAATTTCGGCAACTCGACGAAGCTCGGCTCGAGCCGATTCCAGCAGACGAACGCGCAGGTCAGCGCGAAGTTCGCGGCTGTCGCGAGCGCGTACAAGCAGTCCGCGAGTCTCGGCGTCGCAACGCGCGGCGCGCTCGTGGACCTTGGGGCGTGAGGCGCGTACGCCAAAAGGGATGATGCATGGCATCATCCCTTTTTTTACATCTCGACGAGCTGGGAGGAACTGAGGAGGTAGAGGTAGGCCTCGTCGATGGGGCGGCAGAGGATGCGGGAGGCGGCCTCGCGGTAGAGGGTGATCTGAAGGGCGTGGCGGCTGCGCGCGTGGGCGGGGTCTGGGTCGCGGTCGGTCTTGTAGTCGAGCAGGACGAGGCGGCCGTCCTCGTCCTCGAAGAGGACGTCGAGGACGCCCTGCATGAAGATCTCGGCTGTGTCATCCTCGATGTCCGGGTAGAAGCGCTTGGCCGGGAACAGGCAGCAGAAGGGCTTCTCGCGCCAGACTTTTTTCGCATGGCGCATGCGCGCGCCGATGGGGGACGCGAGGAAGGTCTCGATGCGCCGGACGGGGACGATGCGGCGGTCGGCGGCGGTCAGGATCTCGCGGCGCACCATCTCGTCGAGCTGGGCCGCGAGATCCCGCGCGGTGATATCGGCATGCAGATTGATGTGCTGGAGAACGCTGTGGAGGATGGTGCCGTACTCGGTGCCGGTACGGCGCGCGTGTTCCTGCAGGAAGCGGGGCCGCGCCGCGTATATCCCCTCTGGCTGCTCCGCACCCTTCCCCTCCGCTTCGTGCAGGGCCGTAATCGACATGGCAGTGAGGTCGCGTTCGTCTTGGCGGCGTTTGAGTTCGGTGACGGAGAGTTTGGCGGGGACGCGCTCGAGGCCGCGGGCATCGTAGTGCCAGGTGAGGATGGCGCGTACCTCGCCTTCTGTCTCGCTCGACGGCAGGGGCTTGCCATGGCGCACGGCGTCGAGGGTCTCGGCGGCGGCGTTCTTCTCGCCTTCGGGGATGGCAGAGAGCGAGAGTTCCCCTGCCCCGATGCGCTGGACTTTGAATGCGGCCTGCCCGTACTGGGGCATGACGAGCATATCGCCCAGAGGGAGGCCGGCGAGCTCGCGGAGGGGCTTTCCGTCCGGCAGGCGCAGCAGGGCCATCAGAATCCAGTGGAGGTAGGAGCCGGCGCGTTCGACCATCGACGGGGGCAGATTCTCCCCTGTCGCGTCGCAGGCGGCGGCCCATTTTTCGATGTTTTTCTCGAATTTGTCCGCGGGGGCCGCGGTGACGAGGATGAGCTTTTCGCGCGCGCGGGTCAGCGCGACGTAGAGCACGCGGAGCTCCTCGGCCTTGCTCTCGGCGGTCTCGGCGGCGGAGATGGCTTTCCACGGCAGGGTCTTGTAGCGCTGCGCGGTCTCCGTGTCGACGAGGCGCGCCCCAATGCCGAGCGTGCGGTGCAGCTGGAACAGCCGGCCCGTCGCGTCGGAGAGGTTGAAGCCCTTGTCGATGTCGAGCAGGAACACGACGGGAAACTCGAGGCCCTTGCTCTTGTGGATGCTCATGATGCGCACGACGTTCTCGCCGGCGCCGAGCGTGCGGGCCGCCGAAAGGTCGGTTTCCGCCTTGCGCAAGTTGTCGATGTACCTGAGGAACCGGTAGAGGCCGCGGTAGTTCGTGTGCTCGTAGTCGGCCGCGCGGTCGGCGAGCATGCGGAGGTTCGCCTGCCGCAGGAGGCCGCCAGACAGGCCGCCGACGTAGTTGTAATAGCCGGTCTCGGCGTAGAGCAACCAGAGAAGGTCTGGCACGGATTTCTCGCGGGCCATGCGCCGCCAGCGAGCAACGCGCGTCTGGAAGTCCGCCGCCTTCTCCGCGAGGGCTTTCGTCATTTTCTTCGTGGGCTCGGGCTCCATCGCCGCGAGCAGGGCCGCGTAGAGGTCGCCCGTGTCGCTCGCGAGGCGGATCCGCGCAATCTCCTGCATGGAGAAGCCGCCGATTGGCGAGGCCATGACGGCCGCGAGCGGAATGTCCTGCCGCACGTTGTCGAGGCAGGTGAGGAGCGCGAGCACGACGCGGATCTCCTGCGCCTCAAAATAGCCCGTGTCGATGTCCGCGTAGGCCGGGATGTCCACCGCGCGGAGCGCCTCAAGCACGGTCTGCGCCTTGCCGCTGACGGTGCGCAGCAGGATCACGATATCGCGGTAGGCGATGGGACGGTAGCCCTTTGCGTGCTTGTCGTAGACCTGCGTGCCGGAGGCCATCAGTTCGTGGATGTGTTTGGCGGCATAAAGGGCCTCCGCCTCGATGCCGTCCGGCGCGGAGTCTCCCGTGTCGACCCAGGCAAGTTCCACGGGGCCGTCGAGGGTCGGCGCGCCGTCTGCGGGCTCCGGGTAGTCGAGGCCCGGGTAGAGCGCCTCGTCGGCGTCGTAGCCGATCTCCATGGTCTCCTCATTCATGAGCTGCCCGAACAGCGCGTTGATGGAGTCGAGGATGTGCGCGCGGCTGCGGAAGTTCCGGCGCAGGTGCAGCAGCGCGTAGTCCGCCCCGAGCTGCGGATAGGTCTTCTGCTTCTGCTGGAACAGGCTCGGATCTGCGAGGCGGAAGCGGTAGATGCTCTGCTTCACGTCACCGACGGTGAAAAGATTCGGCTCGTCCGCGCGGCGCACGAGCTGGAGGATGGCCTCCTGCACGCCGTTCGTGTCCTGATACTCGTCGACCATGACCTCCTGATATTTCTCCTGCAGGGCGAGCGCGGCCGGCGACGGCTGGGGATGCCCGTCCGCGTCCATGCCGTCCGTCAGCAGTTCGAGCGCGAAATGCTCGAGGTCACCAAAGTCTGCGACATTCTTCTCCTTTTTCGATGCCTGCAGCTCGGCGTAGAACGCCTTGACGAGCGCGACGAGCTCGCGGATGACGGCCGCGCCGTCGACGAGATCCTGCCGCATGGCCTCCGCGTCCTGCGCAAAAAAGGCGGCCGCCGCCTCGATATCTTTCTTCGCCTGCTCGCGATGCGCCTTGAACGCATCTTTCATCGCCGAATCCGCCTTGCGGTCGGCGTAAGGCTTCGAGGACATGCTCGGCGTCGTGAAATGCGTGAGGCTCTCCTGCACAAGCGCATAGTCGGCCTCGTCCTCGACAGCCGTCTGGATGGCCCGGATGTCGCGCGCGATTTCACTCGCCGCGAGCGTATAGCCGTCGCTCCCGGATGATGTGGCGGCGTCCTGTGCCTGCTCAGCCTCGTAGAGCGCGTCCGCGAGCAGGCGCAGGACTCGCCCGCGGGCCGCGCGGAGCCAAGGGTTCTGCCAAGGGGTGCCCGAAGCGCCCTGCTCGTAGGCGGCAGGCTGGCGGTCGAGCCAGATCTCCGGGAAAGGCTGCGCGAGCGCGAAGCGCGTGACGGAGAGCAGGATCTCCTTTACCTGCTCGTCGCCCTTGTCGTCGCCGTAGGCGTCGACGAAATGCAGGAAAGCAGGCTCGCCGGCCTCGTATTGCGTCTCAAGCACGCGGTCAAGGGCGTCCTGCCGGAGCAGGGTCATCTCCTGCTCACTTGCGAGACGGAAGCGCGGGTCGATGTCGACCGCGTCGATGTTCTGCCGGATGATGCGCTGGCAGAACGAGTGGAAAGTCGAGATGGAGGCGCCCGAGAGCAGGATGAGCTGCCGCTCGAGGCGCGCAATTTCCTGCGCGTCCGTCGCGCTCTCGAGGCGGTCCTGCAACGCGAGGCCGATGCGTTCGCGCATCTCGGCGGCGGCTGCGTTCGTGAAGGTCAGCACGAGCAGGCGGTCGACGTCGACCGCGCCCGAGAGGATCTCGCGCAGGATGCGCTCGACGAGCACCGCCGTCTTGCCGGAACCCGCCGCCGCCGCGACGAGGATGTTCTTCCCGCGCGTATCCATTGCCGCCTGTTGTTCGTCTGTCCAAGCCATTTGCCCGGCTCCTTTCTCACTGTTCTATCTGATGCTGGATCTGCCGCATGAGTTCTGCGTCGTCGGTCTTGGAGAGGTCGCGGTAGGCGCTGCCCTGGGCGGGGTCGAAGCCGCAGAGGTCTTTGTATGGGCAGTATTTGCAGGCCGTGTTGTCTTCTTTCAGCCGGTAAGGGCTCGCCTGCATCTCGCCTTGCAGGATGCGGCGGCCGGTGTCCTCGAGGAGCACGTGGACGTAGTTGAGGAGGGTCTGGAACTCCTCGGCGGTCTTGACATGCGCGCGCGAGTTCTTGTTGAGGGAGCCGTCTTTGTTGACTGAGATGGGCAGGAACGTGAGCGTCTCGTCGATGGCCTTGATCACGTCTGCGTCCGCGAGGACCCAGCCCGGCATCTGCAGCTTTTTCTGCAGTTCTTTCTCGGCCTGCTCGGGCGTGAGCCTCGTGTCGGCGTTCAGCAGCTCGTAGCGCAGGAAGCAGTAGAGCATGCCGGCAGGCAGTGCGCCGTCCTTTTTCCTCGCCTGGCTCACGACGAGCAAGTAGGTCAGGAGCTGCAGGCGCAGGCCGTAGTAGACCTCGAGCAGGTTGATTGCCGCGCCACCCGTCTTGTAGTCATAGATCAGGAAGTAGCGGCCGCTTTCGGATTGATCGATACGGTCGATCTGCCCGACAACCTCGAGCTTCGTGCCGTCGAGGTCGGCGCTGAGCGGCGGCATAGCCGCGCCGCCGGGGCCGAACGCGGTCTCGAACGCGGCCGGATGGAAATGGCTGACTTTGTCGAGCGCGATGAGACGGTGGATGGAGCGCTCGGCGGTGCGCGCGATGCGCTCGAGCAGGTGCTGGTAAGAGGCCGTGCTGAACATGAGCTGACCGCGGAGGCGCGGCGCGAGGCGCCCGAGGATTTCGTAGACGAGCGCGTGCGTCTCCTCGTCGCCCACGTCGCGCCACATGCGGTGCCCGGCCGCGAGACGCTCGCCGAACTCCTTCAGGATGCCGTGCAGCAGCACGCCGAGGTCGAGCGCCTGATAGCGGAACTCCTCGCGCTCGCCGAGCTTCAGCCCATATTTCGCGAAATGCTGGAACGGGCATTTGCGGAACGCCTCGAAGCGCGTGACGCTGCCGCGCAGGCGGCCGGACTTCGCATAGAGCTCGCGCGCGAGCGCGACCGGAATCTGCCTTTCGTGGCCGCCCGCGAAAAGGCCCGCGAGCGACAGGCGAAAGGCGTCCTCTGTACCGGGCACCTCCCCCGTCTGGAACAGGTTGTAGACGTCGCGCCAGAACGGCGCGATCGCGCGCCCCTCGCGGAGGGCGCAGAGTGCCGTGGTCATCGCGCTGAGGGCCGGGTACGGGGCCGCGGCGCGCACGAGAGTCTCGTCCCCGGTCAGCCGGAGCGGGATGCTGCGGAACGGGGCGTCGGGCAGGATGCGGTGGAGACGCCCGATGAGGCTTGAAGGGCGCTGTTCCTTGCCCTCGCTGTCCGCGAGCGCGTACGACACCCAGAGATAGTCGCGCGCCTCGGTGAAGCCGTGGTAGAGCAAGGCGTTTTCGCCATAGCTGCGCTCGATGCCGCCGCCCGAGAGCTCGACGCCCATCTCGCGCAGGTGCAGCCGGTCGGCGTCCGTCAGGAGCCCCTGCTCAAGGACTTTGCGCGGCATGACGCCCTCGACGGCCCCGACGATGTAGATGGCGCACGCGCCCGCAAGGCTGTTCTGGTCAAAGGGCGCAATCGTCACGTGGTCGAGCCCCGGCGGAATCATCGCGAGCTGCATGCCGTCGAGCCCGTCCGAAAGGATGTCCGCGTAGTCGCGCAGCGACAGCTTCTCCTCGCCGCTGACCGCGACGAACTGGTCGAAAAGCTCGATGAGGTCGCCCCAGATCTTCTGATGCTCGGCCGCATCGTCCTGCCGCCCCTCCTCGCGCGCGAGACGTTCCCACTCCGCGAGATGCGCGGGCACCTCGAGCGCCTCGAGGAATGCGTAGAGCGCGGCGGTCTGCTCGCGTGCGTTCTGTGCGCCGCGGAGGGATCTGGCGAGTTCCTCGAGCGGTGCGGCGGCCGTGCGCCGCCAGTAGTCGATCTGCGCGAGCTGCTCTTTCTGCTCATCCGTGATCTCATCGCTCTCGAGGTCGTGCTGGCGGTGCCAGTCCCAGGGCTCCTCGCGCGTCCAGCGCTTCTCGCCGCGGATGCCGTAGGCGAGCACGTAGTTCTCTAGCTGGTCGATTTCCTCGGGCATCAAGGGCCAGAAGCCCGTACGCAGGCAGCGGAAGACGGCCTCGGGCCGCCAGCCGCGCAGCGCGTCGAACACGGAGCGCAGGAGCTCCGCGAGCGGATGGTGGATGCCCGCACGCTTGCTGTCCATATAGAAAGGAATGCCGTAGAGATGGAATGTCCGCCGCAGGAGGCCCATGTAGGTCTCCTCGTCGCGCACGAGCACGCCGATGCCGGACGCAGGACAGCCGCCGCGCAGCAGGCGCAGGATGTCGGCCGCGACGGCCTCGGTCTCAAGGCGCGGGTTCGCGGCCTCGACAATCTGCACGCCATCCGCCGCCCCCTCGAGCGCGCGCTGCGGGAAATGGAAGAGCTCCCGCTCGATATGGGCGAGCGCCGCTGTGGCGCTCCGGTGACTCCCCGTCAGGCGGCCGACGTGCAGGACGGTGCCCTCCCGCTTCGCGAGCGCGCCAAGATCCAGGAACGTCTGATACGCGCGATGAAAAAGTCCGCTCTCGCGGACATTTTGGGGGCTGTCGAGGTCAGGATCCATCGAGAAGGTCACGTGCACGGCCGCGGCCACATCAAGGAGCGCCTCGAGCACGGCGCGCTCCTGCGGGTTGAAGAACGTGAAGCCGTCGATCCAGATTTCCGCGCCGCGGAGCAGATGGGACTCGGGGATGTGCGCGGCAAAGGCCTGCAGCCGGTCCTCGCTGTCCGCGGCTTTGCCAACCATCTCGGCCTCGAAGTCACGCAAAAGAAGCGCCATATCGCGGAGCTTGCCCGTGAGGCGCGGATCCTTCACCTGCTCGCCAATCTCCCGCAGGGCGTCTGCGGTCAGGCCGTAGCTCTTGCATTCCCGGATAATGCCCGCGAGCTCCTCGCCGAAGCCGTGCTGCCGCGCGGCGCGCGCGAAGATGGTCAGGTCTTTCTGCCGGCGCTCGAGCACGCGGCGGAGGAGCAGGCGGCGGCCGATGTCTGTGATGCGCGGAAGGGCCGCTCCGCCCGTCTCCTGCAGGACGTGCTCGGAGAGGCGCCGGAAGCCGAAGACGTAGGCCCGGAGGTACCCCCGGCCGGCCTCCTCCGGGATGCAGGCCGCGAGGCGCCGCTCGGCCTGATAGACCTCGTGCTCCTGCGTGATGAGCACGAGCGCGGGGCCGTCCGGAGCGGCGAGCAGGCGGTCGCGCATCGCGCGCAGGCACGCCGCCGTCTTCCCCGAGCCGCTCCGCCCGAGCAGGGCCGTCAGTTTTGCAGTCATCGCTTCTCTCCCTTTCCATACAAAAAGCCTTCCCCCAAGGGGAAGGTGGCTGACCGACAGGGCAGCCGGATGAGGTGCTGGCAATGAGATGGATAAACATCTCTATGTACATCAGCGTTTGCGGCAACACCTCATCCACCGCTTACGCGGTCAGCTTTGCACGCTCGTCCTTCGGACTCGTGCCCCTTCCTGCGGGGAAGGCTTTGTCACTACATCAGCATCGGCGTCAGGATGCGGCGGAAGGTGCGGCCGCAGGCGCAGGAATCCTCCTCGAGGCGGACGGCCTGGCCGGTGCGGTAGCGGATGAGCGGCATGGCCTCGGCCGCGAGGGTGGTCACGACGAGCTCGCCCATCTGCCCCGGCGTCTCGACCGGCTTCTCGCTGTGGAACGCAAGGATCTCCGGGCAGAAATAGTCCTCCTGGATGTGCTGCCCCTGCCGCTCCGTGCACGGGTAGAGCATGCCGGCCATGCCGAGCTCCGGCGGCGCGTAGAGGTTGTAGACATGCGCCTGCAGGCGGTTCTCGATATGCCGCTGCATCGGGTTCTGGATGGACATGTCGTTGAGGCAGAGGACTTTCCTTATGACCTGCTCGCCGATGTCCTTTCCCGCCGTCTGCAGCTGGATGATGAGCTGCATGACGAGCTGCGGCGTCGTCACGAGCAGGTCGACGGGAATCGCCTCGAGCACCCGGCCCTGCATCTCCTGCGGGCCGAGGTCGACGACGGTCGCGCCGAGGTTCTCGAGCGCGTACTGGATATCCGCGCCGCGCGAGTCCATGCCGTGCATTGGGAGGCCGACGATGGTCGTCTGGTTCACGCCGACCGACTGCAGGACGCGCATCATCATCTCGACGTTCCTCGCGACGTCACCCGCCGTGTAGAACTTCATCACGCGGTGCATCTCCGCGCCGACATAGCCCACGCGCAGCACCTGCGACAGCGGCAGCGTCAGGATATCCATCGCGTCCACCTGCCGCAGGGCGATTGCGTCGAGCGTCGGGAATCGCTGCAGGTCGTCGAGGCTATGGAGATCCTGCCATCCCACGCCCGCCTGCGCAAAGGCCTGCTGGTAGTGCCGGCTCTTTTCCTGTGCCCAGCGCAGCTGTTTCTGCAGGCGCTCGAGCTGCAGGGCCCGGAGGCCCGCCACGTCCATCTGTTCTATGTCCGGACTCGCTATCATGCGCGTCGCACTCCTATCGTTCTATCATCAGCATCCCCCATGCGCCGACTCATTTCGCGTCCAGCGGCTTCTGATAGAAGAACGGCTGGAAGCTCGTGTAGCCGAGCGTCCGGAAGTTCAGGATGGCCTCGGTCGCGCCGACGAACAGGATGCCGCCCGGCTTCAGGGCCTTGAAGAAATTCGCGTAGAGCTGGTCTTTCGCCTGCTCGGTGAAGTAGATTACGACGTTGCGGCAGAGGATCAGGTCAAAGCCCGACTCGAAGGGATCCTTCAGCAGGTTGTGCCGCTTGAACTCGATGCCCTCCTTGATCTCCGGCTTCACCGCGAACTTGCCGCCCTCGACCCGGTCGAAATACTTCGCGAGGCGCTCGCGCGACATGCTCTTAATCTCGTTCTCCGTGTAAACGCCGCGCTTCGCCTTCGCGAGAATCTCGATGTCGAGGTCGGTCGCGAGGATCCGGTGCTTGACCCCCGGCGTCATCTCCTTCAGGATGATCTCGAGCGAGTACGGCTCCGCGCCGATCGAGCAGCCCGCGCTCCAGATGTTGAGGCGCGGCGAGCGCTTCAGCAGATCCGGGATGACGTCCGTCTCGAGCTTGCCGAACTTCTCCGGCGTGCGGAAAAACTCCGAGACGTTGATGGTCAGGTATTCGATGAATGACGCGAACTCGTCCTTGTCCTGTACGACGTGCTGGAAATACCCCGTGTACGAGTCGAAATGCCCGCGGTTCACGAGGTTGCCGATGCGCCGCTTCATCTGCGGCTCCTTGTAGAGGTCTAGGTCAATCTCCGTCTTCTTCTTGAGCATCTGCTTGAACGATGCCCAGTCGCGATCATCCATCATGGGAATCCCCTCCTGTATCCCGGTCTATGTCTGCGGGGCCGTCCGCCCCGCCCGTTATGCCGATTGCTTTTGCGCATAATTGATTCTCTTGTTATAGTTCTCTTTTCCTACCGGAATTCCTGCTATCGGGAAAAATATTGTTCGTTTCAAATGGAAATGCGCAGAAGTCGGAGGGCGCAGGCAGGAATCGCGTGCTCCGGCGGCGAATCCTATCAGCAGGAAAGAAAATGGTGGAGGCCGTGCGAGCTTCCACCCATCGAATATTTATGGAGGCGATTCTTATGTTACGTGCTATGCCATTTCATACGATCCCGTTCCGTCAGAATATGGAGAAAGGCCGCGAGGTGCTCGAGAAGGCGCTCGATTTCGCAGCGGATCAGTCCGTCTACCCGCTCGGCCATGTCAGCGGCGCGCTCTCGCCGTTCCGCGTCGACGTGATCGACACGGAGGACTGCTACGAGCTGTTCGCGGAGCTGCCGGGCTTCCACAAGAATCAAATCTCGGTGTCCTACGACGATGAGAAATACCTGCGCATCCGCGCCGAGCGGCAGGAGCCAGACGGCGAGGTGCACTACCTCTGCCGCGAGCGCCGCACGGGGGCGTTCGAGCGCAGCTTCGAGATTGACGACCTCGACGACGAACAGGTCAGCGCGAGCTACGAGGACGGCGTCCTCCACGTCGTGCTGCCGAAGAAAAAAGAAGACCCCAACAAGAAGGTCTTCGATATCCAGTAAATTGATTTTTTATTCTACATAATGGCTGAAGGAGCCGATGACGAGCTGGGGGAACTCGGCGTGGAGGGTCTCGAGGAAGGCTTTGGTGCCGACGGCGCGCCCCTTGGGCCCCGGCATGATGTCGAGGAACGCGTCGGGGTCGATGTTCAGATTGCGGACTTGGATCATCTGCACGGGCAGCTCGCGGAAGAAGTCCTGCCAGGCCGAGAGCTCCTCCTCACGGTCGTTGAAGCCCGGGAAGTAGAGCAGGTTCAGCGAGACGTAGACGCCATGGTCGAGCGCGTAGCGGATCGACCGCTTGACGTCCGCGAGGTGGTAGCTCGCGCGATAGTACGCGTCGTAGGAGGCGTCGCGTGCCGAGATGATTGAGACGCGCAACGAGTCGAGCCCGGCGTCGACGATTTTCCGCACGCCCTCGGTCCAGCCGACGTTCGAGTTCATGTTGATCTGGCCTTTCTTCGTCTTCGCTCGGATGAGGCGGATGCCCGCGGCGATGTTGTCCGCGGCAAGCGTCGGCTCGCCCTCGCAGCCCTGTCCGAAGCTCACGATGCCGTCCGGCGCGACGGAGAGGTGATAGATGCCGACCTCGGCGATCTCCTCGGGCGTCGGCCGGAAATTGATGCGCTCCTGCGGCGACGGGCAACACTCGGCCGGCTGCAAGGAGATGCAGCCGAAGCAGTTCGCGTTGCATACCGGCGACGCGGGGATGCCGCACTCCCAGCGGCGATAAAAGAGGTTCTGCGCGGTCAGGCAATGCCATTTCAGGGAGCACCCGCCGACCTGCTCGACAATCCGATTGCCGGGCAGGTCTTTTTTCGTGCGCTTGACGAGCTTCGGGAGCTCCGGCGTGTTGTAGTTCGCGGGATCCCATTTTTCGTTCTCGTCGGTGTAGAGCGCCGCGCAATAGAGCGCGTCGTGGTAGACGACGACAGCCGTGTAGCCGTAAAGCGGCAGGCGCGCGGCGCCGTCTTCGCGCTCGTAGGCCGGCAGATAGAGCCGCGTGTAGCCGGCCGGCAGGATGGCCGCGACCGCGAGGCCCGCGATTGGCAGCACCTCACCGTCCGGCGTCATGCCGACGGCCTCATGATCCGGCAGCAGCATGAGGTCGGCGCTGTCGGGCAGCGGGATCAGATTATCGGGGTGCAGCGGCACGTTCTCGCGGCCCGTGCGTCCCATGCCAAGCATGCCCGGCGCGTCGAGGATCTCGCCGTCCTCATCCGCGTAGATTGCGTAGACGTTCTCGTCGAGGGCCGCCGCCTGTTTCCGCATCTCGGCCTCGCGCGCGGCCTGCTTGCGCCCGGACGCTGCCTGCGGATGCTTCAATCCTGCCGGATGGTGTTTCGCGCCCTGCTTATGCTTCGGCTGACCCGGATGTTTTCTCTTGTCCGCCATCGTTTCCTGCCTCCTTCTCTTTTTTCGCATGGTGTTTCTTCTTTGGGTTATAGCGGTTCATCGCCATGTCCGGCCCGTCGGTCACGATGCATTCGACGGCCGGAATCAGGTAGTCGATGGCCTGCCGCACGGCCGCCGCGTCCTCGCCCTCGAAGCGCGAGAGTACGTGGCTGACGACCGTCCAGCCCGGTTTCGGCCGCCCGATGCCGATGCGCACGCGCGGGAAATGCTCGTCGCCGACCGCTGCGAGGATCGACTTGATGCCATTGTGGCCGCCCGCGCTGCCCTTCTTGCGGATGCGGATGGTGCCGCACGGGATGTCCATGTCGTCGTGCGCGACGATCAGATTCTCGACGGGCAGCTTGTAGAAGTTCAGGATTGGGCCTATGGCGCGGCCGCTGTCGTTCATATAGGTCTGTGGCTTCACAAGCAGCACTTTCTCCGCGCCGATGCGCGCCTCCGCAACGAGCGCGTCGAACTTTTCGCGCCAGTTCGTGATGCCGAGATGATCCGCGAGCGTGTCGACGAACAGGAAGCCCGCGTTATGCCGCGTGCACGCGTACTCCGCGCCCGGATTGCCAAGACCTGCGATTACTTTCATAGTTTTTCCTTTCTAAAGCAAAAAGAGAGCCCGCCGATGGCGCAGCTCTCTGTCATTTTCCCTCAGTCGTTCGCCGTCGGGTCGCCGATGAAGATCAGGTAGAGGATGACGACGATGCCGAGCGCGATACGGTACCAGCCGAACGCCTTGAAGTCGTTCGTCTTGATGTAGCGCAACAGGAAGCGGATGGACAGGATGGACACGATGAAGGCCGTGACCATGCCGACGAGCAGGATGATGACCTCCGCGCTCGTGTAGTTCCAGCCGAACTTGACCATCTTCAGGCCGCTCGCGCCGAACATGACCGGGATTGCGAGAAAGAACGTGAACTCCGTCGCGACGTAACGGCTCGCGCCAAACAGAATGCCGCCGAGGATGGTCGCGCCGCTGCGGCTCGTGCCCGGGACGAGCGAGAGCACCTGAAAACAGCCGATGATGAACGCCGTCTTGTAGTCAAGCTTGTCGAGATCCGTGACGCGCGGCGTGCGCGTCTTGTTGTAGTTCTCGACGACGATGAACAGGATGCCGTAGAGAATCAGGGTGAACGAGACGACCTGCGCCGTCATGAAGTGCTCCTCCATGTATTTGTTGAACATCAGGCCGATGACGGCGGCCGGCAGGCACGCGACGATGACCTTGCCCCAGAGCGAGAAGGTCGCGCGCTTCTCCTCCGCCGTCTTCTGCGAGGAGAACGGGTTCAGCTTGTCGAAACTCAGCACGACGACGGCGAGGATCGCGCCGAGCTGGATCACGACGAGGAACATGTCCTTGAACGCCGTCGTGACGTTCAGCTGGATGAACTCATCGACGAGGATCATGTGGCCCGTGCTCGAGACCGGCAGCCACTCGGTCAGCCCCTCTACGATGCCGAGAAAGATGGTCTTCAATAACTCGACAACACTCAAATCCATAAGTGATTTCCTCCAAACTTTCTGCAATGCGCAGCTTCATTTTTTACAAGCAAGCCCCATTATAGCATAAAACGGGCCGCTGTGGGAGATTCACTGCGTAAACAATGCATAAAGTTTGGATTTAGTCGAACGTCTGGGCGATGGTGTCGATGAGGGCGCCTTTCTGCCAGTCGCTGAGGCTGCTGTGGTTGATGGCGTAGCCGAAGCCGATGATATACTGGAGCTTCTGGAGATGCGTGAGGCCGGTGTTGGCGTTCAGGATCTGCACAAAGTGGAAGATGGCCGGCTCGCTGATGTCGGTGCGGAGCTGGAGCTGCATCGCGTAGATGCCCGCCTGAATATGGCGCCAGCTCGACTCGGAGATGCCGCGGAACGGTTCGGGGCGCTCGGTGACGTCGGTCTCCGGGAGCGTGCGCTCGTCGGGGAGAGCCGCAAGGCGCACGTTCTTCGGGACGGGCAGCGGCCGGTACTGCTTCGGCGGCAGGGCACGGCGAACGTCTGGACGCGGCGGCATCGGCGGGCGCATCGGCCGCTTCGGCATCGGGCGCCCCGTGTTCTGCGGCGCGGCGATCGGCGGCTGCGGCAGCAGAGGCTTCTTCGTGACCGGCGGCTGCTGGCGCTTGCCATCGTGCGTAGCGTGCCACGAAAGGTGCGGCTTGCGGCGCTGCGGCGCTACCTTCTCTGGACGCGGCGGCTGTGGCGTGTAGGCGAGGGCCGGATTCACGGCCGTCTGCGGCATATCATCGGCGGTCAGGATGATAGGGCGCTTCTTCGCGGGCTCGGGGACGGCGCGTTTCTGCTCCGCCTTTTTCGCCGCCGCGGTCTTCTGCTGCTGCGCTTTCTTCTTGGCCTTTGCCTTTTCCTCCTGCTGCTCTTGGAACGGCTCCTCGACGCTCGCCCAGCGGAGCGGCATCTTCATGATGTCTGCGGCGGCCTCGTGCGTCTGCACCGCCTTTGCCGCGGCGGCCTGCTCCCTATCCGATATCGACATCGTCACGTTGCCGGACGCGTCGACGCTTTCCTGTTCGTAGGTCTTCGCCTTCTCCGGCGCATTGACGACGAGGCCCGGCGCCTTCTCGAGCTGCTGGATGTCGACGGCCATCACATCGGTCGAGGCGAAAGCCGTGCCTGAGCAGGCCAGACATACGAGCGCCGTCAGAGCGGCGGTCCGCTTTTTCTTATCTTGCATCGAAAAACTCCCTCTTTCGGAACGTACGAAGCCGCATCCCTGCCATGCCTCAAAAATCTTTCGGAAAAATGCGCAGAACCCCGGGAATATGCCGGGAAAGCGCGGCGCGGAATCCGCTCAAGTGTCTGCGCGCTCGAGTGCCTGCAGCAGGTGCCCGAGTATCTCTTTCGCGGCCGCGGCCTTGATTTCCTTCCTCGCGCCCGTGAAATGGCCGGAGAAGGTCTGTGTGCCGCCCGCGGTGGACACGCCGAAATAGACGAGGCCGACCGGCTTGCCTTCCGAGGCGCCGGGGCCCGCGTTGCCCGTGATGCTGACCGCGATATCGGTGCCGATCACGCGGCGCACGCCGTCCGCCATCTCCTCGGCGGTCGCGGGCGAGACGGCGCCGTAGGCATCGAGTGTCTGCTGGCGGACGCCGAGGACGCCGTGCTTCACGGCGTTCGTGTAGCTCACGACCGAGCCCTTCACGACATCGGAGCTGCCCGGGATGTCGGTCAGCAGGTTCGTGACGAGACCGCCCGTGCAGGACTCGGCGCAGGCGACCGTCCAGCCGCACGCGCGCAGGATCTCCTCGATGCGCCGCGCGAGATTTTCTGTGGTATCTTCCATCTTCTGTTACTTCGCTTCGTCTTTGTCGTCGATGCGCTCGCCGAGGACGTCGTAGGTGAAGCCTTGCAGGACGCGCACGCGGACGATGTCGCCGGGCTTGCAGTCGCCGGCCTGCTCGACGTAGACCTGGCCGTCGACGTCGGGCGCCTCGCGGTAGGAGCGGCCGACCGCAATATCCGGCTGCTCCTCGTCGCGGCCCTCGATCAGCACGTCGAGCTCGCGGCCCTCGAGGCTCTGGTTGATGCGCTCGGAAATCTTGCTCTGCACGCTCATGAGGTCGTGGTAGCGCTCCTGCATGATCTCCTCGGGGATCTGGTTCGGCATGTCGTAGGCCGGTGTCCCCTCCTCGCGCGAGTACGTGAACACGCCGACCTTGTCGAGCTTCATCTCCTCAAGGAACTGCCGCAGGGTCTGGTACTGCGAGTCCGTCTCGCCTGGGAACCCGACGAGGAAAGTCGAGCGAATCGTGACGCCCGGGATGCGGCTGCGGAGCTTGCCGATGAGCGTGCGCATCTCTGCTTGCGTGTCCGGCCGGTGCATGCTGCGGAGCACCGCGTCGTGCGCGTGCTGGAGCGGCAGGTCGACGTATTTGCAGAGCTTCGGCTCGCTGGCGATTGTCTCGATGAGCTCGTCCGTGAAGAATTTCGGATAGCTGTAGAGCGTGCGGATCCAGGCGATGCCGTCGACCTTCGCGAGCTCCCGGAGCAGCCGCGCGAGCGACGGCTCATGGTAGATGTCGCGCCCGTACTCCGTCGAGTCCTGTGCGATCAGCACGATCTCCTTGACGCCCTGCGCGACGAGCTCCTCGACCTCCTCGCGGATATCCTCGATCGTGCGGCTCCGGTATTTGCCGCGGATCAATGGGATCGCGCAGAACGCGCAACGGTTGTTGCACCCCTCCGCGATCTTCACGTAGGCCGTGTAGCCGGGCGTCGTGCGGATGCGCGGCGTCTTCGTATCGTAGAGCGACTTGTCCTCGCCCGCGATCACGACGCGGCGGCCTTTCAGCGACTCCTCGACGGCCTCCATGATGCGGCTCCAGGCACCCGTGCCGATGATCGCGTCGGCCTCGGGGATGTCGTCGAGCAGCTCCTGCCCGTAGCGCTGGCCGAGGCAGCCCGCGATGATCAGGCTGCGGCAGCGGCCCGTCTCCTTGTAGTCGGCCATGTTCAGCACGGTCGTGATGGACTCCTCTTTCGCCGACTGGATGAAGGCGCAGGTGTTGACGATCAGGATATCGGCCTCCGCCGGGTTCGTCGTGATCTCGATGCCATGCTCCTTCAGGATGCCGAGCATGACCTCCGTATCGACCAAATTTTTCGAGCAGCCTAAGCTGATGAATCCCGCTTTCATGGAAATGGTTCCTCCTATATCTCCCTTTTACCCTTTTTCTATGCGTATTGTCTGTATGCTTTTACTCAAAACGAATCTGCTTGACCCAGCGGTCGAGCGCGTCGTGCTTCTGCTGCGGCGTGAAATCCGGGATCTGCGTGAAAAGCTGCAGGTTCTTGCCCGGGAAACGGCGGTAAGCCATCGTGCCGGGATTCGTCGGCAACAGGTAGAAATTGTTCGATTGCAAGGCGAGCTGTGCGTCATCGGTCAGCAGCCAGTCCGCGAACGCCTCGGCCTCGACCCGCTGGCGGTCGGAGATCCCCTTCACGATGCCGGTGCCCGTCAGGATGAACGAGGTGCCGTCCGTCGGGTAGACGATGCGCAACGGATAGCCGTCGTGCAGGTAGCGGAGCGTCTCGCTCTCGACCGCCACGGCGACGTCGACCTCGCCCATGCCGGCCTGCCGAACCGGGTTTGAGAGGTAGCGCGCATACTGCACGACATGCGGGTGGATGTTCCGCCAGATGCCGAACGTGCGCGCGTCGCCGAACTCCGTCAGCATGCTGCAGAACAGGTTTGCCGCCGCGTCAGACGCGAGGAAGTCCGTGACGCCGAAGCGCGCCTCGGGCAGGTCGGAAAGGCTTTTC
Organism: Selenomonadaceae bacterium; assembly: GCA_036733925.1. GTDB lineage: Bacteria > Bacillota > Negativicutes > Selenomonadales > Selenomonadaceae > UBA2897. Next base: position 9,130 of record DAIMZO010000022.1, on the reverse strand, counting down.
CAGTTGTCCGGAATGCGGGGGAGCGTCTTCAGATAGTCCTGATTGTAGCAGAACACGACGGGGTCGTACCAGACGCCCGTCCAGTAGCCATCGTCCTGCCGGAACTCCTCCGCGACCTGATCGCCGCTCTCGGAGATATAGGGCTGGAACGCGCCTGCCGCCGAGGCTTTGCGCAGCGTCTCGCTGTCTGCGAGCACGAGCGCGGCCTCCGGCTTCTTGCTGGACTGCAATTTCTTCAGCAGGTCATCGCCGGTCAGGTTCACGAAATGCACGCGCACGTGCTCCTGCTTCTCGTAGGCTGCGGCGAGCGCCGCGGCGTGCTCCTGCGGGATCGTCGTGTAGACCGTGATCTCCGCCTGGAAATGGCTTTCCGGCGGGTGTTTCGCCCGCACGGCATAGGCCGTGCCGACGATGACGACCGCGAGCAAGAGCAGCGCGGTCACCGCCAGTGAAACATACCTGCGCAAAGCCATCTCTCCTTCCCTGACTACCATCTCATACGGCCATTCTGTGCCTGCGCCAAGGCTCAGCCCCCTTGCCTCAACGGGAAAGTACAATCCCCTTCCGTTCGTAACCCGCATGGGGAGGCTTGGCCACAGATTCAGCGCCCCTTAGACTTTTTCATTATACACTCTGTATGCGGTTGGTTTCAAGCCTTAGGGGCCGCACTCAGAGAGAAAGGACGCCGTAGTGGACTTTGCTGTACTTGCCTCCCGTGACGACGGGGAAGCCGAGGCGCGCGAATTCGCCGCTTTTCGCGGACTCCTTCAGCACGACGCGGCGACGGGCGACGCGGCAGGCCTCGCGGACGTGCTCGGGGGTGAGCGGCGCGGGGTTTGCGACGCCGCGCAGGGGCGCGAGCGCCTTGCTCTCGTAGAACGGGTGCCGGAACATCGGGTCGAAATAGACGATGTCGACGCTATGATCCGGTTGCGCGCGCAGGTAGTCGAGCGAATCCATGCAGACGGTGCCCACGCGGCGCATGGCCTGCTCGACGCGCGGACTCTCCTCGTGCGCGTGCGCAAGGCCCCGGCTCACGACCGCGTGCACGAGCGGCGAGGACTCGACGCCCGTGACATGGCCCGCCGGGCCCACGACGAAGCTCGCGACAATCGCGTCGGCGCCGAGGCCGAGCGTGCCGTCAAGCACCGTCATGCCGGACGCGAGGCCCATCGCCTCCGCCATGCGGTCGCCCTGCCCGTGGTGCAGGTTCTTGATGCGCAGATGCGCCATGTTCGGGTGGAAGAAGAGTTCCTGCCCGTCGGGCTCCGCGAGCATCAGGAGGCCCTGCTTCGCGACGAGGACGGTGCCCGCGCCGCTGCGCTCACGGATCTCGTCGAGGGACAGCGTGCCGCGCGGCACGTAGGGCAGGCCGAGCGCCCGCGCAGCATTCTCCGCGAGCGCGACGTTCTCCGCCGAGGACTGCCGCGACGTCGTCACCGCGGCCGCAGGATGTTTCGTCATATTCTACCTCCTCAGAACTGGAAGCCGGTGCGATGGAACATCTTGGCGAGATCTTTGTCGGAGAACTTCAGGATGGTCGGCCGGCCGTGGGGGCAGGTGAACGGGTAGGCGGTCGCCGCGAGCGCCTCGAGCAGGAGCTGCATCTGCCGCAGGCTGAGCTCCTCGCCCGCCTTGATGGCCGCACGGCACGCGGTTGTCGCGAGGCAGGCCTGCCGGATCTCTTTGTCGCTGGTCTCGTGCCGCTCGAAGAGCCCTGCGAGGATCTCGCGGATGGCGTCCTCGGCCTCCCCCGGCTGCAGATCTGCCGGGATCTCCATCAGCCGGAACTCATTATCACCGCTCATCTCCATCGTGAAGCCGAGCTTCCCGAAGAGCTCCTTGTGCTCAGCGAGCAGCGCGGCCTCGCGCGCATCGAAATCGAGCACGAGGTGCACGAGGAGCTGCTGGGACGGGATGTGCTCGGCCTCGGCAGAGAACCGGTCGAACAGGATGCGCTCATGCGCCGCGTGCTGGTCGATGATGTAGAGCCCGTGCTCGTCCTGCGCGATGATGTACGTGAGCGCGACCTGCCCGATTGGGATCAGGCTGCCCGTGCCGCCGAGGGCTTCCTGCTGCGCAGGGGCATGCTCTGCCCCTGCACCTGCCGCCCTATCGCTTTCCGGCGGATTCCCAGCCCCGCTTGCCGCAACATCAAAGCGACCCGCCAGACCGGAGCCAGCTGCCGTACCGGCATTTTCCGCCCCTCCGGCATAGGGCGCGAAGCTCTCCGCCGAGCGCGTGCCCTTTTCCTCGCGGATGCGGCGCTGCGCCTCCTCGAACTGCACGGCCGCCGTGCCGAAAAGCCCGTGGCCGCTGTGCACAGCCTCGTAGATGGTCTGCGGCACATAGCCGCCCGCGCCGCCTTGCCCTGCCGCATAGCCGGATGCATGGCATGCCGCCCCATCTGCCGGATGTCCCGGCATTCCTGCCGATGGCCGCGTGGCCGGATGGAACGCGAACGACTCCATCACAGGTTTTGGCAGCTCCATCTTCGGCTTTTCGACGGCTGCCGCGATGCTTCCGAGATCCTGTCCGGCCTCCTCGCGAATTGCGTCGCGCACGGCCTTGTAGACCGCGCGGAACACGCCGCTCTCGTCCTCAAACTTCATCTCGGCTTTCTGCGGGTGCACGTTGACATCGATTGTGCGCTGCGGCACCTGGATGCCGATGAGGGCAAACGGGTAGCCGCTTTTCGGGATCAGGGAGCGATACGCGTTGTCGATGGCCTTCGCAATCGCGCGGTTGCCGATCACGCGGCCATTGACGATCAACGTCTGCCACGCACGGCTGCCGCGCAGCATCGAGGGCTTCGTGATGAACCCGTCGACCGCAATCTCCTCGCCGACGAACTCGAGCGGCAACAGGGCCTCCTCGACCTTGCTGCCGTAGATGGCGCGGATTGTCTCGCGCGCATCGCCGTTGCCCGGCGTCACGATGGACTGCCGGTTGTTGCTGATCAGGCGGAACGCGATATCCGGCCGCGAAAGCGCGAGCTTCCCGAGGAAGTCGCTGATCTTGTTCGTCTCCGTGTGGTTCGTCTTCAGGAATTTCTTGCGCACCGGCGTGTTGAAAAAGAGATCCTCGACCTGCACGGTCGTGCCGACGCTCGTGCCGGCCTCCTCGATCACAAGGTCTTTGCCGCCCGTCATCTTGACGCGCGTGCCGAGGTCGTCGCCGTCGCGGCGCGTCAGCAGGGTGAAGCGCGAGACCGATGCGATGGTCGGCAGGGCCTCGCCGCGGAAGCCGAGCGTCGAGACCGTCTGCAGGTCGGACGCCTCCGCAATCTTGCTCGTCGCGTGCCGCTGGATGGCGAGCCGCGCGTCCTCCATCGTCATGCCCTTGCCGTTATCCGTCACGCGCATGAAGCTCGTGCCGCCCGCCAGGATCTCGACCTCGATGCGCGTCGCACCTGCGTCGATCGCGTTCTCGACGAGCTCCTTCACGACGGATGCCGGCCGCTCGACGACCTCGCCCGCCGCGATCTTGTTGATCGTGCTGTCGGATAAAAGATGGATCGCAGAACTCATGCCTGTCCCTCCTCCCGCTTCGCCTGCTCCTGCAGCTGGTAAAGCGCGTTCATCGCCTCAAGCGGCGTCATGGTCATGATGTCGAGCGAGAGCAGCTGATCCGAAAGCGACGACGAGAACAGCGAGGCCATGCCGCCCTCGAGCCGGGGCTGCACGTCCTTTTCTGCCGTGGCCGGATCCTTCCCTGCCTGCGCGTTCCTTCCCGCACCAGACTTTTCTGCCGGCATCGTTCCCGCGCCGCTTTCTGCGCCAGCCTTTTCTGCCGCGTTTCCTCCCTGCGCCTGCTCCGCCTCGAGGTCGTGCAGGATGACCTCGGCGCGCTTCGTCACGCTTTTCGGCAGGCCCGCGAGCCGCGCGACATGGATGCCGTACGATTTGTCGGCCGCGCCGCGCACGATGCGCCGCAGGAACGCGACGTCCGTGCCGCGCTCCTTGACCGCGACGCAGTAGTTCTTGACCTTTTCATTCTCCATGGCTGTCAGCTCATGGTAATGCGTCGCGAAAAGGGTCTTCGCGTGGATATGCCGCTCGATATGCTCGACGACGGCGCGCGCGATGCTCATGCCGTCGAACGTGCTCGTGCCGCGTCCAATCTCGTCGAGGATGATCAAGCTGTCCTTCGTCGCGTATTTCAGGATCTGCGCGACCTCGTTCATCTCGACCATGAACGTCGACTGCCCGCTGACGAGGTCGTCGCTCGCGCCGATGCGCGTGAAGATGCGGTCGACCGGCGAGATGCTCGCCTCGCGCGCCGGGATGAAGCTCCCGATCTGCGCCATGAGCGTCAGCAGCGCCACCTGCCGCATATAGGTCGATTTGCCGGCCATGTTCGGCCCCGTAATCAGCATGATCTCGCAGTCCCTGTGCGTGATGTCCGTGTCGTTCGGCACGAAGAGGTCGCGCGTCAGGATGCGCTCGACGAGCGGGTGCCGCCCGTCGCGAATATGGATCTCGCCGTCGTTCGTCATGCGCGGGCGCACGTAGTCGTAGGACGCGGCGGCCTCCGCGAGGCTCATCAGCACGTCGAGCACGGCGATAGCGCGCGCCGTCTGCTGCACACGCGTCAGCGCTTTCTTTATCGTCTCGCGCACGTTCTGGAACAGGTTGTACTCAATCTGCACAATCTTTTCCTGCGCGCCGAGGATCTTCGTCTCGAATTCCTTCAGCTCCTCGGTGATGTAGCGCTCCGCCGAGACGAGCGTCTGCTTGCGGATGTAGCGGTCCGGCACGAGGTCGATACTGCCCTTCCGGACCTCGATGTAGTAGCCGAAGACCTTGTTGTAGCCGATTTTCAGCGACTTGATGCCCGTCTGCTTCTTCTCGCGCTCCTCGATTTCCTGCAGCATGGCCTTGCTGTCATGCGCGATATGGCGGTAGCTGTCGAGCTCCTCATTATAGCCATTCTTGATGATGCCGCCCTCGCGGAGCGTCAGCCCCGGCTCGTCTACAATCGCGCGCTCGAGGAGATCCGTGAGCGCGGGGAACGTCTCGATCCGGCTTTCGACCCGCTGCAGGAGCGGAGCCTTCGCGCCCTGCAGGGCCTGCTTCAGCCCCGGCAGCGCGAGCATCGAGGCCTTAAGCGCGATGAGGTCGCGGGCGTTTGCCGTGCCGACCTCGACGCGCGTCAGCAGCCGCTCGAAGTCGTGGATGTCCTTTTCCCCCTCGCGCACGGCGCCGCGCATCGAAAAGTCCGCGGCGAGCTCGCCGATTGCCGCCTGCCGCCGCTCGATATGCACGATGTCGAGCAGCGGGTACTCGAGCCATTTCTTCAGCAGGCGGCTCCCCATCGCGGTCTCCGTAAAGTCGAGCACGTCGTAGAGCGTGTTCTTCTTGCCGCCGTCGCGCAGGTTCCGCGTAATCTCAAGGTTCCGCAGCGTGTAGGTGTCGACGGTCAGGTTCTCCGACGCGTCGAGGAAGGTCAGCGTGTGCAAGTGCGAAAGGTCGGTTTTGACCGTCTCGTGCAGGTAGTCGAGGAGCGTCGCGACCGCCGCCTGCGCGTCCTCGTCCGCCGGCCGGTTTGCCGCATCGAAATGCTCGACGATCCGGTCCCCGATATGCGCGGAAACCTCGGGGATCCGCGTGTAGGAGCAATTTGGCAGACGGAGCTTCAGGAAGTCATCGAGCGCATCCTGGAACGTGAGCGTGCCGACGAGCAGCAACTCCGGCATCATGAGGCGGTAGAGCTCGTCGAGCAGGCTCTGCAGGCGGTCCGCGCCATCGTAGAGGCCATAAAAACACTCGCCGGTCGAAATATCCGCACCGGCGAGCACGATACGCTCCTTCTTCGTTTTTCCGTCCGCCTCCGGCTCATAGACGAGGGCGATATAGTTGTTGGCCTTGCCCTTGAGCGCGCCCTCCGTGAGCACCGTGCCCGGCGTCACGATCTTGATGACCTCGCGCTTCGTCAGGCCCTTCGCCTTCGGGTCGCCGATCTGCTCGGCGATTGCGATCTTGTACCCCTTCGCGATCAGGCGGTTCACATACGACTCTGCCGCATGGTACGGGATGCCGCACATCGGTGCCTTGTCCTTGTTGCCGCTGCGGCTCGTCAGCGTCAGGCCGAGCTCCTTCGACACGAGGCGCGCGTCGTCAAAGAACATCTCGTAGAAATCCCCGAGCCGGAAAAACAGGATCTCGTCCGGATGCTGCTCCTTCGTCGCCATATACTGCTGCATCATCGGTGTAAGTTCCACGCCCGCACGCACCTCCAGAATCATCAAATGAAAATACTTCTCTATGCCACTATTATAGCATGACGGGGCAAATCCGAAAACGGGAATTTGCCAATCCGTTTATGGGCGCACGACCTCCCCTTTGAGCACCCAGGTCTGCGGGTGGGTGATGCGGATGCGGACGAAGTCGCCGGGGGCTTCGCCGGCGTGCGGGAACAACACGAGCTTGTTCTGCCGCGTGCGGCCCTGCCAGACGGCTTCGTCGTGCTTGCTCGGGCCCTCGACCATGATCTCCTGCTCGGTGCCGAGGAGCTTGTCGTTGATCTCTTTCGAAATCTCGTTCTGCACGGCCATCAGCGCGTTCAGGCGCTCCTTCTTCACGGCCTCGGGCACCTGCCCCGCCATCTTCGCGGCGGGCGTGCCGGAGCGCTTCGAGTAGAGGAAGGTATAGGCCGAGTCATAGCGGATCTCGCGCAGGAAGTCGAGCATCTCGGCGAAGTCCTCGTCGGTCTCGCCAGGGAATCCGACGATGAGGTCGGTCGTCAGCGCGACGTCCGGGATGGCCGCGCGGATGCGGTGGACGAGCGCCCGGTAGCTCTCGACCGTGTAGACGCGGTTCATGGCCCGCAGCACCTTGTCGCTGCCGTACTGCACGGGCAGGTGGATGTGCTCGCAGAGGTGCTTGCCGTTTGCGATTGTCTCGATGAGCTTGTCCGAGAGGTCTTTCGGGTGCGAGGTCATGAAGCGCACGCGCTCGATGCCCGGCACCGCGTCGACCATCGCAAGCAGGTCGGCAAAGTCGGCCGCGCCCGGTTTACCATCGACCTTCCCGTAGGAGTTGACGTTCTGCCCGAGCAGCGTGACCTCCTTGTAGCCCTGCTGCACGGCCTGCTCTACCTCGCGCACGATGTCCTCAGGCGCACGGCTCCGCTCGCGGCCGCGCACATACGGCACGATGCAGTACGTGCAGAAATTGTTGCAGCCGTACATGATCGGCACCCATGCGGAGAGCTTGCCCTCGCGCGCAATCGGCGCATTCTGCTCGGGCAGCTCCGTCTCGCCGAGGCTCGTGTCGACGACGTGGCCGTGCTCCGCCTCGACCTCGCGCACGACGCGCGTGAGCTCGTGCACCTTGTTCGTGCCGAGCACGAAGTCGATATGCGGCGCACGCGCAATCAGGGCATCGCCCTCTTTCTGCGCCATGCAACCCGTGATGCCGAAGATCAGCGCCGGATTCTTCTCCTTCAGATGCTTGATCTCGCCGATCTTGCCGTAGACCCTGTCCTCGGCCGTCTCGCGCACGCAGCACGTGTTCATCAGGATCAGGTCGGCCGCCGCCATGTCCTCCGTGCGCGCATAGCCGATCGTCTCGAGCTGTCCCTCCATACGTTCCGCGTCGCTGACGTTCATCTGACAGCCGTACACGCCGATAAAGGCCTTTTTCGTTGCCATAGATTTATTTTTCCTCCTGTGCCTCGAGTTCCTTCACGCGATCCGTCAGCGCGTCGATCCATTCGCCGTGGAAGCCGACCTCCATCAGGAGATCCTCGAGCGTCTCGACGCGCGGCTGCTCTAGGAACATCGTGACGCGCTCCTTCTCCACCGAGCGCTTCAGATAGTAGGTTGCAGGCTCTGTCCCGTCCGCAGGGAATGCCACCGTATACTCGTGGTAGATCTTGTCGTTCATCGACTCGTAGACGAGCACCGAGCGCGCCGTGTACGCCTGGAAGGTATCCGGCAGCGCATCGAGCAGGCCGCGGAGCTCCGCGGCAATCGCCCCCGATTTCTCGAGGTAGCAATCGAGCGTCTCCTGCTCGGCCGCCGTATCCTCGAGCATCACCGCGCAGATGAGGTCGCGCACGGCGTTGAAGTTCGAGAGGTCACAGCGGAGGAGCTCCTGCACGCTTCCGAGGCCATCGAGCCATTTCTCGAACGCATCCTCCATCGCCTTGCGGGCCTGCGCCGTCACGAGCTCATCCTCGCCATGCAGCCGCTCCGCGAGCATCACGGCGCGCTGTGCCGGCTCCTCCGGATCCGCGAAGAGCTTTGCCGCGCAGTCCGCGCAAAGCCCGACGGCCTCGTTCTGGAACGGCATACCGCCGTCGATCTCCCCGCGCGCGGGGAACGGCAGCCCGAGCTCCTCATAGACGGCACGCTCTTCCGCGAGCTTGCCCTTCGAGTAATACGTCAGCGGGCGCGGCCGGTAGTCGATATGCGTGACCTTGCCGCAATGCGAGCAATGGTAATTCTTGCCCACGAGATGCACGGCGATGTCGCGGTTCTCCTTCGGCTTGAAGAACTCGTACGGCACGGTCTCCGTGAAGCAGTAGTCGTAGATATGCAGGAGATTATCGGTGATTTTCCCGGGTTCCTTTGGCATTTGCTACACCCCTTTTGCAAGCTCGAATCGAAACTTTGGAATAGAGAAAAGGCCTGGAAGCAATCTTCCAGGCCGCTGGATTCCCATTGGAGGCGACACTCAGAATCGAACTGAGGATAGAGGATTTGCAGTCCTCGGCCTTACCACTTGGCTATGTCGCCATCTCTTTATACAGTTGAAAAGAACCACGGAGAAAACGGCTTCCCATGCTCTCCGCGGTTCCGGATCTGTCGAATGGAGCGGAAAACGAGATTCGGACTCGCGACCCCCACCTTGGCAAGGTGGTGCTCTACCACTGAGCTATTTCCGCATCTGGAGGCGACACTCAGAATCGAACTGAGGATAGAGGATTTGCAGTCCTCGGCCTTACCACTTGGCTATGTCGCCGCCATCTATATGAAATTCGGTAAAATCAAATGGAGCGGAAAACGAGATTCGGACTCGCGACCCCCACCTTGGCAAGGTGATGCTCTACCACTGAGCTATTTCCGCATGGCGACCCGAAAGGGACTTGAACCCTTGACCTCCGCCGTGACAGGGCGGCATTC
>DAIMZO010000021.1:0-39238 GCA_036733925.1 Selenomonadaceae bacterium | reverse complement strand
GCGCGGCTTATATCCCCATACCTGAAGGCAGGGGTTTTACGCCGCTTTCTGATAAGCCGTGATGAGACAACGATGGATTGGGGAAGGGATTCTTATGATGCAAGACGAAAAACCGGCCGATGAGGTGCTGCACTGCGGGCAGGCCGTGCATGTCTCCGCTGAGGACAGCCGCTGGGACTACGACGGGACACTCGAGGAAATGCAGAACCATGTGCTCGCCCTGCGCCTCGAGGCGAACCCGATGGACTACGCCCTGTCGCCAGATGCCGGGACGCCGGTCTCCTGCACGATTGCCGGCGACGGCTGCGCCTACCGGTTCCAGACCGGATTCCGCTCCAGCTCCAAGCTCCCGGATACCATCTGGTATCTCGAGATGCCGGGGACCGTCGCGCGCGTCCAGCAGCGCGCCTATGTGCGCGTACCGCTCGCCCTGCCGATGCAGGTGAAGCTCGCCGGCGCGCACGGCAGCCATCATAACTTCCACGACACCATGCTCGTCGACCTCAGCGGCGGGGGCCTCTGCTTCGTCTCGAATCACGCGGCTCCCGTACCGTCGGTCATCCGCGTGCGCATCCCGGATCTCCCCGGCATCGGCACGCTCGACGCCGACGCCGTCGTCATCCACTGCTCGGCAATCGAGACGCCGGGTGCGCGCCCGTGCTGGCATATCGGTGCCTCCCTCGTCCTGCGCCATCATCAGCAGAACGCTCTCGTGCAATGCGTCTGCGACCTGCAGCGCACCTACCTCCAGCGCGGCCTGCGCGTTCCGAATATGGCGCACCAGAAACAGGCAAATGCTTGATTCTGATAACAAACGCGCCGGATGAAGTTTCAAGAAATGTACTTCATCTCAAGGACGTAAACCTTTACCAAAAGCCCCGTAAGGGCTTGTACCGCGGGGCTTTTTCCGTTACACTATAACTGTAAGCAAAAGCTTACAAGTTCCTATTTGATTCTTTCTATAAATTCCGAATCGAACCCTTTCGGAGTTGGAACTGGATTTCCCATCCAGCTCCGCGATTCCCCTAAACCTCATATCCGAATCTTGGATAAAAGGTAAACGATTGGCTGTGCGGCCCCCTCCGTACGGCCTCTTTTTTTGCTCTTTTCCCAGAATTTCGATCATATCCGTCGTTTCCTTCGCGGCCTTGGCCGAACGCGCGGCGAGGTTGCGAACCTCCTCGGTCACGGCCATCGATTCCTGATCCGCCAAAGCGCTTCACCTCCTATTCCCTATTCTTTTATCCAATCTGCTCTATATTTTCCCATGTTAGGCCGATATTCCTCCTTTTTTTCGTAAACATCCGGTAAAAAAACAGGTGCCCGCCGGAATGTCTTCCGGCGGGCACCTATACAGGCCCATATTATTCAGCAGACACGGGAGCAGTGGATTCGCGCGTCACGAGCACGTTGTCGAGCGTGACGTGACGGTTCTCTCCCGTGCGGATACAGTGTACGAGCACCGATGCCGCACTCTCCCCGAGCTGGAACATATTCTGATCCATGGTCGTCAGCTTCGGCGAGATGAGCCGCGAAAGCGAGATATTATCGTATCCCATGATGGAGATATCCTGCGGCACGCGCAGGCCGAGCTGCTTGCACGCGTTGAGCGCGCCGACCGCCATGAGGTCGTTGCAGCAGCAAACCGCCGTCGGCCCGATGGACGGGATAGCGGTCAGCAGGGCCTTCTGCGTATCGTCGACGGTATCGAGGCTATTGCCCTCGCCGATATCGACGATGAAGTTCTCCTGAAACAGACCGCGCGGCTCGAGGAACTCGCGATAGCTCTGCTCCTTGATCGCGTACGAATCGGAATTCTCGCCGCGCACGAAGAGAATGCGCTTGTGGCCGAGCCGGAGCAGATACGCGAGCGCGTGCCGCATGCCGGCCCGCTCGTCGTTCATGACATAGGAGACGCCGCGGATCCGGTGGTAGCCGTTGACGAAGACGATCGGCATGCGCATCGCGAGGCGCGCGTAGAAGCCCTCCTCGATATGCGCGGTGTTCGGGCTGATGACGATGAGCCCCGACACGTTGCGGGCGACGAGCGCCTTGATGCAGTTCATCTCCTGCTTCGGGTCGTTCTTCGCGCAGTTCAGGATCAGCGAGAAGCCGTCTTTCCGGACGAATTCCTCGATGCCGTCGATGACCTCCGCAAAGAACATATTGTAGAGGCTCGGCAATACGACGCCGATGATGGACGAACGGCGCGTATTGAGTTCCCGGGCCTGCACGTTCGGCACGTAATGCAGTTCGTCAATCGCTTTCCGCACCCGCTCCCGCGTGCTATTCCGTACGGGATAGTTGCCGTTGACGACGCGGGAAACCGTCGCTACGGAGACCCCCGCCGCTTTTGCTACATCGATGATCGTCGTATTCTTCATGCTGCTCCCTGCCAGTTGTTCAATCCTCCTGCAAGCTCTCGACGAAGCGGTCGAAGGCTGCCATGCCCTGCTCGTCGCGCTTGTAGACGCCGGCGTCCGTCAGTACGCGCAGGAATACCTGCCCGATCTCCTCCTTGAGGACGCGCTCGACGCTGTCGCTCGTCACGCCCGGATACTTCTTCGAAAGCATCTGGTACCAGTCCGCGTGCTTCGCGATATCCTCCATGCCGGAGATATCCGGCGTGCCCTTGACGAGCTCGTCGCCGAGATGTGCCATCTCCGCCTTGAGGCGTGCCGGCAGCACCGCGAGGCCCATGACCTCAATCAAGCCGATGTTCTCCTTCTTGATATGATGGACATCCGCATGCGGATGGAAGATGCCGAGCGGATATTCCGGCGTCGTGCGGTTGTTGCGGAGCACGATGTCGAGCTCGTAGCCTTCGCCGTTGCGGCGCGCGATCGGCGTGATCGTGTTATGCAGCTCCCCATCCGTCTCCGCGAGGATATCGACCGACGGATCGGAGTATTTGCGCCATTTCTTCAGGATCATCGTCGCGAGGTCGATGAGGTCGTCGCGATCGTCGTAGTCCGCGCGCAGGCGCAGTGCCGACATCGGCCATTTCACGCGGCCGATATGGATGTTCTCGAAGCCCTTGATCTGGTAGCTCTTCTCGATTGGTGCCTTCGCCATTGCGAACGTGTAGCGGCCGCCCTGATAGTGATCGTGCGTCAGGATAGAGCCGCCGACGATTGGCAGATCCGCGTTCGACCCGAGGAAGTAATGCGGCAGAATCGTCACGAAGTCGAGCAGGTTCTCGAAGCTGCGGCGCGAGATCTTCATCGGGATATGGCGGCGGTTCAGCACGATGCAGTGCTCATTGTAATACGTATACGGAGAGTACTGCATGAACCAGCGGTGGCCGGCCAGGCGGATTGGGATCAGGCGGTGGTTCTTGCGCGCCGGATAGCCGATGCGGCCCGCATAGCCCTCGTTCTCGCGGCAGAGCAGGCATTTCGGATAGCTCGTCGAGGCGTGCTTCTTCGCGGCCGCGATATCCTTCGGATCCTTCTCCGGCTTCGACAGGTTGATCGTGATATCGAGATCACCGTACGGCGTCGCCGTCTTCCAGATGATGTTCTTGTCGATGCGATCCTTGCGGATGTAGTTCGACGCGATGGACAGCTTGTAGAATTCGTCCGTCGCGGCGCGCGGGCTGCGCGCGTAGTCGTTGTTCCAGCGGCGGATGACCTCGGACGGCCGCGGCATGACGCAGTCCATGAGGCGCGTGTCAAAGATATCGCGCTGCTCCTGCGTATCCTCGATGGCGCCCTTGCTGATGGCATAGTCGAGCATGTCCTTGAGGATGGGGGCCGCCGTCGGCAGCTCCTCGTCGATATCCTCCTCCGGCTCGAAAGAATCCGCGTGCAGCAGGTCGAGCAGGCTGTTCGCCGCGTAGTAGCGATCCTCGCGCGTAATCATGCCGTGCAGTTTAGCATAATGAAGCAGACGATTGATTGCATGATTGATATCCATGGTCATACCTCTCCTATCTTCAACGAAGTTTCCCTTTCCCGTTCATAGAAAAGGAGCGGAGCAGCCTGTTGCAACTCACTCCGCTCCTTTTCCTTATTTTACCACGAAAAAGGAAAACTGAAAACCTTTTTCTTTTCGTTTTCTTATTTACTCTCGCGGAATCAACGGTCTTCGTAGCCGTTCGGGTGCTTCTGCGCCCAAATCCATGCCGTGCCGATGACCTGCTCGACGTCCGTGTAGCGCGGCTTCCAGCCGAGGATCTTGCGCGCCTTCTCGCTCGATGCGATCAGCTGCGGCGGATCGCCCGCGCGGCGCTTGCCCATCTCCGTCTTGATGTCCTTGCCCGTCGCCTTCTTCGCGGCCTCAATCATCTCTTTGACCGAGAAGCCCTGGCCGTTGCCGAGGTTGAAGATGTTGCTCTCGCCGCCCTTGCGCAAATAGTCGAGCGCGAGGATATGCGCGTCCGCGAGGTCGATGACATGGATGTAGTCGCGCAGGCACGTGCCGTCCGGCGTCGGATAGTCGTCGCCGAACACCGTGATGTGGTCGCGCTTGCCGAGCGGAACCTGCAGGATCAGCGGGATCAGATGCGTCTCCGGATGATGATCCTCACCGATGGAGCCATCGTCGAGCGCGCCGGCCGCGTTGAAGTAGCGCAGCGACACGTAGCGGATGCCGTCAGCGCGGCTGACCCACTTCATCATCTTCTCCATCGTGCGCTTCGTCTCGCCGTAAGTGTTGATCGGGTTCGTCTCGTCATCCTCGAGGATCGGCACGCGCTTCGGCACGCCATAGACCGCCGCTGTCGACGAGAACACGATCTTGTCGACGTGATGGCGGACCATCGCCTCGAGCAGAACCTGCATGCCGTAGACATTGTTATTGAAGTACTTCAGCGGCTTCTCCATGCTCTCGCCGACGAGCGAATTCGCCGCGAAATGGATGACCGCCTCGATCTTGTTCTCCGTGAAGATCTTGTCGAGCACCGCCGCGTCGCGGATATCGCCCTCGTAGAACTTCGCCTTCGGGTTGATGGCCTTGCGATGGCCCGTCTGCAGGTTATCGACAATGACGACGTCCTCACCCTTCTCCACGAGCTGATGAACCGCATGGGAGCCGATGTAGCCGGCACCGCCGCAAACTAAGATGGACATGATTCTGCTTCCTTTCCTATGTCTCCGCTATATATCCCCAAAACGCCCTCCCCTGAGGGCAGATGGATAGCTTCCTGATGGTCAGATCCGATGCGTCCCGTCGGCGATGTTCGCCACATAGAAGCTCGGCGCATAGCCGATCTTCGCCGTGTACTTCTTCGCGACTTCCTTCTTGAAGTTCTCGATTGCATCGTTCTTCACGATGCTGACCGTGCAGCCGCCGAAGCCGGCGCCCGTCATGCGCGAGCCGATGACGCCCGGTACCGACCAGGCGATCTCCGCGAGCGTGTCGAGCTCGACGCCCGTGACATCGTAGTCATCGCGCAGGGAGAAATGCGACTCGTTCATGAGCTTGCCGAACTTCTCCACATCGTCCTGCTCGAGGGCTGCGACAGCCTCGAGTGCGCGGTTGTTCTCGAATACCGCATGGCGCGCGCGCTGGCGCTCGAGCTGCTCCGTGATATGGCCCGCCATCTTATTATACTCCTCGTTCGAGAGTTCACCAAGGGCATGCAGCTCCGGCTTCACCTCGCGGAGCTGATTCAGCGCGTGCTCGCACTGCGCGCGGCGCACGTTGTACGCGGACGAGCCGAGACTGTGCGGCTTGTTCGTGTTCGTGATGACGATGCTCGCATCCTTCAGCGCAATCTTGCTGTAGCGATAGTCGAGCGTGTTGCAGTCGAGCAGGATCGCGTGATCCTTCTTGCCCATGCCGACCGCGAACTGATCCATGATGCCGCAGTTGACACCGACGAACGCGTTCTCTGCCTTCTGCGCGAGCTTGACCATATCAATCATGCTCAGGCCAAAATCAAACGCCTCGTTCAGAACGAGCGCCATGAGCACCTCGATGGACGCTGAGGACGAGAGGCCCGCGCCGCCCGGCAGGGTCGCGTTGATGACGATGTCGAAGCCGTGGCCTGCCTTGTGGCCCGCCTTCTCGAACACATCGACGACGCCCATGAAGTAGTTCGCCCAGTCCTTCGCCTTATCGTATTTCAGGCCCGTCATCGGGAACTCGATGACGCCCTTGTCCGCTAGGTTCATCGAATACACATGCGAAACGGCATCCGTGCGGTCCGCGACGACCGCGTAGGTGCCGAGCGAGATCGCGCATGGGAACACGTGCCCGCCGTTGTAGTCCGTATGCTCGCCGATCAGATTGACACGGCCCGGGGAGAAATACGCGCGCGTCTTCTCCGCGCCGAATTTTTCCTCGAATACTTTCTGCATTTCGTCCAAGATCTCCATTTGTTTTTTCCCCTTCCTCAAACGAGTCGTTTTCTTGCAGCTGTAAAAAGTAATCGTTTTCTATGTTTCCGGAAAAAGATGCAGCCATCTGGCCGCATCGTATTTCCTTCTCTTTTACCCTTATTTTATCTTGTAAGCATCGATTTGTCAAGAGAAATTTGTAAACGTTTTCTATATTTATTTCGGAGCAAAAGCAGGGATTATTTCTTCATCATCGTGAAGTTGTCGATGGAGCCCCAGTTCCCGGAGTTCGCGTCGACCGCGACGCCAATCGTGCACTTGCCGCCCTTGACCTCGACGCCCTGGATGGTCCAGGTATGCCACTCATTCCATTTCGTGTCCTTGACCGGCACGGTCTTCTTCTGGCCGTTCACATCGACGAAGAACGTGATGCCGTTCTCTCCGCCGCCGCCCATGGTATCGACCGTGAAGTCATAGGTGCCGTCCGGCACGTCCTCGACCGTCTGCTGCGCCGTGAACTTGAAGGCCTTGTTGTCCCAGTAATGGAGCGCGGCCTTGCCCTTGACATCGCCCTGCTTTGTCGAGACGCTGACGGCACCGCGATCCCCCGCGATGTCCCAGCCGACGGTACGGCCCTCTTCGAAGTCGCCGTTCATGATCAGCGAGTCCCCGTCGTCCGCATACGTGACCGACGGCGCAAAGGAAAAGCAGCCCACAGCCATGATACCAGCGCAGGCACCCGCGATAAGCATATTCTTCTTCATAGGAATAACCTCCTTCGATAGTCCCATTCGCTTTCTCGAACCTTATTATAGTGTATCTTTTCGGCGCATTGTTTCCAGCTTCTGAAAATCTTTTCATACAGAGACAGCCTTCCCCATAGGGGAAGGCTGTCTCTGTTCTTACTGGCGGTAGAATTTGATGTTGTCGATGCTGCCCCAGTTATCGCCGTTGCCTTTCTGCGTGACGCCAATCGTGACCTTGCCGTTCTTCACGGTAATGTCCTTGATCTTCGTCGTGCTCCAGTTCGACCAGCCGGCATCCTTGATTGGTGCGGACTTCCGCTCACCGTTGTCGCCGATGACGAACAGCTCATAGCTTACGGTATCGCCCTTGCCCTGCGTCTCGACCTCTGCCGTATAGACGCCGTCCGGGACATTCGCGATATCCTGCGAGAGCGTGAACTCGAACGCGTTCTTGCTCCAGTAGTGCGCGGCGCCCTTGCCGATGGCGTTGCCGTCGCCGCTGTCGATTGTGAGCCAGGACGTGCCCTCCTGCTTCCAGCCCGTGAAATCGACGGTCTCGAAGTCGCCGTTCTTCACGAGGTTCGCGTGCTGTGCGACCTTGACCGTGCAGGTCACCGCGTCGCCGTAGCCCTCGAGGGTTCCGATTACGTCATAGCTGCCCTCTTTGTCGAACACCGGCACCGCATTCGACCATTTCACCGGGACGTCGTACGTGCTGTCATCCGAGAGCGTCACGAACGCCGTCTTCGGCAGCGTCACCGGGACACCCGGCATCGCGACGGCCGTGAGGCCGCCGATCTCATCGACGGTCGGCTCGACCGTCGGCAGGCTCGCATCCGATACGTCCTTGAACACATCCCAGGACTCGAGCGCTTTGCCGTGCCTGTCGAACATCGCGAGGTTATCCCAGTTGTTGCCCTCGCCCTGCGTCCAGCCGACACCCGGGTAGCAGTACCAGTCTGGCGCCCAGTAGAAGATGCCGAGGCCCTTGCCGTTCGGGATATCCGCAACGTCCTGCATGACGGTGCGCAGTCCCGTCGCCTGCCCCTGTACGGTCGGCAGCAGCCCGCCCGTGCGCGCGGCCGCCGCGTTGCAGTGGTTCTGGCCGCCCTTCACATTGGCGTCCGGATCGTCGAGCGTATACGGGAACGCGGTCTCCGCGACGACGATGGCCTTGCCATAGCGCGCCGAGAGGTCGTCGGCGTTCTTCTGGAAGCCCGAGAACGGGCCATGCCAGAACGGATAATACGAAAGGCCGATGATATCGAAATCCTTGACGCCGTTATCCGTCACGAGCTGATCGAGGAATTTCCGCGCGGCTTCGTTGTTGCCGCCATCCTGCAGATGGATCATCGTCTGGATGTTCGCGTCGAAATCGTGCACGGCGGAAAGGCCGCTCTGCGTCAAGCGCGCGAACGCCGCGCCGTTATCGGCCGACGGCAGCTTGCCCGTCGGCCACAGGAAGCCGGCCATGACCTCGTTGCCAACCTGCACCATATCCGGCTCCGCGCCGGCCGCCTTGAAGTCCGTTAGGACCTTCTTCGTGTAGTCGTAGACGGTCTTGTTCAGCGTGTCCGCGTCCATCTTCGCCCACGGTTTCGGCGTGTACTGCTGATTGCCGTCCGCCCAGAAATCCGTGTAGTGGAAGTCGAGCAACACCTTCATGCCCAGCTTCTTCGCGCGCTCCGCGAGCTTGATGCCGCGGGCCTCGGTCGTGTAGCCGCCCTCGCGGCTCGCCTCCGGCGCGACCCAGACGCGCACGCGGATCCAGTTGATGCCGTGGTTCTTCATGATCTGCAGGGCATCTGCCTGCTTGCCGTCCACATCGTAGTATTTCGCGCCCTTGCTCTCCATCTCCGAAAGCATCGAGACGTCCGCACCCTTGATGAAGTCCGGCGAGATATTCTTGATCGGGTTGACCTGAATCTCCGCCCATGCCGGCACCGTACCGAACACGAGCGCCGCCGCGACGAGGCCGCTCAGGACTTCTTTCTTCAACATCATCGTTTCATGTCCTCCCTTTTCTCAGACATATCTCATTCTAGTCTCCTGATTACATCATAAAAGGCAAAGATAAAGCCCGCCCGCAAAAACCTTTACCTATTTGTTAAAAAAAGGCCTTCCTCTATGGGGAAGGCTATCTTGTTCGTAATGCAACACCCCGACGTTTATTTCGTCTCGAAGACCTTCCAGAATGACAGCGCCTTGCCGTTCTTGTCGAACATCGCGAGGTTTTCCCAGCCATTGCCCCAGCCGCCGCCAGCGCCGCAGCCCGGCACGACGATCCAGTCCGGCTCCCAGTAGAAGACGCCGAGCTTCGAGACATCCGCGCCCTTAATGAAGTCCGCGCGCATGGGGCTGGCAGGCTTCACCTGCACCTCAGCCTGTGCAGCCGGTATGCCAAAGACCAGCGCAAGGCCAAGCAGCACGGCCATCCATTTCCGTTTTTTCATCGTATCCGTACCTTTTCCGTCATCCGGGCTCAGTCTTCCTGACGATAGAACTCGAAATTATCCATGGAGCCCCAAGTGCCCGGTTTTGCCTGCATCGTGATGCCGACGACCGCCTTGCCGTTCTTGACGACGACATCCTTGATCGTGACCGTATGCCACTCATTCCACTTCGTGTCCTTGATATCCGCGGCCTTCTTCTGATTGTCCGCCTCCGCGAAGAGCTGATAGAGCGTCTGTCCGCCGCCGCCCTGCGTCGAGACCGCGACCGTGTACTTGCCGTCCTTCAGCCCCGTGAAGGTCTGACTGACCGTGAACTGGAACGCCTTGTCGCTCCAATAGTGCATGGCGCTCGTGCCGAGTGCGTCGCCGCCCTTCGTCACGACGTCGAGCACCTTGTCGCCATCAATCGTCCAGCCATCGAGCGTCTTCGCGCTCTCGAAATCGCCGTTCTTGAAAAGGTTGACCTTGTTGATGACCGTGATATCGCCCGTGACCGGATGCTTCACACCATCGACCGTGACCGTGCCCTTGACCGTGTACTTGCCCGGCTGCGCGAACGTCGGGGACGGGTTATCCCAGGTGACCGGCAGGTCGACGGAATGGTCATCCGAATACGTGACGCGCGTCGAGGCCGGCAGCTTCGCCGGCACGCCCTTACCGACCTCTGCCATTACCGTATCCGCTTCTTTGAACACCGGCTTCACCGTCGGCAGGCTCGCATCCGAAACGTCGTTGAATACCTGCCAGGACTCGAGCGCCTTGCCGTTCTTGTCGAACATCGCGAGATTGTCCCACTCGTCGCCCTTGTCCTTGAACGCGCCGGCACCCGGCACCGCGTACCAGTCCGGCTCCCAGTAGAACATGCCGATGCCGCGGCCATTCGGCACGTCTGCAAGGCTCGCCATGACCGTGCGGAGGCCCGTCGCCTGACCCTGCGGCGTCGAACGGAAACCGCCGACATGCTCGGCCTGCGCATCGTACGGGTTCTTCATGTCATCGAAGTTCTCGTTCGTGTAGCCGAACGCCGTCTCGACGATGATGACATCCTTGTTGTAGCGTGCGGAGAGGTCGTTGATGTTCTGCTGCATCGCCTGCATATTGCCATGCCAGAACGGATAGTACGAGAGTCCGATGATGTCGAAGTTGCTGACGCCGTTATCCTTGATCAGCTGGTCGTAGAACGCGCGCGATGCGCCGTTGTCGCCGCCCTTATCGATATGGATCATGGTCTTGATGTGCGAGTCCGTGTCATGCACGGCCTTCAGGCCGCTCTGCACGAGCTCCGCGAGCGTCTTGCCGTTATCCGCGGACGGCAGCTTGCCGAGCGGCCAGATCATGCCGTTCGTGATCTCGTTGCCGACCTGTACCATTTCCGGCGTCTGTCCGGCCTTCTTGAAATCGCCGAGCACCTTCTTCGTGTAGTTGTAGACGTCTTTCTTGAGCTTTGCCTTGTCATCCTTTGCCCATGCCTTCGGCGCCCACTGCTTGCCCGGATCCGCCCAGGAATCGCTGTAGTGGAAGTCGATCAGCACCTTCATGCCGAGTGCGTGCGCGCGCTTCGTCATCGCGAGTGCGCGCTCCGCCGTCGTCACGCCGCCGCCATTGTCCTTGGCCGGATTGTTCCAGATGCGCAGGCGGATCCAGTTGATGCCGTACTTCTTCATGATCGCGAGCTCATCCATCTGCGTGCCGTCCATGTCGTAGAACTTCGCGCCAAGCGACTCCATCTCCGGAACCATCGAGACATCCGCGCCCTTGATGAAGTTCGCCGGAAGATTCGGGATTGGGTTGACCTGCACGGCCGCGTCCGCCGTCCCCCCGAACGCGAACGCTCCTGCCGCGATTGCCGTCAGAACAAGTCCCCTTAACATTGATTTCTTCATGTCCTTCACCCCATACAACAAATTTCAGAATTTCTTTCTTCTTCCTTTCTATTATATGAACTTCTTTCTATTCCCGGTTTCCGAAATTTGAAAATCCTTTCAGCTTGCTTCCCGGCGGCCAAAAAATAGGGGCAGGCGGACCCCTGCCCATTGCGGGAACCAGAAAAATCCGATAAAATGGAGAAAGATATATCCAGTCCGGGGATAGGAGGGGTTTCCCATGCAGGATGAGCAGAAGATCAGCACGCGGCACCGTCTTTTTCTGGTGCTTTTTTTCCTGCTTTCCTCCTTCATCGTGCTCTACTGGGTCATCTCCCAGCTCACATTCCCGTCCGACCACCCGGAACTGCCCGCGCCGATCCCGTTCACCGCGGACGCAGAGGTCACCTATGCCGACGGCACCAGGGAATCCGTCACGATACCGGGCTCCTTTCCCATTCACGAGGGAACGCATATCGCGGCGGTTTCGTTTCACCTGCCGGAGCAGTTCGGCGACTCGAACTGCCTCGTCATCGCGAACCGCGACGTCAACCTGACGCTGACCTCTGGCGGCCAGACGCTGCTGCAGTACACCGCCGAAAAGACGCAGCCCGTCGGGAAATACGCGCCGTTCTCGTATCTGTTCGTGCACATCCCACGGAACTGCTGGGGCAAAGAGGCCGTCTTCACGATCCATACGCCGGACGACGCCGTCGCCCCGGCCATCGGTGAGATGTTCTATGGGCGGAGATATATCCTTGTCATGGATCTCCTGCACGACCAGCTGCCGGAGATCATCGCGGCGGCCATCTTGCTGATGGCCTGCATCGTCTCGCTGTGCTTCAGCATCCATTACAGCGTCCGCGGGCGGAGGATCCTGCCGCTGCTCTACCTCTCGATTGCCACGGGGCTCATCGCCATCTGGGCGCTTGCGAACTCCCCGGCGCGGCAGATTTTCTTCCCGAACTATTCGGCCATCCGCGACATCGCGTTCATGGTCGTCGCGTTCATCCCGGCGCCGTTCCTGTTCTACCTGAACTGCCTGCAGAAGGGGCGGCACCGGAAGCTGCTCCACACCACCGCCATCGTCGTTTTCCTCGACTTCCTCGCGCAGATTGCCGCCTATTTCCTGAAGCTTCAGGGCTGGAACCAGATGTTCCCGATCTCTGCGGCATTGCTCACGGCCGTCGTCCTCGAATATTTCTTCACCCTGTTCTGGGATATCCGGAAAAGGCATATCCACGAGTATCTGCTCTCCGCCATCGGGCTGATCTTCCCCGCCGTCGCCGCCGTCTGCCAGGCATTCATCTACCTGCAGCGGCACAACATCGGCGGGCTCGTCGCGATTGCGGGGCTCGCCGTCCTGCTCGCGTTCGAGATCACGGCATCCATCCGCAATGCCCACCGCATGGCCATCGAGCGCGACAAAGCCCTGCTCGATGTCAACAATATCTCGATTCAGGCCATGAAGGCACTCGCGAAAACCGTCGATGCAAAGAGCAATTACACGGCCAACCACTCCGAGCGCGTCGCGAAGTACTCCTGCATGATAGCCGAAAAAGCCGGCTATGACGCAGAAGCACGCCGTCGGCTCTACTATATCGCGCTGCTGCACGATGTCGGCAAGATCGGCATCCCGGACGAGATCATCAACAAACCGGGCAAGCTGACCGACGAGGAATACGCCACGATCAAGACGCACCCGGTCATCGGCGCCGACATCCTGAAGAATATCAAGATCCCGAGGCTCTACGTCGGCGCGCGCTGGCATCACGAACGCTACGACGGCTGCGGCTATCCGGACGGGCTTCTCGGTACCGATATCCCCGAGATCGCACGCATCATCGCCGTCGCCGATGCCTACGACGCGATGACCTCCAACCGCAGCTATCGCGGCATCATCCCGCAGGAAAAAGTCCGCTCCGAAATCGAGCACAATAAAGGCACCCAGTTCGACCCCACATTCGCCAACTTCATGCTCGAAATCATCGACAGCGACCCGGACTACCAATACCACGGATAAGCAGCCCAGCCTTCCTCACAGGGGAAGGCTATCCTCTCCACGGCACAAACGAAGAATATCGGATGCCGAAGAATCCGAGTGCCTTGCCGATGATATGGTCGACCTGTTTCTCGACCGTATCCGCGCCGTTGTAGAACGTCAGCACCGGCGGCAGAATCGTACAGCCAGATTCTGCCGCCGTTTTCATATTCCGCAGATGGATGATGGAGAGGGGCGTCTCGCGCGGCACAAGCACGACGCGGCGCCCCTCCTTGATGCAGACATCCGCCGCGCGCAGCAGCAGATTCGTCGAAAAGCCCGAGGCGATGCCCGCGACCGAGGCCATGCTGCAGGGCAGCACGAGCATCCCCGCCGTCTCGAACGAGCCGCTCGAAATTGCCGCCGCGAGATCCTGGTTGTCATAGCAGACATCCGCCAGCGCCTCGACCTGCCCGCGCGTCAGATCCGTCTCACATTCAAAATTCCGCCAGGCCCCCTCCGTCACGACAAGATGCGTCTCCACCTCCGGCATCTCCCGCAGCACCGCGAGCAGCCGGTATCCCATCAAGACGCCACTAGCCCCCGAAATCCCAACAATCAGCCGCAAAACCACTGCCTCCGTTCCCCGATATAAAATACTGGCCATCGCTGGCCAGTTTCACCTCATCGCCTAAAAAATCTCGCTCTCTGCAAACTCTGAAAAACAGAATGCCAGCCCGCATCATCCATCACGAAATGAATGCCAGATACTTCTGCCGTGCGGCGGGGTCGATGCCCATGGATTCCATGACTTTATCTACGGTCTGTCCGGTGGACTTCATCAGGTTCTTTATCGTCTTCAGGTTCGCCATAAATTCCCCACGAGCCAAGTCATGCATGAGTTTCACCAACGGTGTGGTATCTCCCGCGAGTTCACTGTCCACGTAGATGATATGGCTACCGTCCGGAAAGCGTTTTCCGGTCTCTTCTATCACGCGTTCGATATGGCAGATGGGAAGATGCACGCCTAGCAGATCTTCTTCTGTGATGAAGATGACGCAGGTATCATGCAGCGCGGTGAACGGGGCTCCCGGCTGGAGCTGCTTCGCATCCATCATGCTGCCATTGTACCGTGCCCGTTCCGGCACAGCTCCGCTGTCCTCTCGCTGAATCTCGACATCGATGTCCCGGGCGTCGGCCTTGGCGTGGATATCCAGCCAGACTTTGCGCCCTTGAAAATTCGTGATGGTTTCCTGCGTGACGACGCTCTGCGCGTGTATATCATCCCGCCCCAGCAGGATCTATCGTGAGGTCTGCACATGGCAGGTCATCCTGATACACCACACCCTCTATCTGTATTTTATATCAATAATAGACATTTTGTCAATCAGGATGTACATGCAAAGAGTAAATTCGTTCTCATTATGAGATGCAATGCGGTTATAGAGCATCTAGAATATCCCAAAGCCCCCAGACAATGTGGTGCAACACGCTGTCTGGGGCTTTTTCTATAGCGAAAAAGGGCAGCCGCAGATTGGGATCTGCGGCTGCCCCGGTTTTTATGCAGGTTATGCAATTAGAAGCTGAACGTAAGGGAACCAAGCGCAACATCGTCGTAATGACGGAAGTACGTGCCCGTGCCATATTTATCGAACGGATTGAGCTTATAATAAGCAATCTCGAGGTTCGTATTCGCTGCGAGCATGTAGTCGCCTGCAAGGCCCCAGCCGCGGTCACCATTGCCCCAGCTGTTATCGCCGCCAGTAAATTTGCTGTTACCGCCAGCAATATTCAGGCGATGGCCCCAATATTTCGAATCAATCGATGCGTTGCCGAGAGCGAAGTACTCACCATAAATCTTCCAGGTACCGCCCTTGCTCCAGTTCATATTACCATAAGTCAGGCGCGCCCAGAATCCCTTGCGATCCAATTTGTGGCCGTCGGAATCCCTGTCTGCAATGTTGTTATAGATACCCTCTGCAATGAGATTCCATTTCGGAGCCAGCTGCGTATTTACGCCAAGCGCGAACTGGTTGAACTTATAATCCTTATTGACCCAGGCACCTGCATCATGCATATTATACCAATTATTGCCAATCTGCTGCCAACGATCACCGCCAGCATTCTTGTTATACGTCCGCAACGTGGAATTAGTGTGCAACGTTGCGAAAGTAAACGTTGTTGCCGGGCTTGCCTGTACGGACGTATTGGTGAAGTAAGCATACATATCGCTGTCGTGCCAGCCCTCGGCGCTCATGTCGCCATAGCCTGCCATGATGTTGACCTTTGGGCCGAACTGATGCTTCACATACGCACCGTCCATCGAGTTCTCCCACCAGAGGCCGCCCTGACCGAGGTTGAACTCATTGCGGCCAACCGCAACGCGCGTCCCGGCATTATCCCAGAACAAACTGATTTTGTCGAGTTTGAAGTTATTCTGATTGCGGACACTGCCATCCCAAGTATTATAATTCGATCCATTCGGATCCGTCGCATCCCACTGCGTACCGCCATGATAATCATTGGTATCTTCGTACTTGATCCGGCCATCTACCGAAAGATTCTTTGCGGGAGAGCCCCAAATACCTAAACGCACGCGTTTCTCCCACTGACGTTCCTTCCCGGCCTGTGATTTTCCCCAGTAGTTATTCGGCTTAACCATCTGGTTGTCTTTATTCTGGAAATAACGCAGACGCGCATCACCGTACCATTTGAAGCTGGACTGGTTCTTCTTGAGGTTCGTGACTTCGCCTTCTACGGCGGTCAGGCGGGAATCCATGTCTTTGAGCTCGGCGGAGAACTCGCGCTGGAGTTTCTTGATAGCGCCTTTGTCGGCCGGTCTTGCGGAGCCGTATTTCTGTGCGGCCTTTGCGACAATCTCGGCCATCTCGTAGCGGTTCATGAGCTTCGTGCCGTTGAAGTTGCCATCGCCGTAGCCGTTCAGGACGCCGTCCTTTGCGAGCATCGCTACCGCGTCGTAGGCCCAGTGGTCAGCCGGCAGATCTTTGAACGGGTTTGCCGTCTTTGCGAATGCCGGGGTCGCGGATGCGGCCGTCAGCGTCGTCGCTGCGAGAACCGCAGCAATCAGAGCTTGTTTCTTCATGATTCCTTCTCCTCCTGTTGTACCCTAACGATTATTGAATCATCAGCAGGAATGGGCGGAACTTGTATCCTTGTTCCCAAATCCTCCCATCTCTTACTATGCTTATTATAGCTTCTGCGCGATTCATCTTGTTTCCAGAGTTTGAAAATCTTTTCAGGCGGTTCACCCGTTTTCCGTTGCACTTCTCCCGCCAGATAAAAAGAACCCGCTGTAGCAATAGCAAGCAGCGGGTTCTTTGAACGGCTTTGAGACAGGTTACGCGTTCATGAGTTTCAGTGCGAAATTCAGGGCCGCGTCCGGATCGCGGGTCAGGCCGACGTATTCGCGTCCGCTCGTCGTCGCGCTCTTGACGCCCTTCTCGTCGCAGTCGTGCTTCAGTTCGTCGAACATCGACGCCATCTGCGGCGCGAGGATGATCAGGTCAAAGTCGCTGATCAGGTCTTTGTGCTGGCCGTAGGCCATCGCGATGGACTCCACCGGCACGTCGTTTTTCTTCGCGCCCTTCTCGATGGCTTTTGCAAGCATGGAGCTCGTCGCACCGGATGCGCAGAGCACGAGCACGCGCTTCATCTCGGTCGGCTTGGCAGGTGCTGCTTCGGCGGCTGGCTCGGCCTTTGCGGCAGCAACAGGCGCTGCCTTTTCCTCCGGTTTGCCTTCCTCGATGGCCTCAGCAGCCTCGATGGCATCCTCCGGCGTAGCAGTCTCCTCATCGTCCGCGGAGATCTCGCCACGGGCGATGGCCGTCTCACGCGCTACGAGCTGTGCGTCGTAGACGCGGAAGAACGGATAGTACATCACAGCATCGACAATGAGCAGCAAGGGGGCGAGGACGAACGCGAGTTTCGCGAAGCCCGTCGCGATGACAAGGCCGATCGGCGCCGGCGTCGTCCATGGGAGGATATAGATGAACGAGTTCATGCCGAGATTATCGACGAAGAATTTGAAGATCCAGGCATTCGCGATCGGCGTGAAGATGAACGGGAAGAACAGAACCGGGTTCAGGATGATCGGCGCGCCGAAGAGGATCGGCTCGTTGACCGCGAAGCAGACCGGGATAATCGACGCACGGCCAACCGCCTTGAGCTGTTTCGACTTCGCGATGAAGGCGCACATCGCGCAGAACATCAGCGTTGCGCCAGTGCCGCCGAGCGTCGCGACGAAGTAGCTCGTCGGATGCGTCAGGATGTTCGTCGCATGGCCGCCCGCCGATACGATCTGCAGGTTGGCCTCAATGTTCGCGATGTAGATGGCCGTGACCGCCGGCTCGACGATGGACGGGCCATGGATACCGACGAACCAGAACATCGCCATGGCGCCGTAGATGATTGCGATGCCGATGTAGCCGTCTGCCGCGACGAACAACGGCTTGAAGAGCTCGAGGATCCACTGGCCGAACAGCATGCCCGTGATGTTCTGGAAGATGATGCTGCCGAGCCAGAATACGAATACCGCGACCGACAGCGGGATGAGGTCTGCGAACGTCTGCGAGATGTAATGCGGGACTTCATCCGGCAGCTTGATCGTGATGTTACGGCCGACGAAGAACTTGTAGATGTTCGGAACCGTGAATGCGACGACGAATGCCGAGAGCAGGCCTTTCGTGCCCATGAACTCGAGCGATACGCCCTTGTCAATCGGTGCGACTGCGAGGAGCATCAGGCAGATGACCGAGACGATCATGACCGATACGTCGTTGATCTGCCGCAGCTTCGGCATTTTGTGGTTGATGTTATCCGTGAGGCTCTTCGCGATGGTCATGACCATCAGGATTGCGAGGAGACCCATCGAGTAGTTGTAGGCCTGCCAGAGGTATTTCGAGATGTTATCCGGCACCTTGACGCCGAATATCTCCGGGACGCTCGCCACGAGGATGAACAGGGACGAGAACAGGATGACCGGAATACAGCTGACGAAGCCATCGCGGATGGCGCGGAGGTACGGGTTATTCGCAACCTTCTCGAAGAAAGGTTTCATAACCTCCACCATCTTGATGAGTTTGTCCATCATAACGTTTCCCTTCCTTTAACTCTTTACTCAACGAGAATGTAGGTATCACTTTTTCCTTGCTTTGCTCGTTTTCTTTCTATGTTTGTATTATACGAGAAAAGGGAAAGGGCGTGTTTTCATTCTTTGAAAATCTTTTCACCGGACTTCTTTCCTATAGCCGCGATATCAGACGTTCCTGTACGGTCTGATCGATATAGGCACAGACGGCAGGAAATGCCTCCCATAAATCCCGATTGCCGATGCGTAAAATGGAAATCCCCTTCGCACGCAGGTTTGTGTCGCGAGCAATGTCATAGTCCCGGCCGCAGGCCTCGAAGTGCTGGCTGCCATCGCGTTCCACGGCTAACCTAACCCGCGTGCAGTAAAAGTCGAGAATGTAGGTCATCCAGCGCTAACGTGGTCCCCCTTCCCCTATGGGGAAGGCTTTTACCACTTCCTACGGTGCAACCCGTCTTTCTTTTATTATAGCACAGAGATTCTCTCAAAAGGAACACCGTTCCACTGGTTTCTGTTACCGCGGAGCAGATCCTGTCAAACAAAAAAGAACCGCCACACTTCCTGCGCGGCGATTCTTATCCTGTGTGCCGGATATGCTATTTTATTCAGCGATGCCGGGGGTGGTCATCTGCTCGGGGGAGAGGATGTGTTCGACGCGGGACTGTTCCATGAGGTGCTTTTCGAAGATGACCTGGCGGATCGGCTTGCCAGTGTTATAGGCCTCTTTGGCGAGCATTGCGGATTTCTCATAGCCGATATGCGGCAGGAGCGCCGTGACGACGCCGACGCTGTGGTCGAGCCATTCCTGACACTGCTTGCGGTTCGGCTCCATGCCGACGAGCAGCTTGTCGACGAAGGTATTGACGGCGTTCGTCAGGTAGTTCATCGAGTTGAACGTGTTGAACGCGATGACCGGCTCCATGACGTTGAGCTCGAACTGGCCGTTCTCGACGGCCAGCGTGACCGCGAGATCGTTGCCGATGACCTGATAGCAGGCCTGGTCGAGCACCTCGGCGATGACCGGGTTGACTTTGCCCGGCATGATGGACGAGCCCGGCTGGCGCTTCGGCAGGATGATCTCGTTGAGGCCGCAGCGCGGGCCGCTCGCCATGAGCCGGAAGTCGTTCGCCATCTTGATCAGCACGAGCGCCGTGACCTTCATCGAGGCCGACACGTCGGCGAAGCCGTCCGTGTTGTTCGTCGCGTCGATCATGTTATCCGCGGTACGGTAGGTCTCGCCCGTGACTTCCGAGAGCTTCTCGGCGATTTTCGGGATGTAGGACTTCTCTGCGTTGAGGCCGGTGCCGACCGCCGTGCCGCCCATGTTGATATAGTGGATTTCGTCGAGCGCGCCCTCGATGCGCTTCATGCCGCGGCGGACCGCCGACGCGTAGGAGCCCATCTCCTGCCCGAGCGTGATGGGGACGGCATCCTGCAGATGCGTGCGGCCCATCTTCAAGACGTCTTTCCAGTCCTCGGACTTCTTCTCGAGCTCGGAGGCGAGGCGGTCGAGCGCCTTCAGCAGCTTCCGCGCCTTGTGGTTCATGCAGACCTTGATGCTCGTCGGGAACGAGTCGTTCGTGGACTGTGCCATGTTCGCGTGGTTGTTCGGAGAGACGATGTCGTAGCAGCCGCGCGGCTGCCCGAGGATCTCGAGCGCGCGGTTGCTGAGCACCTCGTTCATGTTCATGTTGATGGACGTGCCCGCACCGCCCTGGATCGGGTCGACTGGGAACTGGTCGAGCAGCTTGCCCGCGAGGATCTCATCGGCGGCCTGCACGAGCGCATGGCCGATCTTCGCGTCGAGACGGCCCGTCTCCATGTTCGCGAGTGCCGCGGCCTTCTTGACCTTCGCAATGCTCTGCACGAATTCCGGGTCAATCGTCTGCCCCGTGATGTGGAAATTGTCGACCGCGCGCATTGTCTGCACGCCGTAGTAAACCTCGTCCGGGACTTCCATCTCACCGATAAAATCATGTTCTTTCCTCATGATATTGCACCCTTTCCTGTCTGCCAGATCCAATCGCTATCTTGCGCGGCCCTTCCAGCCGCTTGGCATTTCCTTTTCACCTGTATTGTATCATGTATACAAAATACATGCAAGGACAAATTTGAAAATTGTCTTTTCATGTATACAATATATTGGCATAAAAAGCCCCGCATGGGGCTGCCATGCGGGGCTTTCTCTCTATGTACTTGATATCAGCCGAGAACCTTTTTCAGGTACTCTTTGATCTCGTCGCCGTCTTCCATCTTCATGACGTCGGCGAGGACTTCCTTCGCCTTGATTGAGGTGATGGAGCGCAGCTTTTCTTTGACGCGCGGGATGGACGGCGCGCTCATCGAGAGCTCGTGGATGCCCATCGCCGTGAGCAGGACGGCCGCGTTCGGATCGGACGCCATCTCGCCGCACATGCCGGCCCAGATGCCGTTCTCGCGTGCCGCCGTGATGGTACGCTGGATGAGGCGGAGCACCGCCGGGTTGAAATGGTTGTAGAGGTACGAGATGCTCGCGTTGCCGCGGTCACAGGCCAGCGTGTACTGAACGAGGTCGTTCGTACCGATGGAGAAGAAGTCAACGTATTTCGCGAATGTCGGTGCCATGACGGCTGCCGCCGGCGTCTCCACCATAATGCCGACCTCGACGTTGTTCGCGTAGACCTTGCCCTCATGCGCGAGCTCCATCTTCGCTTCCTCGATGAACTCTTTGACCTGCTTGAACTCCGAGATGTTGATGATCATCGGGATCATGATCGCGACGCGGCCGTAGACGCCGGCGCGCAGGATTGCCTTGAGCTGCGGCAGGAACAGGTCGCGGCGGTGCAGGCTGATGCGGACCGCGCGGTAGCCGAGGAACGGGTTGTCCTCTTTCGGGATATTGAGGTACGGCAGCGGCTTATCGCCGCCGATATCCATCGTGCGGATGACGCAGAGCTTGCCCGCGCATTTCTCGACGGCCTCTTTGTACGCTTTGAACTGGTCTTCCTCGGTCGGGATCTCCTCGCGACCCATGAACACGAATTCCGAGCGGAACAGGCCGACGCCCTCCGCGCCGTAGTTCAGCGCATTGTCGACATCCATGTGCGTGCCGATATTCGCCGCGAGCATGACCTTCACGCCGTCCTTCGTGACCGTCGGCAGGTCTTTGAGCGCCGCGTAATGCGCCGCGAGCTCTTCCTGCTTGCGGATCTTTTCCTGATAGGAGCCGATCTCCTCCTGCGACGGGTTGATTGTGACCTCGCCGCGCTCGCCGTCGAGGATGACGCGGTCGCCGTCGGCAATCTTGTCGATGCGATTCTCCTTGTTCAGGCCGACGATGGTCGGGATGGCGCGTGCCTTCGCGATGATGACGGCATGGGCCGTCGTGCTGCCCGAGCCGAGCAGCACGCCCGCGATTTTATCGGTCGGCATGCCGGCGATGACCGACGGCTCGATCTCATGGCCGCAGAGGATCACTTTCTCGTCGCCGAGCTCCGGCTCCTTGACCCCGAGGATGAACTTCGCAACGCGCTTGCCGACATCGCGCAGGTCGACGGCGCGGGCCTTGAAGTACTCATCGTCCATCGCCTCGAACATCTTCGCCTGTTCCTCGGATGCCTTCAAGACGGCACGCGGCGCGTTCTTGAGCTCGTCAATCTTCTCCTCGATTGACTGCGCCATCATCGGATCCTGGATCATCATGCGATGCGCCTCGAGGATGGCCGCCTGCTCCTTCATCTCATCGTTCTTCTGCATCTTCTCGATGCTTTCCTGGAGGTGTTTCGCAACGGCTGCAATAGCGGCCGTCGCCTTCTCCTTTTCCTCTGCCACCGTTCCCGGCTTGTAGTTGACGAGATAGCCGTCGAGGTTCTGCCCCGCGAGCATGATCTTGCCGATAGCGATGCCGGAGATGACTCCCTTTCCGCGTACTTTTACTGCCATTTCTCTTTCCCCCGTAACAATCGGACGAACCCATCCGGACTGTCTGAATATTTTGTGTATTTGCGTTCAAAAAGACCGGACTGGGGAATACCCAGCCGGTCCAGTGGGAATATCCCGCTCAGTCTTCGCCGAACTTCGAGTTGACGAGGTCTACGAGCGCCTTGACTGCCTCAGCCTCATCCGGGCCGTCTGCGACAATCGTCATCTCCGTGCCCTTCACAAGGCCCATGCTCATGATCATGAGGATGCTCTTCGCGTCAACCGTCTTGCCCTTTGCCTGAATTTGGACCTTGGACTTGAACTTCGTTGCCGTCTGTACGAAAATCGATGCCGGACGTGCATGGATTCCCGTCTTGTTCTCAATCGTAACCGTCTGCTGCGTCATAATGAATCTCTCCTATCTTCTTCTGTGGGAGTCCTGCTCCCACGTACCTTTTCTGCCATAAGTATAACATGCATTTCGCGTGCCAACTTTTATTCCCTGGCAGAATCGACTTCTTATTTTTTCGAAAAAGCCCGTATGTATACGGTATTCTTCGATAAAAATCTTTTTTAGCCGCCTCTGAATTCATCCTTTATCCATGGCGGATTCCTTTTCCTTCTTTCGGCTTTTGGTAGATTTTACCATAAAGTCGGATAGTGTTGGTAATTTCTTCTATATGTTGGTAAATTATACCAACCCGTATTTCCGCGCTTTTGCGGCAACGGTCTTATGCGAGATGCCGAGCTGCTTCGCGGCCGCGTTGAACGTGCCGTACTGCTTCAGGGCGTTCGCGATAATCTGCTTCTCGTAGTCCTGCCAAGGCAGCACGGCATCCGTGGTCTCAACGCCCGATGCGCGGATTTCGCGCGTCGCGGTCTCGCCGCGGATATAGGACGGCAGCACATCTACCGTGATGGTCTGGCTGTCCATCAGCGTGATCACGCGCTCCATGACGTTCTCAAGCTCGCGGACGTTGCCCGGCCAGCGGTAGTGCATCAGCAGGTTCATCGCCTCCGGCGTGATGCCCTGCACCGGCTTGTGCGCCTCGTCGCTGATCTTCTTGATGAAATGCTCGACGAGCAGCGGGATGTCATCGACGCGGTCGCGGAGCGGCGGCAATTTGATGGGGATGACGTTCAGCCGGTAGTAGAGATCCTCGCGGAACGCGCCATCGCGCACCATCTGCTCGAGGTCGCGGTTCGTCGCCGCGATAATCCGCACGTCGACGTGGATGGTCTCCTCGCCGCCCACGCGGTCGAACTCCTTCTGCTGGAGTACGCGCAGCAGGCGAACCTGCATCTTCTTGTCCATCTCGCCGATCTCGTCGAGGAATATCGTGCCGTGGTTCGCGAGCTCGAACTTGCCGAGCTTACGTCGCACGGCACCGGTGAAGGCCCCCTTCTCATGCCCGAACAGCTCAGACTCGAGCAGGGTTCCCGGGATTGCACCGCAGTTCACGCGGATATACGGGCCGCGCCGCCGCTTGCTCGCGTAGTGGATGCCCTCGGCGATCATTTCCTTTCCCGTGCCGCTCTCGCCCTGAATCAGCACGGTTGCCGAGCTCTCCGCTGCCTTTGTCGCGAGCGCGAGCACGTCGACGACCTTGCCGCTCTTGCCGATGTAGTTTGAGAAGGCCGCCGCAGTCTTCTTCGTGCGCAGGAGCTCCTGCTCGAGGTAGTCCGCGCGCGCCGTGAGCTGCGAAAGGCGCTCCATGAGGTTCTGGATCTCCGTAATGTCCTTGATGACGGACACGGCGCCCGTAATCTCCCCATCGACGAAAATCGGATTGACATTCGCGACGACCGTCGTGCCGTTCTTCTTGCGGCTCAGCACGCCGATGCGCGCGATGCCGGATTTCAGCACGCCGACGCGGTTGCCGTCCGGCGCGGACTCGTAGACGTTCTGCCCGAGCACCATTTCCTTGGTCTTGTGCACGATGCGCAGATACGACGGATTCACATAAGTGATGACGCCGGATTTCTCGACGACGCAGATACCGTCCTGCACAGACTCGAGGATCATCTCGAGCCGCTCCTGCATCAGGGCATTCTCGTGTAGCAGGCGGTCGACCTCGCGGACCTCCGTGCGGTCGTGCATCTCGAAATCCCCTTCGAGAAACGGAATCATATCCTCTACCGCATTCCGCGCTGCTTCCTCATCCGCACCGTCCGCGGAGATGAACACCGAATCCCCGGCCATCACCTTCAGCGCGATGAGCTTCATGAGGCTGTGCATCTCGCACCGCTCGCTCTTCGCCGTGCGCAGGTACAGGCGGCAGCCGTATTTCTGCCCCAGCTCCTGTGCCCTCTGCACGATCATCGCCGCGACTCGGACATGGATGCCGCTCTCGTTATGGATAACGGCTTCCCTTTCGTATAACATAGACGTCTTCCTTCATGACTGTGCCGTATTTCTCCGGCATTTCCTGCTGATTCGTCTTTATTTTACCCTATTATACTATAAAACTCCATCAAAGTCGCGCGAAATCCGCAATTCATTGAAAAACTTCGGAAATAATGGTATAAATATAAGTATACAAGCGCGATTGGGCAGGATTTCCGCCCCCATATCGCGAAAGGTATAGGGTATGGGACGAGTCCGGAGGGAGGTGGCCATATGTCGTTCTTGCTGATTACGGGAACCATCATGGCCACGAGCATCTACCTGATCGAGAAGCTCTGCCATTTCGCGGGCATCGAGCTCAAACGGTCCTCGCTGATCCTGTGCGCCATCATGGCTTTCGTCGTGAACGCGCTCGCCATCGCGCTGTCGCCGTTCCTGACGCACGCGCATTACGTGCGGCTGTTCGGGCTCGTCGTGCTCGCGGCCGGCATCGTGACCCTGTTCAACGAGCGGCTGCTGCGCCACGATGCGGCAAAGCAGGCGCAGGCCGCGGCAAAACAGCCGGAGCCTGCAGAGGCGCCGCTTCCCGAGAAAGAAAAAGCCGTCCCGGCAGAATCCGTGCCAGCGGAAAAGGAAGCCGCGCACGTGCCAGAAAAGCCAGTGGAAAAGGCAGCGGAAAAAAGCATGGGAACGCCGTCCCAAAAGCCCGTTCCGGAAAAGCTACCGGTCAAGAGCCCCGCGCCCAAACCCGCGCCCGAAAAAGAACGCGCCCTGCCCCACAAGCCGCTGATTGTCGGCGCCAAGGGCTCGGCGGCAGAGACGGCAGCGCAGGATATCCAGGTTTTTCCACAGCCGCCCGCAGCAAAGCCTCAGCCGGAGGAAAAGCCTGCGCCGCAACAACCGGTCACGATCCCGGCGCCCGCCGCTGCAGCTGCAGCGGCCATCTCCGCGATGGACTCGCTCGACGCATTGCTCGACTACATCCTGCAATCGGATGACGTGCCGTCGAAGGTCTACGCGGCGCAGCTCGCCATCGACCGCTATGAGGACGATTCCTACGCGCCCTTCCTGATGATCGAGCTCGCGAACCTCTACAAGAACAATGCCGCATACGAGAGCGCGATTGCGGTCTATGAACAGGCGCTCAAAAATCCAATTATTGCAGACAACGCTGCCATGGCAGGAAAGTTCCAAGAGACGCTCCTCTACCTGCGCACCGTTTTGTCCATATTAAAAAGGCATCAAGCCACTGCCATGAAGTTCCCGGATATCCCGGATGCATGGATGCAGGAAATCGAAGCTGCAGACGAGCAGGCAGAACAGGCAGAAAAGCATCATCCAGATTTGGGGGAAGAAAAGCATGAAGAAAAGTGAAGAAATCCTCGGTCTGCCCATCATCAGCATCACGGAAGGCCGTGAGCTCGGTATGAGCAAGACCCTCCTGATCAATGCACACGAAGGCAAGGTCGCGGCTATCACGATTGAGGACGCGGACTGGTACCGCGGCGTCAAACTGATCCCGTACGAATCGGTCATCGCCATCGGTGATGACGCCGTCACAATCACGAACAGCGAGAACATCCTGACGCTCGAGGATGCCGGCGACTACGAGACCCTGCTCGACGAGAACATCCGCGTCATCGGCACGAAGGCCATCACGAAGACCGGTACGATCCAGGGCAAGATCACGGAGCTCTTCATCGGCGACGATGGCAAGATCGAGAAATGCGAAATCACGGCTCCAGACGGCACGACCTCCGAAATCACGAACGACCAGATCTCAATTTTCGGTAAAGAGGTCACGGTCATCGACGCGAACACCGAAAAAAAAACGGTGACCGCACCGGCCGCTGAGGCCCCGAAACCGGCCGCAAAGCCAGAGCCGAAGAAAGAGGCCCCGGCTCCAACACCTGTGCCGAAACCAGCCGCAAAGCCAGCGGAGCCGGAAGTGAAGCCGGAACCGCCGAAGGCAGAGCCAGCGCCGATAAAACCGGGGCCGAAAAAAGAGGCCCCGAAGGCAGAGCCAGCGCCGCAGCCAGCCAAGGATCCGAAGCAGGCCGCCGCGGATAAGGCGACGGAGGAGCGTCACCGCCGCTTCCTGCTCGGCAAGAAGGCCGCGCGCACGATCAAGACGGATAACGGCGTGACCATCGTCGAGGCCGGCGCGGACATCACGGAGGAAGTCCTGCAGAAGGCAAAGCTCGCGAACAAATTCATCGAGCTCTCCATGAACGTGCAGTAAAATAGCATATGCCAAAAAAAGAGGCTGCCATACGGCAGCCTCTTTTTTTCTACGAGGAGAGCCTTCCCCTGTGGGGAAGGCTCTCAGGCTTTCTTTTCCTGCTCTTCTTTCAGAATATCATCGAGGGTGTGCCAGGCCATGACCGCGCATTTGACGCGTGCCGGCATGTGGCTGACGTTCTGCAGGGCGAGCGCCTCGTCGAGATCCTCGAGTTCGCTCTCGTCCGTAATCTCCCCCTTGATCATCGCGATGAACTTCTGCGCGAGCTCGCGCGCCTTCTCGACGGACTTGCCCTTAATCAGGTCAATCATGATGTCCGTGCTCGCCTGCGAGATTGCGCAGCCGATGCCCGTGAACGCGGCATCCGTGACGATGCCGTCCTTGATCTTGAGCTGCAGGGCGAGCTCGTCGCCACAGCTCGGGTTATGCGCTGCGACAGAGCAGGTCGGATGCTCGAGCGGATGCTTGTTCTCCGGATCACGGCTGTGCTCGCTGACGAGTTCCGTATAGATGCTTTCAATCCCCATAGCCAAGTACCCCTCTTACTTTCTTGAGCGCCTCGACGAAATGGTCGACGTCCTCGCGCGTATTGTAGAAATAGAAGCTCGCGCGGCAGGTCGCGTTCTGGCCGAGGTAGGCCATGAGGGGCTGCGCGCAATGATGTCCGGCGCGCACATCGACGCCGAAGCTGTCGAGGATCGTCGCAACATCGTGCGGGTGCACATCCTTGACGTTGAACGTGATGATGCCCGTCTTGTTATCCCGCTGCGAATCGCAGCCGTAGAGATCGATATACGGGAGCTCACGGAGCTGCGGCAGGGCGTATTCGACGAGGTCTTTCTCGATGGCCTCGATTGTGTCATAGCCAATCTGGTTCATGTAGTCGATGGCCGCAGAAAGGCCCATCGCGCCGCCGACGTTCTGCGTGCCGGCCTCGAACTTCGCCGGGAGCTGCGCGTACGTCGTTTCCTGTTCCTGCACGTATTCAATCATATCGCCGCCGCGCAGGAATGGCGGCATCGCGTCGAGCAGATCGTACTTGCCATAGAGCACGCCGATGCCCATCGGCGAGAGCATCTTATGCCCCGAGAACGCGAAGAAATCCGCGTCGAGCGCCTGCACGTCGACCGCCATGTGCGGCACAGACTGCGAACCGTCGACAATGGCGACGGCGCCAACGCTGTGCGCCTTGTCCACGACCTTCTTCACGTCGTTCTTGAGGCCAAGCACATTCGAGACCTGTGTCACGGCGACAATCTTCGTCTTGTCCGTAATCTTGCTTTCGATGTCGTCGTCCGACAGGTTGCCATCATCCGCCAGGTAGATATATTTGAGCGTCGCGCCCTTCGTCTGCGCGACGAACTGCCACGGCACAAGGTTGCTGTGATGCTCCGCGATTGTGATGACGATCTCGTCACCGGGCTGCACCTTCTTCAGGCCGTAGCTGTACGCGAGCAGGTTCAGCGACTCCGTCGCGTTACGCGTGAAGATGATCTCCTCCGGGCGCTTCGCATGGATGAACTTCGCGACCTTTGCGCGCGTCTTCTCGTAAATCTCCGTCGCCTCGACGGAAAGCTGGTAGGCCCCGCGATGCGGGTTCGCATTGTACTTTCGATAGTATTCGTCGACCGCCTCGAGCACCTGCACCGGCTTCTGCGTGGTCGCCCCGCTGTCAAGGTAGGCTACGCGGTGCCCCGCCGCCTGCTCCTGCAGGACGGGGAAATCTTTCAAGTAATCTTTTCCATCTGCCATCAGTCCTTCAGCCTCCCTTTCAAGAACGCCTGAATCTCATCTTTGAGCGCATCATCGGGGATGCGGTCGAGCACCGGGTTGAACGACGCCTTGACGACGAGGCGCTGCGCCTCCGCGAGGTCAAGGCCACGGTTCATCAGGTAGAACAGCTTGTTCTCATCCATGCGGCCAACCGAAACGGCGTGATGTCCGTCAACATCATCCTCATGCGAGAGCATGATTGGCACAGAACGGTTGCGCGCGCCGTCCGAAAGCATCATGACTTCTTCGTTCTCGCGCCCGACCGAGCCGCTCGTTCCCTCGAGGAAATCGAGCGTCCCGCGGAAAATCTTCTCGGACGTCCCGAGCAATGCGCCGCGAATCTGCATGTTCGCATCGGTCCGTTTTCCGCGCTGGCGGATGATGTAGTTCAGGTCGATTTTCCGCGAGCCGTCGCCGAAGTAGAGCCCCCAGACATCCGCCGTGCTCTCATCACCGTCAAGGTTCACCGTGAGCTCCGACGCCGTATGCGAGGCGCCCGCCTCGACGACCGTGTAGGAGAAATCGCCGCCCTTGCCGACATTCGCCGTGACGCGGCTCGTATAGGCCTCATCCACCGGCACGAGCTGGATATTTACGAGGTGCATCTTCGCGCCGGCCGCCACGTCGACCGTGACCTCCTGCGCACCGCCCTTCCGGTTCACATAGACGACCGTATCTTCCTGATTCTCCGCGACGAAAAGCTCCGTATGCTGCAGCTCCGCGCCGACCTGTTCCGGTACCCGCACCTCGTTGACACCGAGCCAGCGCCACGTGCGCATCGGGATGGCGGAGAAAATTTCTTCATCAACAGCTGGTTTTGCCATAGTTCTTCCTCCTATCCCCTCAGCCCATCGTGCCTTCGAGCTCGATATTGACGAGGTTGTTCATCTCAACCGCGTACTCGAGCGGCAGTTCCTTCGCAATCGGCTCGACGAAGCCGCGCACGATCATCGCGCGCGCCTCGTTCTCCTCGATGCCGCGGCTCGTCAGGTAGTAGATTGCCTCATCGCTGATACGGCCAATCTTTGCCTCATGCCCGATATCCGCCTCATCGCCCTCGATATCCATGGTCGGCAGCGTATCGCTGCGCGACTCGTTATCGAGCATCAGGGATTCGCAGTTGACCGAGCATTTCGCGTACGGCGCGTTCTTCGCGACCTTGACCGCGGAGCGGTAGGTCGCCTTGCCGCCGGCCTTCGAGATTGTGCGCGTGTTGATGTTCGCGGACGTATGCGGCGCCGCGTGGATGACGCTCGCACCCGTGTCGAGATCCTGACCGGACGAAGCGAACGTCACGCCCGTGAATTCGCAACGCGATCCCTCGCCGTGCAGGATCGTGCACGGATAGAGACACGAGACATGCGAGCCAAACGAGCCGGACACCCATTCCATGATGCCATTCTTCTCGACAAGCGCGCGCTTCGTGTTCAGGTTCATCATATTGCGCGACCAGTTCTCAATCGTGCTGTAGCGCAGGCGCGCGCCTTCCTTGACGAAAAGCTCGACGCAGCCCGCGTGCAAGTTCGTGACGTTGTATTTTGGCGCCGAGCAGCCCTCGATGAAATGCAGGCTCGCGCCCGGCTCGACGATGATCAGCGTATGCTCGAACTGGCCGGCGCCAGCCGCGTTCAGGCGGAAATAGGACTGCAACGGGATATCGACATGCACGCCCTCCGGCACGTAGACGAACGAGCCGCCCGACCATACCGCACCGTGCAGGGCCGCGAACTTGTGATCCTTCGGCGGCACGAGCGTCATGAAATACTCCTTGACAATGTCCTCGTGCTCGCGGATGGCCGTCTCCATATCCGTGTAGATGACACCCTTATCCGCCATATTCTGCTGCAGCGAATGGTAGACGATTTCGGAGTCGTACTGCGCGCCGACACCCGCGAGGGACTTCTTCTCAGCCTCCGGGATGCCGAGCCGGTCGAACGTGTCCTTGATATCCGTCGGCACATCCTTCCAGTTGCCCGTCATCTTCGCGTCCGGCTGCACATAGGCCGTAATCTCGTCCATGTGCAGGTCCGAGAGATCCGGGCCCCAGGTCGGCATCGGGAGCTTGTTGTAGATCTCGAGCGACTTCAGGCGGAAATCGCGCATCCATTCCGGATCGTGCTTGCGCTTTGAGATATCGAGCACGACCTCCTCCGAGAGGCCCTGCTCCGTCTTATAGATGGAGTGGTCTTCGTTCCGGATATCGTAGAGCGTGCGCTCGATATCCTCCACATAAGTTTTCTTTTTCTCTGCCATCTTGCACGCCTCACTTTTCCTGTCCGCTCTGAATATGCGTGAACCCGCGGCGGTTGATCTCGTCGACGAGCTCTGGGCCGCCCTCTTCGACGATCTCGCCGTTCATGAGGACGTGAACGTAGTCGACCTTGAGCTTGTCGAGGATGCGCGCGTTATGCGTGATGATGATGCACGAATTGTTCTCGTTGTGGAATTTCGCGACGCCCTCCGAGACAATCTTGACCGCGTCGACATCGAGGCCGGAATCCGTCTCATCGAGCAGCGCGAGCTTCGGGTTCAGCATCAGGAGCTGCAGGATCTCCGCACGCTTCTTCTCGCCGCCCGAAAAGCCGACGTTCAGATAGCGGTCCGCGTACTCCGGCTTCATCTTGAGTTCTTCCATCGTCGCCTTGAGCTGCTTGCGGAACGGGAGGATCTTCGCTTTCTTGCCCGTGACCGCCTGGATGGACGTCCGAATCATGTTCTCGAGCGTGATGCCTGGGATCTCCTCCGGCGTCTGGAACGAGAGGAACAGGCCTTTGCGCGCGCGCTCGTAGGTCTTGAGCGGCGTCATATCCTCGCCCTCGAAGAGCATCGAGCCGCCCGTCACCTGATATTTCGGATGGCCCATGATGACGTTCATGAGCGTCGACTTGCCCGAGCCGTTCGGCCCGAGGATGACATGGACTTCGCCCTTCCCGATTGACAGGGAAAGCCCCTTCAAGATTTCCTTATCCTCTACACCGGCGTGCAGGTCTTTGATTTCCAGTAATTTCTCCGACATATTCAGCTCTCCTAATCTTATCGCTATGCCCAGATGACACCAAAACAGCCCCGCAATCGCGAGGCTGCTCCTGGCATCGTTGATACCTTAGTAAAATACTCGGGATTAACGATTTTTATTTTAGAGGCTTTCGGGATAAATGTCAATAGGGCAGGCGAAACTCGGCGAAAATCCCATCAATTCCCGTCCATCTCCTTGCTCACGCGGCGGTTGAAATCGGTGACGCGCATCGGCTTGCCGAACAGGTAGCCCTGCGCGTAGTGGCAACCGTTGTTCATCAGGAGCTTCTCCTGCTCGCGTGTCTCAACGCCCTCGCAGAGCACGAGCATGCCGAGGTCGCGTCCGAGGGATATGACATGGCGCAGAATGCCCTCCGAACGCACATCCTGCTCCGCCGCGAGCAACATCGCGCGGTCGATTTTCATGACGTCCATCGGCAGGTTCCGCAGCATCGCAATCGACGAATAGCCCGTGCAGAAATCATCCATCGACAGCGAGAAGCCGAACGCGTGCAGGCTGTCGATGATGTGCTTCGTGTTCTCGCGCTTGCCCTGCGTGCCGAAGTCGATGAACGCGGTCTCCGTGATCTCGAGCTCGATGCTGCCCTTCGGCAGATGGTATTCCTCCATGATGGCTTTCATCTTCTCGAGATAGCCTTCCTCGGTGATATGCAGGCCGGACTGGTTGACAGAAATCGGGATGATCTTTTCCCCGCGGTCGACATAGAACTGCTGGAGCTCCATGACCTTGCGCAGCATATAGTAGTCGAGCTCGACAGCAAAGCCGTTCCTCTCGAAAAATCCCATGAACTGCCCCGGCATCAAGAAGCCGAGCTCCGGGCTCTGCCAGCGCACGAGCGCCTCCGCCCCGACGATTTCCTGCGTGTCGATATTGTATTTCGGCTGCAGCCAGACCTGGAATTCATCCTGCTGCAGGGCTTTTTCCATCAGGATTTCCATCTTATGATGGTGGTCGAGCACGGTTTTCATTCTCTCATCGTATATGGCATAGGGTTTTGCATCCCTCAGAGCCTCATCAAGCGCGATCTGCAGGCAGCCAAGGTACTGCTCCATCTTCTTGTTGTCGACGCGCGCATCCGGTTCGATCTGGAAAAAGCCGATGCTGTAATCGAGATTCGTCGTGAAGGATACGCCGACTTCAATCGAGCCCGCCTCCCTCTGGATGAGCTCGGCGGCCTGCTGCGGCGTCGAGCCTTCCGGCATAACGAAAAACGCGTAGATCCGCGTGAGCTCAGAGTTCACCGCATCCTCAACCATCCAGCTGTGATGCGCACGCACGCGGTTCCGCACCTTCAGGATGGCCTGGATCAGAAGGCCCCGGTCATAGCTGTCCTTGATGAGCGAGAGGTGCTGCTCCGTGATCAGCATGAGCCATAGCCGACCGTGAATCTGCTCATACCGCCGCTGGACGATGAGCCGCGGCCCGAAGGAAATGAGCCAGCTCAGCGTATGCAGGCCCGTCGCGTGGTCCGTGTAGGCGAACGTCTGCATGGCGCGGTTATGGCGATAGCGGTAATAGGCATAGAGCAGGATCAGCGCGATGATGGCCAAGGCTGCGAGCGCGCCGAACTGCAGGGTCGCGACCGGGTTCCGGAACAGGATATCCTGCAACCCGTGGTTCTCCTTGCCGGAAAAGAACTGCTGGTTGACGACGCCCTGCACCGCCTTCGGGTTGAGCTGCACGATGGCCTTGTTCAGGATGCGCAGCAGACGCGGGTCGGCGTCCTTGTGCACGGCAATCGACACGCCATGCGAAAAGACGACACCGCCATTCGTGTAGAGGTTATAGTAATCTCCCTCATAGATATCGTGCTGCACCGTGATGGCCTTCGCAAACGTCATGTCCGCCATGCCATTGCTGACCGCATCCATGCATTCGTGGACGGTATTGAAGTAGATGCGCTGCTTTTCCGGATACTTCTTCTCCACGAACTGCTTCGTATAGTAGTGCCCGCGCACGCAGGCGACCACCGGCTCGTCAGGAATCTTCGCCCCGCGCCGCATGACCGTCACATAATCGATATGGATATACGGGAACGTGATGCGCGCCCCATTCTTATCCGCCCAGTTGAAGTCGTTGTTGAAATCCGTAATGATGTCCGCCTCGCCATTGCGGAACCCCTGCAGCAATGCGTTGTTGTCCCCAAGGCTCCGGCTCTCGATTGGAATGCCGATCTCGTCGGAAAGTATCCGCATGATCTCCGCGACCACGCCTTTTGCCTCGTTGCCATCAAAATAACTGTACGGCTCCTGCCCCTCCGAGGAAGCGGCCGTCAGATGACCGAGGCTCTTGACATAGGCGCGCTCCCCCGGCGTCAGGTCGATGCGCGCATCGACCTGATTGTATTTCGCGAGCACATGGTCGCGGAAAAGCGGATCGGCAAGCAGGATATTCGATATCGCTGTGTCAATCTTTTCCCGGATGGCCAGCCCCCTCGCCGTATGCGAATAGGCAAGGTAGGTATCCTCATATGCCAATGGAATCACAGCATTGGATTCCGCCTGCGGATGGAAGGAATTGGTGATGATGGCATCAATCTTTCCGCTGTCATAATCGGGGTCAATCGAGCCGGGGATGGTATAGCGGCGCAGGTCATAGCCCGGCGCATAATTGCTGAGCTGATGGTCTAGCCAATCTTTCAATATCGCCGGATTAAAAGCAGGGCCGAAATACCCGACCTTGAGTTCCTCCCCTCGATCCATCACGGACACATCATGGAAGGCCGCCTCAATCGTCGTCTGAAAAACCGGTTCCGTAGACAGCGGATAGCGGCTCTCTCCACCAGGCCCCTTCAGTACAGCCGGCAGGATATCGATTTCGCCGCGCTCGAGACGATCATAATTCTCCCGTTCATCCCCCTCGACATAGACGATATTGACACCCGCATAAGCCGCAACCGTCTCCATGAACTCGTACAGGATCCCGCTGTATTCTCCATCCTCGTCCTTCGTCAGCAGGTTCGGCATATCCCGGTAACCGACGCGGATGGTCTGCAGATCCTGTTCCTCTGCGCACGCCTGCCCCCATGGGAAAAGCACAGCAAAGAGAACGACCAGCATGAGCAAGGCCGCGCCCCATTTTTTCTGTTTCTTCCCTTTTGATTCGTTCATTTTCAGCCCCCGATAGAAAATGAAATAGCTCAAAGCCCCTTTTCCTAACTGATTCTATGTTTCTCCCGCCATCTCCTCTCATAGCGGGAAATAAAATTCCTGTAAATTCCTGATGGAACGAAAAACGGGAACCCGTGCTGATCCGTACGGATTCCCGTTCCTTATGCTGTTTCCTGTTATCAGAAAATATCGTTGGCCATGACGATGGTCTCATCGCGGTCTGGTCCGACCGACACGATGCCGAGCTGGATGCCCGTGACCTCTGCCATGCGCTCGAGATACGTCTTGGCCTCTGCCGGCAGGTCTTCGTATTTGCGGACTTTCGTGATGTCCGTCTTCCAGCCTTTGAACGTTTCATAGACCGGCTCGACCTCGCTGAGCACCTTGAGGCTCGCCGGGATCTCGTTCAGGAGCTTGCCCTGATAGCGGTAGCCCGTGCACATCTTGATCTCATCGAAATCATCGAGGATATCGAGGCGCGTGACAGCCATGTAGTCGATGCCGGACAGGATGCCGGCGTAGCGCACGACGCAGGCATCGAGCCAGCCCGTGCGGCGCGGACGGCCCGTGACGACGCCGTACTCGTGGCCGAGCTCGCGCAGGCGGTTCCCCGTCTCGTTGAGCTGTTCTGTCGGGAATGGGCCTTCGCCGACACGCGTGCAGTACGCCTTGACGATGCCGACGACCTTGTCGATCTTCTGCGGAGCAACACCGCAG
Organism: Selenomonadaceae bacterium; assembly: GCA_036733925.1. Taxonomy (GTDB): domain Bacteria; phylum Bacillota; class Negativicutes; order Selenomonadales; family Selenomonadaceae; genus UBA2897. The sequence continues at coordinate 3,679 of DAIMZO010000021.1, read as the reverse complement.
CCAACGCCTACGCCGCCCGAGACCGGATGCGATGCCGTAACATACGGATACGTGCCGTAGTCGATGTCGAGCATCGTCGCCTGCGCGCCCTCGAACAGGATCTTGCGGCCCGCCTTAATCTCCTCGTCGAGCAGCGCAATCGTGTCGCAGACATACGGGCGCAGACGATCCGCATAGCCCTCGTATTCCTTGCAGATCTCGTCGTAGTCCAGCGGCTCATGGTCGTAGAGGAGCTTCAGCTCGCGATTCTTGATTGCGAGGTTTTCCTTGAGCTTCTGCTCGAACGTATCCTTTTCCATGAGGTCGCAGACGCGAATGCCGATGCGGTTATCGCGGTCCACATAGCAGGGGCCGATGCCGTTCTTCGTCGTGCCGACTTTGTTCTTGCCGCGGGCCTCATCGCTGAGCCCGTCCATCAGGCGGTGGTAGGGCAGGACGACCTGCGCGCGGTTCGAGATGCGGATGCCCGAAAGGTCGATGCCGCGCGAGGCGAGGTTATCCATCTCCTGCAGCATGACCATCGGGTCGAAAGCGACACCGTTGCCGACGACGCAGTGCGAGCCCTTGAACAGGATGCCGGACGGCATCAGGCGGAGCTTGTACGCCTCACCGTCGACGACGACCGTATGGCCGGCGTTCGCGCCGCCCTGGAAACGGACGACCGTCTCCGCCTGCTGTGCGAGATAGTCGACGATCTTGCCCTTGCCTTCGTCGCCCCATTGTGTGCCGGTTACTACTACTGTTGACATATGCGTTACCCCTTTGAATTAGAGTCCGAAGCGCGCAAAGATCATGTCGATATTGCGCAGGAAATATTTATAATCGAAGCAATCGTCGATTTCTTCTTTCGAGAGATACTTCGTGATATCCGGGTCTTTCTCGACGTTCGTGCGGAAGTCCTCGCCCTTCATCCAGCGCTTCATCGCGTTGCGCTGTACCCACTTGTAGGCATCCTCGCGGAGCACGCCCTTATCGACGATTGAGAGCAGGATGCGCTGGCTGTAAATCAGGCCGCCCGTGCGGTTCATGTTGTGCAGCATCTTCTCCGGATAGACGAGCAGCTTGTCGACGATATCCGTGAGCTTGACCGTGCAGTAGTCGAGGTTGATCGACGAATCCGGCAGGATCACGCGCTCGACCGAGCTGTGGGAGATATCGCGCTCATGCCAGAGCGTGATGTCCTCGAGCGCAGCGACCGCATTGCCGCGGTTCAGGCGGGCCATGCCGCTGACGCGCTCGCAGTTGATCGGGTTGCGCTTATGCGGCATCGCGGACGAGCCCTTCTGCCCCGGGGAGAAATACTCCTCTGCCTCGCGGATATCCGTGCGCTGCAGGTTGCGGATCTCCGTCGCAATCTTCTCGAGCGTCGAGGAGCAGATTGCGATCGCCGTGACGAATTCCGCGTGGCGGTCGCGCTGGATGACCTGCGTCGCGAGGCGTACCGGCGTCAGGCCGAGCGCCTTGCCGACCATCTGCTCGACCTTCGGGTCGATGTTCGAATACGTGCCGACCGCGCCGGAGAGCTTGCATACGGATACCGTCTTCTTCGCGTGCTCGAGGCGGTCGATATCGCGCTCGATCTCGGCGCTCCAAAGCAGGAGCTTCAGGCCGAACGTCATCGGCTCCGCATGGATGCCATGCGTGCGGCCGATGCACGGCGTGTGCTTGAATTCCGCGGCGCGGCGGCGCAGCACCTCGTGGAACTTCTTCATGTCATCGATCAGGATATCGAGAGCATCGCGCATCTGCATGCAGACCGCCGTGTCCTTGACATCGCTCGACGTCAGGCCCTTGTGGATGTATTTCGAATCCTCACCGACATGCTCCGCCACGTTCGTCAGGAACGCGATGATGTCATGATGCGTGACCGACTCGATCTCATGGATGCGGTCGACCTCGAAGCCCGCCTTTGCGCGGATGTTCTTCGCGGCCTCCTTCGGGATTTCTCCAAGCTCTGCCATCGCATCGCAGGCAGCCATCTCGACGTTCAGGATGTACTGCCATTCGTTCTCAACAGACCAGAGCTTCCCCATCTCCGGACGCGTGTAACGTTTGATCATCAGTGAGTTCCTCCTCTAAGTACCTAGCGGCGTCTCTGCACCGCGGAAGTGAAAACACAAAAAGACTCAAACAGAGTATTTCTCTATTGTGGAGAAATGCTCCATCCGAGTCTGGAGATTACCTTATTTCCCTTGACTATCATACCATTTTCATGGGAGGACTGTCAATGTTACAAACGAGATTCGTTCAATCCGCTTCCTGTGCCCGCGCCGCGCGCTTATTGCGGCGATAGCGGAAATACAGCGCCGCGATGACGACCGCGCAGACGCCGACGAAGATCAGGCTGATCTGGTGCCCGACGACGAGCATGACCTGCCAGCTCTTGCCGAGCAGCATGCCGACGACAAGGATCAGCGCCGTCCATGGCAAAGAGCCCGCGACCGTGTAGAACACGAAACGCTTCAGGTCGACATGTGCGAAACCCGCCGGCAACGAGATGAACGTGCGCACGACCGGCAGCATGCGGCTGAAGAACACGGCCTTCATCCCGTATTTGTCGAACCAGCGCTGCGCGACATCCACATGGGACGGCTTGATCAGGAAATAATGGCCATACCGGTCCACGAGCGGACGCCCGCCGTAATGCCCGACCGCATAGGCGAAGATTGAGCCCGCGAGACCGCCGATCATGCCGAAGATCAGCACCGTCACGAAATCCATCTGACCGGCAAAGATCAGATACCCTGCAAAACCAAGAACCAGCTCCGAAGGAATGGGGATGCACGCATTCTCAGCGCCCATCAGGATGGCCACCGCCACATAACCCCAATCGCGAATGAACTCCAGGAACAAACCGGAAAACTGCTCCATGATGTACTCCTTCCCCTTTTCGCCCGAGTGGGCAATTCTTTCTATCTACGAGTCATTATACGCAGGAAAACTGAAAATACAAGGGATTTACGCAAGAAATTTCATTTTGGACTGAATGAGCCCGAAAGCGCCGAACAGCAGGAAAATCCCGCCGGAAATATAGCGCATGGTCTTCGCTGGCAGCCTCCGGTGCAGGAATGTTCCGAGGATCAGGCCCATGCAGTCCGCGAGCAGCATGCCGGCAACCGCACCGAGCAGGATCTGCAGCCAGCATCCGTACTGCGCAGCCATCGTCATCGTCGCGAACTGCGTCTTGTCGCCCATCTCACCGAGGATGAACGTGATCGCGACAGACCAGATTGGGCCATAGCTGGAATCCCCTTCGTCCTCCTCGTCCTCTTCGTCCTTCGCGCGCAGCGTCCAAATCCCGAAACCGAGGAAAATCAGCGCGGCCAGCAATGCCATGAAATCCTGCGGGATGAACCGTCCGATGATCGAGCCGGCCGCAACGGCTGCCGCATGCACGAGCACGATGCCGATCGTCATGCCCGCCAATACCTTTTTCCAGTCGTACTTCGCCGCAAAGGCCATGACGACGAACTGCGTCTTATCGCCCATCTCGGCCAGAAGCACGACAAAAAAAGCCGCAACAAAAGCATCCATACTTCGACTACTCCTTTAAGAATACACAGTACAACAAAAAATGAATATAGAAAAACCTGCATCGTAAACGATACAGGTTTCATATTCCAGATGGTGCCTCAGAGCGGAATCGAACCACTGACACGGGGATTTTCAGTCCCCTGCT
>DAIMZO010000020.1:0-45338 GCA_036733925.1 Selenomonadaceae bacterium | reverse complement strand
CCCACCTCATGCGCCTCTACCAATCCCTCGTTCCCTGATTCCGCATGGCCCGAGCCCCAGCCAGCAATCCTGCATCAGGCCCCGAGTATTCCGTCAGCAGCTATATCATCAAAAAGCAACCCGGCTCCGCAGGATCTGCGGGGCCGGGTTGGGCTATGGGTTGGGCTTGGCCTGCTCCTTGCGGGCGGTGTAGCCGAGGTCGATGTGGAGGGCGCGGAGGCGGAGCCTCGCGGTGATCTGGACTAGGGGCGCGCAGGAGCTGCGGGCGATGGCGCGGGCCGCGGCCGCCGTGAGGAGCACGAGGGCCAGGCTGGCACCAGCCTGCAGGAGGAAGAGGGCGGTATTTTCGTCCATGGGCATGGGCGGCACCTTCTTTCTCAAGAGACGTGGAGGAGTCTTCTCTGGTTTCGCGGCGGATCCTCGTAGGGGCCGCGGCGCCATGGGGCAGGCATCATCGGGTTACTGCGGGCGGTCCTGGGAGACGTTCTCGACGTACCAGTCCTTCAGCGCGCCGACGGGGACGCCTTTGTAGACGAAGGCTTTCTTCTCGGCGATGGCGTTGCCGACCGCCTCAATCTCGGCCTTCGTGAGGTCTGCGCGTGCATCGCTGATGGAGAGCTTGCGCGTCTTGTTGTCCGGCATGGAAAAGATGAAGTAAAGGGTGGCTTTCTTGCTCATGATAGTTTCCTCCTGAATGCGAGTCGGTTAGATGGCGGCAGCGGTGCGGGGTCAGGCCTCTGCTGCGATGAGCGCTGCACCCGTCGTGCGCTTGACGGCATCGAGTGCATGCTCCTGCAGGCCGGCGATCTGGGTGCCGAGGGCGAGCACTTCGTCGTCGGTGAGCGCCGTCGAGAGGTTCTGGAACGTCCGCGAGGAGAGCTTGTTCTTGCCCGCTGCGGTCTTACCCGTGATCAGGGAGAGGGTGAGTTTCGACGTTTCGTTTGTGCGTACAGCCATGCTGCATCTTCCTTTCTATGGATGGATAGAGGTGGTGGATCGGGGAGGCCCGGGCTTTGCTGTGCGTCCACAGATGCCTGGCGGGAGGTGCCGCCTCGGATGGCCGAACCGGCTGGGTTTGCGGGGCTCCCGCTCTCAAGCACAGTCTCAGTATAGCAGAGCGGGCGGCCCGGGGAAAATCGGATGGGAGCTGACGTCTGCCTTTTTCCTGCCCGGTTTCCGGCAGGCGGCGGGTGCCAGCCCCCGTCTGCGCGCGGGTTCTGTCCTGTGCGTCCGGTTCCGCTTCTACCCGAATGGGACGGGATGCGCGTGACGTCCTGAATTCTACTTTTTCGTCAAGACAGATGTCTTTCTCTACTGCACCTATCGTTATCCGGAAGAACTCGCTCGAAAATCGGATGGAACCGTCCGAAAACCGTACGACGTTACTCCATAGAATACACTAGAGAAAAAGAAACAAACACGATAGCTCAAAGGCTCTTTTCGGTAATTCACGGAACTTACATATAGAAAAAACAGATAATCTCGAAGTTAAGACAAAAAATCTTTTAAAATTTCTCAAGAAAACCCCTTGACTTCTCTCCTAGATGTGACTATCATGAGAGATATGAAGCACGCTGAAACGGATTCAAAAAAAGCGGATCCGAATCCGGCTCTGTCGCACATGTCTACTGGCGGGCCGCTGCGGAGGTACGGCCCGAAAAGGAAAGGAGAGACTTCTACCTTGAGGAAAACATTTCGGCACGAACAAAAGCTCTATTTGGTACAGCTGCAGCTCTCTTCCCCCAACCTGATCGAGGGACTATGCCCTGCGGATGGTCCGCAGGGAGAGAATTGCTCTATCCTTTACGAACGTCCCATGCAGGGGAACGGCCTGCGGCCCAGGGTGCTCCACTATGGGACGCCGCTCGTGCTGGAGAGCATCGCCGATAAGATGGGCTGGCAACTTGAGGCTGTCCGTGCGCTCGGGAAACGGTTTTCCTCGATGCAGCAGGGCGGAGTCTACCCGATGCTGCCGTTGGTCTTCGTCGCGATCAAGACGCGCTGCCGCCTGTTCCACAACCAGGATGTCTGGGGGTATCTGAACGCCTCGCTGCCGATCGAGGAGATCGTGCCGGTGCGTAGACATGGGGAGATGACCTCGGCCATCGTCTTCCCCAGCGGTCATGTGGTATATTCGCCGTGGACGGCCTCTACCGTCCAGCGTAAGATCTCCCTGGCAAAGCGCGTCGGCATGGCGGCCGGCTGGGGCATGGCGTCGGCGGTGGGAGCGGATTCCCTCCGCCAGATCCAGAGGCTCCTGCCGCATCATGGCCACTCGGAGGGGGTGGATGACCTTTGATTGTCTTGACGTCGGAAAAACGGTTTATCCCCTATCCTCTCTGTCTGACGAATCTCGAAGTGAAGCCGAAGCTGACGCCCTCGATGATCCTGCTGATGGTGAATGTCGACCATCTCGCGGATTACCGGGGAGAGGATGACGAGAACGGCTTCTGCTATATCCACCGGTCGCTCTCGGAGCTTTCGTGGGATACGGGGCTGCCGGAGACGACGGTGTCCGACGCGATGATGCGGCTGGAGGCGGCGGATCTGTTGCGCGTCGACCGCAGCGGGGTGCGGAACCGCCGCAAGAACGACCGGACGGCATGGCTCACAATCAACTACGCCCGGATGCGGGAGCTCGGCGTCGATATGCTGCCGAATCATAAGAAGGCGGCGCGCCAGAACTTTGCCCGCGCGATGCGCAAGGCCAACCAGAAGAACCTCGACAGTCAGCTGGCGGATTTCTGCGCCGCGCAGCATATCCCGGAGGTCTCGGCCGTGCATTTCGTGGATCAGTATGGCAAGGACATGGTGCTCGAGAAGCTCCGCTTGCTGCAGGACGAGCTCCAGTCGGGCCACGAGATCCATTCGCCGGCCGGCTGGCTGCAGGCCGCGCTCGCGAAGAACTACGAGACGACGGAGAGCCGTGAGGTGAAGCGCAAGAAGGCGCGCAAGGAGGAGGGCGAGCGCCGCGCCAAGCAGCTCGAGGAGCGCTTTGCCCGCGAGGATGAGGAAAAGCGGGCGGCACGCAGGAAAGACCATCATCCGGAGGAATCCTCGTTCTGGCCGCATCTCCCTCCGGATGTCCGCGCTAGGATGCTGTCGTCGAAGTCTCAGATTTTCGAAGAAGAACGGGAGCCGCAGCTTTTCGGGAAATCACCGGAGTCCCTGCTGCGGGGCACGCAGGCAGGCATCCGGCCCCTAGGGGATCCGCCGGAGCCTCCACAGCCGGAAACGCCGCCGGACTCTCCGGCAGAATGAGACAGATGGCATTGCCAGAGCCCGGCCCCTTATGCTAGAATGAGAAGCAAAAAGGGTATTCAGGAGGAATTGGGATGAACAAGCATGTTTCACTGAAGACGGCCGTGCTGGCCGGAATCTTTTCGATGGGGCTGGTGTTCCTGCCGCAGACGTCGGAGGCGGCGTACACGCAGGAGGATCTGAATGCCGAGATGACGATGGCAGTCAGCTGGATGCAGAACTCGGCGGAGTACCGCGAGCTCTGCTATCAGGCGTACAACACGGCGCTCGCGCAGGTAAAGCGCGCGGCCGCGGCGCATAAAGCGGGGCAGAAGCCGCTCGCCATCGTGCTCGACGCGGACGAGACGGTGCTCGACAACTCGGCGTATCAGGCGGGCCGGATCGGCACGAACGAGGACTACAATACGAAGGAATGGACGAAGTGGTGCAACGCGGCGGAGGCGCTCGCGATGCCGGGCGCCACGGACTACCTGCAGGCGGTCGATCGGCTCGGCGTCTCCATTTTCTACGTGACGAACCGCCGCATGGACACGCAGTACGACGGCACGGCGAAGAATATGAAGGAGCTCGGCTTCCCGCAGGTCGACAAGGCGCATCTGCTGCTCAAGACGACGACGAGCAACAAGCAGCCGCGCTTTGACGAGGTCGCGGCGAAGTACGACGTCGTCGTCTACATGGGCGACAACGCGGGCGACCTGCCGATCGGCACCTATGGCAAGAAGCAGGCCGTGCGCAACGCGCTCGTCGATGCGAACAAGGCGAAGTTCGGCGTGCAGTACATCGTGCTGCCGAATCCGGTCTACGGCGACTGGGAGCCGGGCCTCTACAACGAGCTCGACGGCAACTACTGGGCGCTGACGCCGAAGCAGAAGAGCGAGGTCCGCAACAAGACCATGCGAAAATGGCTCAGCAAGGAGGCCCGCGAGGAAAAGGCCAAGGGGCATAAGACGCTGATTCAGCAGATCGACGATGAGAACGCCGCCATCGAGAAGAAATACGGTCTGCCGGCCGGCGCCATCCACGACGATATCCGCAACTGACGGCATTCTGGGCAAAGAAGGAATTCGATGACAGCGAAAAAGAAGATCCTCGCGGCCTGCGTCGGGGCGGCGCTCCTCGGGGCAGCGGCCGTCCCATCCGTGCAGGCGGCAGTCCCTGCGGCGGAAAAGGCGCCGGCGGTGCAGTCTGCGGCGCAATCGGCGGTGCAGTCGGCGGCCGGCCGCGCGGCCATCCGCACGCCGGGGGATACCCCGGCCCTGCAGCAGATGGCCCCCGCTCTGCGCGCGAAGAAGACGGCGAAGAGCCCGCGGGCGCTCGCCGGCCTCACGGAGTTCCCGGCGGAGATGCCGGGCAAGGTCAATAAGAAGCTGATCCGCGGCGTGCATTTCCGGCTCGGATTGTCCCTCGACACGCCGCTCGTCGACGCGCCGGCCCCCGACACCGTGACCATCTTTGGCCCGGCGGAGGCAACGGAGGAGCAGATGCAGGCCTATATCCTGCGGCGCAACCCGAAGCCGAAGCTGAACGGCACGGTCGAGGAGATTGTGCGCGCCTACTACGTCGAGGCCGGACGCGAGGGCATCCGCCCGGATGTTGCGCTCTGCCAGGCGCTGAAGGAAACGGGCTTCTTCGCCTATGGCGGCGACGTGTCGCCGAAGCAGAACAATTTCTGCGGGCTCGGCGCGACCGGGAACCGCGAGCCGGGTGCGCATTTCGCGACGATCGAGCTCGGCGTCCGCGCGCATATCCAGCATCTGCTGGCCTATGCGTCGGAGAGCCGGCCGCAGGAGGCCGTCGTCGACCCGCGCTACGAGCTCGTCGTGCAGAACCACCCGGAGATCCACGGCAAGATCCAGCGCTGGACGGGCCTCAACGGCGTCTGGGCCGTGCCCGGCACGCGCTACGGGCAGGACATCCTGCAGCTCTGGCAGCAGGCGAAGGCGCCGGACGGCTCGGATATCTCGCTCGCGGCGGCCGAGCAGAAGGTGCGCCGGAGCCCCGATGACGCGAGCGCGTACCTGAATCGCGGCGTCGTCTGCTACTATCGGCAGGACTATGCGAAGGCAGTGGCGGACTTCACGCGCGCGCTGGCGCTCGACGGATCGCTCAAGGAGAGCCGCTACGACCTCGCGCTGACGCAAGAGCGGCAGGGCGATGCGCGCGCGGCGAAAAAGACCTATGATGCGCTGCTGGCGCTCGCGCCGGACTTCGGCCAGGCCTACTACAACCGCGGCATGCTCGCGCTGCGCAATCGGAAGCAGCGCGCGGCCATCGAGGACTTCGAGAAAGTGCTCGCGCTGAACCCGCAGTTCGCGCCCGCGGAGAACGCCATCGGCGTCGCGCAGATCGCGCAGGGGAAGTATGATGCGGCATGGAGCACCTTCCACCGCGCGGCCGAGATCAACTACGCGAACATGGAAGTGCTCGGCAACCAGTTCATCTTCACCGCCTGCCTCGATCCGGAAAAATGAAAGATAAGATATCCTTCCCTTCGCGGGAGGGATTTTTTTGCGAAATTATGCAAACGTTTACTTTTCCTATTGACATTGCCTGTGGAACGTTGTAGAGTGTAATTATACGAAATCGTATGGAAAAATACGAAATCGAAACACAAACAAAAGAGAAATCACGGACAGCCGATGATTTCCATTGGTGGAGGGGTACAATATGGCAGAAATCCGGAAAGAATCGTTCGGAACGCTGAAAGATGGGCGCGAGGCAGAGCTCTACACGCTGCGCAATGCGAAGGGCACGGAGGTGCAGGTCACGACCTACGGCGCGCGGCTCGTCGCGTGGAAGGTGACGAGCCCCGCGGGGAAGCCGGTCGACGTGCTGCTCGGCTACGCGGACGCCGCGACCTACGAGGCGGATGACGACTCGGCGATGGGCGGCATCGTCGGGCGCCACGCGAACCGCATCGAGGGCGGCAAGGCCGTGATCGGCGGCAAGACCTATCAGCTCGAGCTCAACACGGGCAGCCGTATGCAGAACCATATCCATGGCGGCTTCCATGGCTTCCATGAGAAGCTCTGGACGGCGGAGCCGGAGGCGGGCGCGCTGAAGCTCACGTATCACAGTGCCGACGGCGAGGGCGGCTACCCGGGCAACCTCGACGTCACGGTGCGCTACGCGCTGTCGGACGCGGACGAGCTCTCAATCCGCTACGAGGCGGTCTCAGATGCCGACACGATCTGCAACCTGACGAACCACAGCTATTTCAACCTCGACGGCTTTGCGTCGGGCTCAATCCTCGACCAGAAGATCCAGATCTGCGCGGACAAGTACACGTGGGCGGACAGCGAATCCCTGCCGGACGGCCGCATCCTGCCGGTCGAGGGCACGCCGATGGATCTGCGCGAGCCGGTGCGCATCGGCGCGCATCTCGATGACGATTTCGACGAGCTGCAGATGGGCGCGGGCTACGACCACAACTGGGTCATCCGCGACGAGAAGCCTTCGAACGAGGCCTATGCGGCGAAGGGCCTCAAGAAGGCCGCCTGCGCCGAGTCCGACCAGACGGGGCTGACGCTCACCTGCTATACGACGCAGCCGGGCATCCAGTTCTACACGGGCAACTACCTGAACGGGCAGTTCACGGGCAAGGACGGGGCGACGTTCCCGCGCCGCAGCGGCTTCGCGCTCGAGACGCAGTACTTCCCGAACGCGCTCGCGCATCCGGACTTCCCGCAGCCGATCCTGAAGAAGGGCGAGACTTGGAAGGCCGAGACGGTCTACGTGCTCGGCGCGAAGGACTGACCATCCGGCGGACGCCTTTTCCGGAAAGTCCTCGGGCGTTTCGTTGACGCAGCGATGGTTGTTCTGTTACACGAAAAAATGTATAAACTATACAAAAAGAGCCATGTATACAAAAAATACAGGCTCTTTTTGTTACTTTTTACAAAAAATATATGGACAGCTGTACCGTTTTGGTCTATAATAGGGATATATCAACAAAGCATAGAAAGTATAACAGAAATGCCCTAGAAGAGATAGTTCCGGGTTTAGGAGGCAGCGGTCATGAATGTGCATGAGTATCAGAGCAAACAGATTTTGGCATCGTTCGGCGTAAAGGTTCCGATGGGCTTCCCCGCGTTCACGGTGGACGAGGCGGTCGCAGCCGCTGAGGAGCTGGGTGCGCCCGTGACGGTCGTCAAAGCGCAGATCCATGCCGGCGGCCGCGGCAAGGCGGGCGGCGTCAAGGTCGTCAAGGGGCTTGATGCCGTGCGCGAGGCCGCGAAGGAACTCCTCGGCAAGACGCTCGTGACGAAGCAGACCGGCCCGCAGGGCAAGGTCGTGCACCGTCTGCTGATCGAGGCCGGCGCCTCCATCGAGAAGGAGTACTATCTCTCGTTCGTGCTCGACCGCAAGCTCGGCCGCGTCGTGATGATCGGCTCGGCTTCGGGTGGCATGGAGATCGAGCAGGTCGCGAAACTGAACCCGCAGGCCATCGTCAAAGAGGTCATCGACCCGGCGGTCGGGCTGCTGCCGTTCCAGTGCACGCGCATGGCGTTCGCGCTGCATCTCCCGGCGCGCTCCATGAAGCCGGCGAAGAAGCTCATGAACGGCCTCTATCAGGCATTCCTCGCGAAGGACTGCACGCTCGCCGAGATCAACCCGATGGTCGTGACGACGGATGGCGACGTCATGGCGCTCGACGCGAAGCTGAACTTCGATGACAGCGCGCTCTACCGCCACCCGGAGCTCGAGAAGCTCCGCGACGCGAGCGAGGAGGACGCGAAGGAGCGCGAGGCGGCGAAGGCCGGCCTCAACTACGTGAGCCTCGGCGGCGATGTCGCGTGCATGGTCAACGGCGCGGGCCTCGCGATGGCAACGGTCGACATGATCAAATACTACGGCGGCGAGCCGGCGAATTTCCTCGATGTCGGCGGCGACTCGACGCCGGAGAAGATCGCAACGGCGTTCCGCATCATGCTCGAAGGCGGCCAGGCGCAGGGCATCTTCGTCAACATCTTCGGCGGCATCAACAAATGCGACGTCGTCGCGGAGGGCATCGTGAAGGCCGCACAGGAAGTCGCGGAGGACAACGCGATGCCGGTGCCGGTCGTCGTGCGCCTCGAGGGCACGAACGTCGAGCGCGGCCGCGAGATCCTGGAGACTGCCGGCGTCGGGAACCTCTACATGGCGAAGACCATGGAGGGCGGCGCCGAGAGCATCGTTTCGATGGTAAAAAAAACGAGTGAGGTGGTCTGCGAGGAGCAGATTGCGTAAGGGAAATCCGCATAGGGACGGCTCGAAGAAAAGCGGTGCGCATAGAAGGAGGATGCAGCGTTTTGGGAATTTTGCTTCATAAAGAGACAAAGGCGATCGTGCAGGGCATCACGGGGCAGGCGGCCTCGTTCCATACGAAGCAGATGCTCGCCTATGGCACGCAGATCGTCGCCGGAGTCACGCCGGGGAAGGCGGGGCAGCAGGTCGAGGGCGTGCCGGTGTTCGATACGGTCCGTGACGCCGTGGACGCGACCGGCGCGACGGCGTCTGTGATCTTCGTGCCGGCGCCTTTTGCAGCCGACGCGATCCTAGAGGCCGCGGAGGCCGGGCTCGAGCTCGTCGTCTGCATCACGGAGCATATTCCCGTCCAGGATATGGTCAAGGTCAAGCGCTACCTCGAGGGCAAAAAGACGCGGCTCATCGGGCCGAACTGCCCGGGGATCCTGACCGTCGGCGAGAGCAAGCTCGGCATCATCCCGGGCAACATCCTGAAAAAGGGCCACGTCGGCGTCATCTCGCGCTCCGGCACGCTGACCTACGAGGCGGCGTTCCAGCTGACGGCAGCCGGCATCGGCCAGACGACCGCGCTCGGCATCGGCGGCGACGCCGTCAAGGGCACGGACTTCATCGACGCGCTGAAGCTGTTCAATGACGACCCGGACACCTACGCGGTGCTCATGATCGGCGAGATCGGCGGCACGGCGGAGGAGGAGGCTGCGGCCTGGATCCACGCGAACATGAAGAAGCCGGTCACGGCGTTCATCAGCGGCCGGCAGGCGCCTCCGGGCAAGCGCATGGGCCACGCCGGCGCGATCATCGCGGGCGGCAAGGGCACGGCAGCCGACAAGATCAAGGCGCTGAACGCCGTCGGCATCGAGGTTGCGGACACCGTCGCGCATATCGGCGCGACCGTCGTCGACACGCTGAAGAAGGCCGGCATCTACGACGCCTGCCATACCTGCTGATTTTTTGCTATTCTCACAATGAAACATATATCCCTTTCCAGATGTGCACCGCATGTATCCATGGATACATGCGGTGCACGTTCTTTCCGGCCTGTATTTTTTGGCTGCGCTCCGGTATAATGGAAGCAGAAGTATTCATCCGCTATTCTTTCAGGGGAGTGATTTTCTTGAACCTCTCGGTAAAAATCTTTATCGCGCTCGTGCTGTCGGTCATCGTCGGCTTGATCGCGGGTGCACCGGCGGTGCCGTTCATCAAATGGTGGATCGCGCCAATCGGCACCATCTTCATCAACCTGATCAAGATGATGATCGTGCCGGTCGTGTTCACGTCGCTGATTGTCGGCGTCACGAGCCTCGGCGACATGAAGAAGCTCGGCCGCATCGGCATCAAGACGGTCGGCCTCTACCTCGTGACGACGGCCCTCGCAATCCTGATCGGCTTTGCGGTTGCGGGCGTCATCCATCCAGGCCTCGGGCTCAACATGTCCGCGGCCAGCGAGGTCAACGTCAAGCCGGCGCCGTCCATCATGCAGGTGCTCGTCGCGATGGTTCCGGCGAACCCGGTGGCCTCGATGGCGAAGGCGGACATTCTGCCGACCATCGTGTTTGCGCTGTTCATCGGCGTCGGCATCATCCAGGTCGGCGGCAGCCGCGCGAAGACCCTGATCGGCTTCTTCGATGCGGCGGCCGAGGTCTGCTACAAGGTCATCGGCATGATCATGGCTATCTCGCCAATCGGCGTGTTCTGCTTGCTGCTGCCGGTCGTCGCGGAGAACGGCCCGTCCGTGCTGCTGCCGCTGCTCGCGGTCATCGTCTGCATGGCCATCGGCTGCACGATCCACGCGGTCGGCGTCTACTCGACGCTCGCGCGCGTCTGGGGCGGCCATTCGCCGCTCGCGTTCTTCAAGGGCATGAGCGAGGCCATGCTCATCGCGTTCTCGACCTGCTCGTCGTCCGGCACCCTGCCGGTCAACCTGAAGAACACGCAGGAGAAACTCGGCGTCTCGCGTGAGGTCGCTTCGTTCGTCCTGCCGCTCGGCGCGACCGTCAACATGGACGGCACCGCGGTCTACATGGGCATCTGCTCCCTGTTCATCGCGAACGTGTTCGGCATCGACCTGACCGCCGGCCAGATGGGCATGATCGTGCTTACAGGCACGCTCGCCTCCATCGGCACCGCGGGCGTCCCGGGCGCCGGCCTCATCATGCTCGCGATGATCCTCGAGTCCGTCGGCCTCCCGCTCGAAGGCCTCGGCCTCGTCGCCGGCATTGACCGCATCCTCGACATGTTCCGCACCTGCCTCAACATCACCGGCGATGCTGCCGTAGCCTGCGTCATCAACGAAACCGAAAAGAAATACGCCGCGCAGTAAAAGCGTTGCTCCACATGGACGAAAAGCCTTCCTCCTTCTGTGAGGGAGGTTTTTGCATGTAGGTAAAAGATGCGGCAGACACTTGTCTATCCTGAAATTCCGAATTGTAATAAGAACTTGGAGCAAGGTGCTTTTCCGCGCCTTGCTATTCGATGTATTGATTTCGCTGAATCATTCCGTTTATAATAGAATCGGATAAGTATTGAGCGGGGGAAGTATGATGCAAGATAACCGCAAAGTGATTTCTTTTTTTTCTGGCGGCATGGGGCTTGACATCGGGCTTATGCAGGCAGGCTTAGATGTTGTGATCGGGCAGGATTTCGATACGTCCTGCGTAGAGACGATGCGGGCGAACCAGCATAAGGTCATCCAAGGGGATATCCGGAAGATTTATCCTGAGGAGATTCTGCGGATTGTCCGCATGAAACCGGGCGAAGCGTTTTTGGTCTGTGGGGGACCGCCCTGCCAGCCGTTCTCGACTGCCGGTAAAAGGCTGGGGATCAATGACCCGAGAGGCTCGCTTTTCATGGACTACATCCGTATGATCGATATCATCCGTCCCAGGTTCTTCCTGATGGAAAACGTGAAAGGGATTATGAGCGCTAGACTGAAAGAAAGCGAGGAGCATCCATCTGGAGCTGAGGGGACGGTGCTGGAGGTCATCCTGAGCGAGTTCCAGAAACTTGGCTATAAAACGGTTTATGGGATTCTCGATGCTGTGAATTATGGAGTGCCGCAATTCAGGGAGCGGTTCATCTTGATCGGCAGCCGGGATCAGGAGGATATTTTCCTGCCTTTCCCTACGCATTTCCAGATGCATCAGAACCCATCCTATCGTTGGGCAACGCTCGGCGATGCCATCCGCGACCTTGAAGATGCGCCGGGGGAGTATACGCAATTCAGCAGGGAACGTCTGGCGTATCTCAAAATGATCCCGGAGGGCGGCAATTGGCGAGACCTTCCGCAAGAAGCGGCGGAAGCAGCTATGGGAGGGGCGTATCACTCTGGCGGAGGCAAGGTGGGCTTCTACCGCAGGCTGTCTTATCAACAGCCCTCCCCGACCCTCGTGACCTCTCCTGTCCAGAAGGCGTCCATGCTTTGCCATCCGAAGCAGGATCGTCCGCTCAGCGTCCGGGAATATGCCCGTATCCAGCAGTTCCCGGATGACTGGAAAATCGTCGGCACCATTGCTTCAAAATATCGGCAGATCGGCAATGCGGTTCCTGTCGGGTTGGCTAAGGCAATCGGGCAGGCCATCATCGCCGCAGCAGATGGCAGCGCGGAAATCCGGACGAAGCGCATTCGAGGGACAAATGTCCATACGCGCATACAGGAAGCTTTGAAAGTGGGGGAATATACGAATGGCTTATGATGAACAGGAGATTGTCGAGGCTATTTCGCAGTCTTTGCAGGAGTTCTACACGCAGTTAGTCGGGAATATGGATAAGCTTACCATCCGGAAGGTCATGAAAAAGAAGAATCCCTATCTTTATCGCGCGAAAGCGGTGCAGACGGCATCCGACATTGTCAAAGGCGTTTTAGATGCAACGGTATCTTCATCGGAAGAAACCATCTTCGGGAATGTCTTCTTTGAGCCGCTGGCCCTTGTAGCGAGTGGCGGAGATAAGGCGCTCGCAGAAGGCATTGATATCATGATCAACGACCATGAAACGAAAACCGTTACGGCTATTGCGGTGAAAAGCGGCACTTCCGTGTTCAACGCGGATAGCAAGAAGCGGCAGGAACAGAACTTCATGGCGGCGAAGAAGCTGGCGGATCAGGCGAAAGAACGCTATGATGCTGTCGTAGGTTATGGCTATGGGAAGAAGAAAGAATCCCATCGCGGGAAACCGAAAATCTATCGTGAACTCGCAGGGCAGCGTTTCTGGTCCGAAATAACGGGGGACGATGATTTCTATCTCAAGATCATCGATTATATGGGCGACCTGCCGGAAAAATATGTTGCGGATTTCAAGAAGAGCTACAATAAGGCTCTGAACCGGTTGGTGCGCGAATTTACCGTAGAATTCTGCAAGGAGGACGGGAGCATAGCGTGGGATAAACTGGTGAAGTTCAACGCTGGAGCGGAATAAAACCACAATAAATGAAGCTGGCTTTCCGTTCGGAAAGGGAAGACCGTCGCATCGGATTAGAGGGTGCGGCGGTCTTTCTGCGTTTTTTTCTATTTTTCGTGGAAAAACGGGGTGGTTAGGGCGGGAGAGCTATTGTAATGTTGGGGATTTTATATTATATTTAAGTATGGTTATGAAAGTTACCGGATGGGCGGCATGCCCGCCGGTGAAGATATTGGAAGGGGTAGTCAAACACCATGTTTGGTATGTCAATGGATATCGGTATTGATCTCGGCACCGCGAATGTGCTCGTCTATGTGAAGGGCAAGGGCATCGTGCTGCGGGAGCCTTCGGTGGTCGCGGTCGATAAGGATACGAACGCGGTTCTCGCAATCGGTTCGGAGGCGAAGCAGATGATCGGCCGCACGCCGGGCAACATCGTCGCGATCCGGCCGCTGCGCGAGGGCGTCATCGCGGATTACGATATCACGGAGAGCATGCTCCGCTATTTCATTGAGAAGGTCGTCGGGCACAGCTTCGTGTTCCGCCCGCGCATCATGATCTGCATCCCATCTGGCGTGACGATGGTGGAGCAGCGCGCGGTGCAGGAGGCTGCGGAGCAGGCCGGCGCGCGCCATACGCAGCTCATTGAGGAGCCGCTCGCAGCGGCGCTCGGCGCGGGCCTCGACATCGTGGAGCCGTGCGGCAACATGGTCGTCGATATCGGCGGCGGCACGACGGATATCGCGGTCATCAGCCTCGGCGGCATCGTCGACAGCGAGTCGCTGCGTGTGGCGGGCGATAAGTTCGACGAGGACATCGTCGCTTATGTCAAGCGCGAGTTCAACATGATGATCGGCGAGCGCACGTCGGAGGACATCAAGATGCAGGTCGGCGCGGCGTTCCCGGACGCGCGCAATGAGTCGATGGATATCCGCGGCCGCGACCTGCTCTCCGGCCTGCCGAAGACGGTCACAATCACGACGGCACAGGCGGCGGAGGCCATGGAGCAGTCCGTCAGCCGCATCGTCGAATGCGTCAAGAAGGTGCTCGAGGAGACGCCGCCGGAGCTCTCGGCGGACATCATGGATCGCGGCATCATCATGACGGGCGGCGGCTCGATGCTCTACGGGCTCGATGAGCTGATCCGCCGCGAGACGGAGATTCCGACGGCGCTCGCCGACGATCCGCTCTCGTGCGTGGCGCTCGGCTGCGGCAAGGCGCTCGATTCGTTCGGCAAGTTCGACGGCAAGGCGACGAATCTCAAGGTGAGCAAATAAAGGGTTTTGTCGGTGGAATGTCGAAGAAAACCTTGAAGAAAACCTTTATGCACAATTGTGATAGAAGGAAACGGAATCAAGCAGGAAGCGGGGGACGACTATGTGGCGTGGACTCTATACGGCGGCAGCCGGCATGATCACGGAGACGAAGCGGACGGATACGATTGCGAACAATCTCGCGAACGTCAATACGACGGGCTTCAAGCGCGATGAGGCGGTGAGCGGCGAGTTCGCGCCGATGCTGATTCGCCGCATCAACGACACGAAGGCGGACAGCAGCGACGTGACGACGTTCAAGCAGTTCCATCTCGGGATGCAGGCGCCGGTCGTCGGCACGCTCGGCCTCGGCTCGTACATCGATGAGATCGCGACTGACCATGCGCAGGGCAATATGGAGACGACGGGCAACCCGCTCGACCTCGCGATTGCCGGCGACGGGTATTTCGCGATCCAGACGAATCAGGGCGTGCGCTACACGCGTGACGGGAATTTCTACAAGTCGGCGACGGGCCAGCTGCAGAACGTGCGCGGTCAGGCCGTGCTCGGGACGAACGGGCAGCCGATCGTGATCCCGGCGAACGCGACACGCGTGAATTTCGGCGCAAAAGGGCAGGTCTACGCGGATAACCGGCTGATCGGCCAGCTGCAGTTCGTGTCGTTCGGTCCGGATCGCCGCGCCGTGCTGAAGCAGGGGGACAACCTCTACTATCCGCAGGCCGGCGCGCAGCCGGTGCCGGCGGGCGGCGAGATCCAGCAGGGCATGCTCGAGCGTTCGAATTCGAACGTCGTCTCGGAGATGGTCGAGCTCATCAACAACTACCGCATCTATGAGGCAGGCTCGAAGGCCGTCCAGACGCAGGACTCGATGCTCGACAAGTCGGTCAACAACGTCGGCCGGCTGTCCTGAACGGGCTTTGACGGCTGAGGGCGGCGGGCGACCCGCGGCCCTCAGGAGTTAAGTTTTCACGGAAAGTATCGATATATAGGATAGGCAAAGATAGGACTGCTTTTCATTTTTTAGGGGGAACGTGCAAAGATGATGCGTGCACTTTGGTCTGCGGCTTCGGGGATGAAGGGTCAGCAGACGAATATGGATGTCATCGCGAACAACATCGCGAATGTCAATACGTATGGCGGCAAGAAGGTCCGCGCGGAGTTCCAGGATCTCGTCTATCAGACCATCCGCGACGCCGGCGCGCAGAGCGGTGCGGACAGCCAGTACCCGACGGGCCTGCAGGTCGGTCTCGGCACGCGCGTCGCGGCGACGAACCGCGTGTTCACGCAGGGCCCCCTGCAGACGACGGATGTGCCGACGGATGTCGGCATCCAGGGCGAGGGATTCTTCCGCATCACGCTGCCGGACGGCACGACGGCCTATACGCGCGACGGCTCGTTCAAGCTGGACTCGCAGCGTCGCATGGTGACGTCGGACGGCTATCCGCTCGCGGACGGCATCACGATTGATGAGAACGCGCCGGCGGACTCCATCGTCATCGCCGGGGACGGGCAGGTCTCGTTCACGCCATCGGGCGGCACGACGCAGCAGGCGGGCCAGATCACGCTCGCGCGTTTCGTGAACCCGTCCGGCCTGAAGGCCATCGGCAAGAACCTGTTCGTCGTCTCGGACGCGTCGGGCGATCCGATCGAGAGCAACCCGGGCGAGGAAGGCGCGGGCACGCTGACACAGGACACACTCGAGATGTCGAACGTGCAGATCGTCGAGGAAATGGTCAACATGATCATCTCGCAGCGCGCGTACGAATCGAACTCGAAGGCCATCACGACGTCCGACTCCATGCTCGAGATCGCGAACGGCCTGAAGCGCTGATGAAAAGTAAACAGATTATACTGGCCATTCTATGCTTGCTATGGGGTGGCTGTTTCTGTCTATCTGCGTCTCCGCCGGCGCTGGCCTATGGCGGCGGCACGCAGCAGGAACGGTTCCCGAACGCGATCTCGGCAGAGTACCTCGATGGGCTCGGCCGGACGAAGATCGAGCAGGCGCTGACGGCAGCCAAGGAGACGCGCCGGCATGCCGTCAGCCTCTCGCGCACGCCGCGCGCGGTGCAGGCGCCGGCCGGGCAGCTGATCTGCGAGGTCGACCTGCCGAAGGGGATCAGCTATACCGGCTTGACGCCGGTCACCATTTCCGTCTACGTGGACGGGAACTTCTACCGGCGGGTCGTGCTCTACTACCGCGTGCGGGTCTATGCGACGGTGCTGGTCGCGGCGCGGGATCTGCCGATCGAGAAGACCATCGAGGCAGCGGATGTCCTCACCAAAGAGGTCGAGGTGGATCTCCCGGCAACGTCCTATCTGAAAGAAAGCAAGGAAATCGACGGGCGCGTGCCGGCGCGGTTCATCAAGGCCGGGACGCCGGTGCTCGCCGATTTTCTGCAGAACCCGATTGTGCTCGAGAGCGGCGCGCCGGTGACGCTCGTCACGCAGGTGAACGGCGTCGAGGTGAAGACGGACGGCTTCGCGATGCAGCGCGGTCGCGTCGGCAAGTGGATCCGCGTGCGCAACGCGCGCTCCGGCAAGATCCTCGGAGGCCGCGTCATCGACGCGCATACGGTAGAGGTTGGATAACGCGGAAGCAAGAGGTGCAAACCATGATGCATACGAAGAAGAAACTCACGGCGGCCGTGCTCGCCGGCCTGCTCGGCATCTCTATGTTGCAGGTGCTGGCGCCGGCAAGCGCCTCGGCGCGGTCGCTCTGGTCGGACGGGCCGGGGTATCACAGCATTTTCGCGGATCGCAAGGCGCACGACGTCGGGGATATCCTGACCATCGTGATCGCGGAGTCCACGTCGACATCGACGTCGAAGTCTCGCTCGAACACGAAGTCCGGCAACGTGTCGCTCGGCACGGGCGTCGGGATCTTCGACTTCCTGCGCGCGGCGTCGGCGAGCGGGTCGGACTCGTCGACGGCCAAGGGTTCGGCGACCTCGACGAACAGCGTCGCGGCGAACGTCACGGTCACGGTGACCGAGGTGCAGCCGAACGGCAACATGGTCGTCGAGGGCTCGCAGTCCATCTGGCAGAACAAGGACGAGCACAAGATCACGTTCCGCGGCGTCTGCCGGCAGGATGACGTGACGGTCAACAACACGATCCCGTCGACGAAGATCGCCGATGCGACCGTGAAGTTCGACGGCAAGGGCCCGCTGAATGCGAAGCAGCGGCAGGGCATCCTGACGCAGATCTTCAATATCCTGTTCTGAGTGGCCGCCGTCCGGAAATGCGGCGGAATCGGGGACAGGCGTTCTTCCGGCGTCACGGAGGGCACAGCATCCACAGAAGGCAAGCAAAGTCTCATAGGAGGCAGAAATGAAAAGGTTGAAACAGGCGCTCGCGGGCGTCCTCGCCGGCCTCATGGCGTGCGCCGCATTCGCGGCCGCGCTCCCGACGGCCACAGAGGCCGCGTCCGCGATCACGCGCATCAAGGATATCTCGAAGGTGCAGGGCGTGCGCAGCAACCAATTGCAGGGCTACGGCATCGTCGTCGGCCTGAACGGCACGGGCGACTCGAACAGCTCAATCGAGACGGTGCAGTCCATCGCAAACATGCTGCGCCGCTACGGCATCGCGGTCGCACAGGGCTCGCTGAAGGCGGATAACGTCGCGGCAGTCATGGTCACGGCGACCCTGCCGCCGTTCGTGCGCGAGGGCGACACGATCGATGTGACCGTCTCGTCGATGAGCGACGCGGACAGCATCCAGGGCGGCACGCTCTTGCAGACCCCGCTGCTCGCGGCTGACGGCAAGGTCTACGCGGTCGCGCAGGGCGCGGTCTCGACAGGCGGCTTCCAGGCGCGCGGCGGCGGCTCGAACGTGCAGAAGAACTTCCCGACGGTCGGCACGACGCCGAACGGTGCAATCGTCGAGCGCACGGTGGAGGACGGCCTGCCGAATGACGGGCAGCTCTCGCTGTCGCTTGCGCAGCCGGACTTCACGACGGCGGCGCGCATCGCGTCGGCCATCAATGCGCAGTACGGCAGCATCGCGAAGGCGACGAACCCGGGGCGCGTCGATATCAGCGTGCCGGCATTCTACAAGGACAACGTCGTGAACTTCGTCTCGAGCATCGAGGAACTGCCGGTCATGCCGGATCACGCAGCGAAGGTTATCGTCAATGAGCGCACGGGCACGATCGTCATGGGCGGCGACGTCTCGGTCGACGAGGTCGCGATCACGCAGGGCGGCCTGACCATCCACGTCGAGAAGAACCGCCAGACGAGCCAGCCGGCGCCGTTCTCGTACGGCTCGACGGTCACCGCGAAGAATACGAAGGTGAACGCGAAGGAGGACAAGGCCAATACCATTGTCCTGCCGGCCACGGCGAACGTCAGCGACATCGTCGGCGCGCTGAACGCGGTCGGCGCGACGCCGCGCGACACGATCTCCATCCTGCAAGCGCTGAAGGCTTCGGGCGCCCTGCACGCGGAGCTCCAGATTATCTGATGAGGTGAGACGATGACGATACAGCCACTATCTGCAGGGCTCGGCACCGGCGCGATGAGCAGTAGCATTTCTTCGCTGGCCGAGCGCGCCAAGGGACAGAACTTCCAGCAGATGCTCGAGCGCGCACAGCGCCTCGAGGAAAAGACGGGCAAGCATATCGTGAACGCGCAGTCCCTGAGCGCGCAGGACAAGCAGCTCAAGGAGGCCTGCAAGGGCTTCGAGTCCATGTTCCTGTCGCTGATGTACAAGGAGATGCGCAATACTGTGCCGAAGGATCCGCTGTTCGGCGAGTCGAACGCGATGTCCATCTTCAAGGACTTCCAGGACACGGAGATGATGAAGAACGTCGCGGCGTCGGGCGGCATCGGCCTCGCCGATATGCTCTACAAGCAGCTATCGCCGCAGGTTCTCGCGCAGGACAAGGCGGCGCAGGCAAAGCTCGCGGCGCAGCAGCCCGCTGCAGCAAAGAAGACGAGCACGCTCTGAGCGCGGGCAAAGGGATAGAACCGAAAAAGGGGCTGTCGCATAACAAAATAGCCTTCCTCATAGAGGAAGGGGAACCGCGTAAGCGGTGGATGAGGTGTGGCTGCCAGGTAGAGGTACATTGAGATGTTCTTCAAACCTGTCGTCAACACCTCATCCGTCTGCTCTCTGGGCAGCCACCTTCCCCTCAGGGGAAGGCTTTCCCCATTCTTACGGCAGCTGACTTTTATATTTATTCAGGAGGCATTTTTTGATGTGGGTCAATGGGAATCGGTGGAAAAAGGTTTTGGCGGCTGGCGTGGGGCTCTGGCTCTCTGCGTCCGCGATGGCGCTGGCATCGCCTGCGATGCAGGATGTGCGCTACCACAGCGGGACCGAGCATGACCGTATCGTCTTTGACCTGTCGGAGACGCCGCTCTACGATGTGAAGCCTTCGGCAGACGGCCGGACGGTCACGATCGACTTCCAGGGCGTCTCAGACCGCCATTTCCGTCAGGTGCCGATTCAGACTTCTAGAGTCTCGAGCGTGACCTATGCGGAGAAGGCCGGGCACCTGCTCGTGACCCTGCACCTGAAATCTGGCCTCTCCTACAAGGTCAGCAACCTGCACAGCCCGGCGCGTGTCTTCATCGACATCCTGCCGGCGTCCGAGGCCGTCAGCGATGACGCGCAGGCGAAAAAGAGCGTGCCGCAGGCAGTTGCGGGCTCCGGTGCCGTACAAAAGGATCCGAAGAACACCTACGAGGAGGAGATGGCACCGGGCCTCACGAAGAAAACCTATGTGTACTGGGACGACGATGGCAAGGTCACGGCCTATTTCGTCGAGGCGGACCATAACCGCTACACGGTGAAGCCGGCGCTCGGCCGCGGCAAGATTCCGGGGGTTGAGACGGTCAGCGGCATCTCGGACCGCTATCAGGCGCTCGCCGCAATCAACGCGTCGTATTTCAACTGGAACGGCGAGCTCATCGGCGACACGAAGATCGATGGGCAGGTCGTCGGCACGACCTACTACACGCGCTCGGCGTTCGGCATCCTGCCGGATGGGTCGCCGGTGTTCGGCAAGGTCAGCTACGACGGCTCGGTGACCATCGACGGCATCACGCAGCCGGTCGGCGGCGTTGACGCGGAGCGCGCGGAGGACAGCGTGACGCTCTACAACCGCTGCTACGGCGCGACGACGCAGACGAACGAGTACGGCATGGAATACGTCGGCGAGGGCGGCGTCGTGACGGCTATCCACCAGCAGAACTCCCCCATCCCGAAGGATGGCTGGGTCGTCTCGGCGCATGGCAAGGCGAAGGACGCGTTCGCCAATGTCAAGGTCGGCGACCGCGTGACGATCACGCAGGAGCTCGGCTCGCCATGGAACCAGGCCGTGCAGATGGTCGGCGCCGGTCCCCGCCTGCTCGAGCATGGCGCGGTGCATGTGACGGCCGCGGAGGAGGAGTTTCCGGGCGATATCCGCTACGGGCGCGCGCCGCGCTCGGCCATCGCGGTGATGGCGAACGGCGACTACCTGCTTGGCGTCGTCGACGGGCGTCAGGCCTCGAGCCACGGCCTGACGCTCACGGAATGGGCCTACCTCCTCAAGAAGTTCGGCGCGGTCGACGCGATCAATTTCGATGGGGGCGGCTCGTCCGAGCTTGTCGTCGGCGGGCAGGTCGTGAACTCCCCGTCCGACGGGAACGAGCGCTCGGTCGGCGCGGCCCTGCTCGTTTTGCCGAAAACGAAATGAAACCACAGGATGAGGGCTATCTTTTTGCCCGGATTATGATATAATATGGAAGGTATACACGTTTCGCAATGAATGAGGTGAATCCTTTGCATAAATTCGTAAAGAAGATGGCTGCCGCCGGCATCGCCGCGTGGCTGATCGCCGGACAGCCGCTCTCTGCGTGGGCGATGGCGCCGATCCTGCCTCTCCATGAGGTGCAGGAGGGCATGCGGGGGACGGCCTGGACGGTTCTCGACAGCTCGGGGAAGATCCAGCCGTTCCCGGTCACCATCGTCGGTGTGCTCGGCGAAGGCAAGGGCGCGGACCCGATGATCATGGCGCGGGCGGAGGGCCCGCTGATCCATCAGGTCGGTGGTATCCTGCAGGGCATGAGCGGCAGCCCGGTCTATGTGAACGGCCGGCTCGTCGGAGCCGTCGCCGCCGGCCTGAAGGAAATGACGCCGTATACCTTCTTCATCCGCCCGATTGAGGGCATGACTGCGCTCTGGAGCCTGCCGGACAGCAAGAACAAGACCCGGATGCGCACCTTTGACCTGAAGAAATACCTCGCCGACAAGAAGAAGGCCGAGGAAGCGGCGGCCAAGGCGGAAAAAGCGGATAAGGACAAATCGGGCAAGAAGCCGGTGATGTCGGCGGAAACCGAAGCGAAGGTCGACGCGGAGCTCGCAAAGGTCAAAGAGAAGCAGAACGCGCCGGAAAAGAACGCGCCGGAAAAGAACGCCTCGGCAAAAGACGGCTCGAAGCAGAAAACGGCAGACGAGCCGGCGCAGGCCGCCGCGCCCGCTGAAGCGGTGCGGGTCGCGCCCGGCGTGCCGGTTTCCGGTGAGGAAACGGAGCCGCAGGACGAGCAGGGGGCGAAGACCGATGGCGAGAAGACCACGCTCTTTGTCTCGGGCTTCAACCCGGCGGGCATCCGTTTCCTGAACCAGCAGTTCCCGGGACAGTTCCGGTTCCTGCCGATGAGCGGGCCGACGGCTGCGGAGCAGCAGGAATTCGACTACAATGCGACGCTCAAGCCCGGCCAGACGGTCGGCGCCGCGATGGCGTACGGCGACTTCGCCGTCGGTGCGACGGGCACGGTCACGGCGGTCGACGGCAAGAAAGTCGTGGCGTTCGGCCATCCGTTCCTGCAGCGCGGCAATGTCAACTATTTCATGACGGATGCGACGATCATCGGCACGATCAGCGGCGTCAGCAACGGCATGAAGCTCGGCAACATCGGCAGCGTGCTCGGCCGCATCAGCCAGGACCGCACGACGGGCATCGCCGGCACGCTCGGGGAGTTCCCGGCCTGCGTGCCGCTGCGCGTCAAGGTGAAGGACAACACGCTCGGGCGCACGGAGACCTATGAGTCCCGCATCGCCTACGACGAGGGCTTCCTCTCGCAGCTGTCGGGCGGCATCGTGTATTCCGCCATCAGCAAGACGACGGACAACCTCGCTGAGGGCACGGCGGACGTGCATTTCACGATCCGCACGAACGCGGTTCCGTCCGGCAAGGTCGAGCGCAGCAATATGTTCTACAACACCTCGGATGTCGGCCAGATTGCCGTATCGGAGCTCATGCAGGCGCTGAACATCATCTGCGCGAACACCGAGAAGGAGTCTGATATCCTCGATGTGCAGGCCGATGTGACCTACGACGCGGAGCGCAAGTCCGCCTCGATCTTGTCCGCCATCCCGGACAAGTCGAAGGTGAAGCCAGGCGACACGGTGACGTTCACGACGACGATCAAGCCGTACCGCCGCGACAAGGAGACGCTGCTGATCCGCTACAAGGTGCCGGAGAATCAGCCCGAGGGCGCCTTGCAGCTCGATATCCGCGGCGGCGGGCTCGTGCCGGTCACGAGCCTGCTGCTCCTGCAGCAGAGCGGGGTCGACGTCACGAGCGCCGATACCAAGCAGCAGACGACCGCGCAGAAGCTCGAGAACCTCATGAAGAACGGCCGCAACAACGAGATCATCGTGGGGCCGAGCCAGACGGCGGGGCCGCTCACCGACAAGCAGAAGAAAGAGGCCCTGCGCCGTGCACAGAAGGCGGCGGAGGCCGCAGCGAAGGCAAAGCCAGCGCATAAGGTCGACCTGCTCGGCGAAAAGAAGAAAAACGAAGCGAAAGACATCGCGGAGACGAAGTTCACGACGAAGTACATCATCGACAACGTCGTGCACGCGACGCTTCAGGTTTCGAGAAAATAAGGGGAAAAGAACGCAGAATGGAAAAGTTGGTTATCAATGGAGGAAGAAGGCTTTCCGGCCGCGTGAAGATCAGCGGGGCGAAGAACGCCGTCCTGCCGATCATCGCCGCGACCCTGCTCGGGCAGGACGCGCCGAGCCTCCTCGACGAGGTGCCGGCCCTCGAGGACGTGCACACAATCACCGAGGTGCTCAAGAAGCTCGGCGTCAAGGCGGAATTCTCCCCGGAAAAGCATCAGCTCCTCGTCGACAGCTCGGTTATCGGGAGCTGCGAGGCCCCGTACGACCTCGTGCGCAAGATGCGTGCGTCCTTCCTGATCATGGGGCCGCTCCTCGCGCGCTGCGGGCAGGCGCGGATCTCGCTGCCGGGCGGCTGCGCCATCGGCACGCGCCCCATCGACCTGCACCTCAAGGGCTTTGAGGCACTCGGCGCGAAGATCCACATCGGCCACGGCTTCATCGAGGCGTCGGCCCCCGAGGGCCTGAAGGGCGCGAAGATTTACCTCGACTTCCCGAGCGTCGGCGCGACCGAGAACATCATGATGGCCGCGACGATGGCTGAGGGACAGACCGTCCTCGAGAATCCGGCCGAGGAGCCGGAGATCGTCGACCTCGCGAACTACCTGAACGTCATGGGCGCGAAGGTGCGCGGCGCCGGCACGAACGTCATCAAGATCGAGGGCGTCGGCAAGCTCCGCGGCCGCGACTACACGATCATCCCGGACCGCATCGAGGCCGGCACCTACATGGTCGCGGCCGCGATGACGCGCGGCGACGTCTACATCGAGAACGCGATCAGCGAGCATCTGAAGCCGGTCATCGCGAAGCTCAAAGAGGCCGGCGTCACAATCGAGGAGGACGTCGGCGGCATCCGCGTGGCGTGCGACCACCGTACGAAGGCCGTTGACATCAAGACGATGCCGTACCCGGGCTTCCCCACCGATATGCAGGCGCAGTTCATGGCGATGCTGACGATCTCGGAAGGCACGAGCATGGTCACGGAGACCGTGTTCGAGAACCGCTTCATGCACGTCGACGAGCTGAAGCGCATGGGCGCGGATATCCGCATCGACGGCCGCACCTCAGTCGTCGAGGGCGTCGACCATCTGACGGGCTGCCAGGTCAAGGCGACCGATTTGCGCGCGGGCGCCGCGATGGTGCTTGCCGGACTCGTCGCGGACGGGGAGACTCAGGTCAGCTACATCCATCATATCGACCGGGGCTACGACGATCTCGTCGGCAAATTGGTGAACTTGGGCGCGGATATCCGCCGCGTCACTCAGTGAGGAGAACTATGACTTATCGTTTCGAGAAGCCGCTGCAGCTCGCACATCTGCAATTGAAAAACCGTGTCATCCGCTCGGCGGCTCACTCTTTCCTGCCGGACAAGAACGGCTTCATGACCGATGCAGAGTACGCGATGTATGAGGAGCTCGCGAAGAACAACATCGGCCTGATCATCACCGGGCATTGCTGCGTCGACCCGCTCGGCCGCGCGAACCCGGAACAGGTCAACATCTACGAGGACGGCTATGCGCCGCAGTTCCGCAAGGCGGTCGAGACCGCGCACCGCTATGGCGCGCGCTTCGTGCCGCAGATCTCGCATGCCGGCCCGCGTGCCATTGACAACGACGACCTCGCAGACTGCGTCGCGCGTCCGCTCAAGAAGGAGCGCCACGCGCGCGCCCTGACGGTGGAGGAGATCCACCATATCGAGCAATGCTTCATCGACGCGGCGCGCCGCCTGCAGAAGGCCGGCGTCGACGGCGTGCAGCTGCATGCCGCACATTCCTATCTGCTCTCGCGCTTCATCGATCCGCTGTTCAATCAGCGCACGGACGAATACGGCGGGACGCCGGAGAACCGCTTCCGCATCGTCGACGAGATCATCCGCGGCATCCACGAGGCGTGCGGGGAGGATCTCCCCGTGCTCATCAAGCTCAACACCGACACGAAGCACGAGGACGCGGCGGGCTACGAGCAGGAGATGTTCTACATCCTGCACCGCTGCGCGAAGCTCGGCGTCGAGCTCGTCGAGCTCTCCGGCGCAGACTTCATCTCGCTGCCGAAGGATGCGCGGCTCTACTACCTCGATTACGCGAAGAAATACAAGCAGGAGGTCCCGGAGCTCCCGATGAGCCTCGTCGGCGGCATCCGCTCGCGCGCCGACATGGAGGTCGTCATGACAAGCGGCATCGAGTGCCTGTCCCTCGGCCGCTCCCTGATCGCGGAGCCCGACTTCGTCACGAAACAGCTCGCGGGCGGCGATCCGTCCATCTGCGTGTCCTGCAACCGCTGCTTCGTGCTCCCCAACATGCACCCCGGCGTCCGTTGCGTCTGGCAGTGGAAACGCATCCGCGCCGCTGAACGCGCCAAGAAAAAGGTTGCCGCACAAGGCTGACCGATAGGGATTCCATCCCAAGCAATTATTTCATACCAAATAAAAACAAGCAAAGCCCGCATCCCGGAACCTCAGGCTCCAAGATGCGGGCTTCTGTTTGAAAAAAATGTCATTACGATAACCGAAAACAACAACTGCCCCGACTTTTGTCATCACGATAACAAAAGTCGGGGCAGATTTTTCCTTTCGGCCGCTAGGCGGATGGTTATCAGCAGGATGACGGCCTGTTCATCGACACCGGTCGGCGCGTATTTCACCTGCGTGAGGATTTCGTCCGGACAGGAGCTCAGGAAGAGCCGCGCGAAGGAGAGCGCGTAGACGCCGATGTCGAGCAAGGCGCCGCCGGCGAGCTGGCGGTTGAAGAAACGGTTCTTCATGTCGTACGGTTTGTAGCTGCCGATATTCCTATCATTATGGACAAAGGCACTGTCTTGTGAACATGGAAAATTTCACAAAAAATTCTCGTTTGTATACTTGACACCCGTATACAAAAGTGATAGTATACAAATCACCATCAATTTTGTAACAGAGTTGCAAACGGTTGGAAAGAATGGATTCTTGACAGCTGCATCTGTGTATGAGAGAAAGAAGGATTTAAGATGACTGGATTGATGATTGTCGGTATAGCCATTGTCGTCTTTGCCTGTGCCTATCTCGGTTATGGGCGCTGGCTGGTGAAAACCTGGGGGATTGACCCGAAGGCACCGACGCCGGCTGTACGCAAGGAAGATGGCCAGGACTACGCGCCGGCCTCCCGTTTCACGGTATTTGCCCATCAGTTTTCTTCGATTACTGGTGCGGGCCCTGTGACCGGCCCAATCATCGCCGCGATGTTCGGCTGGGCTCCGGCTCTGCTCTGGATTCTGGTCGGCGGCGTGTTCTTCGGTGCGGTACAGGATTTCACCGCGCTGTACGCTTCGGTAAAGAATGATGGCAAGAGCATGGGCATGCTGATCGAACAGTATGTCGGCAAGACGGGCCGCCGCCTGTTCCTGCTGTTCTGCTGGCTGTTCACGCTGCTCGTCATCGCAGCGTTCGCGGACATCATCGCGAACACGTTCGCGGAGTACACGAAGGCCGGCGCCCTGAATGTCCCTGGCGCACAGGCTGCGACGATCTCGATGCTGTACATCGTCGTTGCGATGGGCTTCGGCGTATTCATCAAGAAGTTCCAGCCGTCCGGCATTGTGAAGCTCGCGGTTGCCATCGTGCTCGTCATCGCGATGTTCGCGGTCGGCATGCGTTTCCCGCTGTACTTCGATGTCCAGACCTGGCGTTATGTGACGTTCGGCTACTGCTTCATCGCAGCCTGCCTCCCCATGTGGCTCCTGATGGAACCGCGCGATTACCTTTCGTCGTTCCTGCTGCTCGGCATGATTGTCGGCGGCGTTCTCGGTATCCTCGTTTCGAACCCATCCATCAACATGCCGGCGTTCGTCGGTTTTGAGGTCAACGGCAAGCCGCTGTTCCCAATCCTGTTCATCACGATTGCCTGCGGCGCGGTCTCCGGTTTCCACAGCCTCGTTTCCTCGGGTACTTCCTCGAAGGCCATCGCCAACGAGAAGGATATGCTTCCGGTCGGCTATGGCGCGATGCTCTGCGAGTGCCTGCTCGGCGTTGTCGCACTCGTCATCGCCTGCTCGGCAGCCTCGGGCGGCGTCCTGCCGAAAGGCACGCCGTTCCAGATCTTCGCTGGTGCAATCGGCGGTTTCTTCGAGATGTTCGGCCTGCCAGCTGGTGTCTCGGCCTGTGTGGTCACGATGTGCGTTTCGGCCCTCGCGATGACGACGATCGACTCCGTCGCCCGTATCGGCCGCATGAGTTTCCAGGAAATCTTTGCTCCGGCAGAGGGTGAGAAGCAGAGCGCGTTCGTCAAGAAGATGACGGGCACGGTTCCGTCCACGCTGATCACGCTGTTCCTCGCGTTCTTCCTCTGCCTCGCCGGCTACATGAGCATCTGGCCGCTGTTCGGCGCAGCGAACCAGCTGCTGTCGGCCCTCGTGCTGATCTCGCTCGCCGTGTTCCTGAAGGTGACGGGCCGCAAGGGCTGGATGCTCTACGTGCCGATGGCCTTCATGTTCGTCGTCACGATGACGGCGCTCGTCATGAGCGTCTGCGGCATCTTCACGAAGCTCAGCGCTGGCAACTTCGTCTTCATGGTCGATGGCCTGCAGCTGATCCTCGCGCTCGCGCTCATGACGCTCGCGGTGCTCGTCGTCAAGCATTGCGGCAAGGAGCTCGTGACGGGCAAGGCCGAGCATCCGGAGAACGCGGCCAAGGCGTGATCCGGCCCGGTTACCTCCTATCATAGAAAGTTTTTCATTCACAACATTCACAATCACTATCGATTCTGCTCCCGCAAGGGGATAGATAAATGCCGGGAAGAGGACACCGTGTGCGTGCGGTGTCCTCTTTCTTGCTGTTGGTGGAAATTTATGCTATAATAAGCCGTGCGCGGTTGTAGCTCAGTTGGATAGAGCATTCGCCTCCTAAGCGAAGGGTCGTGAGTTCGACTCTCACCAATCGCACCATTTCTTGTCCTGTATGCCGTGCCGGTTCTCCGGCGCGGCTTTTGTTGTATGGATATCCTTGGAGGGTATGGCTATGAAGAAATTCGCGATGGTGCTTACGCTGCTGTGCCTCATGGGCACTGGTGCGGGCTATGGCGTGCCTGCTGCAGAGGCCGTCCCGTCATCGGACGCGGCGCATGCTGAAGCCGCTCAGGCCGTTTCTGCGCCGATTCCGCTGCGCGGGGTCATCGAGGGGTTCTACGGGACGCCGTGGACGTTCGATGCACGCATGGACATGATCGATTTCTGCGGGAAACATGGCTTCAATGCGTATATTTATGCACCAAAGGATGACCGATACCATCGGGCGAAGTGGCGTGAGCCGTATCCGGCGGAAAAGATGCGGGAACTGCAGGCACTTGTATCCGAGGCAAAGACAAAAGGCGTCCGGCTGATCTTCGCTGTGTCGCCGGGGCTTGACCTGCATTTCCGCGGCGCGGCGGCCGAGGCGGATCGCGTGGCCATGCTCGGGAAGCTCGAGGCGGTCTACACGCTCGGCGTGCGGGATTTCGCCATCTTCTTCGATGATATCCAGGAAAAGGACGGCGCAAGGCAGGCGGCATTCCTGAACGCGATTGCGCGGGAGCTCCGCGCGCGCCACGCGGATATCGGCACGATCCTGACCGTGCCGACGGAGTACTACCTCGCGGATATGCGTGCGGCGGACGGCTCGCGTAAGGCCTATACGGATGCGTTCTTCAGCCATCTCGACACCGACATCCTCGTGCTCTATACGGGGGACGGCGTCGTCGTGCCGGCGCTCACGGATGCGGACTACCGGGCGGCTGAGGCGCTCTGCGGGCGGAGCCCCGGCATCTGGTGGAACTATCCGGTGACGGACTATATGGAGGGAAAGCTCGCGCTCGGGCCCATCACGGGCCTGCCCAGAGCGAGCAGAGTCCCCGCCATCTTCTTCAACCCGATGAAGTACGAGCGCCTCTCGAAGATTGCGCTCGCGACGGGCGCGGACTACGCAAGGGATCCTGCGGCCTACGATGCGCAAGGCTCGTGGGAGCGCGCCATCCGCACGCAGTACGGGGCGCTCGCGCCCGCGATGGAGGCGTTCGCGGATCAGTCGCAGCACATGGAGAACGCTTGGGCGAAGGCCGGGCGCATGGATGGGGGGAAGCTCCGCGCGGCCATCGAGGCGTATGAGGCGGCATGGCCGGCCGGAACAGCTGGAACCGATGGAGAAGCCGGAGAAAGCGGAACCAGTGGAAAAGCAGGGGGAGCCGGAACCGGCGGGAAAGACGCGGAGGCGAGCCGGGCGGCGCTCGATGCAGCGCTCGCCTCGCTTGATGACGCGGCTGCCGCGCTGCAGCAGGGCCTGCCTAGGGAGACCCTCGTCGAATGTGCGCCGCAGCTCGCGCGCCTGCGGCAGATGACGCAGACGGCGCGGCTTGGCCTCTCGATGCGCGAGGCCGAGCGGCAGGGGCAGGCAAACGAGGCACGCCGGATGCGCCTCGAGGGTCGCCGCGAGCTCGCCGCGCTCCGGAACCGGCGCGAGGTACAGATCTCCGAGCAGACCCTGTCCGCGTTCCTCGAAAAACTCTTTGGATATACAGAATAAATGCAAGAATATGCAGGATGATGCTCTTGCGAGAGACAAAGAGAGCATAAAACTTAGAAAAAATATCCCTATTTTGTATTGACAGATGTAAACCTGTAACATATAATAAGGACTATCATCAATTCCGGGTGAACGAAAAACCGGGAATACCAACGGTGCATTCCGCACGAAAACAAAGGAGGAACTTCTATGCATTTCAGCAAGAAGAGTCTGAAGCTCATGGGCGCCGCGATTGGCGTCATGATGCTCGGCACGGTGGTCGCAGGCTGCGGCAGCGATGATAGTGGGGATACGATTAAAGTCGGCGCAAGCTTCGAGATCACCGGCAATCAGGCAAACTACGGTTCTGCCGGCTACGATGGCCTGAAGCTGGCCATCAAGCAGGCCAACGACGCGGGCGGCGTTAACGGCAAGAAGATCGAGCTCGTCGAGGCCGACACGAAGTCGGAGGCCTCGGAGACCGTCAACGCGGCGACGAAGCTCATCTCCGATGACCACGTCAAGGTCATCGTCGGCCCGATGGTCACAGCGAATGTCATGGCCGAGTCGCAGACGGCGAACGACGAGAAGATCCCGGTCATCGCCCCGGCGGCGACGAACCCGGATGTCACGGTAGATAACGGCAAAGCAAAGCCGTACATCTTCCGCAGCTGCTTCATCGACCCGCAGCAGGGCACCGTCATGGCCGAGTTCGCGACGAAGAACCTCAAGGCAAAGACCGCGGTGCTGTACCTCGACTCGAGCTCCGATTACTCGAAGAGCCTCGGCAAGGTATTCAAGGAGAAGTTTGAGGCTGCTGGCGGCAAGGTCGTCATGGAGGAATCCTTCCTCGCAAAGGATCAGGACTTCAAGGCGGCGCTGACGAAGATCAAGACGGCGAACGCCGATGTCATCTTCGTACCGGCCTACTATGAAGAGGTCGGCAAGATCGTCAAGCAGGCCCGCGAGCTCGGCATCACGGCGCCGATGCTCGGCACGGACGGCTGGGATGATCCGAAGGTCGCTGACATCGCCGGTGCGGATGCCCTGAACAACACGTATTTCTCGACGCACTATTTCGAGAAGGACGAAGAGGTCCAGGACTTCCTGAAAGCGTTCCAGGATGAGTACGGCCATGCGCCGAACGTCTTCGCAGCCCTCGGCTACGATGCCGGCAAGATGCTCGTCGATGCGCTGACGCGCGCTGGCAGCACGGATTCGGACAAGATCACGAAGGCACTGGAGGAAACGAAGGACCTTCGCGTAGGCACGGGCACCATCACGATGGATCCGAAGACGCATAACCCGATCAAGAGCGCGGTCATCCTCTCCATGAAGAATGGGGCGAAGGAGTTCGTCGCGAAGATTGCGCCGGATGCGGAGTAATTCCGAAGGATAAAAGGGGAAGGGCTGCAGGAATGCGGCCTTTCTTTCACGTTAAGGGGAGTCGTTAGTATGGATGTTACACAACTGGTGCAGCAGCTGATCAATGGCATATCGCTCGGGAGCATCTACGCGCTGATCGCACTCGGCTATACCATGATCTACGGCATCATCAAACTGATCAACTTCGCGCACGGCGATATCTACATGGTCGGCGCGTATATCGGCTTTTTCTCGATCACAATCGCGCATCTCGGGATTTTCCCGTCGCTGCTGATCTCGATGATCGTGACGGGCGGCCTCGGCATGGTCATCGAGAAGCTCGCCTACAAGCCGCTCAGGAACGCGCCGCGCATCTCGGTGCTGATCACGGCAATCGGCGTCTCGTTCTTCCTCGAGTACACGAGCATGTATTTCGTCTCGCCGACGCCGCGCACGTTCCCTCCGGTGTTCGACAACGTCGCGTTCCATGTCGGCCCGTTCATCGTCAACGGCCAGCAGATGCTGATCTTCGGCATCACGATTGTGCTGATGCTGCTGCTGACGTACATCGTCGAGCGCACGAAGACCGGCAAGGCCATGCGCGCGGCCTCGTATGATGTCGAGACGGCGCAGCTCATGGGCATCGATTCCGACCGCATCATCTCGTTCACGTTCGGCATCGGCTCGGCGCTCGCCGCGGCAGCAGGCGTCCTCGTCGGCGTCTACTACAACTCAATCGACCCGCTCATGGGCATCATGCCGGGCGTCAAGGCGTTCGTCGCGGCCGTGCTCGGCGGCATCGGCATCCTGCCGGGCGCGGTGGTCGGCGGCCTGATCCTCGGCGTCGTCGAGGCGCTCGTCTCGGGCTTTATCTCGTCGACTTTCCGCGACGCGGCGGCGTTCGCAATCCTGATCCTGGTTCTTCTGTTCAAGCCGACCGGCATCTTCGGCAAGAACGTCCGCGAGAAAGTCTGAGGTGAACGGTATGAAATATCTGCATAAAAATGACCTCAAGCTGTTCGTGGGCGCGCTGCTTTTATTCGCCGTCCTGCAGGGCCTGATCACGGGCCGCGTGCTGAGCTCGTTCTGGCAGCTCAACATCCTGATCGTCGGCATCAACATCATCATGTCGGTCAGCCTGAACCTCATCAACGGCTACACGGGCCAGTTCTCGCTCGGCCATGCCGGCTTCATGGCGGTCGGCGCCTATACGGCCGTCGTGCTCACGACGAACTTCCACGTCGCCTTCCTGCCAGCATTGCTCGCCGGTGCGGTCACGGCCGGCTTCCTCGGCTTTTTGATTGGCCTGCCGACGCTTCGCCTGCGCGGCGACTACCTCGCCATCGCGACGCTCGGTCTCGGCGAGATCATCCGCATCGTCATTATGAACATCGACTACGTCGGCGGTGCGGCGGGCTTCAAGGGCATCCCGCACAAGACGACGTTTGTCTGGGTGTTCTTCATCATGTTGTTCACGCTGTTCTTCATCAAGAACTTCGTGAACTCGAAGCCGGGCCGCGCCTGCATCGCAATCCGCGAGAACGAGATCGCGGCCGAGGCGATGGGCGTCAACACGACGAAGTACAAGGTCATGGCGTTCACGATCGGCGCGGCGTTCGCGGGCATCGCGGGCGGCCTGTTCGCGCATTGCTTCTATATCATCAACCCGTCCTCGTTCACGTTCATGCAGTCGTTCAACTACCTGATCATGGTCGTGCTCGGCGGCCTTGGCTCCATCACGGGCTCGATCGCCGGCGCGTTCGTCGTGACGTTCCTTTCGGCGGCGCTCGCGTCCTGGCCGGAGTTCCGCATGATCATCTATGCGCTCGCGCTGATTTTCCTGATGATGAAGCGCCCGCAGGGCCTGTTCGGTTACATGGAGGTCACGAACCATGGCATCTTCCGCAAGATCTTGAAAGGGGGCCGCAAGCATGCCTGAGACGAAAAAGGATAGCGTGCTGCTGAAGGCAGAGAACGTGTCGATGGTCTTCGGCGGCCTCAAAGCGGTTTCGGACTTCAACTTCCATATCAACCGCGGCGAGCTCGTCGGCCTGATCGGCCCGAACGGCGCCGGCAAGACGACGGCGTTCAACATGTTCACGGGCGTCTACCGCCCGACGACCGGTGAGATTACGCTGGACGGCAAGAGCATCGTCGGCATGAAGCCGTACCAGATCACGAAGCGGGGCATCGCGCGCACGTTCCAGAATATCCGCTTGTTCTCCGAGCTCACGGTGCTCGAGAACGTCAAGATCGCGTTCCACGACCGCATCAAATACACCCTCGTGGAGGCCGTCCTGCGCGTCGGCCGCTATCGGAAAGAGGAGGAAACCGTCGAGGAGAAGGCGCTGAAGCTGCTCGAGATCTTCCACCTCGAGAAGCAGGCCGATGAAAAGGCGAAGAACCTGCCTTACGGCGCGCAGCGCCGCCTCGAGATCGCCCGCGCGCTCGCGGCGAAGCCGAAGCTGCTGCTGCTCGATGAGCCGGCGGCCGGCATGAACCCACAGGAGACGAAGGAGCTGACGGAGATGATCCGCTGGATCCGCAACGAGTTCGGCCTGACCGTCCTCCTGATCGAGCACGACATGAGCCTCGTCATGGGGCTCTGCGAGCGCATCTACGTGCTCGAGTACGGCACGATCATCGCGGAGGGCACGCCGGAGGTCATCCAGAAGAATCCGGAAGTCATCCGCGCCTATCTGGGAGGTGAGGACTGATGACAGAACCGATGCTGAAAATCGACAACATCAACGTCTACTACGGGGCCATCCATGCACTGAAGGGCATCAGCCTCGAAGTCTATCCGGGCGAGATCGTCACGCTGATCGGCGCGAACGGCGCCGGCAAGTCCACGACGCTGCGCACGATCTCGGGCCTGCTGAAGCCGAAAGACGGTTCCATTACGTTCGAGGGCGAGAACATCGCCGGCGTCAAGGCGCACAAGATCGTCCGCGCCGGTATCTCGCAAGTGCCGGAGGGCCGCCGCGTCTTCGCCGAGATGTCGGTCATGGAGAACCTCGAGCTCGGCGCGTTCACGCGCAAGGACAAGGACGGCATCAAGAAAGACCTGCAGATGGTCTTCGAGCGCTTTCCGCGCCTCGAGGAACGCAAGAAGCAGATCGCCGGCACGCTGTCTGGTGGCGAGCAGCAGATGCTCGCGATGGGCCGCGCGCTCATGAGCCGGCCGAAGCTCCTGCTCCTCGATGAGCCGTCCATGGGTCTCGCGCCGCTCCTGATCAAAGAGATCTTCTCCATCATCGAAGATATCCACAAAGAGGGCACGACCATCCTGCTCGTCGAGCAGAACGCGAACATGGCGCTCTCCATCGCGAACCGCGCCTACGTCCTCGAGACCGGCCGCATCACCATCTCCGGCGACGCCAAGAAACTCGCCGCCTCCGAAGACATCCGCAAGGCCTACCTCGGCGGCTGATCGAGAGGGATATTGCCTTCCCCTTTGGGGAAGGCTTTTTTGATGGGAAAGCAGGAAACGGGGTTTTCCATCGCGAATCTAGTGTGTAAAGAAATGATTCTAAGACCGGCGGCATGCGCTGCCGATTCGGATACACGCGGAAAGGATGATCGATGATGTTTGTAGCGAATCGTATGACGAAGAATCCGGTAACGGTCACGCCGGATACGGGAGTAGATGAGGCGGCCCGCCTCATGAAGAAGAACGGGTTCCGGCGCCTGCCGGTCGTGGAGAACGGCACGCTCGTCGGCTTCCTGAACGACAAGGACATCATGCGCGTCGCCCCGTCGCCGGCGACGACGCTTTCGCGCTATGAGCAGATCTCGCTGCTCGCGAAGCTGAAGATCCGCGACGTCATGCAGTCCCCAGTCATCACGGTCGGTGAGGATGCGACGCTCGAGCAGGCCGCGCTGATCATGTACGAGAACAAGATCGGCGGGCTGCCGGTCGTCTCGAGCGTCGGCGCGGTCGTCGGCGTCATCACGGAGACGGATATCTTCAAGGCGTTCGTCGACATCATGGATCTGCATGCCGGCAAGACGCGCTTCACGATTCACACGGACAACAAGGTCGGCGTCGTGCACGATATCTCCGGCATCTTCGCG
The DNA here is from genome assembly GCA_036733925.1 of Selenomonadaceae bacterium. Taxonomy (GTDB): domain Bacteria; phylum Bacillota; class Negativicutes; order Selenomonadales; family Selenomonadaceae; genus UBA2897. The sequence continues at coordinate 10,319 of DAIMZO010000020.1, read as the reverse complement.
GAGAAGGGGTACAACATCGACACGGTCGTGACCTGCGCGCAGAAGGATGGCAGCTACGAAATCGTCATCCTCGGCGATTTCAAAGAGGTCGACGCGCTGAAGCAGGACATCGAGGCCCACGGCTACAAGGTCACGCATATCACGGCAATCCAGTAAAAAAAGCCTTCCGCCTAAAGGCACGCTCGTCCTTCGGACTCGCGCCCATAGGGGAAGGCTTTATCTATTCGTGTGCCAACTCCTTCTTTACGGCTCCTGGATCATCAGCACGAGATGCGGGTCTTTGTCCGAGTCCTTGTCAACGGTGAAGTTGCAGGCGCGGCAGAGCGAGGTCTTGCCCCAGTTGTGCACCTCGCACGCAATATACTCGCTGCCGTTCTTCGAGAGGTCGGGCACCGGGCAGCCCCGGCACGGCTCAATCCGGTTGTGGAAGAGCTGGTAGCATGGCTTATGCTGATCCCCGTCGACGATGGCCTGCCGGATGGTGCGGTTGTAGTAGACGGGCTCCATCGTATGCCGGTCGACGATGTAGATGAGCTCCTGCATGTCGTCGAGGATATTGCTGAACATCTGCACCTTTTCCTGTGCGGAGGCATCGCTCCGGTTCGCGAGCAGGATGTTGCCGAGCAGGATGGAGAAGATGTTGAGATCCTTGAACTCCTCCATCGTGAACGTGTGCGGCCGCGCGGACTCGAAGCCGAGGCAGCCGAGCGTCTCGGTGCCATGCGTGATCAGGCAGTGCGCGAACGCGCCGAGCTGCAGATAGCCCGCCGCGCTCTGGAACTCCGGTGCGAGCAGGCGCGTATCCTCGCAGCGCGAGATCACGCCGTAAGGCGTCGGCCGGTACTGCGAGGCAATCTGCTTGTTGCGCTGGCGCAGGATATTCGGGAAGTCCGGATCCTTCTCATGGGCCTCCGGGCGCAGGGACATGCCGTTCGGGCTGACCCATTCGTAGGTGTTCGTATAGGTGTTGCTCATGGCGTCATAGCGGTCAATCGAGACGCGGTCGAGCTGGAACTGCTTGCCGAACATGCCGAGCGACATCTGGATCGTGGCGTCCGGGCTGTTCGTCTCGTAGAGCAGCCGGAAGATGAACTCGAGCATGTTGTCTTCGAAGGCCTTCTGCTGGAGCTCGGCCTCGTTCTGCGGGTCGCGCGTATTCGGCACCTCCGCGCTGCTGTCTGCGTTCAGCAGGCTCGGGCGGTAGACGACGAACTGGTCCTTGCCGCGGCGCTTGGCCTCGTAGAGTGCCTTGTCCGCGTGGCGGAACAGGTCGGTGTAGCCCTTTCCATGCGCCGGGAACAGCGAGACGCCGATGCTGATCGAGAACGGCAGCTTGTCCTCGCCGTTCTCGTAGGTTTTCGCCATCGCGCTGACGACCTGCTGGCAGCGGTCCCGCAGGATCTTCTGCGAGGGGACGTTGCGGAACAGCACGAGGAACTCATCGCCGCCGATGCGGCCGACGACGTCGGAGTGGCGGAAATGCTTCTCGATGACCATGCCCATGTCGGTCAGCACGGCGTCGCCGAACAGGTGGCCGAACGAGTCGTTGATCTCCTTGAAGCCGTCCGCGTCGATCAGCAGCAGGGCCGCGTGATCCTTGCGCGGGCTCAGCGCGCTCAGGTACTCCTCGATGCGGCGCTGGGCGGCGCCCTTGTTCAGCAGGCCGGTCAGCGTGTCGCGGCTGGCCTTGCGCTCGAGGCGCTCCTGCCAGAGCTTCAGCGACTGGATGTTGCGGATCGTGCCGAAGGCCTCAGCGGGCCCCTGGCTGCTGAAATAGGTGAGCATGCGGACCTCGGTCCAGACATAGCGCGGCCCGTCGTCGCGTTTCTTCTCGCTTTTGACGCGTAGGCGGAGCCTTGCCGTCGAGCGCTGCGCGCCGCTGCTGTGATGCTTTTTCCCTTTGCGGAAGATCACGCGGAGCCAGGTGTGCAGGCGCACGGAGTCCGTCGGGGAGATGATCTTGCCATCCCAGAGGGCGGTCGAAGCGCGGGGAAGGGTATCCGGGACGTCGTACTCGATGCTGGCAGCTGGTTTCTTGAAGGAAATCACGTCCGTCTGCAAATCCCAGTGGAAATAGAGCAGCCGGTCGAGCTCGCCGAGCTGCTGCAATACATCCGGTGTGAAATCCTTTGGTACCGCGGGGAAATCCCCCTCCGTACCCGGTATATCTTTCACATTCTGCATGGAAAATCCTTCCCTAAATGGTCACGGTATGGCTTTGCGCGCGCTTGGAACGGACAAAGCCAAAAGTCCTAAAGTGTAAGTATACTATCAGTATAAAAAATATTGAGAAAAATTTCAATATATAAACGAGATAAAAAACGAAAGTACAAGAAAATTTACTACATCAAGGAATAAAACTTTCCGAAACCCTTGCGGTGGGTCGTTTTTTCCTCTAGGATAGAGGCAGAAAGTCAGGAAATGGGGGATGGGCATGATTTTTGACACGCACAGCCATACGGCATTCTCGGCGGATTCGGAGATGCGGGCAGAGGACGCCGTCCGGCAGGCCGCGGCACAGGGCATCGGCCTCGTGTTCACAGAGCATCTCGACTACGATTTCCCGGGGGAGATGCGCTTCGAGTTCGACCCGGAGGAATACTGGCAGAGCTACGAGGGCCTGCGCGGCGATGCCCTGCGGCTCGGCGTCGAGGTCGGCATGCAGCCGCAGACGCGGGACCGCTCGCGTGCGTTTGTCGGGCGCGTGCCGTTCGATGCCGTGATCGGCTCGCAGCATCTGCTCTACGGCAGCGATGTCTACGATGCGGAGACCTTCGCGGGGCATGCAAAGGATGAGGCGTATCTCGACTATCTGCATCAGATGGCGGAGAACCTGCGCGCGCATGGCGATTTCATCGACATCCTCGGGCATATCGACTATATCTGCCGCTATGCGCCCTATGCGGATCCGGAGCTCGATGCGCCGCAGTACGCGGACGCCATCGACGCGGTGCTGCGTGCGGCCATCGAGACGGATACGGTCATGGAGCTCAACACGCGTCGGCTCGGGGACGCGCGGGCCCGCGAGGCGCTGCTGCCGATCTACCAGCGCTACCGCGAGCTCGGCGGCCGCTATGTGACCTTCGGCTCCGACGCGCACGAGGCGGACGCCATCGGCGCACATTTCGATGCGGCGGCGCGGATCGCCTCGGCCGCTGGCCTCACAACCTGCACGTTCTGCGAACGGAAAATTATCCCTTGCATGAATGATGGAAACAAGATAAAATAAATGAAAGTAGGGATTTCTACCGGTAAGGAGGGAAACAACGATGAAACACATTCTTACGGTGAACAAACCACAGCTTCAGGCATCCCTGAAGAAGGGCGGCTGCGGTGAGTGCCAGGCTTCGTGCCAGTCCGCTTGCAAGACGAGCTGCACGGTCGGCAACCAGGTCTGCGAGAAGTAAGCGGCTCCGCCAAGCGGATCGCAAGAGCCTCCCTCATCTCTGAGGGAGGTTTTCCTATGTGTATGAGGAGAAACTAGAATAGATGAAAGCGAAAATCCATAAATTCGAGCAGGGCGGGCACTACATCCTGCTCGACATCAACAGCGGCGCCGTGCACGTCATCGACAAGATGATCTACGACATGATGGACACGTTCGACGGCACGAACGACGCGGCCGTCGTCGACCGCCTCGCCGGCACGTATCCGAAGGCAGATCTCGAGGAGGCCTGCGGCGAGCTGCATGAGCTCATGGATGAGGGCGAGCTCTTCGCGCCGGACATCGACGTGCCGCCGACGTTCAAGGTCCGAGGCCTCGTGAAGTCCATCTGCCTGATGATCGCGCAGGATTGCAACCTGCGCTGCAAATACTGCTTCGGCGACGGCGGCAGCTACGGGCAGGCACGCGCCGTCATGAGCCCGGAGGTCGGGCGCAAGGCCGTCGACTACCTCATCAAGGCGAGCGGCCCGCGCAAGCATCTCGAGATGGATTTCTTCGGCGGCGAGCCACTCATGAACAGGAAGACGGTCAAGGCCGTGACCGAGTACGTCCATCAGCGCGAGAAGGAGACGGGCAAGAAGTTCAAGCTCACGATGACGACGAACGGCATGCTGCTCGATGACGCGACGATCCAGTGGCTCAATGACAACGACTTCGCGCTCGTCCTGTCGCTCGACGGCCGCAAGGAAATCCACGACGCGATGCGCCCGACGGCCGGCGGCCAGGGCAGCTACGACCGCGCCGTCAAGAACTTCAAGAAGGTGCTCGAGAGCCGTCATGGCGGCGACTACGACTACCGCGGCGTCTACACGTTCCTGCGCGGCACCTACACGAAGAAGAACCTCGACTTCACGAAGGACGTGCTCTCGATGAACGACGAGGGCTTCGACATTCTGTCGATGGAGCCGGTCGTGCTGAAGGACAGCCCGATTGCGCTGACGGAGGAGGATCTGCCGCGCATCCGCGAGGAGTACGACCGGCTGACCGAGGCCTACATGAAACGCCACCGCGAGGGGAAGGGTTTCTTCTTTTTCCACTTCAACATGGATCTCTCGAACGGCCCGTGCGTCGCGAAGCGCCTGTCGGGCTGCGGCGCGGGGCATGAGTACGTCGCAGTCGCGGAGAACGGCGACCTCTACCCGTGCCACCAGTTCGTCGGCCGCGCGGGGTACAAGATCGGCACGGTCGACGAGGGCATCACAAACCACGAGCTCTCGCAGTACTTCCGCGAGAGCCACGTGCTGAACAAACCGAAATGCCGCGACTGCTGGGCGCGCTTCTTCTGCTCGGGCGGCTGCCATGCGAACGCCGACCTGTTCCACGGCAACATCCGCGAGCCCTACGAGGTCGGCTGCGAGATCCAGAAGAAGCGCCTCGAGTGCGCAATCCTCGTGCAGTCCCTGCTCGCGATGGAGAAGATGGAAAAGGCGTGAAGCTGAAGCAGTGAATCCTATTGTTTTCACGGGACTTGGGCCTTTTGGACAAGGAATGATAGAGAGTCCCGAGACAAGAAGAGCCGTCTGAAAATTTTTGGTAAACAGCCCCCGGAAATCGCACAAAAACATTGACATTTTGCCTGAAAATGCGGTATGATTAAGCCTGTAAGGACAAAAGAACTTCTAAAAGTTTTAGGGGGTATTTTTGAAATGGCAGTAAAAGTTGCTATCAATGGTTTTGGTCGTATCGGCCGTCTTGCATTCCGTCAGATGTTTGACGCTGAGGGTTACGAAGTCGTCGCTATCAACGACCTCACGAGCCCGAAGATGCTTGCTTACCTTCTGAAGTATGATTCTTCTCAGGGCAAGTACAAGTATGCGGACAAGGTTGAGGCTGGCGAAGACAGCATCACGGTCAACGGCAAGACGATCAAGATCTATGCTGAGAAGGATGCGAAGAACATTCCTTGGGCAAAGCATGATGTAGACGTCGTGCTCGAGTGCACGGGCTTCTACACGTCCAAAGAGAAAGCATCCGCTCATCTCGAAGCTGGTGCTAAGAAGGTCGTTATCTCCGCACCGGCTGGTAAAGACCTCCCGACGATTGTCTACAACGTCAACCACAAGACGATTCCGGCTGGCACGAAGATCATCTCCGCTGCTTCCTGCACGACGAACTGCCTCGCACCGATGGCTAAGGCTCTGAATGACCTCGCTCCGATCAAGAGCGGCATCATGCAGACGATCCACGCATTCACGGGCGACCAGATGACGCTCGATGGCCCGCAGCGCAAGGGTAACCTCCGCCGCAGCCGCGCAGCTTCCGAGAACATCGTTCCGACGTCCTCCGGTGCTGCTAAGGCTATCGGCCTCGTCCTTCCGGAACTCGATGGCAAGCTGATCGGTGCTGCACAGCGCGTTCCGACCCCGACGGGTTCCACGACGCTCCTCTATGCAGTTGTCAAGGGCGAAGTCACGGTTGATCAGGTCAACGCTCAGATGAAGAAAGAGACGACGGAGTCCTTCGGCTACAACACGGACGATATCGTTTCGAAGGATGTTGTCGGCATGCGCTACGGCTCCCTGTTCGATGCAACGCAGACGATGGTTGTTCCGACGGGCGACGGCAACACGCTCGTTCAGGTTGTTTCCTGGTACGATAACGAGAACTCCTACACGAGCCAGATGGTTCGCACGATCAAATACTTCTCCGAGAACGTTCAGTAATTCGACCAGAATTCCGATAAGTTCATATCGTTGAAGATCTCTTGAGGTCCGGCCACGTTTGTTTGGGCCGGGCCTCAAGTTTTATGATGTAAAAATGTTGGAGGTACACACAACATGGATAAGAAGACCATCAAAGATATTGATGTCCAGGGTAAGAAAGTGTTCGTCCGTGTGGACTACAACGTCCCGTTCGATGACAAGATGAACATCACGAACGACACGCGCATGGTCCGCACGCTGCCGACGCTGAACTATCTGCTCGACCACGGCGCGGCTCTCATTCTCGCCTGCCATATCGGCCGTCCGACCGAGGCACGAGAGGACAAATTCTCGACGAAGCACCTCGTCAAGCACCTCTCCGAGCTCCTCGGCCGCGAGGTCAAATGGGCACCGGACTGCATCGGCGAAGAGACGAAGAAGATGGCTGACGCGCTGAAGCCGGGCGAAGTCCTCCTGCTCGAGAACCTCCGCTATCACAAGGAAGAGAAGAAGAACGATCCGGAATTCGCCAAGCAGCTCGCATCCCTCGCGGACGTCGCTGTCGACGATGCATTCGGCGTTGCGCACCGCGCACACGCTTCGAACGCCGGCGTACCGAAGTACATCGAGTGCGTCGCTGGCTTCCTGATGGAGAAGGAGATCAACTACATCGGCAAGACGCTCGAGAACCCGCAGCATCCGTTCGTCGCGATCATCGGCGGCGCAAAGGTCTCCGACAAAATCGGCGTCATCACGAACCTGCTCGACAAATGCGATACGATCATCATCGGCGGCGGCATGGCGCATACGTTCGATGCAGCCAAGGGCCTGCCGATCGGCGATTCGCTCTGCGAGCCGGATAAGTACGACCTCGCGCGCGACATCTTGAAGAAAGCCGACGAGAAGGGCGTCAAAGTCGTCCTGCCGCTCGACGTCGCTGTCGCGAACATGTTCCCGCTCGCTGACGCGGACAAGTGGAAGAAGGAAGGCCAGACGAAGGTCGTCGACGTCGACAAGGTCGAGGACGGCTGGCAGGCTCTGGACTCCGGCGAGAAGACGAGCAAGGCCTATGTCGAGGCGCTGAAGGGTGCCAAGACGGTTATCTGGAACGGCCCGATGGGCGTGTTCGAGTGCGAGGAGTTCGCCAAGGGCACGCTGGCTGTCGCAAAGGCAGTCGCGGACGCGACGGACAACGGGGCCATCTCGATCGTCGGCGGCGGCGACTCGGTCGCAGCGCTCGGCAAGACGGGTCTCACGGATAAGATTTCGCACGTTTCGACGGGCGGCGGCGCTACGCTCGAGTACCTCGAGGGCAAAGCGATGCCGGGCATCGAAGCCATCGCCGATAAATAAGGGAATCTGATTCAGGGGGTAACGAACATCATGGCAAGAACTCCAATCATTGCTGGCAACTGGAAAATGAACAACACGATCGTGGAGGGCAAGAACCTCGTCCGCGGCCTCGCTCCGCTCGTCAAGGACGCGAAGGTCACGGTCGTCGTATGCCCGACGGCTACGGCCCTCGCAGCCGTCGCTGACGCGGCGCTCGGCACGAACATCCACGTCGGCGCACAGAACGTGCATTGGGAAGACCACGGCGCGTTCACGGGCGAGATCTCGACGGGCATGCTCAACGAGATCGGCGTAGACTACTGCGTGCTCGGCCACAGCGAGCGCCGTCAGTACTTCGGTGAGACGGATGAGGGCGTCAACAAGCGCGCACATGCGGCCTTCGCAGCGGGCATCACGCCAATCATCTGCTGCGGCGAGACGCTCGAGCAGCGCGAGGCCGGCGGCTATCTCGACTTCATCGCGGGCCAGGTCAAGGCAGCTCTCGCTGGCTTCAAGCCGGAAGAGGTCGCACAGCTCGTCGTCGCCTATGAGCCGATCTGGGCAATCGGCACGGGCAAGACGGCTTCCTTCAATCAGGCTGAGGAAGTCTGCGCACATATCCGCAAGACGGTCGAGGCTGAGTTCGGCAAAGACGCGGCAGACAGCATCCGCATCCAGTACGGCGGCAGCGTGAAGCCGGCAACAATCAAAGACCTCATGAAGCAGCCGAATGTCGACGGTGCACTCGTCGGCGGCGCTTCGCTGAAGGCCAAGGATTTCAGCGAGATCGTCAACTACTGATTTCCCATTTTCTAGTCTCTAGAAAGTATACTGCGAATTCTTTTTGCAGAAGGAGTAGTCAACAATCATGGCAAAAGTAAAACATGCACCGGTCGCACTCATCATCATGGATGGCTGCGGCATCGGCGGCAAGCTCGATGAGAGCAACGCCGTAGAGGCAGCGAAGACCCCGGTCCTCGACGGTCTCATGGCGAACTATTGCAACAGCCACCTGCAGGCTTCCGGCGAATTCGTCGGTCTGCCGGACGGCCAGATGGGCAACTCGGAGGTCGGTCATACGAATATCGGCGCCGGCCGCCTCGTCTATCAGCAGCTCACGCGCATCACGCGCGACATCAAGAACGGCAGCTTCTTTAAAAATGAAGCGCTCGTCTCCGCCTTCACCGAGGCGAAGAAGAACGACGGCGCCGTGCATCTGCTCGGCCTCGTTTCGCCGGGCGGTGTCCACAGCCATCAGGCGCATCTCTACGCGCTGCTGAAGATGGCCAAAGAGCAGGGCGTCAAGGAAGTCTACGTCCATGCGTTCCTCGATGGCCGCGATGTGCCGCCGCAGAGCGCACAGCCGTTCCTGAAGGAACTCGAGGACAAATGCGCGGAGTACGGCATCGGCAAGATCGCGACGGTCTCGGGCCGCTACTACGCGATGGACCGCGACAACCGTTGGGATCGCGAGCAGAAGGCCTACGAGGCCATCGCACATGCAAATGGCGTCGACGAGGCGGATGCGGTCAGCGGCGTCCAGCACAGCTACGATAACCAGGTCAACGACGAGTTCGTCGTCCCGTTCGTCATCAAGGGCTATCCCGGCATGAAGAACGGCGACACGGCCATCTTCTTCAACTTCCGCCCGGATCGTGCGCGTCAGCTCACGCACGCGTTCACCGATGCGAAGTTCGAGGGCTTTGCGCGCGACGAGAGCCTCAAGATCCCGTTCGTCACGTTCTCCCAGTACGAGGACGGCATGAACGCGAAGGTCGCTTTCCCGCCGGAGAGCATCAAGAACACGCTCGGCGAAGTCATCCAGGACAATGGCATGACCCAGCTCCGCATCGCCGAGACCGAGAAGTACGCGCATGTCACGTTCTTCTTCAACGGCGGCGTCGAGGAGCCGTACAAGGGCGAGGACCGCATCCTCGTGCCGAGCCCGAAGGTCGCGACCTATGACCTGCAGCCAGAGATGAGCGCGGTCGAGGTCACGGACAAGGTCGTCGAGGCCATCCATTCCGGCAAATACGACTTCATCATCCTGAACTACGCGAACTGCGACATGGTCGGCCATACGGGCGTGTTCCCGGCGGTCGTCAAGGCTGTTGAGACCGTGGACTCCTGCGTCGGCCGTTTCGTCGCGGCGATCAAGGAAGTCGGCGGCGAGGTCTGCATCACGGCGGATCACGGCAACGCGGACAAGATGATGGACTACGCCGTAGGCCAGCCGAACACGAAGCACACGACGAACGTCGTGCCGTTCATCGTCGTCTCGGATCGCGTCCGTTCCGTCAAGGACGGCGCGCTCTGCGATATCGCACCAACCCTCCTGACGCTCGCGGGCATGGACATCCCGGAAGAAATGACGGGCAAGAACCTCGTCGAGCTCGGAGAGGAAAAATAATCTAAAATAAACTGTTATATTTTAGGAGGACTACGAACAATGATTGCTTATTCACAGAAAGTGGAAGACATGGCATGTGTAGCGCAGGAAGTTCATCATGGCGCTGCTCCGATCCCGGAAGAGGGCAAATGGATCAGCTCCAAGAACGTCACGGACATCTCCGGCCTGACGCACGGTGTTGGCTGGTGCGCGCCGCAGCAGGGTGCCTGCAAGCTGACGCTCAACGTCAAAGACGGCATCATCCAGGAGTGCCTCGTCGAGACGGTCGGCTGCTCGGGCATGACGCATTCGGCAGCAATGGCCGCTGAAATCCTTCCGGGCCTCACGGTTCTCGAAGCTCTGAACACAGATCTCGTCTGCGACGCGATCAACACCGCGATGCGCGAGCTGTTCCTCCAGATCGCTTATGGCCGCACGCAGACGGCGTTCTCCGATAACGGTCTGCCGGTCGGCGCTGGTCTCGATGACCTCGGCAAAGGCCTCCGCAGCC
>DAIMZO010000019.1:0-46490 GCA_036733925.1 Selenomonadaceae bacterium | reverse complement strand
ACGCTTTCCAGGCGTGCTCCTTCAACCACTCGGACAACTCTCCACAATGCTCTACCAAAAATGCTATTCAGTTGGGCTGCAGCCCGCTCTCGCGCCTGCAACGATAATTATTTTAACAGAGCTGCCTGCGTCTGTCAATACCTTTTTTCTGATTCCGGGTATTTTTCTCAGACCAGCTCGTATTTCGACAACAGCAGCTCAAAATTGCCAGCATCCGACTGCATGGGCAAGCGAAGCAGGTATTTGCTGGTCTTGACGCGCCTCCCCGAGCGCGGCAGACCGAGGTCGAGCCGCAGGCCATCCTCGGCACACTCGATGATGTAGAGGCCGGTGATGACGTTCAAGAACTCCATGAGTGCGTCGATTGCAAGGATATCGCCCTTCCGGATTTCCATATCGCTGTAGGCGCTCGCCATCCGCGCGAACACGTCTGCCGTGCCGCAGATGCCGGCCGTCAGGGACACATTCCCGAAAATCCGCTGGGATACGGCATAGTGCGGGCCTTCTCCTGCACTGCGCCCCGCCGGCTCTTGGCAGAGCGTTGCATGCATCTGCATGCCTTTCTTGAATTCGCGCAGGAAAAAGGCCGCAAAATCCGCGTAGCGGCCGATTTCCTCTGCGCTCAGCACATCCGGCAGTCCGGCGGCCTCCGCGGCCTGCCGGACCAAGGTGCGCGTCTTACTGCTCTCCGCTGTTTCCATGTTTCTCGATCCTTCTGTGCACCGCGTTCAGCGCCTTTTCCAGCTGCTCTGGCTTATACGGCTTCTGGATGAAATCCATCGCCCCCATCTTCAGCGTCGTCATGAGCTTCTGCGGCGTGCCAGCCGACGAAAGCATGATGACCGGCATCTCCGGCATGACCTCGCGGATGACCTGCAGGGCCTCGATGCCGCCGACCTCCGGCATCACGATATCGAGGAACACGCAGTCCGGCTGTTCCTTCAATACGTCGAGGATCGCGTCCTTGCCGTTCTCCGCCTCGAGCACCTCGCAGCCCATCCCCTCGAGCTCGCCGCGCAGCTTCTTGCGCAAGAGCTTCGAGTCGTCCGTAATCAAAACCTTCAGTTTCCGTTCCATATCTTTCACGTTCTTTCCCTCCATGCGGCCCCGATCACAGGAGTTCGTCTATTCCCCGGCCGGTATCCGGCCCCTCATTCCCTTATCTTTATTCTCTATCCGCCGCCCGGAATCCTTTTCCACACAAAAAAAATCCGCAGTTTCCTGCGGATTCTTTGGATAACTTCCGGATTTACCAGATGAACAGGCCTGCGATGCCAGCCGACATCAGCGAGACGAGGATACCCGAAAGCAGCATGTAGCCGACGTTGCGCGAGATCAAGTCGTTCTTGTCGTCGTCGACCATGCCCTTGAACGCGCCGATGATCATGCCGAGCGTCGAGAAGTTCGCGAACGAGGTAACAAATACCGTCATGACGCCCTGGAAATGCGTGCTGTAGGTCGCGAGCGTGTCCTGAATGCCGAGCATGACGACGAACTCGTTCGTGACGAGCTTCGTGCCCATGTTCTGCGCGAGCACGAACGCCTCGCTCGTATCGAGGCCCATGAGCCATGCAAACGGGAACATGATGACGCCGAGGATGTTCTCGAGCGTCAGTGCCGGATGAACCAGCACGAGGAGCATATCGATGAGTTTCGCGAGTGCGACGAACGCGATGACGTTCGCGCAGATGATCAGGATCAGACGGCCTGCGCCGAGGATTGAGTTGCCGAGGAACGAAAAGAACGGCTCGCGTTTCTTGCCGCCGTCCGTGACCGTCGCGACGGTATCTTCCTCTTCCGGCACGCGAACCGGATGCAGGAGGTTCGTGACAATCAGCGCGTTGATGACATTCAGCGGAATCGCCGTGATGATGTATTCGCCCGGCATCATCTTCGTGTAGATGCCGACCATAGCCGCCGTGATGCAGCTCATGGACATCATCGCGAGGGTCAGGCAGCGGTCTGCCTTCATGCGCTTGAGCTGCAGGCTCGAGACCGCAAGTGCCTCCGTATTGCCGAGGAACATCATCTCAATCGCGAAGAACGATTCGAACTTCGGCTCGCGCGTGATGAACGCGAGCCCCTTGCCAATCCATTTGATGATGAACGGCAGGATACCGATATACGTCAGGATATCGAACATCGGGACAACCAGCAGGATCGGCAGCAGGGCCGATGTGAAGAAGTTCATCTGCGGCACATGCACCCAGTCCGGGAACGCGAACGCGATGCCCTCGTAGGCGACGCTGATGAGCCAGTTGAAACCAGCCGCGGCCGCCGCGATAATCTCGCGGCCGATGACGAACGACGTCAGGAACCACGCGACAACGAGGTTCAGCAGGAGCAGCACGCCGACGCTGCGCCACTGGATTTCCTTGCGCTTCTTCGAAAACAGGACACCGATGCCGATGAAGACCAGAATGCCCAATACGTTGATCAGTAAGTAACCGGTCATAGAAAGATACCTCTCATTCCTCTACTGAAAATGGATATAAACACTCTCCCATTTTCTCACAATGAACCCGTCAGGTCAAATCCTCCGGGGAAAATGCGAACGGCAGCAGCTCCTCGAGCGTCACGACCCTCGTGTCGCCCTTGAGGTTCGACATGATGATCTTCGGGATGCGGAACTCCGCGATGACCTGCCGGCAAGCGCCGCATGGCGCGCACGGGCCGTCCGTGTCCGCCGTCAAGGCGATTGCCTCGATGTCGCGCTCACCTTCCGAAACGGCCTTGAAGATGGCCGTGCGCTCCGCGCAGTTCGTGACCGGATAGCTCGAATTCTCGATATTGCAGCCGCCGTAGACGTTGCCTTTCTTTGTCAGCACCGCCGCGCCAACCGCGAAATGCGAGTATGGGCTGTACGAATACCCGCGGTATTTCTCCGCCACTTTGATGAGTTCCTGATCCGTCATGATTTTCACTCTCCTAACTCAAGTATGCCGAATGGGCTCAGTATTTCTCCACTTTATCCTTTTCGACGCGCGCGTAGACGAGAGGCTCTTTCTCCGGGCGCTCATCGCCGATCTGGACGGCCTCGTGGTACATCGCCTCGGCATCCTTCAGTGCGGACTCCTTCGACGTGTAGAGCGTCACGAGGCTGTCGCCTTTTTTCACGGCGTCGCCGTATTTCTTGTGCAGGATCAGGCCAGCGCTGAAATCAATCGGGCTGTCCTTTGTCTCGCGGCCCGCGCCGAGCACGACCGACGTCTCGCCGACTTCCTCGGCGTTCATCTTCGTGATGAACCCGTCGCGCTCTGCGAGGACTTCCGCCGTATACGGTGCCTTCTTGAACTTGCTGTAGTCACGGAGCACCGAGTCGTCGCCGCCCTGTTCGCGGACCATCGTGCAGAATGTCTCGAACGCCGAGCCGTCCGCAATCGCCTTCTCGGCCATCGCGCGGCATTCCTCCGGCGTGCCCTTGCCGACGAGGTAGAGCATGTTCGCGGCGAGCTGCAGGGAGACCTCGCGGAGGTCGTCCGGGCCCTTGCCCTTCAGCACGTCCATCGACTCCATGACCTCGATGCTGTTGCCGATGCCATAGCCGAGCGGCGTGTCCATATCCGTGATCAGCGCGACCGTGCGGCGGCCGGCGCCCTCGCCGATGTTGACCATCGTCTGCGCGAGCTTAATCGAGTCGTCGAGCGTCTTCATGAATGCGCCAGAGCCCGTCTTGACGTCGAGCAGGATGCAGTCCGAACCAGCCGCGATCTTCTTGCTCATGATGGAGGATGCGATCAGCGGGATGCTGTCGACCGTCGCCGTGACATCGCGCAGCGCGTAGAGCTTCTTGTCAGCTGGGGCGAGGTTGCCCGACTGGCCGATGACCGATACGCCGCATTTCTTGACCGTGTTGAAGAACTTCTCGCGGTCGAGGGCCGTCTGATAGCCTGGGATGGACTCGAGCTTGTCGACCGTGCCGCCCGTGTGGCCGAGCCCGCGGCCCGACATCTTCGCGACCTTGCCGCCACATGCCGCGACAATCGGTGCGACGATTAGCGTCGTCTTGTCGCCGACACCGCCCGTCGAATGCTTGTCGACCTTCTTGCCTGGGATGCCCGAGAGGTCGATCATGTCGCCGGATTTCGCCATGCATTTCGTGAGCTCCGTGATCTCGTGATCATTCATGCCCTTGAACCAGATAGCCATGAGCATCGAGGACATCTGGTAGTCCGGGATCTCCCCTTTGACATAGCCATCCACCATGTACTCGATTTCTGCGTCCGTCAGCACACCGCCGTGCTTCTTCTTCGTGATCAGGTCGTACATACGCATAGGTAAACACTCCTTTATCGTTCCAATGATTCCCCAGAAATGCTATCAGTCTTTTACGAGACGCGGCAGGAGGCTCTCGCCCTTCGTCTGAAGCTCCGCGTCGAACATATCCGCAACCGTCGCGCCGAGCATCGCGAACGTCGGGTACGTGCCGAGGTTGTTGTTTTCCTTGATGCCCTTGCCGTAGACGAGCAGCGGCACGTACTCGCGCGTGTGGTCCGTGCCCACAGCGCCCGGGTCGCAGCCGTGATCCGCCGTGACCATCAGCACATCGTCGTCACGCATCTTCGAGAGGAACGTGCCAAGCTGTGCGTCAAAATCCGTCATCGCCTGCGCGTAGCCGTCGATGTTGCGGCGGTGCCCATAGACCATATCGAAGTCCACGAGGTTCACGAAGCAGAGACCCGTGAAGTCTTCATCCATGACCTTCAGCGTCTTCTCCATGCCGTCGTTGTTGTCCTTGTTGATGCCGAGCGTGCGGCTTACGCTGCGGCCCGCGAAGATATCTGAGATTTTGCCGACGCCGATCGTGTCGAGTCCCTTACGGTGCAGGGCGTCGAGCATCGTGTCGCCAGTCGGGTCAAGCGAGAAGTCATGCCGGCGCGGCGTGCGCGTGTAGTTCGGGTACTCGCCGACATACGGGCGCGCGATGACGCGACCGACGCCGTGCTCGCCCTGCAGGATCTTGCGCGCGATGCGGCAGTACTCATAGAGCTGCTCGACCGGCACATCGTCCTCATGCGCGGCGACCTGGAACACCGAGTCCGCCGACGTGTAGACGATCAGGCCACCCGTTTCCTTCTGCTCGCGGCCGTAGTCCTTGATGACCTGCGTGCCGGAATACGGCTTGTTGCAGAGGATCTTCTTGCCGCCCCAAGCCTTCGAGATCTCATCGAGCAGATCCTGCGGGAAGCCGTTTGGATACGTCGGCATCGGGCGCTCCGACACGATGCCCGCCATCTCCCAATGGCCCGTCGTCGTGTCCTTGCCGCGCGAGAGCTCGCGGAGTCGTGCGAAGCTGCCGATCGGTGCGGAGGCCGGCTTGCCGCAGCCGACCCCATCGATATTAAACAGGCCGAGCTTCTCGAGATTCGGCACATGGAAGTTCTTTCCTTTGAACAGCGAACGGCAGGTGTTCACCGTCGCCGCATCACCGAAATCGCCGCAGTCCGGCTCTGCCCCGATGCCGAAGCTGTCGAGTACCAGCACAAACGCGCGTTTGAACTTTTTCATCGTGAATCGCTCCTTTTATGGAATCTCGTAAATCATCTGACAATTGATTCCAAGTTCCTTTTGTTTCTTTATGTTTCTATTGTAATTCATTTCAATAGATAGAAAAAGGTCACATGTCTCAAAACACGCCCATTTTCTTGCACAAAAAAAACCTTCCCCCAAGGGGGAAGGCTATATTTGCTTAGTGGCTCATCGCGACGGCGCGCTCGAACACGCGCTGACGGCGTTCGCGGACAATTTCCTTCGCTTGCGACGTGCGATCCATGTGGGCCCGCGTGAACAGGCCGTAGCGGCCGATCAGCATGTAGTAGAGAACCATGCCAATCAGGGAAATCACGCCGGCCGCGAGGTAGACGAACGAGAAGCCGAACGTCGGCACGAAGCTGCCGAGCGTGTACGGCCCGACGCCGATACCAAAGTCGAGGAAGACGAAGTACGTGCTCGTCGCTACGCCGACCTGATGCATCGGTGCGCAGTGCACGGCAAGCGCGTGGCAGGACGCCGTGATCGTGCCGTATCCGAGGCCGAGGAACAGCGCGCCGATGAGCATCGCGATATCGCCAGAGGCGTTCGCGATGATGCCCATCGCGATGGCCATGCACAGAAGCGCCGGATAGATCACGATGTTGCCGCCCCGCTTGTCGAGCAGGAAACCGGTCAGCGGACGGCTGATGAAGCTCGTCGCGGCGAAGCACAGGAAGAAGCAAGTCGCGCCGATGCCTGTAATACCGATCGACATCGTGTAGGCGCCGAGGAACGAGAGCACCGTCGAGTAGCAGACGCCGCCCATCAGTGCGATGAACGAGATGGCGAGTGCGCGCATGGAGAAGAACCGGTCAAACGAAATCTTCTTGAGATCCTGTTTCTCCTGCGGCAGGATCTCGCGCTCCGGCGCCTTGATGGCGAGTGAGAGCAGGAAAATCACGAACGCGAGCGAACCGACGATCTCAATGCCGAGCGTATAAAGATGGGCGGACGTAATCTGCATCGCGAGGAACGGACCGATAGCCGAGGCGATCGTGACGCCGAGCGTGAAATAACCGATGCCTGTGCCCATCTTCTTCAGCGGAATCAGCGCCGCGACAATCGTGCTCGCCGCCGTCGACGTCATGCCGAACGATATGCCGTGCAACGTGCGCACGACCATGAACAGGCTGAGCGTCGGCGCCACGAGATACAGCAGGATCAGCAGGAAGAACATCGACGAGCCCGCGAGGAAAAGATGCCGGCGGCCGATGAAGTCCACGAAACGGCCCGATGGTACGCGTGCGAAGAGCGCGCCGACGATGAACAAGCCGGATGCGAGGCCCGCCATGCCGATGGATGCGCCGAAATGCTCCATCGCATAGGCCGTCGACCACAGCATCAGCAGGAAATGCACCGTGTAAACGAGCAGGTTCACGGCAATCGTGAACAGATAGTTCTTGTTCAAAAGGCTTTGTTCCGCTGCAACTTCACGCATTTGCTACGACTCCTTCCGGCATCAGGCACAGGGACAGCGACATCGACTCGACCGTCTCCTTGGCTTTCTTCTTGCTCTTGATAGACGGGGCGACTTCGAGGAGCAATTCCTCGGCGTCATCCCTGCTCAGATGGTACGTATGCTGCAGGCGCTCGCTGCGGCTTTTCTTACCCATGAAGCATGACCTCCTATAAAGCTTCTTTAAATGATTACAATGCATAACTTCTTTACGTCATCCATTATAGGAGCCAGTTCTCTACCTGTCTAATGCGAAATTTCGTCAGTCATCATGTATTATATGCATAATTCTACTATCTTTTCCTGAAGAAGTGTGTTATGATTATAGTACATAATCCTTATGCATGTTTTACTTCTGCCTATTTTTGCTATTTATGAAATATGTTGGAAGGGATAAGTGGTTCTTATGGAATTGGCACAGTTGCAATATTTCCAGACCATGGCACGCGTCGGGCATTTCACGAAGGCGGCCGACGAATGCGCCGTTTCTCAGTCCGCGCTCTCCCGCGCCATCGGCAAGCTTGAGAACGAGCTCGGCGTCAAGCTGTTCACGCGGCACGCGCGCCATGCGGAGCTCACGCCAGAGGGCGTGCACTTCCTGCACCATGTCGACCGCGCCCTGTCCGAGCTGAACACGGCAAAAACCGAGATCATGGAGGAGAGCCGGCAGGAGGACGAGGTCTTTCACCTTTCCTTCTTCCATTCGTTCGGCAGCTATCTGCTGCCGATGCTGCTCGCGGAATTCCACGCGAAATACCCCTCGATCCGCATCAAGCTGCACCAGCACAGCAGTAAGCTCATCATGCATCAGATTGAGGCTGGCGACACCGATCTCGCGCTCTGCTCCACGATGACCACCGAGGAGCACATCGCCTGGGTCTACCTCTGGTCCGAGGAGCTCTACGCCGCCGTACCGAAAGATCACCCGCTCGCGAGCCGCAAGAGCGTCACGCTTCGCGACCTCGAGCCCGAGCCGCTGATCACGATGAAGCCGCATTACAGCCTGCGCGAGCTCGTCGACCAGTCCTTCGCGCTCGCCGACTGTCATCCGAAGATCATCTTCGAGGGCAGCGACGTCAACACGCTCGCGAGCCTCGTCGCCGCGAAGCTCGGCGTCAGCATCATCCCGAACATCCCCGGCATCGAGCACCTCGGCATCGTCTACCTGCCAATCTCGTTCCCGATCTGCAAGCGCTCCGTCGGCATTGCATGGAACACCGCGAAGCAGCTGCCGCCCGCCGCGCTGAAATTCCAGCAATTCGTCATCCATCATTTTGAAAAAGAGGAGATGCCCTGATCTGGCATCCCCTCTTTTTCTCTATTCGGATTTACCGTTCGTCCACCATGCGCAGCAGATACTGACCGTAGCCGTTCTTCTTCAGCGGCTCTGCGAGCTCGCGAACCTTTGCGGCATCGATATAGCCCATGCGGTAGGCGATTTCCTCGAGGCACGCGATCTTGAGCCCCTGGCGGGCCTGGATGGTCTGCACGAACGAGCCGGCCTGCAGCAGCGACTCATGCGTGCCGGTGTCGAGCCAGGCGTAGCCGCGGCGCATCGTCTCGACATGCAGGTTATGGCGCGAAAGATAAACCTTGTTGACGTCCGTGATCTCGAGCTCCCCGCGCGCCGACGGCTTGATGCTCTTCGCGACATCGACGATGTCCTTGTCGTAGAAATAGAGTCCCGTGACCGCGTAGTTCGATTTCGGCTCGGCCGGCTTCTCCTCGAGGCTCACGGCCTCGCCATCCTCATCGAACTCGACGACACCGTAGCGCTCCGGGTCACTGACGTAGTACGCAAACACCGTCGCGCCAGCATCCTTCGCGGCGGCGCGCTGCATCATGACCGCGAAATCCGAGCCGTAGAAGATGTTGTCGCCGAGCACGAGCGCGCAGCCTTCGCCGGCGAGGAACTCCTCGCCGATCAGGAACGCCTGCGCGAGACCCTCCGGCTTCGGCTGCACTGCGTACGAAATCTTGATTCCCCACTGCGAGCCGTTGCCGAGCAGGCGGCGGAAATTCTCGTTGTCGGCCGGTGTCGTGATCACGAGGATGTCGCGGATGCCCGCGAGCATCAGGGTCGACAACGGATAGTAGATCATCGGCTTGTCGTAGACCGGCATGAGCTGTTTCGAGACAGCTATCGTCAGCGGATAGAGGCGCGTGCCCGAGCCGCCGGCCAGGATGATTCCCTTGCGTATCATTTGATTCTCTCCCTCAAAAACACGGCCTGCCCGTATTCCCTTGGGCAGGCTCGTTCTCTTTTCATTTCTCGTAGACGAAATTCAGCGACTCCGCCGCACGCTGCTTGAGGCTCGGGGCCTTCTGATCCTTGTCGGAAAGGATGACCGGCTGCAGCGGCCACTCGACGCCGATATCCGGATCATCCCAGCGGATGTTCCCGTCGTATTCCGGCGCATAGTAGTTGTCGGCCTTGTACTGCACCTCGACGTCGTCCGTCAGCGTGATGAATCCATGCGCAAACCCGCGCGGGATGAAGAGCTGCTTCTTGTTCTCCGCCGAGAGCTCCACGCCGACCCACTGGCTGAACTGCGGCGAGCCCTTGCGGATATCCACCGCGACGTCGAAGATGGCCCCGCGTGTCGCGCGCAGGAGCTTCGCCTGGCACATCGGGTTCAGCTGGTAGTGCAGGCCGCGGAGCGTCCCCTTCGCCGCCGAATACGACTGATTGTCCTGCACAAAATCCACATGGATGCCGCCCTCCTCGAGCTTGCGCTTCGACCAGCTCTCCATGAACCAGCCGCGTGCATCACCGAACACCTGCGGCTCCACGACGAATACGCCCTTGAGCTTCGTTTCCGTAACCTTCACAATCAAAACCCCTTTCGAAACATTGACACCTTATTCTATCACAGTATGCATTCTTTCGTCAGATCCGATTGCAGAAAAATCTCTGTTTATTCCGGTTCCCGCAGCAATGCCTCGATCTTCGTCTTCATGATGTCGAACGCGACGTCGTTGAGGCCGCTGTTGATGACGATGTCGGCTACGTTCTTGGTCGGCTCGACATAGAGATAATGCATGGGCTTGACGGTCGCGAGGTACTGGTCGATGATGTTCTCGAGGTCACGGCCGCGCTCATTCATGTCGCGCACGACGCGGCGCAGGATGCGCTCGTCGGCGTCAGCCTCAACGAAGATCTTGATATCGAAGATGTCGCGCAGGCGCTCGTCCTGCAGAATCAGGATGCCCTCGACGATGATGACGCGGCTCGGCTCGATCGTGATGGTCTCATCGGAGCGGTTGTGCTTCGTGAAGTCGTAGACCGGACACTCGATGCTCTTGCCCGACCGCAGCGCACGGAGGTGCTCGACGAGCAGATCCGTCTCCAGCGAATCCGGGTGGTCGTAGTTGATTTTCTGCCGCTCGGCAAACGTGAGCTCGTCGTGGCGTTTATAATAGTTGTCATGATAGATTACGGTCACCTGGTCGCCGAAATACTCTTTCAGGCGGTTGGTGAAGGTGGATTTGCCGGAACCCGTGCCGCCGGCAATGCCGATAATGGTCACCTGCATCTGAAGGACATCCTTTCTCTCATCTCTTGTACACACTGTCCTCTATTATACCGGATTCTCCGGGGAAAGCAAGAATCAAAGAGAAAAGTGCTTCTCGAGGGTGGCGGCGATACCGTCGTCGTTGTTGGAGAGCGTGACCTCGTCGGCTACAGCCTTGAGCTCAGGGACGGCGTTGCCCATCGCGACACCGATGCCGGCGAAGTTCAGCATGCCAAGGTCGTTCTGCGCGTCCCCGAACGCCATGACTTCGTCCGGAGAGATGCCGAGCTTCCACGTGACGCGCTCGAGGGAGGTGTCCTTCGAAACGCCGTGCGGCACGCCCTCGTAGAACCACGGCGCGGACTGCACGAAGCTCATCGCGTCCGTGAAGCCCTCGCGGACGTACGGCATGAGCGGCACGAGCGTTTCGTTCTGCGCGGCGGTCAGGATCTTCGCCGGGTGGATGCCGCGTTCCTCGACGGCGTCCGCGATGTTCTCAACAATCTCGATTTCCATATTGTTGTTGCGGCTCTCGTCCTGCACCTTGTAGTTGTAGGCACAGGTCGTCAGGATGGCGCGGCCATCGTCGACGATTGGGGAGACAGAGAATTTCTCGAGGTGCCGCAGGAAGCGCACGGCGGTCGCGTTGTCGATGCTGCGGTCGAGCAAGACCTCGTGCGTCGTCGCGTCCTCGATGCGGCCGCCATTATAGGAGAGCAGCAGGCCGTGGTGCTTCTCGAGCTCGAGCGCGTCGGCCTCGCGGCGGAGCCCCGGCGCCTGCCGCCCGGACGCGAGCACGACGATGACGCCCTGCTCCTGCACGGCGAGTAGCGCCTCGCGGGTCTTCGGGGTGATGACTTTCTCATCGTTGTTCAGGGTGCCGTCGAGGTCGAGGGCAATCATGCGGATAGACATAGTGGGTAGTTCCTTTCCATATATATCAACTGGTAACATTTACTTCCGGAAGTACGGCCGCAGCGCGAGGCTCACGAAGAACAGGATGGCCGCCGCCATGACGATGGCCGCGCCGGCCGCAAGATTGGTCTCGCAGGCAAAGATGAGCCCCGTGACGCCGGATACGAACGAGATGCAGACCGAGATCAGATGGTAGCTCTTGACATTCCACGCGATATTGCGCGCGCCGGCTGCTGGCAACACGAGCATGGCGTTGATCAGCAGGATGCCGACCCACTGGATGCTGACCGATACGACCACGGCGAGCGTCGCCGCGAACAGGCTCTCGATCCAGAACGCATGGATGCCGCGGCTCCGGGCGAATGACGCATTGATGGATAACACGAGCAGGCGGTTGAACAGCACGGCCCAGAACGCTACGACGAGCACGAAGGTCACGGCGAGGCCCGCGAGGTCTGCAGGCGTGATTGACAGGATATCACCGACGAGGAAGGTCGCGTATTTGTTGAACCCGCCCCCGTGCGTCATGAGCATCAGGCCGAGCGCGACGGCAATTGAGGAGAACACGCCGATGATCGTATCGGCGGACGCTGTGCTCTTGTTCTTGATCCACGTGATGAAGATGGCGAACACGATGGAGAACACGATCAGCGAGAGCAGCGGCGAGACCGAGCCGAGCAATACGCCGATTGCGATGCCGGTGAACGCACCGTGCCCGAGCGAGTCAGAGAAGAAGGCCATGCTGTTCGAGACGACCATCGTCGAGAGCAGGCCGAAAAGCGGCGTCACGAGCAGGATGGCGAGGAACGCGTTCTTCATGAAGACATGTCCGGCCCACTCGAACGGCAGCAGCGCGTCGATGGCGCTGTAGCAGAGCTGCAGAATATCCATATTTACGCGTCATCCCCCTTTCCGTCTGCATTGGCTGGAACCTCTGCGCCGGCCTTTGCGGCCGCAAGCGCTGCGTTCCCCGCACCGGCCGGGACATCCGGAGCGCCCGCGAGCATACCGAAGATGCGCTTCGTGCGCGCGTCGGCGAACACTTCTTCCGGCGTTCCCGCGCAGATCACGCCCTTGTTCATCAGGACGACCTGATCCGCATAATGCGCGACCATGTTGAGATCGTGCGAGACCAGGATGATCGCCATATCCTCTTTCTCGCGGAGCTCTTGCGCGATGCGGTAGAAGAGCTCGAGACCGTTCTGGTCGACGCCAGACACCGGCTCATCGAGCAACAGGAGATCCGGCATCGGGTCGAGGGCGAGCGCGAGCAGCACGCGCTGAAGCTCGCCGCCCGAAAGCGCGCCGAGACGCCGGTCAATGAGGTCTTCGGCGTGCACGAGCGCGAGGTCGGCGAGCACGCGCTGCCGGAGCTTTTTCTCGCGCGCAATCCAGACAGGGCGGTTCGACAGGCAGGCCATGAAGATGTCCATGACCGAGGTCGGCGCGGACACGTCGAACCGCAGGTACTGCGGCACGTAGCCGATGACCGGGTGCCCCGTGTGCTTGCCCTTCGCGTCGACGTAGTGAAGGCGGCCGGTATGCGGCACCTCGCCGAGGATTGCACGCATCAGCGTGCTCTTGCCCGCCCCGTTCGGCCCGATGATAGCCGTGAGTTGCCCGCAGTGCACGTGCAGATTCACGTGGTCGAAGATGGTCAGGTTCCCCGCTTTTACGCCGAAGTCCTCGATCTTCGTGCAGCAGAGTTTCGCGCAGTCCGCGCACGAAGTGGCCCGGTGGTGCAGAATCGTTCGAAACAAAGTCAATCCTCCTTTGGGGCGCTGCCGATGTATTCTTTCAAGATATCGAGGTAGCGCGCGCTGATGCCCGTCGGCGCGAGCCCGCGCGGGTAGATGTAGACGAGCTCCATGTGCTCGTCGCTCTCGAGCGGCACGGCGACAATCTGGTCGCCGTTGAGGTCGGTCGCGAGGATGCCGGACGAAATCGTGTATCCGTCGAGGCCGATCAGCAGGTTAAACAGCGTCGCGCGGTCCGCGACGACGATGCTTTTCGGCACCTGCTCGCTGCTGTGGAGCTCCTCGGCGAAGTAGAACGAGTTGTTGACGCCCTGCTCGTACGTGAGGCGCGGATACGGCAGCAGGTCACTGAGCGTCACGCACTTCCTTTTCGCGAGCGGGTGCCTGCGGCTCACGAAGATATGCGGCTTTGCCGTGAAGAGCGGCACGAAGTCGAGCTCAGCGCCGCGCAGGATATGCCGCATGACGTCGCCGTTGAACTTCGACAGGTACAGGATGCCGAGCTCACTGCGGTGCGTGCGCACATCCTCGATGATGTCGTTCGTGCGTGCCTCGCGCAGCGAGAACTCGTACTCGTCCTCGCCGTACTCGCGCACGAGCGAGACGAATGCATGCACGACGAACGCGTAGTGCTGCGACGAGATGCCAAATACGCGCCGCACGCGGTGCTCGCCCTTGTACTGATGCTCGAGGAGATCGGCCTGCTCGACGACCTGCCGCGCATACGACAAAAAGCGCGTGCCTTCCTCCGTCAGCGTCACGCCGCGGTTCGACCGCCCGAAGATCGTGATGCCCATCTCGTGCTCGAGCTCAGCGACAGCCTTCGACAGGCTCGGCTGCGTGATGAAAAGCTGCTGCGCCGCCATGTTGATGGATCCCGCTTGCACGATCTGGATCACATAGCGCAGTTGCTGCAAAGTCATGAAAATCCTTCTTTCCGGTCAAGGCCTCGCCTTGGCCCGTTTCTTCTGCCTAACATTATAGCATAAAGCTATAGCCCCGTCTTTCTTTTTTGCATATTCCCGATTTTTTCTTTTTTTTTCAGGCCCTTGACAATCCTTAGTAAAATGGTTATAATTCAAAACATATCAAACATGTATGGATACATTGGATAGAGAGATACAGAAAGAAGGAATCCCAATGGCAGAAGAAAAGAAAGCGGTCAGCGTCCAGGAAGAGGCGCGGGCTGCTATGCAGGCGAGTGACCTGCGCGGGAAGAAAAGGCAGTTCATCCTGTGGTTCGCTGCATTGATCCTCGGCGGGCTGCTCGGCTGGCTCGGCATCACACCGCTCAACAACCTGTTCAACTTCGTCGCGACGGTGTTCACTCGGCTGTTCCAGTTCGTCGCCGTCCCGACCATCGCGCTCGCCGTCATCACGACGCTCGCAAAACTCGGCGCCGAAAAGAACACGGGGCGCATCTTCGCGCACGCCGTCACCTACACGCTGCTGACGACGATTGCGGCGGCTGCCATCGGCCTCGCGCTGTTCCTCTGGATTGCGCCGGGCAACCTGCCGGCCGATGTGCTCGGTGCCGGCGAGGCCAACGTGCCGCTGCAGAAGCTCGGCTCGCTTTCCTACTACAATCATATCCTGTCGGTCATCCCGAACAATCTGCTGAAGCCATTCCTCGACGGCAATGTGCTCTCAGTCATGCTGATTGCTGCGGCATTCGGCCTCGGGCTCGCATTCATGCCGCGCAGCGAGAACCGCACGGCTCTGCTGAAGGTCATCAACGGCGCGCAGGAACTCTTGTTCACACTGATCCGCGGCCTGCTCTTCATCCTGCCGGTCGGCATCCTCGCGTTTGCTGGCCAGCTCTCGGCGCAGATTGAGGCCGGCGTCATCGTCGGTGCGCTCGGCAAGTACACGGCCGTCGTGCTCGGCAGCAACGCCATCCAGATCTTCATCGTGGTTCCGCTGTTCCTGCTCGTGCGCGGCCTGAATCCGCTGTACGTCTTCCGCAAGATGGCCCCGGCGCTCGCCGTCGCCCTGTTCACGAAGAGCTCGGCCGGCACGCTGCCGGTCACGCTCGCATCCGCCGAGCAGAACCTCAAGGTCGACCCGCGCGTCTCGCGTTTCGTGCTGCCGATCTGCACGACTATCAACATGAACGGCTGCGCGGCCTTCATCCTGATCACGTCGCTGTTCGTCATGCAGAACGCGGGCATCGACCTGTCGTTCGGCTCCATGGTGCTCTGGCTCTTCATCGCCGTACTCGCGGCAATCGGCAACGCCGGTGTCCCGATGGGCTGCTACTTCCTGACGCTCTCGCTGATGAGCTCGATTGGCGCGCCAATCGGCCTGATGGGCGTCATCCTGCCAATCTACACAATCATCGATATGATTGAGACGGCAGAGAACGTCTGGTCCGACTCCAGCGTCTGCGCGATGACCGACCACGACCTCGCGGGCAAGCTCGACGACGATGACGCAAAAGCCGCCCCGCAGCTCTCATAAAGATTCTTGAAACGAAAAAACCTGCCCCAGCCGGGCAGGTTTTTTTCGTGTTCTTTTTCAATTCTCGCCGCGGGCATCGCGGAGACGGTGGTTGATGTTCGTGAGGCCGCGGTAGACGGTGCCGAGATCGACTTTCTCGCCGCGGTTCTCCATGTATTTCTCGAGCTTGCGCTTGACGCGCTGCAGGGCGTTGTCGATGGATTTGACATGGCGCCCGAGGTCGGCGGCAATCTCCTGATAGGATTTGCCATCGAGGTAGCTCATCAGGACTTTCCATTCGAGGTCCGAGAGAATCTCCTCCATCTTGCCCTCGATCTCAGCAAATTCCTCTTTGCTGATGACGAGCTCCTCGGGGTCGGATACCTTCGTGACAGACAGCACATCGAGCAGCGTGCGGTCAGAATCCTCGTCGTAAATCGGCTTGTTCAGCGATACGTACGAATTCAGCGGGATGTGTTTCTGCCGCGTCGCAGTCTTGATGGCCGTGATGATCTGGCGCGTGACACAGAGCTCCGCGAACGCGCGGAACGAGGAGAGCTTGTCACAGCGGAAGTCGCGGACGGCCTTATAAAAGCCAATCATGCCCTCCTGGATGATATCCTCCCGGTCCGCGCCGATCAGGAAATAGGAGCGCGCCTTTGCCCGCACGAAGTTCCGGTATTTGTTGATCAGATAGTCGAGCGCGACCTTGTTGTCGTTATCCTTGATTTCAAGGACAATCTCCTCGTCGGTCATGTCTTCGAACACGGCCTCCTCCGGATAAACTTCCCGCTCGCGGCTGTCCTTCGGTTCTGCTTCCATCACCATCGCACGTTCCCCTTCGTCCAATGTATCCCGTTCCCTGTTCATCTGCAAATCTTTTCTTTTTCTCGTTCGCTTAAAAATTCCTGACAAATAGAATTATACTCCCGACGTTTGGCATCGTCAAGTTTTCGGCCCGCTTGCCAGCTGACCTCCTCCTCCTTTCAGTCCTTCTGCTTGCGCAAGGCGTCAAGTTTTGCGGCAGTCTCCGCATCGAGGCGGTCCTGCACGTCGAGGCGCACGTTCGGCAGCGTGACGGGGCCGAGGTATTCCTTGCGCACGGCCTTCTTCGCACGCAGGACGCGCCGGCGGAGCTCCGACGACGGAATGCGATAGGCACCCGCACCGAGGATCACGCTCTGCTCGGCGCCGTCGGACGTCACGACATGAACCTCCTCGCCCTGCTTCGCGTAGGCATAGGCCAGCCGCTCGATGCAGCTGTCGGCCGTCTCGCCCGCGCCAGTGAAGAGCACGGTCATGTGCTCATTGACACGCTCCTCGTGCTCCTCATCGTCCGTGAACATCGCATCGAACACGAGCGTCAGGTTGACCTTCTCGTATGCGCCGTATTCCGCGAGCGCATGGATAAGCCGGTGGCGCGCCTCCTCGAGCTGATTCAGCAACCCCTTGTATTCCGGCCAGAAATGAATGACGTTGTAGCCGTCGACGAGGCAGCGTTCCCATTTCTTCTTGCGCATGCTTTACGCCTTCTTCTTTAACAGCCTTTGACGCATGGACTCATACATCAGGATGGAGCCAGCGACCGACGCGTTGAGTGAGTTGATGCGCCCGACCATTGGCATCTTGACAATGAAATCGCAATTCTCTTTCGTGAGGCGGCTCATGCCGTGCCCCTCGCTGCCGACAACGAGCACGAGCGGGCCCGTGAGGTCAGCCTCCCAATAGTTCTGCGCGCCGTCCATATCGGCGCCCGCGACCCAGAAGCCCTTTTCCTTCAATGCCTTCAGGGTCTGCGCGATGTTGCCGATGCGCGCGACGGGCACGTATTCAACCGCGCCCGCGCTCGTCTTCGCGACCGTCGCATTGAGCGGCACGGCGCGGCGCTTCGGAATCAGGATGCCGTGCGCGCCGGTCGCATCCGCCGTCCGGAGCAGCGCGCCGAGATTGTGCGGATCTTCGAGCTCGTCGAGCAGGACGAGAAACGGGGGCTCGCCCTTCTCCTCCGCACGGTGCAGGATGTCCTCAAGGGTCGCGTACGGAACGGGCGCCGCATACGCGAGCACGCCCTGGTGCCGCATGCCGGAGGCCATCGCCTCGATGCGCTCGCGTTTCACGTGCTCGACCGGCACACCCTGCGCGCGAGAGAGGTCCTCGATCTCTGCCGATTTGCGATTGCCGGGCACGAGCAGCACACGGTTGATGCCGCGGCCCGCCCGGAGCGCCTCGGTCACGGCATTGCGGCCGACGAGCAGCTCATTCTCGCTGTCGTCCGGCCGTTTCGCCGGCCGCCCGCTCTCTTTCGGGCCCCTGTCCTGCCTCTTCTCTTTCGGGCGTCTTGCCGCCCGTCCTGCGTCTTTCGGACGTGCGTTCCGTCTATGTCCTTCGTTATTCTTCATCGGGTTCCCTCAGCTTGATCATTTCAGTGAATTTGCCGCAGGTCATCGCGCCCTCCGGGCAGCGGCCCGTGTTCACGCAGCTCGCGCCCGCGTTGTGGAACAAGGTCGGCGCGACCTTCTTGACCTCCTCGAGCATCTTGTAAGCCATCTCGCGGATCTCCCACTGCGCGCGCAGGCAGCAGCGCAGGTTGAAGAAATGCAGGAGCGTCCGCGCATTCATCGTCACGAGGATCTTCGTCTCCGCCGCGTTTGCAAGTACGTAGCGCGCATCCTCCTTCGGGATGCCGAGGTCCGTGAGCTCATCATACGTCTTGCGGATCTCCTCGAGCAGATGGTCGAACTTCGCCTTGGCCTCCGGGTTCTCCGCAATCGTGTGCGGCGTGATGTACTGGAAACCGTGCGCCGCGACATAACGCTGCGACTGCTGGTCGTAGCTTGCGATACGGTGCCGCACGAGCTGATGCGTCAGCACGCGGCTAACGCCCTCGATGCCGAACGTGAACGACACGTGCTCGATCGTCGAGGCATGGCCGAGCGCGACCATCTTCTTGACCATCTTCTTTACCTGCTCATCCGAGAGCTTCTCCGCAAGTTCCTCGGCACCGCTCGCCGAGTAGCAAAGCCGCGCCGCCATCGCGACGACGCGCTCCGGCTCCGGCGTGTAGTCGAGGAGTTTTACTTTCATCATATCGTTATTTTTCCGCCTTTTTCTTCTGAATCTCTTCCATCATAGCACGGCTTATCACCTGGAACGATGCCTCCGCGATCTCGTAGAGCCGCTCATCCTGATCCGTCAGGTAGAGGCTGCCGAGCAATGCCTCAAAGCCCGTGCTCGAGTGGTATTCCGCGACGCTCGCCGCGCGCGGCGCATGGCTTTTTGCATTGCGCGCGCGCCGGTAGATGGCGCGTTCCTCGTCCGTCAGCATCGCTTTGATGCCGAGGTATGCCTTGTGCTGCCATACCGCCGAGACAATCTGCCCCGAGAACTGCTGCAGGATGCCGACCTTCGCCTGCTCGTAGGAGAGCAGGCGCGTGCGCACGAACAGATGGAAATACGCGTCACCGACATAGGCGAGCACGAGCGGGTTCATCTGCCGCGCATCCATCTCGTGGTAACGCTGCAGGATGCCGCCCGCGCCGTCCGGCTGGAACATCATCTCGACGAGACGCTCATAATGCGCAAATTTCATCCTTCATGCTCTTTTCCAGCGCACGCCATTCGGCGTATCCTCGAGCACGACACCCGCATCCTTCAATGCATCGCGAATCTGATCGGCGACGGCCCAGTTCTTCGCCTTGCGCGCATCCTGCCGGATGCGGATGATGAGATCCATGAGCTTTTCCGTCAGCCCATCGTCCGCGGCTACTTTCTGCTCGAAAATCCCAATGACGCCGGCCATGTCAGCCCAAGCCTCCACGGCCTTCGCGAAATGCGCCGCATCGAATACCGTGTTTCCTGTCGTGACGGCCTGATAGTAGATATTGATCTCCTTCGACAGCGCGAACATCTGACTGATTGCGAGCGCCGTGTTGAAATCGTCCTCCATGGCCTCGTCAAACGCCTGCAGGAGCGCCGCAGCCTTCGTGGCGAGATCTGCCGCCGTGTTGGCCGCTCCCCGCTTTCCGCTGAGCTCCTCGATATATTGCTGCGTGACCGCGAGGCGGCCGAGGCTCGTCTGCGCCTCTTTGAGCCGCTCGTCGCTGAAATCGAGCGGAGAGCGGTAATGCGTCTGCAAGATGAAGAAGCGCACGACCTCGCCCGAATATTTCTCAAGGATTTCCTTGACCGTGAAGAAGTTATTCTTCGACTTCGACATCTTCTCATCGTGGATCGTGATGAAGCCGTTGTGCACCCAATACTGCGCGAAGCTGTGCGTGTCGCCGATGCAGGCCTGCGACTGCGCGATCTCGTTCTCGTGATGCGGGAAAATCAGGTCGCTGCCGCCGCCGTGGAAGTCGAATTTCTCACCGAGATATTTCAGTGACATTGCCGAGCACTCGATATGCCAGCCCGGGCGCCCCTTGCCCCACGGGCTGTCCCAGGACGGCTCGCCGGGCTTTGCCGACTTCCAGAGGGCGAAATCCATCGGGTTGTGCTTGCGCTCGTCGACCTCGATGCGCGCGCCGGCCTCCATATCCTCGAGCTTGCGCCCCGAGAGCTTGCCGTATTCGTGGAATTTCTCGACGCTGTAGAATACGTCGCCGTTATCGAGCGCATAGGCGTAGCCCTTATCGACGAGCTTCTGCACCATCGCGAGGATCTCCGGGATTGTCTCGCTGACGCGCGGGTAGACGTCGGCATGGCGCACGTTCAGCGCGTCCATTGCCTCGAAATACGCCTTGATATAGCGGTCGGAAATCTCCTTCCACGTCGTGCCTTCCTCGTTCGCCGTGCGGATGATCTTGTCATCGACGTCCGTGAAGTTCTGCACATAGCGGACTTTATAGCCCTTGCGTGCAAAGAACCGGCGGATGACGTCCCACGTCACGAACGGGCGCGCATTGCCGATATGCGGGTGATTGTACGGCGTGACGCCGCAGCAGTAGATGGAGACCTCACCCGGCTTCAGCGGGTGGAATTCCTCTTTTTTCCGCGACATGGTATTGTATACGTTCAGCATAATTGCTCCTTTTTCGAGTGTTTTTCTTTTCGTTTGCCCGGACAGTTCCGGCCGCCCCGCCGGGGTCAGCCGCGGATCCAGGTCTGCTCCGGCTCGATGCCGGCGACCGCGTAGGCTGAGATGCCCTGCTCCGTGCCGGTGAAGCCGAGCTTCTCCTCGGTCGTCGCCTTGACGTTGACCTGATCGAGGTCGACGTCAAGGACGCGCGCGATGTTTGCCTCCATCTGCGGGATGTAGTCCTTCATCTTCGGGCGCTGCGCGACGATGGTTGCGTCGACGTTGCCGATCACGTAGGCCTTGTCCGCGACGAGCTTCTTCACCTCTGCGAGCAGCTGCAAGCTGTCTGCGCCCTCATAGCGCGAATCCGTGTCCGGGAAATGCTGCCCGATATCACCGAGCGCGGCCGCGCCGAGCAGGGCGTCGGATATCGCGTGCAGCAGCACGTCGGCATCCGAATGGCCGAGCAGCCCCATCTCGTGGGGGATCTCGACGCCGCCGATGATGAGCTTGCGCCCCTTGACGAGCCGGTGTACATCATAACCCATACCGAATCTGGTCATTTTGCTCCCTCTTTCAGAAACGCCTCGGCGACCGCGAGATCCCCCGGCGTCGTGATCTTGATGTTCTCATACTGATCCCGCACGACATGCACGGGCGCCCCGATGCGCTCGACGAGGCTCGCGTCGTCCGTGCCGAGGAAGTGATCCTCCTCCGCCTGCTCGTTCGCGCGCAGCAGGATGCCGCGCCGGAATCCCTGCGGCGTCTGCACGGCCCATACTGTCCGGCGGTCCGGCGTTCGGGTGACGACGCCGTCGGGGCTCACAATCTTCACCGTGTTCTTCTCTGGGACCGCGGCAATTGCCGCGCCCGACAGGCGCGTCGCGCGGATCACCGCCTCGATGGTCTCGCGCGAGACGAGCGGTCTGGCCGCATCATGCACGAGCACGATGTCCGCCTCGCGCGATATGGCCGCGAGGCCGTTGCGCACCGAGTACTGCCGCTCGCTGCCGCCCGCGACGACGCGCCAGGGCTTCAGCCCCGGCTCATCGCGCAGGACGGTCTGCATGCGCGAGAGGTCTTCCTTGCCCGTCACGACGACGAGCTCGCCGACCGCCGGGACGTCCGAGAACCGGCGCAAGGTGTGCCGGATGATCTCCTTTCCGGCGAGCTTCAGGAAAACCTTATTGAATCCCGCGCCCATGCGCTTTCCCTGCCCTGCGGCGGGGAAGATGACCGAAACCATGCTTTTGCGCCTCCTTTTGCGTTACGCCGAAATCGGGCGCGCGAAAATCATGCGTCCGGCTGCGGTCTGCAGCGCGGACGTCACCGTCGCGTCGATGGTCTTGCCGATCAGGCGGCTGCCGCTCTCGACGACGATCATCGTGCCGTCGTCGAGATAGGCGACACCCTGGCCGGGTTCCTTGCCCTCTTTGACGATATGGATTTTCATCGTCTCGCCCGGAATCACGACCGGCTTCACGGCGTTCGCAAGCTCATTGATGTTCAGCACCTCGACGCCGCGGAGCTTCGCGACCTTGTTCAGGTTGAAGTCGTTCGTGATGATCTTGCCGTGCACCTTCTGCCCAAGTGCGACGAGCTTCGAGTCGACCTCGCGGATATCGTCGAAGTCCGCGTTCGTGACCTCGACCTTCAGCTTCTTCTCCTGCCGGATCTTCTGCAGGATATCGAGGCCGCGGCGGCCGCGCGTGCGTTTCAGGCTGTCCGGCGAGTCCGCGATATGCTGCAGCTCCTCGAGCACGAAGACCGGGATCAGCAGCGTACCCTCAATGAAGCCTGTATCGCAGATGTCGGCGATGCGCCCATCGATGATCACGCTCGTATCGAGCAGCTTGTACTGTTTGTCCGCGCCGCTCTCTGCGAGTGTTCCCGCTGCCACTGGCGCAGCCGCGTCTTTCTCCGCCGCGCGCTGCATACGCTGCTCCCGTATGCGGCTGAGCTCTTTGAGCGCCTTCGGCACGAAATCGAAATAATCGGTGATTTCCTGCCGTTTCTTCAGCGCGATGCGGATGCCGAGATAGCCGAACACGAGGCTGAACACGACCGGGATATAGTCGCCGACGACCGGGATCTTTGAGAACGAGAACGCGAGCAGGTTGGCGAGGATCAGGCCGACGCAGAGCCCGACGACCCCCGCGATGACATCGTGGATCGGCACCTCGCTCAAAGCCGACTCCAGCCACAGCGAGAAACGCTTGAGCTGCCGGATCAGGTACGGGGACAGGACGAATCCGATGATGCCGCCGAGCAGGCCGCCGACGAGCACACAGACGAGTCCCGCCGCGGTCACCTGAAAGAAACCGAGGTCAGTCTTCAGGATTTCGGTACTGAGGAATAAGGTCAACACGGGCCGGGCCAGATTCAGCAGGGCAATCCCGGCGAACGCGAGGAAGATGGTAATGAAGAAGCGCAGAACGCGGTCCAGCATACCAGAAAACACCCCCTGTATAAAAATAAATGCAATAAGTACAATTCATTATATCACAGGGTATCCTGCCACTCAACGCATACGAGCAATTTCCCCCAAAAGAAAAAAGAGTCCTTGCGGGCTCTTGAACGCTGTTTTGTGCAGCCTTTCCGATGGCCTTTCAGGCCTTCCGATAGTGGTTATGCGCCAGCACGCCCTTCATCCAGCCCTCGACTTCCTCCGGCGATTTATCGCAGGCATAGACGAGCTCGCTGATCAAGATCTGCTTGGCCAGCTCGAGCAGGCGGCGCTCCCCACTCGAAATCTTCTTTTTCCGGTCCTGCATGATGAGATTCCGCGCGACCGCCGCGACATCGCAGATATCGCCGCTCTTCATCTTTTCGAGGTTCGCGTGGAACCGCTTGTTCCAGCTCCCCATCACGCGCTCCGGCTTTTCCTCAAGAACGTCCCGGACCTCTCCTACCTCGTCTTCGGAAATGACGTTCCGCAGCCCGATATTCTCCACATTATCGGTCGGAATCATCACTTTCATACTGCCGATCGGCATCTTCAGGACATAGTACGTCTTGTCTTCGCCGAGAACCTCACAGCTCTCAATGCCGGAAATCACTCCTGCGCCATGCATCGGATAGACTACCTTATCGCCTACATGCAGCAAACACACACCCCCAGCTTGTACGAGATGAAAACTATCTGTATACATTATAACACAAGTCTTGTGAAAAGTAAATTTTAATTTTAGCACGAATACAGGTAATAGTCAAGGGGTTGAGGGAAAGAAACAGGGCCGCTGCACGGATTCTGCGCAACGGCCCTGTTTGAGGATATGAGGCATCAAATCTTCGCGTATTCGAGGACTTCTTTTTTGCCATACATGCGTTCATAGTAGCTCTGATAGTCGCCGGAGATGATGTTTTCCCACCAGTCGCGGTTATCGAGGTACCACTGGATGGTTTTCTTGATGCCGTCTTCGAATTTCGTCTTCGGCTCCCAGCCGAGCTCGTTGTGGATCTTGGTCGGATTGATGGCGTAGCGGCGGTCGTGGCCTTTGCGGTCGGTGACGTGTTCGATGAGGCTCTCAGGCTTGCCGAGCTGCTTCAGGATGGTCTTCACGACGTCGATGTTGGCGCGCTCATTGTGTCCGCCGACGTTGTAGACCTCGCCGACCCTGCCCTTGCGGATGATCAGGTCGATGGCCGCGCAATGATCCTCGACGTAGAGCCAGTCACGGACGTTCTTGCCATCACCGTAGACCGGGAGCTTCTTGTCGTTCAGCGCGTTGATGATTATGAGCGGGATGAGCTTCTCCGGGAAATGATACGGGCCATAGTTGTTCGAGCAGCGTGAAATGGTCGTCGGGAGCTTGTACGTCCGGTGGTAGGCCATGACGAGCAGGTCGGCCGATGCCTTCGACGCGGAGTACGGGGAGGACGTATGCAGGTTCGTCTCCTCGGTGAAGAACAGGTCTGGACGGTCGAGCGGCAGGTCGCCGTATACCTCGTCGGTCGAAACCTGATGGTAGCGGTCGATACCGTATTTCCGGCAAGCATCGAGCAGCACGCTCGTGCCGATGACGTTCGTCTGCAGGAAAACTTCCGGGTTCTCGATGGAGCGGTCGACATGGGACTCCGCCGCAAAGTTCACGACAATGTCCGGCTTTTCCTTCGCAAAGATGTCATAGACCTTCTTGCGATCCGCGATGTCAGCTTTGATGAACTTGAAGTTCGGCTTGTCCATGATTGGCGCAAGCGTCTCGAGGTTGCCCGCGTAGGTGAGCTTGTCGAGGCAGATGACCCGGTCCTCCGGATGGTTCGCATGCTCATAATAGATGAAGTTGGAGCCGATGAAGCCGGCCCCGCCGGGTACGATGATGTTCATAGGTATTCCTCTTTTCCCAAATATTTTCTTTTTGCGATTTACGATTTCTGTTGCGGGCTCTCGAGCTCGAGGCCTGCCTGTTTCATGGCCTCGTATTCGCGCGCGAGCAAGGCGAGCACGACGAGATCCTCGTAGACGCCATTCGTCACGATGGTCTCGCGGAAACGCCCCTCAAGGACCATGCCCTCGCTCTCATAGAGATGCAGGGCTCGGCGGTTATAGGGCTTGCAATCGAGCCACGCGCGGTGGAAATGCAGATCCTCGAAGGCCCACGCCTTCAGGAGCTTCATGGTTTCGTGGCCGTAGCCCTGCCCCTTCTTCGCGACGATGATATGTGTCCACTCGATCTCCTTGGCGTCCGACTGGAGGCCATTTGCAAGCACGTAGCCGACGGGCTCGCCGGACGCCATCTCCTCAACGATGACGTCCATCGTGCCTTTGACCTCCCCGCGCAAGATTGGCTCGTGGAACGTACGGTCAAATGGCACGATGAAGGAGACGTTCTCCGGATCGTATTCCAGCCGCAGGATAAAGCCGAGGTCATCGACCCCGGCGCAGCGCAGCTGCAGCCGCTTCCCGCCGTGCAGGATTTCTTTTGGCATAAATTCGTTCCCCCGTTCTTTCCCCATTTGGCTAACTATAGTATAATAGACGAAAACGGTAAAGACAAGTATTTTCTGAAAAGGGGGCTTTCGTTTGCTTTCTCATCTTCTATCTCTTGACGCGCATGCCGTGCTCGACCTCGTGCTGCTGCCGCTCTGCATCCTCGTCTGCGCGCTCGCGCTCGGCCTGTCACTCAACAAGCTCGTGAACCGGCAGATCCGCCGCACGATGAGCGAGGACGCAAGCTCATGGCAGGTATTGCTGTTCCACGCGGTGAAGGGGACGCCGGTCTCGTTCTGCCTGATTGTCGGGCTCTACTGGATTGTCAACACGGTCGATATCCCCGCCCCCCTCGTCAAGATCTTCTCGTACGTGCTGTTCTCGGTCATCGTCCTGACCATCACGCGAATCTTCGCGCGGACTCTGCACGCGATGGTGCAGATGAAGATGGAGAACTCGGACCAGCGTCTGCCAAAGACGACGCTGCTCGACACAATCCTGAACATCGTGATCTACGCGATGGGCATCCTCGTGATTCTGCAATACTGCGGCATCTCGATTGCGCCGATCCTGACGGCCATGGGCGTCGGCGGCATGGCGGTCGCGCTGTCGCTGCAGGAAACACTCGCAAACATCTTCTCCGGCCTGCACCTGATTCTCTCGAAGCAGCTGCGCATCGGCGACTACATCCGGCTCTCGACCGGCGAGACGGGCCGCGTCACGGATATCACGTGGCGGTTCACGACGATTGTGCCGGTCGGTGAAGGGAACATGGTCGTGATTCCAAACCAGAAGATTGCGTCGGCGACAATCTCGAACTACAGCATGCCGCGGAAGGATATCGTGATCACGGTACCGGTCGGCGTCGCCTATGCCAGCGACCTCGACCAGGTCGAGCGCGTGACGCTCGAGGTCGCAAGCTCAGTCATGCAGCAGGTCGACGAGGCCGTCGATATCCCGCCCGCCGTGCGGTTCCATACGTTCGGCGAGTCGAGCATCGACTTCAACGTCACGCTGCATTCGAGCCAGTTCGATCACCAGTTCCTGATCAAACACGAATTCATCAAGGCGCTGACGAAGCGGTACCGCGAGGAAGGCATCGAGATTCCGTACCCGGTGCGCACGGTCGTGCGGGCAGATGCGAAAAGCGGCGTAGAGGGCGCCGGAGCGCGCTGAGAAAGGCGCAGGAACGGAAAGCGCGATTTTTTCTAAAACAATTCTTTCCTACAAGATATTGTGGTGGTATTGACGTCGGACCACAAGATATTGTATAATCATCCTGTTGCCCGAAGGAGCGACTTTGATTTCAGGAGACAAAGGAACAGGTGACAGGCATGCAGATTGATGATATTACGGTAACGGTAGACGGCATCCCCGATATGACGGAGCGCGAAGCCGAGGGCTATGTGCGCTATGTTGAGGATCACACGGATAACAAGGTGACGAGCCTGCATCTCTCGCTCGCAAAGAACGGGGAGATCAAGATCGACTACGCGCTCGAGGAGCCGAAATTCGAGCGGATCCGCCGCATCACGGGCTATCTCGTCGGCACGATTGACCGCTGGAACGACGCAAAACGCGCCGAGGAGCACGACCGAGTCAAGCACAGCCTGAGCTGAGGAGGCATGCCCTGTTGAGCCCTCCCCATCGGGGAGGGCTTTCTTTTTGCTTTTTTCGGACAGACATCGGGAGATGATAAATAATTACTAAATATATGGAATAGAATAGAAATATGTGTCATAATGTTTATAGCAGGAATAGATAGAAGGTGAACATTATGACGATGTACAAACCGAAGGAAATGGCCGAGAAACTTGGTGTGACCGTCCGGACGTTTCGAAGTACACGACGCATCTCGTAAGCAACTATGATGCCATCTTCATCGAGGACTTGAATGTCAAAGGCATGAAGATGGGGATTGCGTCGAAAGGCGTCCATCGTTCCCTATTCGGTGAGTTCAAGCGGCAGATGCTGTACAAGGCGGCATGGTATGGCAAGAAGCAATCGTATTTAAATTAACGAATGCAGATATTGGCGTGGGTAACGCCGAATGGACAAGAGTCCGTAGAATATCGCAGGAGTCCGTTCATGTGATTACCCCTCTATCGGGATATCGGAATACGGATGATGACGGCGATGAGTAAAATCTGTAGAAGTTCTAAGAAAGGAGAGGTATGTATCTCTCCTGCTAATGTAGCCAAAATCGAATGATGACTACATTCTTCTATGATTTACATATCAGGTAATGCGCAATGAAAGTGCGAGTCGCGGGGATTGTGGACGATTCGATTGTGGACGGGGATGGCATCCGGCTGACGCTGTTCGTGCAGGGATGCCCGCGGCATTGCGCGGGCTGCCAGAACCCGAAGGCGCTCGACCCGTCCGGCGGGCACAGCATGACGACGGCGGAGATCGCGAAGCGCCTCGACGCCAACCCCCTGCTCTCGGGCATCACATTCAGTGGCGGCGAGCCGTTCCTTCAGCCGCGGCCCCTGCTCGAGCTCGCGCGCGAGGCGCACCGGCGCGGCATGGACGTATGGAGCTACTCGGGCTATACGCTCGAACAGCTCCATGCGCGCGACGACGCGGACACAGAGAATCTGCTCCGCGAACTCGATGTCCTCGTCGACGGCGATTTCCAGATTGAGAAACGCGACCTCACGCTGAAGTTCCGCGGGTCGTCCAATCAACGCGTCATCGACATGAACGCGACACGGAAGCAGGGCAAAGTTGTGTTGCTCTATACAGATTGAAAAAATGACCTCTGACCGAGCTGAATCTCGGTCAGAGGTCATTTTTCTTCTGTTTGCGTTTTACTTTACCACGAGAACCGGGCATTTAGACTGTTCGACAATGTACTGGCTGACGCTGCCGAGCAGGACGCCCTTTACGACGCCGAGTCCGCGGCTGCCCATGACGATGAGATCCATGTTGTTGCTCGTCGCGAAGTCGAGGATCACGACGGCCGGCGAGCCGGTCTCAGAGAACGCCTCTTTCTCGATGCCGGACGGAACCATCTCCATCGCTCGGTCAAGGATGACGTTGCCCGCTTTCGTGACGGCCTCAAGGATGGCGTCCGAGAGGCACGCATTGATGGCGAGCTGGTTGATGTTCGCAACATAGAGAAAATTCAGCTTTGCGCCGATAGCCTCCGCGAGGTCGATAGCCTCCGTTACCGCGCGATCCGAGCCTTCGGAACCATCTACTGGTACAAGGATATTCTTCACCATAGTAAAACCCCCTTGATAAAAATCACTTCACGATAAGCACGGAGCATGCCGCACCTTCAAGGACTTCCTGACTCACACTGCCCTTTAAGAATCCCTCGACCACGCTGACGCCGCGCGTCCCGAGCACGATGAGTCCGCTCTGACGTTCCGCCGCATAGGATAAGATCTCGGCGGCAGGATCGCCGACACGCTGATGGTACCGCACCTCGACGCCTGCGGAAACGCTGCTCCGGACGCGGTCAAAGACGGCTTCTGCCTTCTTCCCCATCGACTCCGTCGCGATTTCTGGCAGCCAGCTCTCCCGTTCGTCGTCCGTCTGGCTGTCAAAATACGTCACGTGCAAGACATCAAGCACCGCGTCTGTATCGGCGGCGAGCTCACCCGCAAGTGCAACAGCCCGGTCCGAGGATTCCGAAGTATCGACTGGAACCAGGATACGATCGAGTTTTTTCATATCCATGCCTCCTGTCCTGCTTATACTTACTTATTCGCGATAGTCGAAGAAAAGTCCTTCTTCTTTCAATATATTCTGGCTTTTTATTTTTCATTGACTTTCCTCTTATTTTTTCGATATAATGATTTTATGTGAA
Source organism: Selenomonadaceae bacterium (assembly GCA_036733925.1). Classification (GTDB taxonomy): domain Bacteria; phylum Bacillota; class Negativicutes; order Selenomonadales; family Selenomonadaceae; genus UBA2897. Next base: position 17,109 of record DAIMZO010000019.1, on the reverse strand, counting down.
TCGATTTCTATCTGTTCTGCAAGGGAAAGGAAGGCTTCATTTGGAATTTTTACTTGCGTTGTCGCCGATTCTGTGGTTGATTGTCGCGTTGTCGGTGCTGCATATGGCGGGATGGAAGGCGTGCCTGCTCGCGCTCGTGCTCGCTCTTGCGGTCGCAATCAGCACGTTCGAGATGACAACGGTGCACGCGGTGCAGGCGGTTCTGCAAGGCGCTGCGCTCGCGTGCTGGCCGATCCTGCTCGTCATCATCGCCGCAATCTTCACGTACAACCTGACCATGCACACGAAAAGCATGGATGTCATCAAGAAGATGCTGTCGTCGGTCTCGAGCGACAAGCGCGTGATCACGTTGCTGATCGGTTGGGGCTTCGGGGCCTTCCTCGAGGGTATGGCTGGCTTCGGCACGGCCATCGCGATTCCCGCGGGCATGCTCGTCGGCTTCGGCATCAGCCCGTTCACGGCGGCTGCGGTTTGCCTTGTCGCGAACTCGGTACCGACGGCATTCGGCTCCATCGGCATCCCGATTGTGACGCTCGCGAATATCACGGGCATGGATCCGGCGACAGTCGCGGCGTACTCGGTGCTCGAACTCGCGCCGCTGACGTTCCTGGTGCCGCTCGTGATGATTCTCGCGGGCTACGGCTTCAAGGCGCTCAAGGGCGTCACGATGCTCTGCTTCGCGGCCTCGCTCGGGTTCCTGCTGCCGCAGCTCGCGGTCGCGATGATTGCGGGCCCGGAGCTCGCGGATATCGCGGGGGCCATCATCTCGATGGGCGTCATCGTGCTCTACAGCAAGTATTTCCCAATCAGCGACCCGGCCTATCACCTCGAACTGCACAATGGCGGTGAGGCGGTCACGACAAAGGCCGGCGTCCGCGCCTGGCTCTCGTTCATCCTGATCTTCGTATTCCTGCTGCTCACGTCAAAATTCTTCCCATTCATCCATGATCCGCTGTCCGCGATCAAGACGAGCGTTCTGATCTACGATGGGCCGGGCGGCACGCCGTATACGTTCACTTGGGTCGCGACGCCGGGCGTGCTGATCTTCCTCGCCGCATTCCTCGGCGGGCACGTGCAGGGCGCGAAGTTCGGCGAGATGCTACATGTCCTGAAGGCGACGGTTGTGCAGCTCCGCTTCACGATCATCACGATCCTGTCAGTCATCGCGACGGCAGAGGTCATGGGCTTCAGCAACATGACCGAGACAATTGCCGCAATCACCGTTGCCGAAACCGGACATATGTATCCGGTTGTCGCGGCATTCATCGGGTCGGTCGGCACATTCATCACGGGTTCGGCGACGTCGAGCTGCGTGCTGTTCGCCAAGCTCCAGACGAGCGCAGCGGCAGCTATCGGCGCAAGCGAGTCTGGACAGGTCTGGATTGCTGCGGCGAATGCGACGGGTGCCTGCGCGGGCAAGATGATCTCGCCGCAGTCCATTGCCATCGCGGTTGCATCCATCGGCGTCAGCGGTCTCGACGGCAAGCTGCTCGGCTTCGCATGCAAGGTCTATATCCCATTCGTCATCGCGATGGGGCTCGTCGTGTACTTCGGGCTTTCCGTTATCGGGTGAATTTTCCGCGGCCCCTATGGGGCCGCTTTTTTTGTGCTATAATATAGTGTGGAGCGGCTTGCGAAGCATGCCCCTTCAGGCCGTGCGCGGCCAGCTCCAGCCTAAAGGCACGTTCGCCTAACGGCTCGTGCCCGAAGGGGAGCCTAACTCGTGTTTACAAAAAGGAGCGGGGATTCGATTGGATTTATCCAATATTACGACGGAGCGGCGGAATCCGCGGTCGATGAAGATTGACGAGCTTTCGACGCTCGATATGCTGACGATCATCAATGCGGAGGATCAGCAGGTGCCGCGCGCGGTCGGGAAGATCTTGCCGCAGATTGCGGAGGCGGTCGATATCACGGCGGAGCATCTGTCGCGCGGCGGGCGTCTGTTCTATATGGGCGCGGGGACGTCGGGCCGGCTCGGCGTGCTCGACGCGGCGGAGTGCCCGCCGACCTACGGCACGGATCCAGCCCTCGTGCAGGGTCTGATTGCGGGCGGCGAGTCTGCGATGTTCCGCGCGAAGGAAGGCGCGGAGGACAGCGAGGAGCTCGGCGCGCGCGACCTGCAGGAGCACGGCTTCACAGATCTCGACGTGCTCGTCGGCATCGCGGCCTCCGGGCGCACGCCATACGTCATCGGCGGGCTGAAGTTCGCCGCACAGCAAGGCGCGCCGACGATTGCCCTCGCCTGCACGGAAAACGCGGAGATCGCCGCACTCGCGGATATCGCGCTGACGCCGGTCACGGGGCCAGAGGTCATCACGGGGTCGACGCGCATGAAGGCGGGCACGGCGCAGAAGCTCGTGCTGAACATGCTCTCGACGGGCGTCATGATCCGCCTCGGCAAGGTCTACGGCAACCTGATGGTCGATGTGCGCGCGAGCAACGAGAAGCTCGTCGAGCGCGCGCACCGCATCGTCATGGAGGCGACGGGCTGCTCGCGCGAGGAGGCTGCAGCCGCCATCGCAGACGCGAACGGCCACGCGAAACTCGCCATCCTGATGCTGCTCGCGGGATGCTCGGCATCGGAGGGCATCGAGAAATTGCGGGAGACGCACGGACGATTGAAGGAGGCCCTCGATTGACGGACACGGCGAAAGATAAAAACTACGAATCCATCGCACGCCAGATTTTCCTGCTGACGGGGCCGGCAGACAACGTGCGCTCGGTCACGCACTGCATGACGCGTCTGCGGCTGGTGCTCGCCTCGCACCCATCCTTGCTGCTCGATCAGCTCCGGAAAATTCCCGGTGTACTCGGCGTCAACGACACGGACGAGGAACTCCAGATCGTGCTCGGGCCGGGCCGTGTCACAGAGGTCTACGGATACTATACCGCCTTGCTGCGCATGGTGAGAGCCCGGCAGGAGCTCCGCGGCGAGGCGCCTGCCCGTCCGGATACAGAATCTGCAGAACGCGCGGCAAATCCGGAGCCGTCAGGCAGGGATGCCGGCGAGGCACTCCACGCGAAGATCCGCGCGCGCAACGCGACGCCGGTCAAGCTGTTCTTCCGGCGGATTGCGAGCATCTTCCTGCCGCTGATTCCGGGCTTCATCGCATGCGGCCTGATCAGCGGCCTGCTGAATTTCGCGCTGAAGCTCGACCCATTGCTCGCTGGAAACGGCATCTTCCAGCTGCTCGGCGTCGCCGGCGGCTCGGTATTCTGGGGCATGAACCTGTTCATCGGCTGGAACACCGCTAGGGAGTTCGGCGGCACACCGATTCTTGGTGGCACGCTCGGCGCGCTGCTCTCCCACCCGGGCCTCGCTGGCGTCACGCTCGCCGGCTACCCGCTCGCACCGGGACGCGGCGGCGTCATCTCGGTGCTGCTCGTCGCGGGGCTCGGCGCCTTCATCGAGAAGAAAGTCCGCCGGCATGTCCCCGAGATGTTCAGCCTGTTCCTGACGCCGCTCATCACCTTCCTGCTGACCGGAACCATCGCAATTGTCGCCCTGCAGCCGCTCGGCGGCCTGCTCTCGGACTTCATCGGCATGGCCGCGACGACGGCCATCGGCTCGGGTGGAGCCATCGCGGGCTTCCTGCTCGCCGGCACCTATCTCCCGATGGTCATGCTCGGCATCCATCAGGCCCTGACGCCGATCCACGTCGAGCTGCTGAACCAGTACGGCGTCACGATCCTGCTGCCCGTACTCGCGATGGCCGGCGCAGGGCAGGTCGGCGCGAGCTTTGCGGTCTACGTGAAGACCAAGAACCACGCGCTCCGGAAGACGATCGCCTCGGCCCTGCCGGTCGGCATGCTCGGCGTCGGCGAACCGCTGATCTACGGCGTGACGCTGCCGCTCGGCCGGCCATTCCTCGGCGCGTGCATCGGTGGCGCGTTCGGCGGCGCCGTGCAGGCGGCCTGGGCGGTCGGCAGCGCAACTATCGGCATCTCCGGCCTGCCGCTCGCCGCGGCGACCGACCATATCGGCGTCTATCTGTGCGGCCTGCTGACAGCCTATGCTGCCGGATTCCTTGCGGTCTGGCTGCTCGGCTTCGACGACCCGGAAGAATAATCGTGACACGGAGGATCAACACATGGCAAACGGCATCTCCCTTTACCCGGGGCTCGACAACAAACCGCTCGAGAACCTGAAGCTGATCGAGGACGCGGCGCGCGCCGGACTCACGCGGATCTTCACCTCGCTGCAGATTCCGGAGTCGGATACGCGCGCGCTGAAGGCGGAGCTCGGCACCTTGCTGCGCACGGCCCGTGAACACCATATGGAGGTCATCTCCGATGTGTCCCCCGCAACGCGCAAGCTGCTCGGCATCCGCGATTTCTCGCTGTCAGTGTTCCGCATGCTCGGCATCACGACGCTGCGGCTCGACTACGGGTTCAGCGTCGACGAGATTGTCCGATATTCGCGGAACAAGCAGGGCATCCACATCGCACTGAACGCCTCGACGCTGACCGGAGCTGCCCTCTCGCAGCTCGTCGAGAAAAAGGCGAACTTCCAGAACATCGAGGCCATCCATAACTTCTACCCACGCCGCGGCACGGGCATCAGCGAGGCATCGCTCGTCGGCCAGAACATCATGTTGCGGAGGCTCGGCATCGAGACCGGTGCTTTCGTGCCGAGCCGGCGGGGCCGTCGCCGCTCGCCGCTCGGCGACGGCCTGCCGACACTCGAGGCGCACCGCGACGCGGAAACGGAGTTCGCCGCGCGCCAGCTGCTCGCGATGAACTGCGATTTCATACTGATTGGCGATGCCCTGCCGACAAAGGAAGAACTGCAGGGCGTCGGTGCACTCCCTTCCAAGGAAGTCGTGCTCGCGGCGAAATGGCATACCGCAGATCCCGTGAGCCGGAAGCTGCTCGCAAACCCGTTCACCTCGCGCGTCGACGCAGCGCGCGATGCCATCCGTGCACAGGAGAGCCGCAAGCTGCTCGCGGCAGAGGGAGGTACCATTGCCCCGGAACACGCGGAGCCCCGCCCCATCGGCGCCATCACGCTCGACAACGAGGGCTACGGCCGCTATATGGGCGAGCTCCAGATCATCACGCACCCGCAGGATGCGGATCCACGCACGAACGTCGTCGGACAGATTGACGCGGATGACCTCGCACTGATCCCGTACATCACGCCAGGCAAGAAATTCTCCTTCCGTTTCCACGATTAATTTTTCCCAAGCCGAATTTTTACGACGAATAAATAAGAACTATGCTATACTGAGAATAGCGTTTTCATACAAGGAGTGAAAACGATCGATGACTGAAACTGGCACAAACGATATGTGCGAAATCCATCACACGCACCCGAACCTCGTCAAGGACGCATGCCTGCACGAACTCGATGACGATACGAGCCTGCGGCTCGCCGACCTCTTCAAGGTGCTCGGGGACAAAACGCGAATCAAGCTGCTGTCGCTGCTCGTCGCGGAGGATGAGCTCTGCGTCTGCGATATCGCCGACGCCCTGCATATGCAGCAGTCCGCGATATCGCACCAGCTGCGCGTGCTGCGCAACGCGCGCCTCGTCAAGTTCCGCAAAGACGGCAAGGAAGCCTTCTACTCGCTCGACGATGACCACGTCGTCAAGCTCATGGGACAGGGCCTCGAGCACGTCCTGCACGGCTGATGCCCAGCCCTTCCCAAAGACCACGAAACTCTCAGAAAGGAAGACCTATATGATGAAGCATGCCCTGCACGGCGCGGCCCTCGTCCTCGGCCTCGCCGCCCTGCTGCTGCCCGTCCCTCATCATGCCGCCGCGAGCCCGACCCTCCAGCAGGGATCCCATGGCCACGACGTCCTGATCCTGCAGGAAAAGCTCCGGAAGGTCGGCTACTCCGTCAGTGCGGACGGCATCTATGGCAAGGATACGGAACGCGCCGTCGCTGAATTCCAGCGCGATCAGAAGATCCGCATCACGGGCGTCGTCACGAATGCGACTTGGCGCGCCCTGCGCAATGCGAAGGTGCGCACCTGGGGCTCGAACGTCAAGCGGCCCGCAGCTCCTGCCGCACCGAAAAAAGCCGCTGCCACCGCTCCGAACGGCAGGACCATCCTGCCGCAATACAAGGTCAGCAGCGTCCTCTACACGGCAAAGAAATACCTCGGCACGCCATACGTATTCGGCGGGTCGACGCCGAAGGCATTCGACTGCTCTGGCTACCTGCAGTATGTGTTCCGCGAGAACGGCATCCGCATCCCGCGCACAGCCGATGAACAGTACAAGCTCGGCCTGCGCACGATGAGCTCGCGCGAGCTCGTGCCCGGCGACCTCGTGTTCTTCACGACCTACGAGCCTGGCGCATCCCATTGCGGCATCTACCTAGGGCAGGGCGACTTCATCCACGCGAGCTCGAGCGGCGTCCGCATCGACAACCTGTCGAATACGTACTGGGGCCCGAAATACTACGGTGGAAAACATATCGTGATGTAAAAAACTCCCCGCGCGGGGGAGTTTTTTTATTTACGGGAATCAGCGACAGCGCGGAAGGCATGGCCCGCGGCCTCGATCGTGCGGTCGATGTCCTCGTCGCTGTGCGCGCCGCTCATGAACAACGTCTCGAACTGGCTCGGCGCGAGGTAGATGCCCTGCTCGAGCATCGCCTTGAACCAGATCTTGAACGCCTCCTGGTCGCTCGCGCACGAATCGTCGTAGTTGTAGACCTCGTTCTCATTGAAGAAGATTCCGAACATGGATCCGGCCTGATGGGCCTGGATTGCGACTCCTGCTTCTCTGGCCTTTGCCTGCCAGCCGAGCAGGAGTTTTTTCGTCTTGAGCGTCAGCATGCGGCTGTAGTCTGCACCATCGTCCGCACGCTCCTCAGTAAGGATGTTCAGCGTCTCGAGGCCCGCGGTCATCGCGAGCGGGTTGCCGGAGAGCGTGCCAGCCTGATAGACCGGGCCCGCCGGGCTGACCTTCATCATGATGTCCCTGCGACCGCCGTACGCCGCGACCGGCATGCCGCCGCCGATAATCTTGCCGAGGCACGTGAGATCCGGCGTGATGCCGTAGGCCGCCTGCGCGCCGCCCAAGGATGCGCGGAAGCCGCACATGACCTCATCGAAGATCAGGAGTGTGCCGTGCTGCTCGGTAAGCTTGCGCAGCAGGCGCAGATAGCCCTGCTTTGGCAGAACGCAGCCCATATTGCCGGCAATCGGCTCAACGATAACTGCCGCAATCTCGTCGCCCATCTCATCCATAACCTTCGTGATGGCATCGAAATCGTTGTACGGCACGGAAATCGTATCCTGTGCCGTGCCCTTCGTGACGCCCGGCGAGCTCGGCACACCGAACGTCGCCATGCCGGATCCCGCGTTCACGAGCAGGCTGTCGCTGTGCCCGTGGTAGCAGCCGATGAACTTCACAATCTTGTCGCGGCCCGTATAGCCGCGCGCGAGCCGCAGGGCGCTCATCGTCGCCTCGGTGCCGGAGTTCACCATGCGGATGATCTCGATGGACGGGTAGATCTCCATGACCTTCTTCGCGAGCTTGGACTCGATGAGCGTCGGTGCGCCGTAGCTCGTGCCGCGCGTGACGGCCTCCTGCAGGGCCTTCACGACACGCGGATGCGCATGGCCGACGACCATCGGGCCCCAGGAGCCGACGTAGTCGATGTACTCGTTCCCGTCGATGTCGTAGATCTTGTCGCCCTCTGCGCGCGCGATGAACGGCGGGTTGCAGTCCACGTTCGCGTAGGAGCGGACCGGGCTGTTGACGCCGCCCGGCATCAGGTTCTTGGCCTCTTCGAATGCGGCGAGCGATTTTTCCAGATGCAGCATAGATATGCCCCCATTTCTCATTTCTTCACCCTTTCATTATACGGTTGCGGCAAAAAAAAGACAAGGAATGCTTTCCTTGTCTTTTTGCTGTTTATGCTGTCAATCCCCGTAGTTCGTGAAGAAATCCTTCATCTTGTCGAGGAAGCTTTTCTGCTCCGGGTTGGAATTCTCCTTGCAGAGCCCATCGAACTCCTTCAGAAGCTCTTTCTGCCGGCCCGTGAGTTTCTGCGGCGTCAGAACCTTTATGTGGACGAGCTCGTCGCCGCGGCCGTTGCCGCGCAGGAACGGGATGCCGTGCCGCGCGACGCGCAGGGTCGTGCCGGACTGGATGCCAGCCGGAATCTTCAGGTCGACCTTGCCGTCGATGGTCGGCACCTCGACGGTCGCGCCGAGCGCGGCCTGCACGAAGTTGATTGGCACGTCGACGAGGACGTTGTTGCCAGACCGCTGAAAGAACTTATGCGGCTCGATGAAGATATAGACATAGAGGTCGCCGCTGCCGCCGCCGCGCACGCCGGCGTTGCCGCCGCCCGACACGCGGACGCGCTGGCCATTGTCGATGCCCTTCGGGATGCGCACCTTGATACGGTGCGTCGCGCGCTTCTGACCCGTGCCGTTGCATGCCTTGCACGGATGTGGGTTGATCTTGCCCGTACCGCCGCAGCGGCTACAGGTCGTCGCGCTCATCATGCGGCCGAGCGGCGTGTTGTGTACGGTCTGGCGCTGGCCGGCGCCGTGGCAGTCCGGGCAGGTCTCGGCATGCGTGCCCGGCTCCGCGCCGGTGCCGTGGCAGACATCGCATTCTTCCGTGCGCGGAATGTCGAGCTCGACCTCTTTGCCGAACGCGGCCTCCTCGAAGCTGATATGCAGGTCGTAGCGGAGGTCAGCGCCGCGCTCCGGCCCCGGACGGCGCGAACGGCTGTGGCCGGCACCGCCAAAGAACATGTCGAAGATGTCGTCGAACCCGCCGCCGGCACCGCCGAAACCGCCGAAGTCCCCAAATCCGCCGAAGCCGCCAGCTCCTGCACCGGCACCGCCCATGCCGTCAAAGGCCGCGGAACCGAACTGGTCGTACTGCGCGCGCTTCTTCGGATCCTTGAGGACATCGTAGGCCTCGTTGACTTCCTTGAATTTCTCCTCTGCTGCTTTCGGGTTGTCCGGATTGAGGTCCGGATGATATTTGCGAGCCAGGCGCTTGTAGGCCTTCTTGATGGTCTTTTCATCGGCATTTTTGTCAACGCCCAGCACCTCATAATAATCGCGTTTCTCGCTCACTTCTGCACCATCCTATTCATCCTATTCGTTCAAAGAAAGAGAAGGGCGGGGAGATGCCCCTCGTCCTTCTCTCTCTGGTTACCGGATAACCTTATTTCTTGTCGTCTTTGACTTCCGTGAAGTCGGCGTCGACGACGTTATCATCGTCTTTCTTCTGTTCGGACGCATTGCCTGCCTGCTGGCCTGCTGCGCCCTGCGCACCCTGTGCACCCTGTGCACCGGCCTGCGGGCCAGCCTGCTGGTATGCTGCGGACGAGAGGTCATAGAGCGGCTTCTGGACAGCCTCGGTCGCCTTCTTGATGGCTTCCGTGTCGCCGCCCTTCAGTGCTTCCTTCAGCTTCTCGACGGCGTCTTTGACCGCGGAGACCTTTGCAGGATCCGCCTTGTCGCCGAAATCCTTGATGGCCTTCTCGGCCTGATAGACGAGGTTGTCGCCCATGTTCTTCGCGTCGACGGCTTCCTTCTGCTTCTTGTCCTCGGCTTCATGCGCTTTGGCTTCCTTGACCATGCGATCGATATCCTCTTTGCTCATGCCGCTGTCGGACTGGATCGTAATCTTCTGCTCTTTGCCCGTGCCGAGATCCTTCGCGGATACGTGCACGATGCCGTTCGCATCGATATCGAAGGAAACCTCAATCTTCGGCACTCCGCGCGGCGCCGGCGGGATATCCGTGAGCTCGAAGCGGCCGAGCGTCTTGTTGCCGGCTGCCATCTCACGCTCGCCCTGCAGGACGTGGATATCAACGGACGGCTGGTTGTCCGCGGCCGTCGAGAAGATCTGGCTCTTGTGCGTCGGGATCGTCGTGTTGCGCTCGATGATCTTCGTGCAGACGCCGCCGAGCGTCTCAATGCCGAGGGAAAGCGGCGTGACATCGAGCAGCAGGACGTCTTTGACCTCGCCGACGAGGACACCGCCCTGAATCGCTGCACCGACGGATACACACTCATCCGGGTTGACACCCTTGCTCGGCTCCTTGTGCAGGATGTTGCGGATTGCGTCCTGGACGGCCGGGATACGGGACGAACCGCCGACGAGGATGATCTTGTCGATGTCATCGCCCGTGAGATCCGCATCGGCCATAGCCTGACGAACCGGGCCCATCGTGCGCTCGACGAGGTCTGCGGTCAGTTCATTGAACTTCGCACGCGAGAGCGTGAGGTCGAGGTGCTTCGGACCGGAAGCATCCGCCGTGATGAACGGCAGGTTGATGTTCGTCTGCGTCATGCTCGAGAGCTCAATCTTCGCTTTCTCCGCTGCCTCAATCAGGCGCTGCGCGCTCATCTTATCCTGCGAGAGGTCGATGCCGTTCTCTTTCTTGAACTCCTCGACCATCCAATCCATGATTTTCTGGTCGAAATCATCGCCGCCGAGGTGCGTATCGCCGTTCGTGGCCTGAACCTCGAACGTGCCTTCGGAGAGCTCGAGGATGGAGACATCGAACGTGCCGCCGCCGAGGTCGAACACGAGGATGGTTTCATCGTCATCCTTGTCGAGACCGTAGGCAAGTGCCGCAGCCGTCGGCTCGTTGACGATGCGCAGGACATCGAGGCCAGCAATCTTGCCGGCGTCTTTCGTCGCCTGACGCTGGCTGTCGTTGAAGTACGCTGGAACCGTGATGACGGCCTGCGTGACGGTCTCACCGAGATAAGCCTCCGCGTCGCTCTTGAGCTTCTGCAGGATCATCGCCGAAATCTCCTGCGGCGTGTAGGACTTGCCATCGACCGTGACCTTGTAGTCCTTCTCGCCCATGTGGCGTTTGATCGACTTGATCGTGCGCTCCGGATTCGAGACTGCCTGACGCTTTGCGAGCTGGCCGACGAGGCGTTGCCCGTCTTTCGTGAAGCCGACCACGGACGGCGTGATGCGGCTGCCCTCCGGGTTCGTGATGACGGTCGGCTCGCCGCCCTCCATGACGGAAACGACGGAGTTCGTAGTACCTAAGTCAATACCAATTACCTTAGACATGATGGAATCCTCCTATTTACCAATTGAATCAGTTGCTTGATTATCTAAAAACGGGACGTGCCCCTTCCACCGCTCATGCGGTTCCCCTCCCCCGATGGGTGGGGAGGCTTTCAATTAAGGCCGGCCAACTACGAGTTGGAAACGACCTGAACCATGCTCGGGCGGATGACGCGGCCCTTGACCATGTAGCCTTTCTGGAGTTCCTGAGCGATCGTGTCATCCTCGAGCTCATCGCTCTCGACGCGCATAACGGCCTGATGGTAGTTCGGGTCGAACTTCTTGCCCTTCGCCTCGATGACCTCGAGGCCGTTCTTCTGCAGAACCTCGCCGAGCTGATTGTGGATCATCTCGACGCCCTTCTTGAAGCTCTCGACATCTTTGGCCTCGGTCGCCATGGCCCGGTCGAAGTTATCGACAATCGGCAGCAGATCCTTGAACAGTTCCTGCGTGACGACGGCCGAAAGCTCCTCGCGCTCCTTGCTCGAGCGGCGGCGGAAGTTCGCGTAATCCGCTTTGAGGCGAAGGTACTGGTCGTCCTTTTCGGCGAGCTGTGCCTTCAGATCCTCGATGACCTTCTCCGGGTCTTCTGCCGGCGTTTCTTCGGCATCGGCAGCAGGGCCTTCATCCGCTTTCGGAGCATCTGCGGATCCCGCGGCGGCTTTGGCTTCCTCCGCGTCCTCGCGGGCCTCTGCCTCCTTGATCTCCTGCTCCATCTCCTCAAGCTTCTGCTCGTCTTTCTTCTTGGGGCCATCCTTCATGAATTCTGGCAATCCCTTCACCTCTTTCAAAAGTCTCTCGCGTCACCATTGGTAACGCTCGATGATGTGGTTCAAATTCGCGTTCATGTACTCGAGCAGGCTCATCGCCTTGCCGTACTCCATCCGCGTCGGGCCGAGCACCGCAATGGTGCCGAGCAGCTCGCCGTCCAGATGGTAGGTCGCCGTGATGATGCTGCTGTGCTTCAGGTTCTCCTCCGGATTCTCGCGGCCAATCGTGACCTCGAGACCGTCGCCCATGTGCGCGTGCAGCACGTCTTTGATGAGTTCCTCTTTTTCGAGCATCAGCAGGGTTTCCTTGACCTTGTCGACGTCGTGGAACTCCGGCTGCTCAAGCATCTCGGTCATTCCGCCGAGATAGAGGCGTTCGCGCTTCCCCGCGTCCAGTGCCCGCCGGATAATCTCCGCTGCGGACTCGTAGAGCGGGTCGTCGCCGATTTCCTCGCGGATTTCCCGCATTGCGGCTTCCGGGATGGACTGCAGCGTATGCCCGGCGAGTGCCTTGTTGATGACGCCCGCCATGCGCTGGAAGTCCTCGAACGTCGAGCCGTCCGGCATCTGCAGGATCTTATTCTCGATGAAGCCGGCGTCCGTCATCAGGACGGTCACGACACGGCGGTCATCGAGCGGCAGGAACTGCAGGAAGCGGAACGCGGCCTGCGTGGTCTGCGGCGCGAGTACGAGCGAGACGTTCTTCGTGATCTGCGCGATGATCCGCGCGGTCTCCTGGAAGACCTCCTCGATGCGCTGCACGCGCGTCCGGTACCACCGGTCGATGGCGGCCTTCTCGTCGTCGCTGACCGGCTTCGGCGGAATCAGCCCGTTCACGTAGAAGCGGTATCCCTTCGACGAGGGGACACGCCCGGACGAGGTGTGGATCTGCTCGAGATAACCGAGCATCTCGAGATCCGCCATCTCATTGCGGATGGTCGCGGGACTCACGCCGATGTCGTACTTCCGCGCGAGCGTCCTTGAGCCAACCGGTTCGGCCGAGGCAATGTAGTCATCAACGACGGCCCGGAGGACGCGCTTCTTGCGCTCGTCCAGTTCATCGTCTGCCAACCTCAGCCCCCCTTTCGACTCTCTGTTAGCACTCTATCTGCTCGAGTGCTAACCTTGAATCTAATAAGAGTGTACTCTTAATAAAACAAAAAGTCAATAGGTGTATAGTCAAAAAGTCAAAAAAATTATTATTTCTCGTCCTGCTCGTCCGCATCGAGCAGGAATGCCTCGAACACGAGATTGCCGAATTTCGCGCCCTGCTTCGTCAGATGCACCCGGTCTCCCTCGGAAACGAGCAGGCCCTTCTGCTCCATCCCGGCAATCGGGGCCGCGTAGACGCTCTCGAGCGGCACGCCGAACGTCTCGAGGAACGCTTTCCTGTTGATGCCGCGGGCCGTGCGGAGCGCGAGGAACGCGAACTCCTCCATCGCGATGGAGCGCGTGCGAGGCTCCTCCTCGCGTGCCGGGGAAACGCCATGCATCATATCCTCGATATAGCGCGAGAGATCCGCCTCGTTCTCCGTACGGCGGCCATCCAGATACGAGTGCGCAGCCGCACCGAGCCCGAGGTAGGGCACGTTCTGCCAATAGGAGAGGTTGTGCCGGCTCTCGAAGCCCGGCCGCGCGAAATTCGAGATCTCGTAGCGCGCGTAGCCGCGCGCCGGGAGCGTCTCCGTCATATAGTCGTACATGGCCTCGGCCGCCTCATCGTCCGGCAGATGGAGCCGGCCTTGCTCGCGCATAGCGGCGAACGGCGTGCCTTCCTCAACCTGCAGCCCGTAGATGGAGATATGCGTCGGCGCTAGTTCCAGAGCCTGCTCCACGCTTTCCTGCAGCATCGGAAGGGTCTGCCCCGGCAGGCCGTACATGAGGTCGAGGCTGAGATTCGAGAAGCCCGCCTGCTTCGCGAAGCGGACGGCCTGCTCCGCCTGCTTCGCCGTATGGATGCGGCCGATGCGCCGGAGCAATGCGTCATCAAAGGACTGCACGCCAAACGACAGCCGGTTCACGCCTTTTGCGTACAACATAGATAGATAGGAAAGGTCGACGGTGCCGGGGTTCGCCTCAACCGTCCATTCCTCAACGGGCGCGCCGTGCAAGGCCTCTACGAGCGCGTCGAGGAGATCTGCCATCTGCTCCGGCTGCAGGGCCGTCGGCGTGCCGCCGCCGAGGTAGACGGTGCGCGGCACGCCCCATCTCTCGAGCGCGAGCGGGACGCGCGCACGCATTTCTTTTTCCAGCGCCTCGATATAGGCCGCACGGTCGTCCTCGCGCCCCGCGTACGACGCGAAATCACAGTACAGGCATTTCTGCCGGCAGAACGGGATATGGATGTAGATGCCCCATTGCATATTTTTCTCCTTATACAAAGACTGCCGCGCAAAGGCGCGGCAGTCCGTTACTGTCTTATTCACGCACGGCGCGCTTCGCCATCCAGAACAGGAAGACGCAGAGCGCGAAATACGCGAAGATGCCGAGGTAGGTGCCGGCCGGGGACACCGCCCAGGCCTTCTGGATCCAGTCGATGCAGGCGATATGCAAAACCGCCGAAATCAGGCTGCCGATGGCGCCGCCCGCGACGAAACCCGAGGCGACCGTATTGCCCTCTGCAAGGCGCTTGGCGCTGACCGGCGCGAACGCATCGACCGTCTGCCCGATCTTCAGGCAGAGGTAGCCGGCCGCCAGCGCGAACAGCACCGCAAAGAAAAACCCCCATCCGACCACGTATGCATTGATTTCCTCATACGACTGCGTCGGGAGCATCCGATAAAACAGTCTCCATGTCTTTATTCATCAGTCAATCTTGAGCACGGCCATGAAGGCTTCCTGCGGGATTTCGACGGAACCGACAGCTTTCATGCGCTTCTTTCCCTCTTTCTGCTTTTCGAGGAGCTTGCGCTTGCGGCTGATGTCGCCGCCGTAGCATTTTGCGAGCACGTCTTTGCGTCGGGCGCGCACGTTCTCGCGGGCAATGACTTTCGAGCCGATGGCGGCCTGGATCGGGATCTCGAACATCTGCTGCGGGATGATCTCCTTGAGTTTCGCGGCGAGAGCCCGGCCGCGCGCCGCGGCGCGGTCTTTGTGCACGATGGTTGAGAGGGCGTCGACGGGCTCGCCGTTCAGCAGGATATCGACCTTGACGAGCTTCGACTCCTTGTAGTCCGCGAGCTCGTAGTCGAGCGAGGCATAGCCGCGCGTCGCAGATTTCAGCCGGTCAAAATAGTCGAAGATGATCTCGTTCAGCGGGATATGATAGGTGATCATCACGCGGTTCGTGTCGAGGTAGTCCATGCTCTTGTACTCGCCGCGCTTTTCCTGCGAGATCTCCATGACCGCGCCGACGTAATCGCTCGGCACGATGACGGTCGCCTTGACGTACGGCTCCTCGATATGCTCGATCTCCGTCGCCGGCGGCAGCTCAGATGGGTTGCTGACCTCGACCATCTCCCCGTTCGTCTTGTAGACATGGTAGATGACCGTCGGCGCCGTCGTGATGAGCTTCAGATTGTACTCACGCTCGAGGCGCTCCTGCACGACATCCATGTGCAGCAGGCCGAGGAAGCCGCAGCGGAAGCCGAAGCCGAGCGCCGCGGAGGTCTCCGGCTCGAAGACGAGCGCCGCGTCATTGATCTGGAGCTTCTCGAGCGCGTCTTTCAGGTTGTCGTAGTCCGCACTGTCGACCGGATAGAGGCCGCAGTAGACCATCGGCGTCACGCCGCGGTAGCCGGGCAGTGCCTCGTCCGCTGGGCGGTCCGCCGTCGTGATCGTGTCGCCGACGCGCACGTCGCGGACATCCTTCAGCGAGCCCGCGACAAAACCGACCTCGCCGGTATCGAGCTCGCCGATATCGACCGGCTGCGGCTTGAAGCAGCCGACGTCCGTGACCTCGAAGTCCTTGCCTGTCGCCATCATCTTGAGCTTCATGCCCTTCTTGATATGTCCCTGCATGACACGGATATGCGCGATGACGCCCTTATACGAATCGAAATACGAATCGAAGATCAGTGCCTTCAGCGGCGCGTTCTCGTCACCTTCCGGCGCCGGCACGTAGTTCACGACCGCCTCGAGGATCTCGGGGATGCCGATGCCAGTCTTGCCGGAGCACAGCACGGCGTTCGATGTATCGAGGCCGATGGAGTCCTCGATCTCGTGTTTCGTGCGCTCCGGATCCGCACTCGGCAGGTCGATCTTGTTGATGACCGGGATGATCTCAAGGTCGTTGTCGAGCGCCATGTAGACGTTCGCGAGCGTCTGCGCCTCGACGCCCTGCGTCGCATCGACGACGAGCAGCGCACCCTCACACGCCGCGAGGCTCCGCGAGACCTCATAGGTGAAGTCGACATGGCCCGGCGTGTCGATGAGGTTCAGCTCGTAGTCCTGCCCGTCCTTCGCTTTGTAGTCGAGGCGCACGGTCTGCGACTTGATCGTGATGCCGCGTTCGCGCTCGATGTCCATGTTGTCGAGCACCTGATCCTCCATCTCGCGCTCCGACAACGTCCCCGTGTATTCGATCAGGCGGTCGGCAATCGTCGATTTGCCATGGTCGATATGCGCGATAATCGAGAAATTCCGGATATTCTTATTCTGCATACGCTTCGTCCGTTTCCTTTCTTTCATGGCAGGAGGCCCTTTTCCGCGCCTTCCTGCCGCACGATACGCCCTATTATACCATTTTCTGGCGCATGCCCGCAATATTTCTTCGAAATAAGGTTGCTTTTCCGCGCGCATCATGCTAGAATGGATAGGTAACGAAATTTGAAGCGGAAACGCCTGAGACAAGGGAGGTGAACAATTTGCCGAACATCAAAGCATCCATCCTGAGTGTGAAATCCGATGCAAAGCGCCATGCCAAGAACGTTGCGGAGAAATCCCGCGTCCATACGGCATCCCGCCGCGTCCTCGACGCTGTTGAGGCTGGTAACGCCGACGAGGCGAAATCCCTCCTGAACGTCGCATGCAAGCGCATCGACCAGGCCGCTGCCAACAACGTGTTCCACAAGAACGCTGCAGCGCGCAAGAAGTCGCGTCTCGCAAAGAAAGTCAATGCATTGGCTAAATAACCGTTTCTCCTGTGCACAAGAGAAAGGGATCAGAAAAACCCGCTCCACCGAGCGGGTTTTTTTGCTGTCTAAAAGAGGATTCTGATTTTCTATGAAACCTATCCATTCTTGAAATGCATTTTAAATTGGCTCTTCGGGCATCCCTGTGGGCAAGAAATGCCGATTTCCCCTGTAACTAAGCCGGTTCCTCTAGCATAGGTTTTCTGTTAGGAAGTGGAATCCGGATATCTGAGCATACGAG
>DAIMZO010000018.1:0-47402 GCA_036733925.1 Selenomonadaceae bacterium | reverse complement strand
CCAAAGCCTATACGTACAATATAGTTAATAGGGTTTTCTTTGGTATTATGGGGAAGAAAGCGTTTTCCACGGTGCCGGAGAACATCCGGCATCTGCTTTCTCTGCGAAAAGTGAAAAGGAGTGGGTTCCCATTCTTCGGATACCAGTAGGCAAGCTTCGGGAAGGCATGGTTCTGGCTCAAACAATCTACAACAACAATGAGGGCAGTGCGCTGACCCGCGGTACGGCTCTTACCGCACGGTATATCGAGCATCTGCGCAAAATGGACGGGCTTACTTCTGTCACGGTCATGTCCGCGAACGGGTGCCTCGATATCCTGCCTCCTCCGGATATCGTGCAGGACGCGACACGTGCCGCGGCGGTCAACTGCGTCCAGTCTTTCTATACGCGTCTGGATAGCATTACACCGGCGGATACGAAGCAGCTCGAGCGCACAATCGATATGCTGCTCGACGATGTGATGAACCGCGGGGAAAACCTCGTGCAGCTGACCGATATCCGCATGTACGATTCCTATACGTTCGCGCATTGCGTGAACGTCGCTATCCTATCGGCCATGCTCGGCATGCTCTACGAAAAATATTCCTATAATGAACTGAAGACACTGACGCTCGGCGCCATCCTGCACGACATCGGCAAGATGGATATCCCGCCAGCGGTTCTGAACAAACGGGAAAGGCTGACCGACGAGGAGTTCCAGCTCGTACGGAAGCATGCGGCGTTCGGCGCCTGCCGCATCCATGCGCTCGCGGACAAGCTGCCGCATGCGAATCTTGTCGAAGCCATCGCTTACAGCCATCATGAGCATGTCGACGGGCGGGGCTACCCGCACCATCTGAACGCAAAGAGCATTCACCCGTTCGCAAAGATTACGGCCATCGCGGATGTCTACGATGCACTGACGAACGAGCGGCCCTATAAAAGAGCGTACGCGCCGCATCTCGCCTACAAGATCATGACCAGCCTGTCCGAGGGGCA
Organism: Selenomonadaceae bacterium; assembly: GCA_036733925.1. GTDB lineage: Bacteria > Bacillota > Negativicutes > Selenomonadales > Selenomonadaceae > UBA2897. Next base: position 46,424 of record DAIMZO010000018.1, on the reverse strand, counting down.
GTTTGACCTGGATCTCCTGCGGCTGTTCTTCGATAACGTCGCGATCTACCCGATTGGCACGGTTCTGAAGACACGGCTCGGCTACGCTGTTGTGCTGCGCTCAGCCTTCCGCCATACCCGTACGCCGCTGATCCGCGTCTTTGCTGACCGAGGCGGGCACCGCATGAGCCATTACGCGGATCTCGACCTGTCCTGCGTATCGAACGGCGCCTCGATGATCGAATTTGTCCTGCAGACGAACGAAGTGCTGCATTTCATCCAGGATACCAACATCAACCCGGATACTTACTTATCGAAAAACATGAAGAATATCGGCGTGCACCAGAGCAAGCGCGCATAAGAAAAGACCCGCCGTGAGGATGCTGCGGGCCTTTTCTTATGCCGATGTTACGGATATTTACTTCTGATAATCCTCTGCCAGCTTCTTGAAGAGCGGCAGGGATTTTTTTATGGTCTCGGTTTTGATGCAGTACGCGACGCGGAAATACCCCGGTGCGCCGAAGTCCTTGCCCGGTACCAGCAGCAGGTCGTATTTCTTCGCATGCTCACAGAACGCCTCGTCGTCCGGCTCCAGCGCTTTCGGGAACAGATAGAATGCTCCCTGCGGCTGTACGCACTCGAAACCCGCGTCGATGAGGCCGCGGTAGAGCAGCTGGCCGTTCTCGACGTATTTCTCGATATTCGACGGCTTATCGGCGCAGCGTCCGATGACGAGCTGCCAGAGCGACGGCGCGTTGACATGGGTCAGGATGCGCGCCGCGCCGGCAATCGCGCCGAACACCTTACCGAAATCCGCGACGCGGTTCGGCACAGCGATATAGCCAATGCGTTCGCCCGGCAGGGAGAAGGACTTGCTGTAGGAATAGCAGACCAGCGTATTCTCATAGTAGTTCGGGATGTAGGGCACGGTGAATCCCTCGTAGGCGATTTCGCGGTACGGCTCATCCGACACGATGAAGATTGGATGACCATACTCCTTCTCCTTCGCACGCAGGGTATCGGCGATGCGCTGGATGGTTGCCTCCGAATAGACCGCACCGGATGGGTTGTTCGGCGAGTTCACGATCACCGCTTTCGTGTGTTTCGTGATGCGCGCCTCGAACCCGTCGAAATCAATCTGCCAGTCCGCTGGATTCGGCGGGACAACGACCAGCTTGCCGCCGACCGATTCGACGAATGGACGGTATTCCGGGAAGAACGGCGCGAATGCGATATATTCGTCGCCTTCCTCAAAAAGGGCCTTGAAGCAGATGGTGATCGCCGCTGCTGCGCCGCACGTGATGAAGATGTTCTTCCCGGCGAAATCCGTACCGAACCGCTTGTTGATGCTCTTCGCAATCGACTCGCGCACGGCCGGATTGCCCGGTGCCACCGTATAGCCGTGGATCTTGTCCGGCTCCATCGTTTTCAGGATATCGATGGCCGTGTCGCGAATGAAATCTGGTGTCGGCACGTTCGGGTTGCCGAGGCTGAAATCGTAGATATCCTCCTCGCCTACCTCTGCCGCGCGCTTCCGCCCGAATTCAAAGATAGCGCGGATCGTAGATTTTTTCGTACCGAGTTCATACATCTTCTGAGAAATCATGCCAATACCTCTATTCCAATCACAAAAACAAACAACGCTCTATTGCTGAAATACGCATGTTTACATTATAGCACAAGAAATGATAAAAAAAAAGAGACAGCCTTTGCGGAACGGTCTCTTCCTTCCTCATCATCCGATAAAATATTTCAGGCTGGCTTTCTTCCATTCGCGGACTGTATAGAGCATTTGCCGGTCTGCACGATCCGTGATGCCGGCCTCTGATGCGAGTTCATTTGCGATAGATTCGCACTCCTCGCGGCTTTGGCCATGTACCATCGTATAGACGTTATAGGGCCAGTCCGGTGCCGTATTGCGGTCGTAGCAATGCGAGACGCGCGGGTGCGAACTGAATTTGCGGCATACTTCGTCCGTGCGCTCAGACGGCACGCGCCAGGCAATCAAAACATTTGCCTTGAATCCGGCCTTGCGGTGCTGCAGGACCGCGCCCACCTTGCGGATGGCACCGCCCTCTTTCATGCGCCGGGTACGGGCGAGGAACTCATCCTCCGATAGTCCGGCACGCTCTGCCAGTTCGGCATAGGGCCTCGGGCTGATGGGGAACCCGCCCTGCAGCGCGCGGATGACCTGCCGGTCTTTTTCGTCTAAAGTCATGACTGCACCTACTTCAGCTTAAACTGCACGTTGATCTTGTATTTCTTCTTCACCTTGAGATTCAGCAGGTTTTCCACGCCGTCGAGCGCGCGGATCTCGCCGAGTATCTGCGTTTCCTCCTCGATGCTTCGCGTGTGGAGCGTAAACCAAAGGTTATAGCTCCCCTCGCGCTCGTAATTATGCGTGACGCCCGGGTACCTGTTGATATGCTGAGCGACCGACGGGATGCAGCCTTCAGTGACGCGCAGCGCGATCAGGGCTCCGTGATAGCCGAGATGCCCCGACTCGAAGAAAACGCCGATGCGGCGGATATATCCGCCCTCTTTCAGTGCGCGGACGCGCTCGATCACCTCTTCCTCGCTGCAGCCGGCTTTTTTGGCGATGGCCGCAAAGGGGCGCGGAGACAGCGGCAGATTTCCCTGCAGCTCATTGAGTATGCTTTTATCCAAAGCGCTGAATTCTGCCATCGTTCACGCCTCCAACAATGTATCGCGGATGACATTGAGCAGGTCATCCCGTCCGATGTGCTTCACCGAGGAATACGGCAGCACTGGGAGCTCCGGGATGCCGAGCTTCTGGCGGATATTCGCTGCCGATTTCTGCATGGCGTTCGGGCCGAGCTTATCGGCTTTCGTCGCGATGATCAGCACGGGCAGGTTATGCCGCACGAGCCATTGAAGCATCTCGACATCCGACGCCATCGGGTCATGCCGGCTGTCAATCAGCTGGCAGACGAACCGGAGCTGGCGCGAGGTCAGCAGATACTCCCGGATGAAGTCTTTCCAGATGTTCCGCTTTTCGCGGCCCGTCTTCGCGTAGCCATAGCCCGGCAGGTCGACGAGGTAGAACGCGCGGCGCGCATCTTCTCCTTCGATTTTCGCACCGACCTCATAGAAGTTTATTGTCTGCGTCTTACCTGGCTGACCGGAAACGCGCGCGAGCCCCCTCGTCCGCGTCAGCGAGTTGATCAGCGACGATTTGCCGACGTTCGAGCGGCCGATGCAGACGATTTCCGGAAGCTGTTTCTCCGGATACTGCTCTTTTTTTACAGCGGAGGCGATGTACTCGCCCTGCGTAATCGTGATGCCTTGCTGATTCACGTTTCACCTTTGCCTTCCTTCGGCAGAAGCGCAAGCTTCAAAACCTCGTCGACGTCCTCCACCGGGTAGAACGTCAGCTTTTCGCGGACGGATTCCGGGATTTCCTCGATATCGCGTTCGTTCTCCTTCGGCAGGATGATGCTCTTGATTTCCTCGCGGTAAGCGGCCAGCACTTTTTCCTTGAGGCCGCCGATGGGGAGGACTTTGCCGCGCAGCGTGATTTCGCCCGTCATCGCGATGTCGCAGCGCACCTTCCGTTTCGTCAAGGCGGAAACCATTGCGGTCACCATCGTGATGCCGGCAGACGGGCCGTCTTTCGGGATGGCGCCTTCCGGCAGATGGATATGGAAATCGTTCTTCTCATAGAAATCGTCTTTGAGGCCGAGCTCCTTGGAGCGGCTGCGCACATAGCTCAGGCCCGCCTGTGCGGATTCCTTCATGACGTCGCCGAGCTGCCCCGTGAGCAGGACCTTGCCGGTTCCCGGCAGCACAGCGGCCTCGACCGGCAGGATTGTCCCGCCGACCTGCGTCCATGCCATGCCGGTGACGAGCCCGACCTCCGGCTTCCGGTTCGCCTTCGTATCGACGAATTTCACCTTGCCGAGGAAATCCGTCAGATTCTTCTTGGAGACGCGGATCGGCGCCTCGGCGTCATCGACAATCTGGCGTGCCGCTTTGCGGCATGCCTTGCCGATGACGCGTTCCAGCTCGCGGACGCCGGATTCGCGCGTGTAGTCTTCAATCATCTTGTCGATGACGCCGGCGCCGAGCCGGATATCGCTGGCCTTCAGGCCGTTCTCCCGCCGCTGGCGCGGATACAGGTAGCGTTTCGCGATCTCGCGTTTCTCAATCTCTGTATAGCTCGAGAGCTCGAGAATCTCCATGCGGTCGCGCAGTGCCCGCGGGATGTTGCCGAGATCGTTCGCCGTGACGACCCAGAAAACCTTCGAGAGGTCGAACGGCAATTCGATATAGTGGTCGCTGAACGTGCAGTTCTGCGCCGGATCCAGCACCTCGAGCAGAGCCGCAGACGGGTCGCCGCGGTAATCCATATCGAGCTTGTCGACCTCATCGAGCAAGAACACAGGGTTGTTCGCGCCTGCGTTCTTGATGCCTTCGATGATGCGGCCAGGCATCGCACCGACATAGGTGCGGCGGTGGCCGCGGATCTCCGCCTCATCGCGGATGCCGCCGAGCGATGCGCGGACGAACTTCCGTCCGGTCGCCCGCGCAATGGACGCCGCGAGGGAGGTCTTGCCGACGCCGGGCGGCCCGACCAGGCACAGGATTGGCGCGCTCTTGTCCTTGGCGAGGACGTGCACGGCGAGATAATCGAGAATTCGGTCTTTCACTTTGTCGAGTCCGAAATGGTCATGGTCGAGCACTTTCTTTGCCTCATCGAGGTCGATATTGTCCTCGGTCGAGATGTTCCATGGGAGATTGAGCAGCCAGTCGACATAGCTGCGGATCACCGACGCCTCCTGGTTCATGTTGTTCATGCCTTCGAGGCGGTGCAGCTCCTTCTTTACAACTTTCCTGACTTCTTCCGGATAGTCTCCGGTGTCGAGACGCTGCTCGTACGATTCGATCTCGCTGCTGAAACCGTCGCTGGTTCCGAGCTCCTTGCGGATGGCCTTCATACGCTCGCGCAGATAGTAATTGCGCTGGATCTTGTCCATCTGCTTCTTGACCTGCTTGCCAATCTGCGCCTCGATCTTCAGGATCTCGATCTCGCGTTCGAGCACGCGGAACAGCAGTTCCAGCCTGTCCTGCACGTCGATGGCTTCGAGGATTTCCTGGCGTGTCTCGGTCTTGAGGTTCAGATGGCTCGCGATGAGGTCTGCGAGCCGGCCGCCATCCTCGATGATAGCGACGGAGACGATGGCCTCCGGCGGAATCTTCTTCGAAAGGCGTACCCATTCCTCGAACTTGTCGACAACCGCACGCGTGAGTGCCTCGCGTTCCATGCTCTTGTCGATTTCGTCCTCGTATTCCTCGACGTCGGCCTCATCGTATTTCTCGCCCTCCCGGAAAGTGCGGACGCGAGCGCGTTTCTTGCCCTCGACGAGCACGCGCACCGAGCTGCCGGGCAGGCGAATCAGCTGATTGACCTCTGCAACCGTGCCGATTTCATAGAGCTCATCCGGCGTCGGATCCTCGATCTCCTCATCCCTCTGGGCGACGAGAACGACTTCGCGATCCTCAGCCATCGCGGCCTCAAGCGCCTCCATCGAACGCTCGCGTCCGACGTCGATATGGATCATTATATAGGGGAATACCACGACTCCGCGCATTGGGAGCAGCGGCAGTGTCTTCAACTCTTTCTCCATCCAAGCCCTCCTTTACTCTTAGGACAAAGACAAGGCGCTGCGTGGGCAGCGCCTTGCGGATTGCATGAAAAGCCCAAATCAGGCTGATGCTTCTTTGATTTTTTCCGATGGTTTGCCATAGGTCAGCACTGGCTGCTTTGCCGTAGTGACGACATCTTCCGTCACGCGGCAGGCCGTAACCGAATCCTCCGACGGCACTTCGTACATGACATCGCGCATGATGTCCTCGATGATGGCACGGAGCCCGCGCGCCCCTGTCTTGCGTGAAAGCGCCTTCTTGGCGATGGCGTGCAGCGCATCGTCATCAAAGGTCAGCGAAACACCGTCCATCTCGAGCAGTTTTTGATACTGCTTGACGAGTGCGTTCTTCGGCTCCGTCAGAATCTTGATGAGCGCCTCCTCTGTCAGCGCTTCAAGCGTCACGACAACCGGCAGGCGCCCGATGAGTTCCGGGATGAGGCCCGCGCGGTGTAGATCCTCCGGTACGATCTTCCGGAGCGTCTCTCCGATATCCTGCTTCTTCTTCGAACGCACATCGGCGCCGAAGCCCATCTGTTTTTCGCCGAGCCGTGAATTGATGACCGTATCGATGCCATCAAACGCGCCGCCACAGATGAACAGGATGTTCGACGTATCAATCTGTATGAGATCTTGATGCGGATGCTTGCGTCCTCCCTGCGGCGGAACCGAAGCGACGGTTCCCTCAAGGATCTTCAGCAGCGCCTGCTGGACGCCTTCGCCTGACACATCGCGCGTAATCGATGGGTTCTCCATCTTGCGCGCAATCTTATCGATTTCGTCGATGTAGACGATGCCGCGTTCCGCGCGTTCCACGTCATAATCCGCCGCCTGGATCAGCTTCAGCAGGATGTTCTCGACATCCTCACCGACGTAGCCGGCCTCGGTAAGGGCGGTCGCGTCGGCAATCGCGAACGGGACGTTCAGGATGCGCGCGAGCGTCTGCGCGAGCAGGGTTTTGCCGCTGCCCGTCGGCCCGATCATCAGGATATTGGACTTTTGCAATTCCACATCGTCTGGTTTGCCCTGGCCCATATTGATGCGTTTGTAATGGTTGTACACCGCGACCGAAAGCGTTTTTTTCGCTTCATCCTGTCCGATGACATATTGATCCAGAATTGCCCGGATATCTTTCGGCTTCGGGACTTCCCGGAGCTCCACCTCAAAATCGTCGCTGAATTCCTCGGCGATGATTTCGTTGCACAGCTCGATGCATTCATCACAGATGCAGACACCTGGCCCCGCGACGAGCTTGCGAACCTGATCCTGCGTCTTGCCGCAGAATGAACATTTCAATTGCCCTTTTTCTTCCCCGAACTTCAAGAGAGACACCTCCTCGTCCTGGTCTTTCTGTCTGGAAGAATTTTATTTCTTCTCTTCCGCTTTGTCATCTTTGATGACAGGACGCTCGATGACTTCATCGACGAGCCCATAGTCTTTGGCTTCCTGCGCGGTCATGAAATTATCGCGCTCCGTATCCTGCTGGATCTGATCTGCCGACTTGCCCGTCGTCTTCACGAGGATGTCGTTGATGACCTCGCGGATGCGGAGAATCTCGCGTGCCTGAATCTGGATATCCGTAGACTGGCCACGCGCGCCGCCGAGCGGCTGGTGAATCATGATGCGCGAGCTCGGCAGCGAGTAGCGCTTGCCCGGTGCACCCGCCGTCAGCAGGAGCGCGCCCATCGAGGCCGCCTGACCGATGCAGATGGTCGAGACATCCGGCTTGATGTACTGCATCGTATCATAGATGGCAAAGCCAGCCGTCACGACACCGCCCGGGCTGTTGATATACAGATGGATGTCTTTGTCCGGATCCTCCGACTCGAGGAACAGCAGCTGCGCGACGATGGAGTTTGCGACATCATCGTTGATCTCCCCGCCGAGGAAAACGATGCGGTCTTTCAGCAGGCGGGAATAGATATCATAGGCACGCTCGCCCGTATTGGAGCGCTCCACGACCATTGGTACGTAACTCATGAGATATACCCCCTATCTAGGGAAAGGGAAGCACTCCTGCTTCCCTTTAGGAATTTATTCAGAAAATATTCTTTGCTTTTCTTACTCAGCCTTTGCAATATGGTCGATGATGAACTGAGCCGTTTTGCGGCGCAGAACCGTTGCAGCGAGGTCGCCGATGCGGTTCTGCTCGCGGATGATCTTCGCGACCTGCTGCGGCGTAGCGCCATAAGCAGCAGCCATGCCAGCGACCTCCGCGTTGAGATCTGCGTCCTCGACCTTGATGTTCTCTGCTTTCGCGACTTCCTCGAGCATGAGATCCGTCTTGACGTTCTTCTCAGCCGTCTCGCGGTAGTCTTCACGGATCTTCGCAATATCCGTGCCAGCGTACTGCAGGTACTGCTCGAGCTTCATGCCCTGAGACTCGAGACGCATCGCCATCTCCTGGATCATCGCCGTTACGCGGTTGTCGATCATGACCGGCGGAATCTCAACCGTCGTGTTGTCCGTTGCCATGTTGATGGCCTTCTGGCGCTGCTCGTTCTCTGCCGTGCGCGCTGCATTCTCCTCGAGGTTCTTGCGGATATCGGCCTTGAGCTCATCCAGCGTCTCAAACTTGCTGACTTTCTTTGCGAGCTCATCGTTGATCTCCGGCAGCTTCTTCTCTTTGATGCTGCGGATCGTGCATTTGAACGTTGCGGCCTTGCCAGCGAGCTTCTCCTCGTGGTAGTCCTCCGGGAACGTCACGTTGACGTCCTTCTCCTCGCCGATTTTTGCGCCGACGAGCTGATCCTCGAAGCCAGGAATGAAGCTGTGGGAGCCAATCTGGAGCGGGTAGTCCTTGCCTTCGCCGCCCTCGAAAGCTTCGCCGTCAACGAAGCCCTTGAAATCGAGCGTCGTGAAGTCGCCGTCTTTCACTGCAGCGCCTTCCGGTGCGTCGACCATCTCGCTCTGGCGGTCTGCCAGTGCCTTGACCTGCGCGTCCACTTCCTCGTCCGTGATTTCCTTGACGTTCTTCTCGACCTTCAGGTCTTTATACTCACCGAGCTTGACTTCTGGACGGTTCGTGACCGTGACCTTGAACACGAGATCCTTGCCCTCTTCGAGCGTCACGACATCGGTCTCCGGACGCGTCACCGGCTCGATCTTCTCATCTTCAAGAGCCTTGCTATAGGATTTCGGCGCCAGATCGTACTCAAATGCGTCGTTCAGGACATAGTCCTTGCCGAGATGACGCTCCACGATGAGACGCGGTGCCTTCCCCTTGCGGAAGCCCGGGATATTCACACGGTTCGAGAGACGCTTGCAGGCGCGCTCAATCGCCTTATCTACATCTTTGGCCTCAACCGTAATCGTCAAGGTTACCTGCTGGTTCTCTCCGTTTTCTACCGTTACTTTCATTGTCTGTATTGACCTCCTGTAGGATATTCTCCTATATTTTATTTTAGTATTTTTTGCAAAATATGCCATACTTGGTTCATGATAACACAAAAGGCGCAGGAATACAAGTTCCTTCGCCTTTTCTGCGCGGTTTTCGTGAAAAATTATGAATCATGGTCTGGATCATGAGTGCGTGAAATACCGCGCAATGCCGTGGACGATGGCCTCCGCCAGCTTCTGCTGGAAGGCGTCATCGGTGAGCATGGCCTCCTCGGCAGGGTTCGTGATGAAGGCGAGCTCGACGAGAGAGGCCGGTATGCTCGTGCAGCGCATAACGTAGAAGCGCGCCTGCTTCACCCCGCGGTTGTACACGCCGTCGATCTTGGCGAGTTCCTCATCGAGGACCGAGGCAAGCCGGCAGTCCTCGTCCGATTTCGGGTAGTAATACGTCTCTGTGCCGTGCGCGTTCGAGTTGCGGAACGCATTGCAGTGGATCGAGACAAAGATTTCGGCCTCGGGCGTACGGCCCGCAACATCGACGCGCGCCTGCAGCTCGTCGTGGTCGGAAGCGTTCGGCCCATAGACATCGACATCCGTCGCCCGCGTCATGACCGTATGCGCACCGGAGTTCTGCAGGAGTTCTTTTACCTTTTCCGAAACCGACAGGGTGACATCGCATTCCCTTGTCCCAGAGTACCCGATGGCGCCGCTGTCGCTGCCGCCATGCCCCGGGTCAATCACGATGGTGTGGCCGGCGAGACCCTGCACGGATCCGCCCTTTGCAACTGGCTGGAATACGTCGATGACGAGCCGGTACGGTTTCCGCGTCCGGCGCGTCCGCTCCGCAGTATACACGGAAACGTTCTGCTCATTCGGTTCGCCTGCCATCGTGACGCGTACATCGAGGCTCTTGTCCGCATTTTCGATGAGCTGTACGCGGGAAGCGATATCGCCGTGCAGCGGGATATCCTCGCGGACGTTCCCGCGCCGGGTCTTCTCAAGATGCAGGGCCAGCACATGACTGCCCTGCTTTGCATCCGGATCTTTTTTCGTGATATCCTGAGAACTCAAATTGCCACGATCTATGCCGATCTCGATGCGGATTCCTTTGCGGCCATCCTCATGCGTGATGTTGCTCGTCCGGAAATAGTTCAGTTCATGCATGCCGCGCGCACTTGCCGAAGCGGATGGCAGCAGCGCGCCGAGAACGAGAAATGCCGTGAAAAGCAGCGTCTCGATTGCTGCCAGAAATACGTTGTGAGAGAAGCCTCTCATGCGTTACCGTCTTCTTTCTCTTCATTGTCGTCGAGCAGGGACAGGGCTTCTTCCTCCGCCTGCTTGGTTTTCTCCGCATCGAAAGAAACGGAAAGGGTCAGATAGTCGCCATCCGAAACGCTGTCCGGCACGCATTCCTTCGGCAGGTTGATTTTCCGCGTTTTCCCCGCTGTATCCTCGATATAGAGCACCGCGAAGTCGCCCTCAAAGCGGTCAAGATATGCCGATGCCCTTTTTCCTTCCTTGCGGTCCATCATTGCGCATCCCCCTTTTCACAGCTGACCTGATAGCCGTCGCCATTCGACGTAATCGTGATTGTACCGTTGTCCTTCGTCACGTAGGTCTTCGCCTTGAGCGCATGATATTTCTTCAGCGTCTCTGCATGCGGATGGCCGTAGTCGTTGCCCTCACCGCAGGAGATCACGCAGAGGGAAGGATGGATGAGCTTCAGGTAACGCGGCGAAGAGCTCGTCTTGCTCCCGTGATGCGGCGCTTTCAGGACGTCGCTCGCGAGCCCGGCACCGGCCGTCTGCACGAATTCGCTCTCGACTTTCTTCTCGGCGTCCCCGGTGAACAGCATCTTGAAGTTCCCGCAGACGAGCTGCCCGACAACGGACTCATTGTTGGGATCGTGCTTGTACCCTTTCGTCTGTCCCTGCTGTTGCAGGGATTCCGTCGGCCAGAGGACATGGAACGATACGCCGCCGCCGAAATCGAGGACATCTCCGGCCTTCAGCGTACCATGTGTGATGCCCTTTGCCTTCATCTTCTTGCGGTAGCTCAGATAGATTTTCGAGGTCGAAGGCATGCCGTTATCATAGACCTCGCCGACCTCGTGCTCGCCGAGCACGACATCCATGCCGCCGATATGATCCGCGTGCGGGTGGGTCAGGATGACTTTATCGATTTTCCCGACATTTGCTTTCTTCAGCTCCGCGCGCAGCTTGTCCTGTTCGTCGACATCGCTCGTGTCGATGAGCACCGTCTGCTCCGCGGTCTGGATGAGGATGCTGTCTCCCTGCCCGACGTCGAGCATTTTTATCGTGACATTCCCGGCCGGCACAGAAGGTGCCGTCTGCGCCGAAGCCGTCATCCCGCTGTCCGCGCTCTTGCCGCTTTCTGCTGCAGGGGTGCTGTTTCCGCACCCTGCGAGGAAGGTCAGCGCCAGGATCAGGATGCCGAGGGCGATGCCCAGTTTTTTCCGCAATGATACCGCTTCCTTTTCCGTTTCTCTATGTGGATTCCGCAAGACAGCCTCCCTCGGCTCGAGGGAGGCTGCTTTTCATGTTCCGTTCAAGATATAATGATTGATGCCATAGGCTGCGCCGTCTGCGGAGACAGCCGGCAGTACATGCTCTGCATGTTCCTTGAGCTCCGGCGCGCCATTTCCCATGACGAGCGCGTGCCCGACCGTATCCATCATCTCAATATCGTTGAGGCCGTCGCCAAAAGCATAGCTGTTCGCGCGGTCGATGCCGAGCACTTTCAGCACGGTCTCGATGCCCGTCCCTTTGGAAATATCTTCCGAGTAGAGCTCGACAAAACGTTTTTCCCATGCCGAAATGCCCTTGAGCCCAGGCAGGGCGAGCAGACGCTCGGCGAGCCCGTGCATGCCGGGCGTCTCGCAGAAGAACTCCATCTTGCATACACCAGCCAGCGTATATTCCTTTTCCTGCGTAAACTGGCTCGTATCGATGGTCAGCCTTTCATAGAACTTCCGTATTTTCTGGAAATCCGGCCGAATGCTGACCGATTGGCCGCGTTCCGCCACATACTCCACATCGGGAACCTCTTTCACGAGGCGCAGGATTTCGCGAAGCTGCTTCTCCGGCAGCGCGTGATCCGCAAGATTTTTCCCATGCATCCAGATAGAGGCGCCGTTCAGGAGGACAAATCCGTCAAATAGGCCCTGCCGCAGTTCGGGATTCAGGAACAGATAGGGCCGGCCCGATGCGATGAATGCGTAATGCCCAGCCTTGCGGAGCCGCTCAATCGCGCCGCGGACTGCTGGCGTCATGGTCAGCCTGAGATTTACCGTGTCGATCAACGTGCCGTCAATATCCAAAAAGACGACTTTCTTCTTTTCTGCGTTCATGCTTCCGGCTTCCTATGATGGCCCCTGCCTTCCCGCGCGGCGCGGGACCGGTTATCCGTGGGGTCGACAGGCTTCGCCGGCTCCTTGAAATGGATGCCGCCGTGCCCGTCCTTGTAATAGATGATGACCTTGACGATGGTCATGACAAACCAGAGCCCGAATACGACGATGTACACATAGTCGAAAGTCTGCAGGTTCTGGAAATCCATCTGCGTGAACAGATAGACGGCGATTGCCGCAATCAGAAGGTCCATCGGCGTGACGGCCTTTTTCCACCACTTCTTCAAAACGGTGTTCCTCCTCTTATTTGATTTCCCCGATATCCATGCTGATATCGAGTGCTTTTACGCTGTGCGTCAGCGCGCCGACCGAAATCACGTCGACGCCGCTCTTCGCTGCATCTGTGAGCGTCGTCTCATCGATGCCGCCTGATGCCTCGACGACCGCGCGGTGGTCGATGAGCTTTACGGCCTCGGCCATCTTCGCCGGTTCCATGTTGTCGAGCATGATGACGTCAGCGCCGCCTGCGAGGGCCTCTTTCACGCCCTCGAGGCTCTCGACCTCAATCTCGATCTTCGTCATGTGGCTCGCATACGCGTGTGCCTTTTCAAGGGCCTGACGGATGCCGCCGGCCACTTTGATATGGTTGTCCTTGATCAGCATCGCATCGTAAAGGCCGAGGCGGTGGTTCGCGCCGCCGCCGACCTTGACTGCGTATTTATCGAGCAGGCGGAGCCCCGGGGTCGTCTTGCGCGTATCGACGAGCTTCGCGCCGTACGGTGCCGCGATGGCCGCGAGCTTCGCCGTGCGCGTCGCGACGCCAGACATGTGCTGCAGCAGGTTCAGCGCGAGGCGCTCGCCCGTCAGGATGGCGCGCGCCTCGCCGCGCACCTCCGCGATGACCGTCGTCTTGTCGAGCGTGTCGCCGTCCGCACGTTTTGCCGTGAAGCGCACGTTTTCATCGAGAAGCTGGAACACGCGGGCCGCGACCTCGACGCCTGCCAGAACGCCGTCCGCTTTCGAGTGGATGATGGCTTTCGTCTGCATCTCCGGTGCGACAATCGCGTTCGTCGTGATGTCCCCACTGCCGATATCTTCCTTAAGCCATGACGTCAATTTCTCGTCCAGACCAAATAACATGTCCATCTTGCTTCTCCTCTTCTGCTTTTTCTAATTCATCCCATGTATCGAGGGTATGATGCGCCCAGGCATCGCTTTTTTCCGGATAATCCATGCGGTAGTGCGCGCCGCGGCTCTCCTTGCGCCGCAGGGCGGCCTCAGCAATCAGCCGGTCGACGAGCAGGCGCGAGCGGAGGTCGAGCTCTGCCGCGCTGTTTGCCGCAAAGCCCTCACGCCCGTCCGCGATTCCTGCGAGCAAGTCGAGCCCTTCCTCAATGCCCTGCGCACTGCGGCAGATGCCGAGATGCTTCGTCATGATGTCCTGCGTCTCCGCAATGCGCGCGGCCGCATCATCCGGCGCGCCCTCATCGAGGCTGTCCTCTTTCCAGTAGAGACCTTCTGGCATGGCGGGGTGATCGGTCTGGCGCAGGATATCCTGTGCCGCGCGGCGCCCGAATACGAGACCCTCGAGCAGCGAATTGCTCGCGAGGCGGTTCGCCCCCTGCAGGCCGGTCGCAGCCGTCTCGCCGCATGCATAGAGTCCCGCGATGTTCGTGCGCGCGTGCTCGTCCGTATGCACGCCACCCATCATATAGTGCGCGGCCGGCGCGATCGGAATCGGCTCCTTCTCGATATTCACGCCGTAGTCGCGGCAGGTGTCCGCAATCATCGGGAACAGGTTCGTCACTTGGTCGATGCCTGTGGCATCGAGATAGATGAAGGTGCTGTCCGCTTCCTGCATCTCCTTATAGATGCAGCGGGCAACGACATCGCGCGGCGCGAGTTCCTTCTGCGGGTGGTATTTCGGCATGAAGCGCTCGCCCTTCAGATTGCGCAGGACTGCGCCTGCGCCGCGCACGGCCTCGGAGATCAGGAAGTTCGGGCATCCTTTGAGCGAAAGCGCCGTCGGGTGGAACTGCACGAATTCCATGTCCATGAGTTCGGCCCCGGCGCGGAACGCCATCGCCATGCCGCTGCCCGTCGCCCCTTCCGGGTTTGTCGTCTTGCTGTAGAGACGGCCCGTGCCGCCCGTCGCGAGCACGACATTTTCTGCGCGAAGCATGACCTTTGCGCCCTTGTAGAGCGCGACTGCACCGTAGCAGCGGCCGGCATCGACGAGCAGATCCGTCACATAGCACTGCGTCATCGGCTGGATGTTCGATTCATGTGCGACGAGCGCGTTCATGCTGCGCGCCACCTCCGCGCCCGTCGCGTCACCATGCGCGTGCACGATGCGGTTGCGGCAATGCGCGCCCTCGCGTCCGAGCGCGAAATGCCCGTCCGCGTCGAGATCGAATTCCGCCCCGTTGTCCGCAAGCGTCTGCACATCCGCGGGGCCTTCCTCCGTCACGATGGCCGAGATGTCACGGTCGGAGAGGCCAGCGCCTGCGACCAGCGTATCGGCAAGGTGCAACTCCGGATTGTCGTCCTCGCCGAACGAGGCGGCGATGCCGCCCTGCGCCTTGTTCGTGTTGCTGTCCGAAAGCGAGTCCCTTACGGCGAGCAGCACCTTTTTGTCTCCACGCGCCAGATACCACGCCGCCTGAAGGCCTGCGACGCCGGAGCCGATAACCAATGCGTCCGCCTCATAGACGGGGAGCTCCCGTGTATCGAAATTCAGAAGATATCTCTGTGCCACTTTGCTCACTTCCCTTGAATCGCAATCATTTTTCGGAGGGCATCGACGGCCTTCTCCCGGATCTCGGCCGGCACGACGACGCGCGGTTCCATTGTCTTGAGCGCGTCGCGCACCTTTTCGAGGTTCGTCTTCTTCATGTTGACGCAGAGCATGCGGCGGGAGGCCAGATAGAATTTCTTGCCCGGTGCTGCGTCCTCGAGATCCGGCATGACGCCCTGTTCCGTCGCGATGATGAATTCCTGATCCGGGCTCTCTGCCGCGTAGTTCACGATGCCTGACGTCGACCCGACGTAGTCAGCGAGCTCGCGGACCTCCTTGCGGCATTCCGGATGCATCAATACTTTCGCGTTCGGATGTGCCTGCTTCGCCTTCTCGATATCCTCAACGGTCAGGCTTCCGTGTATCGGGCAGCCGCCGTGCCAGCAGTGGACGTGATGATCCGGACACTGTTCCTGCGCCCAGGAACCGAGGTTGCCGTCCGGCAGGAACACAATCTCCTTATCCTTCGGCAGCGACGCGACAACCGCCGTCGCGTTCGATGACGTGCAGCAGATGTCCGCCATGGCCTTGACCGAGGCAGGGGTGTTCACATACGCGACGAAAAGCGCGTCTGGG
The DNA here is from genome assembly GCA_036733925.1 of Selenomonadaceae bacterium. Classification (GTDB taxonomy): domain Bacteria; phylum Bacillota; class Negativicutes; order Selenomonadales; family Selenomonadaceae; genus UBA2897. The sequence continues at coordinate 30,697 of DAIMZO010000018.1, read as the reverse complement.
CGTTCGGCTTTGGCGCGGCGCACCTCGCCCTCGAGCGCATCGGTGAACATCTGGCAGCCAGCGTCGACTGCCGGCAGCAGCGTAATCTTGTCCGGGGACAGGATGTTCGCCGTCTCCGCCATGAAGCGCACCCCGCAGAACACGATGACGTCCGCGTCCGTCGCCGCCGCTTTGCGGGACAGCGCAAAGGAATCCCCGCGGAAATCCGCGATTTCCTGTACCTCTTCCGGCTGATAGACATGCGCGAGGATGATCGCGTTCCGCTCCTTCTTGAGACGCAGGATTTCGTCTACGATATCTTCCATCGATGAATTTCTCCTTTTATCCGGGAATTACGGGACAAACGCCCGTCCTTTCCTTTCTGGATATGTTTTTTTACAAAACGATAACATAGTATAACCTTAATAAGTATACGACGAAACGCCCTTTTCCGCAAGAAAAAGGGCGTTGTTTCCCATTTCGTTACTTTTCGTTCAAAAGCTCTACGAGTTCGTCGTAATCTTTCTTGAGTGTTTCGTATTCCTCCGCAATCTGCAGGGCTGCGAGCACGGCAATCTTCTGGCCGTCAAAGCTGTTCGCGCGATGCGCGACGCGCTTCATATGTGCATCGACGCTTGCGGCAAGGCGCTGCGCCGTCTCCGGCTCGTCGGTTTTCAGCGCGTAGGTCTGTCCGAAAATATCGACGACCACGCGTTCCGTTTTTCTCTGCTCGTTTTCCTTCTGTTCTGCCATATTTCTTCCCTCTCAGGAACGGAGCTCCGCATCGAACTCGCGTTTTACCGCCGCGAGGATCTGCTGGAACGCCGCATCCGCTTCCTCGTCCTTCAGCGTGCGCTCCTTCGACTGGAACTGCATCGAGAACGCGAGGCTCTTCTTGCCCTCGCCGACCTGCTTGCCCGTGTAGACATCGAACAGCGTGACGTCCTTGAAGAACTCGCCGCCGTTGTTTTCAATGACAGCCTCGATGGATGCGGCCGGCACATCGTCTGCGACGACCATCGCAAGGTCACGCGAGATGGCCGGATATTTCGGCAGGCTTTCGAAATGGAAGTTGCTGCCCATATAGCGGTGAAGCGTCTCCACGTCCATCGTGAACAGATAGACCTTCTGCTTGATGCCGAGGTTTTCGGCCGCTTTCGGGTGGAGCTCACCGACGTAGGCGAGAACGTCGCGGCCCTTCTTGAAGGCGGCCGTGACGCCCGGATGCATCGCGAAATGTTTCCCTGCTTCAACCGTGCAATTGCGGATATCGAGAGCCGAGAAAAGTTCCTCTACGATGCCTTTTGCATCGTAGAAATCGACCATCTCGTCCGACTGGTTCCAGCCCGCTTCATCGCGGCGGCCAGTCAGCAGCCCGACGCATTCCGTGCGCTCATCCGGCAGCTCGGTCAGCGGCAGCTGCTTCGGGAAGAACACCGGCGCGACGTCGAAATAGCGCAGATCCATGTTCTTGCGCGAGAAATTTCGCAGAGCGTTCTCCATGATGGAGGTCAGCAGGCTCGTGCGGACGAGCGGCGCCTCATCGGTCAGCGGGTTCATGATTGGGATGGCACGGCGCAGCTTCGAATCCGCCGGCACGAGCATCTTGTCGAGGATGTCGGTATTCGTGAAGCTGAACGACAGCTCCTCCGTCATGCCGAGCGCGGCGAGCGTGTGCTTAATCTTCTCGATGAGGTTCTGCTTCTCGCTCTGCTTGCCCTGCATCATCGGGCCATGCGGCACCGTCGCCGGGATATTGTCGAAGCCGTAGATGCGGGCGACTTCCTCGGAGAGGTCTTCCATATAGGTGCAGTCGTTGCGCCAGTTCGGCACGGTGGCGACATAGCCGTCGCCCTTTGCTTCGACAGCAAAGCCGAGTTTTTCCAGGATGCCGTTCATGGCAACGCCGTCGAGCTTCATGCCGAGGCGACGGTTGATCTGCTCTGCGGTATACGGAATCTTCACCGGCTGTTTCGGGCTCGGATAGACGTCGACGATGCCCTGCGCGACCGTGCATGCGCCCATGTCCTGCAGGAGCTGGGCGGCGCGGTCGAGGGCGCGCGGGATATCCGGCACATCGACGCCGCGCTCGAAGCGTCCCGACGCCTCCGTGTGCAGGCCGCAGGCGCGCGACGTGCGGCGGATGCTCGGCCCGTTGAAGGACGCGGACTCGAGCACGATGGTTTTCGTGTTCTCCGTGATCTCCGTCTCGAGACCGCCCATGATGCCGGCGAGGCCCGCCGGGTGCTCGCTGTCCGCGATGACGAGTTCTGTCCCCTTGGCGACGCGGCTGTTGTCATCGAGCGTATGGAGGTTCTCGCCCGGCTTGGCGAGGCGTGCGCTCAGCGTATGGCCCGTAATCTCGTCATAATCATAGGCGTGCATCGGCTGGCCGAGCTCGACCATGACGAAATTCGTGACATCGACGACGTTGTTGATGGCGCGGATGCCGGCTCCTTCGAGGCGCTGCTGCATCCAGTCCGGGGACGGACCAATCTTCACGTTCTTGATGACGCGGGCTGCGTAGCGGTCGCAGAGCTCCGGCGCGTCAATCCCGCAGGAGATGAGGTCGGCCGTCTTTGCCGGGTCATCCTCTTTGCAGATGATTTCTGGCCATTTCGGCGTGTTGCCCGTCAGCACGCCGATTTCGCGCACGAGGCCGAACACGCTGAAGCAGTCTCCGCGGTTCGCCGTCAGCTCGAACTCGAGCACGACATCGTCAAGTCCAAGAATCTTCGCGACCGGCTCGCCGACCGGCGTGTCTGCCGGCAGGATGTAGATGCCGTTCTTCTGCTCTTCCGGCAGCTTCTCGAGATCCATGTGGAGCTCGCCCGCGCTACAGAGCATGCCGTTCGACGCGACACCGCGCAGCTTGCCCTTCGAGATCTTCTGGCCGTTCGGCAGCTTCGCGCCGATCATCGCGACCGGGACGACCTGCCCCTCGCGCACGTTCTGCGCGCCCGTCACGATCTGCAGCGGCTCATCGGCGCCGACATTCACCTGGCAAATCTGCAGATGGTCTGAATCCGGATGTTTTTCAACGCTCTCGAGACGGCCCGTAACGACCTTTTCCAGTCCTTCGTCCGCGTGCACGACGTTCTCGACCGGTACGCCAGCCATTGTGAATTTGTCGGCGAGTTCCTCCGCCGTCCAGTCGAAATCAATATAATCTTTCAGCCATTTGATGGATACTTGCATAATCTATCTCCTCTATCCGCTTATCCGCTATCAGAACTGCTGCAGGAAGCGCTTGTCGTTATCGTAGAACAGGCGCAGGTCGTCGACACCGTAGGACAGCATCGCGATGCGCTCGACGCCCATGCCGAACGCGAAGCCAGAAACGACCTTCGGGTCGTAGCCGCTCATCTCGAGGACATGCGGATGAACCATGCCGGCGCCGAGGATCTCGAGCCAGCCCGTCCCCTTGCACACCTTGCAGCCTTTGCCGTGGCACATGACACAGGAGATATCGACTTCTGCGGACGGTTCCGTGAACGGGAAGAAGCTCGGGCGCAGGCGCACGCCGACTTCCTCGCCGAAGATCTGGCGAAGGAAAAGCTCGAGCGTCCCTTTGAGGTCACCGAGACTGATGCCCTTGTCGATGACGAGGCCCTCGACCTGCGTGAACATCGGAGAGTGCGTCGCATCGTACTCATCGCGGCGATAGACGCGTCCCGGCGCAATCATGCGGATCGGCGCGTTCGGATCGTTCTTCTGCATCGTGCGCGCCTGCACCGGCGAGGTCTGTGAACGCATCAAGATTTCATCCGTGATGTAGAACGAGTCCTGCATATCGCGTGCCGGATGATCCTTCGGCAGGTTCAGCGCCTCGAAATTGAAATAGTCCTTCTCGATTTCCGGCCCCTCCTCGACGGAAAAGCCCATGCGGAAGAAGATGTCCTTTATGCGTTCGAGCGTCAGCGTCAGCGGATGCAGATGGCCGAGCGGCTGGCGGCGGCCCGGCAGCGTCACGTCGATCTTCTCGCTTGCGAGCTTCTCCTCGAGCGCGCGCTCCTTGAGTTCCTCGTTCTTTGCCGCGAGGAGCGCCTCAACCTGAGCTTTCGCTTCGTTGACGATCTTGCCAATCTTCGGGCGGTCTTCCTTTGCAACGGCTCCCATGCCGCGCAGGATCGTCGTAAACTCGCCCTTCTTGCCGAGGAACTTCACGCGGATGTCATCGAGGTCCTTGAGGCTTCCTGCGGCATTCTGGATGGCCGCCTCTGCCTGCGCCTTGAGCTCTCTTACCTTTTCTTCCATATTGAAACCTCCAATACAAAAGCCTCCGCCTCGGGGAGGCTGACTCCCAGAGGCGAAGGCCTGCATAGTTCTATGCCATACGCTTTCGCGGTACCACTCTGCTTTATTACTCATTCCTGCCTTAACGCGGCTCACGCCGCAGGCTACTTTCTAGGATATGCACCTCGTTTCACCTGCGGAGCTCCGAAGGGAACTTCACCCGCCATGCAGTGCCCCATCCCACCAGCCGGGGCTCTCTACGCCTGCTTCAAGCGGATTACTTTCCTTCATCCTCGCTGACGAATTTTAGTGTAACACAGTTACACACAAAATGCAAGGATTCCGCGCAATTTTTGTAAGGATTCCGCGAAACTCCCGGCAATCATCCCTGCACATCTTCCGATTGGCGCGTCCCGAGATACCAACGGACGAACTGCTGCGCAATGCGGCCGTTGCGCCCGGAATGCCCCATCTCCCAGCGCAGCGCTTCGATGCGCAGCTGCTCCGGTTCGAGCACCACGCCAGCCTTCTTCAGTTCATGGGCGATGATCTGAAGATACTCATCCTGTGTCGGTGTGGAATAGTGCAGGATCAGGCCGAACCGATCCGACAGGGAAATGGATTCATTGGCGCTGTCGTTCCTATAGACCTCCTCCTGTTCGCTACTCCGGTCGCGCCAGGTCTCTTTGAGAAGGTGGCGGCGGTTGGACGTCGCGTAGATCAGCACATTCGAAGGCTGTGGCGTTACGCCGCCATCGATCGCGGATTTCAGGTATTTGTATTCTTTCTCGTTTTCGTCAAAGGACAGATCATCGAGGAACAAGATGAATTTCTTGCTGCGGATCCTGCCGAGTTTTTCCATCAGGCTCTGCAGGCCATGGAGCTGGTCACGCTGCACTTGTACGAGGCGCAGTCCCTTGCGCCAGTAACGGCATACCAGTGCCTTGACCGCGGTAGATTTCCCCGTGCCGCGCGCACCGGTGAGCAGCACATTATTCGCTGCTTGTCCGGAAACGAACGCAACGGTATTCGCGAGCAGCCTTTGCTTCTGATCCGTATAGCCGAGGAGATCTTCCCAGTCGAAATGCGGGAAATCCGCGATGCCGACCAGATTCCCGCCAGCACTGAGGCGGAACGCAACGAACCGTGCGAGTTTCCCACACCCGTAGACGGCATAATGGCGCATCAGGCCTTCTGCCGCTTCCTCCGGATCCGACGCTGCAGAAAGCACTTTTCTCAAGGTTTGGATGTCCCCATAATTCTTCGGCTCAACCGGTTCATAAGCATCGAGAAAATCCAGTCCCAATATCTTGGAAGCGGGCTCATGGAAATAGGGCCATAACAGATGCATATCCCAGGCCATAGCCTTTGTCATGCCGCTGCCTGTCTGCCCGGAACGTTCGACGGATTCTGCCGCGATGGTATTCCCCTCAGTCAATAAGTAGAGGAAATACTGGCATAAGATATTCCCGTGCAACCCGATTTTTTCGGCGGCCGCCAGCAGCAGCGAAGCTGCCTCCTGCCGCACGAATGGCTGCTCTGGCTGTTCCTCTGCCTCAACTAGAGCCTGGATCACCGGATCCTGCAAGAATGGACGGCATACGACCAGACCGCGTAAATTCATTTTTCCCATAAACTGCCTCCCCATCCTGCTGAGATTCTGAATAGGTTGCCGTCAATCTTCTTTTACGGCAACAACCGCCTGGATTTCGACCGGCATATCAAAAGGCATGCAGGTCGTGCCGACCGCGGTGCGGGAATGACGTCCTGCCTCCCCGAAGACATCGAAAAGGAGCTGTGATGCCCCGTTCACGACGAGGTGCTGCTCATGGAAATCCGGGGTGCTGTTCACGAACGCCTGCAGATTGGCGATCTGCTTGACTTTATCCAAGTCTCCAAGCAGGTTCTTCAAGACCGAAAGAATGTTGACCGCGCAGATGCGGGCGGCCTCCTGCCCCTGTTCCAAAGTCAGCTCCGCACCGACATGGCCGCTGAGCGCCAGCTTCCCATCCACGAAAGGGCCCTGTCCGGAAATATAAATCATATTGCCGACGCGCACTCCGGGAAGATACATTCCCTTGGCTGCCGAACTTTCCGGCAGCTGAATCCCCATCGACGCCAATTTCTTCTCCGCCTGCATAAGATACCGCTCCTCCCATTCATCTTTCCTCTTCGAATACATCCAATGTATTTCAGTGTAACATAGTTACAGATATGATGCAAGAATAATCTTGTGGAAAGATTCATCTATTCCCCCCTATTTCCCGGTAAGGAAGACAATCACTTTCACCGCGGCATCGATATCGTCCAGATCGTACTGTGCAGAATCTCTGGATCCGTCAACATGCGGCTTGGAGAAGATCGCGGCTGTCCCTTCGCGCAGGAACGGTTCATCATCCCGGCAAAGGGCAATCACAGGTGCCGGCCCATGTGCGCGGCTTTCCACCAGAGCGAGGTCAACGCCTATAAAACGCGCCGCAAGGGCCGCAAGATTGATGCGTTCCCTGGTCCGCTGCTCGATGAAATAGTCGTCCGGGCTCGCGACCGCCACGGCGTCTGCGCCAGTCTGGCGGAAGCGGCTGCTGTCCTTCCCTGCTGTATCAAAGGTGTAGCCATGCGCGTCGCCCTTTACGATGTCGACGCGGAGACCGGCCTTTATGAGGCGCGGCAGCACGACCACCTCGCGCACATGGCAGCCAGCTTCCTCGAGCATCGCCTTTGCGCGCGGACCGGGACGTATGTTCCGGAAGCCATATGCCTTGCGGATGATCAACTTGATTTTGTTGTTTGTTGCTTCAATAATCCAGTCCGCGCCAAATTTTCCGGTGCATTGCCGGATGGTCGTAACCGGGGCAGCGCCTTCCGCAGAACGGGCAGTCATCCTGATGCCACGCATTGGGACGAGCCTTGATGCGGAGGTGGGCAACACTGTCAGCACCTGTGTAAAAATCGTGAGATTCTACAACCGTATGCTTGACATTGAGCAGTTTTTTGCATAAAAAGCCTCCTTTTTCCTTTTTCCGGATTCTTGACAGTTTGCGGTGTTTTGCTACAATGAAGCTGTATTTATCCTTTTGACCTTTCAGAAAGGAGAGATTTTCAGCGATGACCACAATCCACGGGGCTGTAATTCTCGAGCAGGGCGTTACGTTTGCCATCGTTTCGGTGAAATCCTACATCACGACCTACACCGTCCGTGCGGTACAGATGCGGCAGGCGCTCCGCCCCTACTTCCCGAATATGCCGATCATCCTGATGAGCCAGGACAGCGACGGCACGCCGCATTATTATGGGCGCAAGGATATCGTCGACTTCCTGAAAAGCATCCGCGTCGATCAGATTCCATGGAAGACGTATCACATTTATTGAAAAACAGCCGGAAAAACGCTATGTCCGCGACGTTTTTATGGTATAATATAGGGAGAAGGAATGTATGTTGCATCACCATGGAAGGGGGTGTCATCGATGTCTACGATTTCCTCTATCGCGAACAATACGTACATGATGTACAAGTTCGCATCCAAAAACGGGCTGAGCCTGACGGGCAGCATGACGAATTCTTCCTCGAGTTCGCTTGCCAGCATCAGCAGTGCTTACGCCAACGCGAAGAGTTCATCGTCCTCGATCTTCTCGAGTTCGGCCGCCACATCTTCGGCAGAATCGGATCTCAATACGCTCACGAGTGTCCGGGAGGGATACGCAGGGCTTGTGAGCTCCTACACCGAGACGAAGAATACGTTCAACACCGAGATGAAGTCCACGCTTTCGGATCTGTCGAGTTCGGCCTCCACGGTCAAGAACATGAACTACGATTTCTCCGCGAGCGACATTACGACGGATTCCTCGGGCAAGACGACGTACAGCGATGGCTTGAAAGCCGCGATCAGCAACGTGAAGTCGCTGGTCTCGGACTACAATGACGCGCTGTCGTTCTTCTCGGACAACAAGGACGTATCGAACCGCGCGAGCGCACTCGCAACGGAGTTCGCCGATACGACCTACCGCGCCGATTCCTACGCTGCCATCGGCATCAACGTCGACAGCAAGACCGGCGCACTCTCCGTCAATGAGGACAAGCTCGCAAAAGCGCTGACGACCGAAAGCAGCCGCACCGAGAATCTGCTCGGCAGGAACGGACTCTCCGGCAAAGCCGAAAGTCATGTCAGCCTCGCAAAGTTCCAGCAGGACAAAGTGTTCCCGTCCATGTCGAGCATGCTCGGCGGCGAGACCACCGTTGCCTCGCTCTACACCGGCCGCACCCTGCAGAACATCTCCGGTTTCGTGACGACCGGCAATCTCATCAACATGCTGTTCTGATTGGATCCATTCGGATCGTTTCCAGCCTTCCCGGCACGGGAAGGTTTTTTCTTTTGCAAGAACATAAAGACTCCCCATCATCTCGCACTGGATGGAGAGCGAGAGATGATGGGGAGTATCTGGCCGTAAATCCGTCGCTTCTGAAATCGATAGGCCCTCCCTATCAACGATTCATGCCGTAAATCAGCAGGAAGCCGACGATGATCATGAGGAAGAAGCAGAAGGTCGCAACAATCATGGAGCCCTCAGACTTGAAGCGGTCGTTGCTGATTTTCTCGACGGGATAGCCCTGTGAGGCATACCGCACCATCATGGAGCAGGCCCCCTCCCAGAAACCGAACAACGATACAATCAGCAATCCCAATAAGATATCCCATGAAGGCATAACGCCACCATTCCTTCCTTCAATTCTTTTCTTTCCCGTCGTCACTTTCATGAGGATAAGAAGGTGGCGGCATGTAAAGATTCCGATACCGGGTGTCCTCCATCCGGTAGATTTCCAGCAGATGATCTCCATACAGCGCATCGATGATCCGCGGCCAGTATGGGATCTCATCGAGAGAAGCGACCTTTGTCATCCAGGAGCCATCGTCAAAAATCATGAGCTTGTAGTATGGATAGCCGGGGTCATAATCCTCCCCGTTTGCCCGCGCGAGGATGCGGCGTTTTTCCTCCAGTCCCGTGAATACGACGCTCAGGGAACGATGTTGCCGCACTTTGATGGAACGAATCTCGAGCAAGCCCTTCTGTTCCATGGGCCGCAGATTCCGCTCAATCGTGGACAGAGGGAGTATGGGTATGCCAAGATCCCGGATCAGATTCATGACGATTTCTGACAGCATGACCGGCCTCCTCCCGTCATTATAGCATCATACATTGAACGGTGCAAAGAGTTTCCGCAGATAGTTCCGCCCTTTCGTCATGACCTTGATGATTGGTTCCATGGTCTTCGGCTGACGGATAACGAGCTGGAGAACCTTATGCCGCAGCTGACGATAGTCGGCGTCAAAATCCTTGAGTACGTCTTCCATTTCCTTCTCGACCGAAACCTCCGGGATGTTCGACGGCTGGATTTCCGAAGCGCGGCCGCTGATCTGCACGAGATCGCCGCGGAACGGGATGTAGACTTCTTCGCCGCACTCTTTCTGGATGCGATTCTTGAGGGCCTCCTGCGACTGCCCCTCGCCGTGTACGATGAATACTTTTGCGGGCTTCGGGTCCTGAATCTTCGAAATCCAGTCCATGAGCTGATTGGCATCCGCATGGGCTGAGAATCCGTCGAGCATCTTGATCTGCGCGCGTACGGCAATCTCTTCGCCGAGCACGCGGACGCGCTTGATGCCGTCGACGAGCCGGCGCCCGAGACTCCCCTCCGCCTGGTAGCCGACAAACAGGATTGTCGACTCCGGGCGCCAGAGGTTATGTTTGAGATGATGCAGGATACGGCCGGCATCTGCCATACCGGAAGCCGAAAGGATGATTGCCGAACCCTCGGACGTATTCAGTGCACGGGATTCCGCTGCCGTCTGGCAGATGCGGAGCTGCGGGAAACTCGGAACCTTGCCGGATTCCTGGAAAAAGGCGACCGTTTCGTCATCGAAATCCATGAAATTCTGCAGGAAAACCCTCGTCGCGGCGATGGCGAGCGGGCTGTCGATGACGATTGGGATATCGCCGTCGAGCTTCCCCTGTTTCCAGAGGCGGTAGAAATGATAAATCAGGGTCTGCGTGCGCCCAACCGCGAACGACGGGATCACGAGATTGCCGCCGCGATCCATCGTATCGTTGATGATCTCCATGAGGGCTTCCTCATGGTCGTAAATCTGATGCACGCGGTCGCCGTACGTCGATTCGACAAGCAGGAAATCCGCGCCGTCAATCACCGTCGGATCCTTGATGATCGGCTGATTCGGCTGACCGAGATCGCCGGAGAATACGAGCTTTGTCGTCTTATCCTCCTCGGTGACCCACATCTCGATGATGGCAGAGCCGAGGATATGGCCGGCATCGCGGAATTTCACGCGGATATTGTCGGCGAACTGCAAGTTCTCATTATAGGGAACCGCGATGAAATGCTTCAGCGCCTCGTCCGCATCCTCCATCGAGTAGAGCGGGCTGACCGGCTGATCGCCGCGCCGGGCACCCTTGCGGTTCAGCATCTCCGCGTCGGCGGACTGGATGTGCGCAGAATCCGGAAGCATAATCTTCGCGAGGTCGCAGGTCGATTTTGTCGCGTAGATGTTTCCTTTGAAACCCTCTTTGACCAGTTTCGGCAGGAGGCCGCAGTGGTCGATATGCGCATGCGTGATCAATACGCCTTCGATATCCGCCGGATTGAACGAGAAGTCATCATAGTTCATCTGACGGATGCGCTTTGATCCTTGGAACATGCCGCAGTCAATCAGGTAATGCTTCTCCTGGGTCTCAAGCAGATAGCAGGAACCCGTTACCGTATGTGCCGCACCTAAAAAACTCAGCCGCATAGTAATCACTCCCATTTCCGATTCCTTTTATATTGTCTATATTCGGAAATGGGCGAGAAAAATCCTGCTTCTCCGGAAATTTCAGAGATTTTTATTGGACGGATGCCAGCAGCGCCGGATCCCAGTCGCCAATCAGGCGGACTTCCGGATGCAGCAGGACGCCGTGCGCGGCCTGCACGCGCCGCTGCACCTCGGCAATCAAGTGGAGCACATCGGCTGCGGTCGCATCTCCTTTGTTTACGATGAATCCTGCGTGCTTCGTAGACACCTGCGCGCCGCCGACCGTCAGCCCCTTCAGCCCGGTCTGATCGATTAAGGTACCGGCAAAATAGCCCTTCGGGCGCTTGAACGTGCTTCCTGCGCTCGGCATTTCGAGCGGCTGCTTGCTCTCGCGGCGCTCGGTGTAGTCGCGGATCTTTGCTTCAATCTCGTCCTTGTCGCCGGGGACGCACTCGAACGTCACTTCGCAGATGATCGCGCCATTGGTCTGGAACGCGCTGTGCCGATAGCCGAGGTCGAGCTCTTTCTGTGAGAATTCCCGGATTTCCCCGTTTTTCGTCACCGCGCGAACCGAATGCGCGACATGCTTCGTCTCTCCCGCGTATGCACCGGCATTCATGAACACCGCGCCGCCAGCGCTGCCTGGAATCCCGCAGGCGTACTCAAGACCGGCGAGACCGTGCTCCGCTGCGGCCTTGCTGACATCTTTCAGCAGGGCACCAGCCATGGCCGTCACCCTGTTCCCCTCGACGCGGATCTCCGCCATCGGTGTATCGAGCTTGATGACGACGCCGCGGATGCCGCGGTCGCTGACGAGAACATTCGAGCCATTCCCGAGCACCATGTATGGCAGTTCTGCCGCAGATGCCGCGCGTACGATGCGCTGCACGTCCTCCGTGCTCGATGGCAGAACCAGATAATCCGCCGGTCCGCCGATCTGGAACGTCGTGTGCTTCTTCATCGGTTCATCGGCGAGAAACTGCCCTTCCGGCAGGAAGGCGCGGCAGGCTTCCTCAAATGCTTGATTTTTCATGTCTATGCTCATCCTCATTCTTCACTTGACATAATTCCCATCAATGCGGAGCCCCGGCCCGACTTCGCGCATACCGGGGTAGCCGAGCTGCCGTTCCGCCTCGTAGGCGACAATCGCGACTGAGTTCGAGAGATTCAGCGAACGCGCCTCGGCAATCATCGGGATGCGGATTGCGTGATCCCAGTTCGCCTTCAGGATGTGCTCATCAATGCCAGCGGATTCCTTGCCGAAAACGAGGAAGTCCTCGGACTCGTAATGCACATCGGTGTACACATGCGGCGCTTTCGTGGAAAAATAGAAGAACCGGTGCTCCCCGTACTTCTTCAGCACTTCGTCGAAATTCTCGTGAATCTCGACATGCAGGAGCGGCCAGTAATCGAGGCCAGCCCGTTTCAGATGTTTATCATCGACGGAGAAACCGAGCGGCTTGACAAGATGCAGATGAATGCCCGTCGCGGCGCATGTCCGCGAAATATTCCCCGTATTCCCCGGAATCTCCGGCTCAATCAATACGATATGCAAGAAAATAACCTTCTTTTTCTGTTTCGTGAAAATTAAGACCTTGTCCTTATGACCTTATCATTATAACGAAAAATCCCGCGCGATTCAAGACGCGGGAAACAAATCAGAATTCGATGCCTCGCTGCGCCCGGATTCCTTTCGCATAGGGATGCTTGACGCAGTGCATTTCCGTGACGAGATCGGCTCGCGTGAGGATGGAGGAGCGCGCATTCCGGCCAGTGAAGACAAGGTGGAGATTTTCCGGACGTTTTTCTGCAAGGCTGAGCATTTCCTGCTCGGAAATCAGGCCGAAGTCGACCGCGTAGTTGATTTCATCGAGGATCAGCAGATCCCATTTCCCCGCGTCCATTGCCATACGCGCGGCATCCAGCGCTTCATGTGCTGCTTTGACGTGCTCGAGCCGTTTCTCCTCGGACTCCTCTTTCCTCGTGAAGCCGCGCCCGAAGCGGCGCAGCTCGATATGCCCGAGCCCCATGCCGGATACTTTGCCAAGAGCCTCGATGGTGCGCATTTCCCCGCTGTCCCAGTTCCCTTTGATGAATTGCAGGATCAGCACGTTCATCCCATCGCCGCATGCGCGCAGTGCAAGGCCGAGCGCGGCCGTCGTCTTCCCTTTGCCATCGCCGGTATGCACGATCAGCAGACCATTCCTTTTCCTCATCTCGTTCTCCTTCCGATGCTTCTTTGTCCGCGACATTTCCGTTTCTGGCTTGGTTTATGCTATAATAAGGTATATGCACGATTTTCAAAGAACAGCGCTTTGGAAATCCTGCGGTGGAATAACGGACAAGGCGTGAATTTTATGAAGAAATTTCTTCTTTTTATCTGTATCATTTTATTTTTTTCGGTGATTTCTTTGTTCGTTGCCGAAAAGACCGATGTTTTCGGTTTCTCCAGCTGGAATACGCAGGCCTCTTTTGACGAGCGCGACGGAAAACTCACACTGCATTGGAAGCGGCTGCCCTACCCCTGCATCTACCAGGTCGAAACGCTCTCGCAGACGACGGGACTCGTGCCGGGATCTCCGGAAAAGCACCTGCTGAAGAGTTCTTATACGCTTTCGGATTCGTTTTCCGTGCCGGGTACAGCCATCCCGGTCTCGTACCGCGTGACGGCCTATGGCATCTTCGGGCGCATCGCCGGGCCATCGAAACCGATTGCGAACCCGGATTTTGCGGAAAAGCCGGCAGAGGCCGCGCCGGTCAGCATCTTCCATTACACAGAGGAGGATCCGGCGAGCCTGATGCCGTTCCTCGTCTGGCATGCGATTCCCGGGGCGGTCTGCTATGAGGTTGAACTGCTAGCCGCGCCGCCGGAAAAGGAGGGTGGCACCGAGCTCGATCCAAGCGCAAACCATCTGGAAAACACGCATGAAATCTATACGAACGGCTGGCAGGCGGATCTTCGCCCGTATCGCGGCCGCAAAAGCGTCTGGTACCGCGTGCGCGCGCTGGATCTGCACCTGCAGCCGATCGGCGTTTTCTCCAAGGCGGAGGAAATCTGCATCGATCCGGCGCGTCAGGCGCCTAACCGCCCCATGCTCAACAATTTCGACCAGATGCCGGATTTCCAGCAGCCGCTTTATCCGGTGTACCACTGGATTCCGCTGCACGATATCGAGCATTACGAGGTCGAGCTGCTGACGGAAAAGCCGGTGGAGGAACACGGGACGAAGCCGGATCCGAAACGCGTCTGGTACAAAACCGTGCAGAGCGCAATGGTCTGCTACGATGAATACCCCCGCCCCTACGCCGGGGATTATTACTGGCGGGTCCGCGCCGTCGACAAGAAAGGAAAGCCGATCGGCACCTGGTCGGATACCGAGCACTTTGTTGTCGCCTCACACGCGAAGCGCGTGCGCGCAGCGGCGCTCGGCGACAGCATCACGCACGGGGGCGGCGCCGTATCGAACGCACCATCTGCGCTCGAGTACAGCTATACGACCTATCTGGATTTCCCATGCATCAACCTCGGCCACAGCGGCGATACCTCGCATACGACGCTCCTGCGCTTCGACCAGGATGTCCTGCCGTTCCAGCCGGAGAATCTGCTGATCCTGACCGGCTCGAATTCCCTCCGCGCCGATAACATCACAGCGGAAAGCATCATCCATGACCTGCAGGAAATCGAAAAAAAATGCGAGGCCAACGATATCCGGCCAATTTTCCTGACGCTCATGCCAATCCATCCGGGCAATATCCGTTACGCGTTCCACACGGATACTGACCCGATGTGGCCGGAAAAGCTGAAGAAGGTCAACGCGTGGATCAAGCAGCAGAAGTACCATATCGATCTTGAGCCCTATTTCTACGATACGACGGGCACCGTCATGGAAACAGCCTTCTGCTCCGACGGCCTGCACCCGGACATCCGCGGAAAAATGCTCATGGCCGAGATCATCAACGCACATCAGGACTTGCTGAAATGATTACAGGCGGTTCCGGAACACCGGGCTGTTCATGCAATACGTCGTGCAGATGGCGATGGCGAGCGCATCGGCCGTGTCATCGGGCTTCGGCGGCTTTTCAAGGTTCAGCAGCTTCGTGACCATGTAAATGACCTGTTCCTTCGTCGCTTTCCCATAGCCCGTGACATCCTGCTTGATCTGCATCGGCGTGCGCTCGACGAGCCGGAGATGGTTCTTCGCCGCGGCGAGCAGCACGATGCCGCGCGCCTGTCCGACCGGGATGGCCGTCGTGACGTTGCGGTTGAAGTAGAGCCTTTCGACGCCCATGACGTCCGGCTGGTATTTCTTGATGAGCATATCGAGGTCATCGTAAATCTTCATGAGGCGGTCTTCCATCTTCATTTTCGGCGTCGTGAAAATCGACCCATAGGCCCGCGGGATGAGCCGGCTGCCGACGGATTCGACAAAGCCGTATCCGCAGATTGCCGTCCCCGGGTCAATGCCCAATGCCAGCATAGTTTCATCCCCCAATTGGATCTCTATCCTTGTTCAAAAAAACTCCCTCAATCGAGGGAGTTTTTTCTATCGTCCAGTATCGAGACTTACGCTTCATCCATATCGCAGTTGCTGTAGACGTTCTGCACATCGTCGCTCTCTTCGAGGGCATCGAGGAGATTCTGCATCTTCTCTGCATCCTTGCCTTCGAGATGAACCGTCGTGTCCGGAATCATCGAGACTTCGGAAGAAGCAAGAGGGATGCCCTTTTCTTCGAGCGCTTTCTCGATATCGTCATAGGCAGAAGGCTCACCGGTGATCTCGAAATACTCATCCTCCGCCTTCATATCCTCGGCACCAGCATCGAGCGCGATCTCCATGAGCGTATCCTCATCGTCGAACTCTTCCTTCTCGACGACGAAGACGGCCTTCTGCTTGAACATCCAGGCCACGCAGCCGTCCTGGCCGAGGTTGCCGCCGAACTTCGAGAACAGGTGGCGCACATCGGCCGCCGTGCGGTTGCGGTTATCCGTCAGGATATCGAGCATGACTGCCGTGCCAGCCGGGCCATAGCCCTCGTACGTGAGCTCCTCATAGTTCGAGCCCTCGGTGTTGCCGAGACCCTTGTCGATGGCGCGCTTGATGTTGTCCTTCGGGATGTTGTTCGCCTTCGCCTTCGAGAGCGCGAGCTTCAGGCGCATGTTGCCCGTCGGATCCGCGCCGCCCATGCGTACGGCAATCGTGATCTCGCGGCCAATCTTCGTCGTAATCTTCCCGCGGATGGCGTCATTTGCACCCTTCTTGCGTTTGATGTTTGCCCATTTAGAATGTCCTGACAATGTATTTCGCTCCTTTAACAATTCGTTGGTAACTTAATTATTATAACGCTGCAGGCGCTTCCCCGTCAATCACTTGACGAGCTTATAGTACTTTTTCTTGCCCTTCTTGACGATGGCCTCGCCGTCCGTGAAATCGCTGTCCTGCAGAACATAATCCGCGTCGGTTACTTTTGCGTCATTGAGCGAAAGGCCGTTCTGCTTGATCAGGCGGCGACCCTCACCCTTCGAGGCGAAGACTTTGCCCTCCGTCAGCACATCGAGAAGCTTCTTGCCGCTCTCTGCTTGCACTTCCGGCATATCGGCGGCATTGCCTGCTCCGCCGAACAGCGCCTCGGCAGACTTCTTCGCCTTGTTAGCTTCCTCTTCGCCGTGTACAATCTTCGTGACCTCATACGCGAGGACGGATTTGGCCTCGTTGATCTTCGAACCTTCGAGGGAACCGAGCCGATGCACTTCCTCCATCGGCAGGAACGTCAGCAGCGAGAGGCATTTCTCGACGTCGGCGTCATCGACGTTGCGCCAGTACTGGTAGAACTCGTACGGCGACGTCTTGTTCGCGTCGAGCCAGAGCGCACCGCCGGCCGTCTTGCCCATCTTCTTGCCGTCGCTCTTCGTCAGCAGCTGGTTCGTGAGGCCGTAGACCTGCACGTTCTGCTTGCGGCGGTTGAGCTCGACACCCGCGATGATGTTCGACCACTGGTCGTCACCGCCCATCTCGAGCTTGCAGCCATAGCGTCGGTTGAGTTCGAGGAAGTCATAGGCCTGCATGACCATGTAGTTGAATTCGAGGAACGTGAGGCCCTTCTCCCAGCGCTGCTTATAGCACTCAGCGGCCAGCATGCGGTTGACCGTGAAGCAGGCACCGACATCGCGCAGGAGGTCGATGTAATTGAGCTTGCGGAGCCAGTCCCCGTTATTGACCATCAGCGCTTTGCCATCGGAGAAGTCGATGAAACGGCTGATCTGCTTCTTGAAGCATTCGCAATTGTGCTCGATGTCTTCATCCGTCAGCATCTTGCGCATATCCGTGCGGCCCGTCGGGTCGCCGACCGTACCGGTGCCGCCGCCGACGAGCGCGAGGGGCCGATGCCCGGCGCGCTGCATATGCGCCATGGCCATCAGTGCGAGGAAATGGCCCGCGTGCAGGCTGTCCGCCGTTGGGTCAAAGCCGATATAGAACGTCACGCGTTCCTTGTCAAAGAGCTCGCGGAGCTCTGCCTCATTCGTGCATTGCGCGATGAATCCGCGCTCTTTCAGTGTATCGAATACGTTTGCCAACAGACTCTCTCCTTTTGAGATGTATTCCTAATGTCAGTTCCGGCCCTTCGAGATGTTCTCGCCGGGTTCCGGTGCCGCAGGAGCCGGGGCTGCCGGCTGAGCCGGAGCCTGATTGCCGCCGTCACCGCCGCCTGCGTTGTTCTGCTTCGAGCCTTCCTGCGTTTTCTCTTTCGTAGTGCTCTTTGCTTCTTTCTCGGTCTTTTTCGACTTCGTGCCATTGCCGCGGTCATCTTCGAGCTCGTTGATACCGCCGCGGCGCGATACTGCTGAGCCGTCGAAATTCTTCGTCTGCGTGCCGGCGAGCGCCTTTGTCATGAAGGCCTTCCAGATGGATGCCGGCAGCGTGCCGCCGGTCATATTTCCGAGCGAGGCGTTGTCGTCACAACCAATCCAGACACCGGCGACCAGATCCGGAGTATAACCGATGAACCAGGCGTTGCGGTAATCATCGGTCGTGCCGGTCTTGCCCGCTGCCGGACGATCCGCAAGACGCGCCCGCGCGCCTGTGCCCTTCTCGACGACGGTCTCGAGCATGCTCGTGAGATCTGCCGCACTGGACTCGCTGATGACCTGCTTGGTCTTCGGCGCCGCCTGTTCGAGCACCTTCCCGTTGCGGTCGACGACCTTCACGACGACGACCGGATCGACATGGAGACCCTTGTTCGCGAACGTGCCATACGCGCTCGTGATTTCGAGCGGCGTCACGCCCTTCGTCAGGCCGCCGATTGCTGTCGACAGGTTCTTATCGTTCTGCGGCCCGTCGAGCACGAAGGTACTGATGCCCATTTCCTGTGCGTAGAAAATCGGCTTATCGATGCCGAGCTGTTTCGCAATCTTTATCGTCGGCACATTCAGCGAATGCTGCGCGACCTCACGGAGCGTGACCTTGCCATGGAAAGAGCGGTCGAAGTTCTGCGGATTCCAGCCGTTCGAGTCCTTGATTGGGCTATCGTCGATCACCGTATCCGGCGTGAATTTGTTCTCAAGCGCTGCCGCAAAGACGAACGGCTTGAAGGCAGAACCCGGCTGACGGACAGCCATCGTCGCGCGATTGAACTGATCCGTGCCGCGCCCGCCGACCATGGCCTTGACATAGCCGGTCTGCGGGTCGATGGCGACGAGCGCGCCCTGCGGCTGCTCGATGCCGTTTCCATCTTTGCGGGAGTTCGGCAAGTTCTTCATCGCAGCTTCGGCGGCCTTCTGCATGTCCATATCGAGGGTCGTGTAGATCTGCATGCCCTCTTTATAGACCGCATCGGCTCCGTATTTGTCGATCATGGTCTGCGTGACGTAGTCGACGAAATACGATGCCGGCGTCGTATCTTCCTTCTTCGCGGGCTTGACGAGATTGAGCTTCTCTTTCTTCGTCTTCGACGCTGTGGAGCTGTTGATGTAGCCGTATTTCTCCATCTGGTCGAGGACGGTCGCTTTGCGTTCCTGCGCGGCCTGCAGATTGTTCAGCGGAGAGTAATAGTTCGGGCTCTTCGGGATGCCCGCGAGCATCGCGCATTCGTTGAGGCTCAGATCCTCGACATTCTTGCCGAAATAGGTCTGCGCCGCCGCCTGCACACCATAAGCACCCTGCCCGAAATAGATCTGATTCAGGTACATCTCGAGGATCTCGTCCTTCGTGTACTGGCGCTCGAGCTGCAGGGCGAGGAAAACCTCCTGGATCTTGCGCTTCAGCGTGCGGTCCTGCGTCAGATACGCGTTCTTCGCGAGCTGCTGCGTGATTGTAGAGCCGCCCTCGGAAACCGTACGGCCACGGATATTCGCGTAGAATGCGCGCACGATGCCGCGCGGATCGATGCCGCCGTGTTCATAGAAGCGGTTATCCTCGACAGCGATGAACGCGTTCTGCAGATTTTTGGGGACCTGTGCGAGCTTCACCGGCTTGCGGTTCTGATCCGCATGGACGTTCGCAATCTCATTGCCGTGGATATCGTAGATGATCGAGGTCGCCGGGGGACGGATATCGTTCGCAAGATCCGGCTTCGTGTTCATGCTCGCGGTCAGGAAACCGCAGCCAATGCCGATGATCATGACGAGCAGGACAATGCCGAATCCCATCAGGACGCGGCTGCCTGTCCCCCCGCTCTTTTTCTTTCTCGGATCTGTATTTCGTTGACGGCTCGTATTCATATGTTTTTCCATGAGCTGCCTCCTTAGCGATGCATACCGTACTATTTTACCATAAACACCGCCAGACGTAAACTGGTGTTTTCCACGCAGAAAACAGCCGGCACAACCGCGTTCCCGTTGTACCGGCTGAAAGGCTTATCCTGCCCGTCATCCATTCAGTTTCTGTGCGAGCATCTTGTTGACCATCTGCGGATTTGCCTTGCCTTTGGTCGCCTTCATGACCTGACCGACCAGAGCGCCGATGGCTTTCTTGTTGCCGCCCTTATAGTCGCTGACCGCCTTCTCGTTCTTCGCGATGACCTCGTCGACAACGCCTTCAATGGCCGATGTATCCGTGATCTGCACGAGGCCCTTGTCCTTGACGATCTTCTCCGGTGCGTCCGGATTCGTCCACATTTCCTTGAACACTTTTTTCGCAATCTTGCCGGAAATCGTGCCCTTCGAAATCAGCTGGATCATCTCACCGAGCCGTTTTGCTTCGACCGGGGACTTGGAAATATCGATATCCTCCGCGTTGAGCGCCTTTGCAAGGTCGCCCATCATCCAGTTCGCCGCGAGCTTCGGGTCAGCGCCCGTCGCGACGACGGCGTCATAGTATTCCGCCATCGCACGCGTGCTCGTCAGGATACCTGCATCGTAATCGGAAAGGCCGTAGTCCTTCTCAAGGCGTGCGCGGCGCGCATCCGGCAGCTCCGGCAGCTCCTTGCGGTATTTCTCGATGGTCTCCTCGCTCGTGACGATTGGCGGCAGATCCGGCTCCGGCATATAGCGGTAGTCGTGCGCGTTCTCCTTGCTGCGCATGGAGAGCGTGATGCCGCGTGCCGGATCCCAGGTGCGCGTTTCCTGCACGACGTGGCCGCCATCCTCGAGGACTTCCGTCTGACGCTCGATCTCATAATCGATGGCATCGACGAGGCCCTTGAACGAGTTGATGTTCTTCATCTCCGTGCGCGTGCCGAGTTCTTTCGTACCGGCCGGGCGCAGCGAGACATTGACGTCGGCGCGGAGGTTGCCCTCCTCCATCTTGCAGTTCGAGACGTCGATGTACTCCATGATGGCCTTGATCTTTTCCATGTAGACGCGCGCTTCTTCGGCCGAATGCATATCCGGCTCGGAAACGATTTCGAGAAGCGGAACGCCGGTGCGGTTGTAATCGACGTCGCTCGTGATCGAGTCCTTGATGGTCGTACCCGAATGGACGAGCTTGCCCGCATCCTCCTCCATGTGGATGCGCGTCAGGCGCACGCGCTTCTTCTCGCCGTCCACGTCGATATCGACCCAGCCGTGCTCTGCAATCGGCAGGTCGTACTGCGAGGTCTGCCAGTTTTTCGGCAGATCCGGATAGTAATAGTTCTTGCGGTCAAACTTGCTGTAGCCATTGATATGGCAGTTTGTCGCGAGGCCCGCCTTGATGGCGAACTCGACAACGCGCTTGTTGACCGTCGGCAGGACGCCCGGGAGACCGAGGCAGACCGGGCATACATGCGTATTCTGCTCTGCGCCGAATCCTGTTGCGCAGCTGCAGAAGATCTTTGTCTTTGTCTTTAATTCACAATGGATTTCCAGACCGATTACCGGTTCGTATTTCATCAGTTCTTCCCTCCCAGCTCAGGCAATGCGTTCGCATAGTCATGGCTCTGCTCATAGGTGTAGGCCGCGCGAAGAATCGTCTCCTCATCCAGCGCCTTGCCGATGAGCTGCATGCCTATCGGCAGTCCTTTCGAGCTGCGGCCGCACGGAAGGGAAATGCCCGGGAGCCCGGCGAGGTTCAAAGGAACCGTGCAGACATCCTGCAGATAGAGCTTCAGCGGGTCAGACGTCAGTTCGCCGATCTTGAACGCTGGCGTAGGTGCAACCGGCGTCAGGATCACGTCAACCTTCTCGAACGCATCCTTGTAATCCTGTTGCACGAGCGTGCGAACTTTCATCGCCTTCAGATAGTAGGCATCATAGTAACCGGCAGAAAGCGCGTAGTTGCCGATCATGATGCGGCGCTTGACTTCCTCGCCGAAAAGCTCCGTGCGCGTGTTCGTCATCATCTGCACGAGATCTTCGCCATCTACGCGCTCGCCATAGCTGACGCCGTCGTAGCGCTCGAGGTTCGTCGCGGCCTCTGCCGGGGCGATCAGATAGTATGCGGAAATCGCGTATTTCGTATGCGGCAGGGAAATCTCCACGACCTCCGCGCCGAGCTTCTTGTAGTCTTCGATGGCCGTGCGGATGGCTTTCTCGACCTCCGGATCCATGCCCTCAACAAAATATTCCTTTGGCAGGCCGATCTTGAGGCCCTTGACGTCCTCGCGAAGCGCCTTGCCGAAGCACGGTACCTCGACGTTCGCCGACGTCGAATCCATTTCGTCATGTCCCGCGATGATGCCGAGGATATGCGCAGCATCCGTGACATCGCGCGTCAGTGTACCAATCTGGTCGAGGCTCGAACCATAGGCGACGAGGCCATAGCGCGAAACGCGGCCATAGGTCGGCTTGAGACCGACGACACCGCAGAACGAAGCCGGCTGGCGGATGGATCCGCCGGTATCCGAACCAAGCGCCCAGACCGCCGTGCCAGCGGCGACCGAAGCCGCCGAGCCGCCCGACGAACCACCCGGCACGCAGTCGAGGTTCCACGGGTTGCGCGTGACATGATACGCCGAGTTCTCGGTGGAACCGCCCATCGCGAACTCATCCATGTTCGTCTTGCCGACGAGCACCGGCTGCTGCTTCTTGAGCTTCGTGATGACGGTCGCGTCGTACGGCGGAACGAAATTGTCGAGAATCTTCGATGCGCAGGTCGTCTTGACGCCATTCGTGCAGATATTATCCTTGATGGCGCCCGGAATGCCCTCGAGATACGAAATCTTCTCACCTGCGGCGATTTTCTGATCCGCAGCCTCCGCCTGCTTCCGCGCGTCCTCGCGCGTCAGCGTCAGATAAGCCTGCACATCGCCTTCGACCTCATCGACGCGAGCGAGCACATCTTCCGTGAGTTCCGACGCCGTGATTTCCTTGTTCTTCAGCATGTCGTGGAGGACATGCGCTGGTTTTTCATACAGTCTCAAAACAGTTCCTCCCTATCAGCCCTCGAGAACTTTCGGCACCTTGAAATAGCCGTTGTCGCGCAGCGGCGCATTCTGCAGTGCTGCCTCGCGGTCGAGCGACGGACGCACGACATCCTCGCGGAACACATTCTGCATCGGCAGAGCATACGTCGTCGGTTTGACGTCCGTCGTATCCACTTCCGACAGATTGTCCATATACGTCAGGATTGAATCCATCTGCTGCATGTACTTCTGCTGCTGATCCTCCGGAATTCTGAGCCGCGAGAGCACGGCAACATTCTCGAGATCTTCCTTGGTAACCTTCATCGATATCACCATCCAATTTCAACATTCAACATAACCCTTATTATACCCCGCTAAGAAAATGTCGTCAATGAATGCAGAGCATGACGCAAGAAAAGCATGAGAAAAACCGCAGTCCAAAAGTTGTCCTGCGGTTTCCTCATTGAAACGACGGATTATTCTGGAATCGAATACTTCCCGTCGTAGATTTCCGTTTCGTTGAAGAAGATGTGGATCTCACGGTTTGCACTCTCGGGGCTGTCGGACGCGTGGACGGCGTTGCGGTTGCTCGCGGTTGCGAACTGCTTGCGGAGCGTGCCTTCCTCTGCTTCTGCCGGATTGGTCTTGCCATTGATCTTGCGGACTTTGGCGATGGCGCCTTCGCCTTCGAGAACCATCGCAACAATCGGGCCGGAAGTCATGAAGCCGACGAGATCGTTGTAGTACGGCCGGCCGATATGCTCTTCGTAATGGATGGACGCGAGGCGCTCATCCATCTTGAGCAGCTTCATCGCGACGATACGCAGGCCTTCTTGCTCGTAGCGTTTGATGATGTCGCCGCTGTAGTGTTTCGAGAAAGCATCCGGTTTAATGAGTACGAGTGTCTTTTCCATGAGATAAAAGATCTCCTTCTATTGTTATAGTAATTCTGATTTGTAGAGCTGAGCGATTTTCTGGTAGTTCATCGCCGAGGCGTGAAGCGCCTCAATCTCGTCATCGCGGAGACCGCGGATGATGTGCGCCGGGCTGCCGTACACGAGGGAATTCGACGGGATTTTCTTATGCTGCGTGATCATCGTGCCCGCGCCGATGACGACGTTCTCACCGATTTCGGAGTAACCGAGCAGGATGGATCCCATGCCAACGAGCGTATGGCTGCCGATGTGCTCGCAATGCACGATGCTGTTGTGGCCGATGATGACTTCATCACCGATGATCGTCGGGGTATCCCCCATGACGTGGATTGTGGCATTGTCCTGGATATTTGAGTATTTCCCGATACGGATGGGCTGGAAGTCCCCGCGGATTACGGCGTTGAACCAGACGCTGGCCCCCTCCCCAATCTCGACATCGCCGACGACAACCGAAGTCGGCGCAAGAAATACATCCCCGGCAATATTGGGCGAATGCCCTTTATATGGAATGATGTTGGCCATATAGATTCCCCCTGCGGTTTGCAATAAGGTTTTTCCTTCTATATATTCTATTCGGGATATCCCGCAGGATTTCCTTCCTCGAAATAAGAATTTTTCCAGCTCTTGAAGAGGGATATCCGCTGGCTCAGCACCCATTGGCCAATGGCTGGGCCCTTCATCCCAGCCGGACGGTCATCCCCGCTGACGGTCTGGAGCAAGGATACGATTTCCGCTGCGTGCTCGAGATAATATGGCAGTCCGTGATGGTCGGCGCGTATGATCGTGCGGAACCCTTCGGTGGACAGGCCGGACGGCTCGATGGAAAGCAGCAACTGTACGATCTTGCCAGGATGACCCAAGCGCGGCGCACGCATGTGCTCCGTGATGACGAAGCGCGCGGCTTTTATCCATGTCCGTGGAAGGGTCATCCGGTGATTCCATGCGTGCAGCACGTCGATGCCTTTTTCCTCGTGCCCGTAATGATGCGGGAGCATGGACTCTGGCGTCAGTCCCTTGCCGAGATCGTGCGCGAGCGCGCAGAACCGAACCAGCTTATCCTCCGTGTCCGCCGACACCGTATCGAGCACGAGCATCGTATGCGCAAAAGCATCGCCCTCTGGATGGAAGGCAGCGGGCTGCGTCTTCCCGATCAGCGTGTACAGCTCAGGGAACGTGACGTCTAAAAGCCCCGCCCGCTGCAGTGCGCGGAAAAACAGGGACGGACGCTCGACTTCGAGCGCCCGGCTGAGTTCCCCGAGCAGGCGCTCCGATGGCTCATCGCACAGTTCATCCCGGCATCGATGCATCAGCGCATAGGTGTCCTCCGTGATGGAAAAGCCGAACTGCGCCGCCTGACGCGCCGCGCGCAGGGCCCGCACCGGATCCTCGCAGAAATGCTCGGACACGGCGCGGATCTTTTTCGCAACGATATCCTTCTGCCCATCGTACGGATCCCATAGCTTATGCTCCAGCCCATCCCCGCAAAGAATCAGTTCGATGGCCATGGCGTTCATCGTCGTGTCGCGGCGGCAGAGATCTTCAAGCAGCGTCACCTTCGGAGAAGCATCGACGGAAAAACCGGTATACCCTGTACCCGTCTTTTTCTCAGTGCGGGCAAAGGCCACTTCCGAGGAACGGCCGTCAATCCCGAGCAGGTACACAGGAAATGCCTTCCCGACTTTCTTTGCTTTCGGGAAGGCATGTTCAAAGACCTCTTCGGATATTCCGGACAGCATATAGTCTTTGTCGTGCGCGGGAACGCCGCGCATCTGATCCCGAACCCAGCCGCCGACGAGGAAGCACCGGCCGCCGAGCTCTGCGATATCCTTTACGAATTCCTGTTCCAGCACGGCAGTCACGCTTTCTGCACGGCGTCAACGACATGCGCGCCCTTGGTATCGAGGTCGAGCAGCAGATAGCGCGACGCGACGCCCGCTTCGAGGAACGCCTGCCGCATGGCCTCGCCGACTTCGCGCGAGACATGCTTTTCCTGCAGCACGAACGCAATCAGGCATGGACCGGCGCCGGACAGGCTCGCACCGATTGCACCGGCCTCCTTTGCCGCCGCGAGGACCTTCGGCATCCCCGGAATCAGCGATTCGCGGTATGGCTGATGCAGGCGATCCTCGAAGACATGCTTAAGGTAGCGCTCACGGCCCTGCACGAGCGCCGCAATCATCATGCCGACGCGTCCGGCATTGAACACGGCATCCTGCCGGTCAATCAACTTCGGCAGAACCTCGCGCGCTTTCTTCGTTGCGAGCGGGAAATCCGGCACGGCTACGACGAGCTTCAGGCGCAGCTTCGGCAGGAATGAGAAGCACTCCGTCTCGCCGCCATCTGCCTGGATATTGACGGTGAAGCCGCCGAAAATCGCCGGCGCGACGTTGTCCGGGTGTCCCTCGATTGCCGTGGCGAACTGCAGGAGTTCGCGGCGGCTGAACGGATTCCCAATCCAGACGTTTGCGGCCTTCAGCCCCGCGACGATGGCCGCTGCGCTGCTGCCGAGACCGCGCGAGACAGGCACGCGGTTATGCATGCGCATCATCGCGCCGAGGAAATCCTTTTCACGGCCCGCCTGTTTCAGCAGGTACTGCGCGGATGTCCAGACAACATTCGTCGCGTCGCGCGGAATCCCGGCCGCCCCCTCCCCCGTGATCTCGATATCGAACACAGGTTCCGGACGGAACGCGATCTCAAGGTCGTTGTATATCGTGCAGGCGAGCCCGAGGGTATCGAACCCCGGGCCGCAATTCGCGCTCGTTCCCGGCACGCGGACGTGGATTGTCTTTTCTTCTGCCATAGGCCAGATTTACCTCCCAGACTCGACGCGGATGATGTTGCGGATCTCATCGACGACCGACAGCTTACGCAGGCACGCGATTGCCTGTTCGACTTTCGCGTGCTCGACGATATGCGTGATTGCGACGATTTCCGCATGATCGACAACGTTGCGGCGCGTCTGCACGACCGAATTCAGGCTGACGCCCGCGTTGCCGAACGCCGTCGCAATCTGGCCGAGCACGCCCGGCTCATCATCGACGAGCAGGCGCACATAGTACGACGAGCGCGTCTTCTCGAGCGGGCAGATTGGCTTATCCTCGTAGCAGGTGCAGCCGACCGCCGTGACCTCGCCTCGCTCGATATCGCGCGTCACCGCGATGACATCCGAGACAACGGCCGACGCAGTCGGCAGTGAGCCAGCTCCCTGCCCATAGAACATCGCATCGCCGAGCGCGTTGCCGTGCACGAAAATGGCGTTGTAGACGCCGTTCACGGACGCGAGCGGATGGTCGCATGGCAGGAATACCGGATGTACGCGGATATCGATGCCAGCCTCAGAATCCGTGCCGACGACAAGGAGCTTCACCGTATAGCCGAGGGTTTTCGCATAGCTGATATCCTCCGGCGTGATCTTCGTGATGCCCTCGACGGATACATCGCTGAGCTTCACGCGGGAATTGAACGCGATTGACGCGAGGATTGCCGCCTTGCGCGCGGCGTCGAGACCCTCGACATCTGCGGTCGGGTCGGCCTCGGCATACCCTTTGTCCTGTGCCTCTTTGAGCACGGTGTCGTAGTCACTGCCGCATTCCGACATCTTCGTCAGCATGTAGTTCGTCGTGCCGTTCAGGATGCCCATGATTTTCGTGACGCGGTTTGCCGTCAGGCACTCTTTGAGCGGCGTGATGATTGGGATGCCGCCACCGACCGCTGCCTCGAAGCGGAAGTTCATATGATGCGCAGCGGCCATATCGAAGAGCTCATGGCCGAATTCCGCGACGACGTCCTTATTCGCCGTCACGACATGCTTGCCCGCCTCTAGCGCGCGCAGCATATATTCCTTTGCCGGATGGATCCCGCCCATGACTTCGATGATGATGTCGATGTCCGGATCCTCGAGGATGTCCTCGAATCGGTCAGTTTTCTCGGCGCCCTCGAGTCCCGGACGCGCTTTCTTCAGGTCGCGGACCAGAACTCTCTTCAAGACCAGAGATGCACCCACACGTTCCCGGATTTGCTGCTGATTCATCGTGAGAACCCGGGCCACCCCTGTTCCCACGGTTCCCGAGCCGAGAAGACCGATGCAAATTTCCTTAGCCATGTGACACACCCCTTTTTCCTGTTCTCAGGCCTGACCCAAAACCTCGATGCGCTTGACGCCGCTGACCATGCGGAGCTTGTCGAGCAGCGCCTCGAGATCAACGGACATGTGCATCGTCTCGATCGAGACCGTCGCATTCGCGACGCCCTGCAGAGGAATGCCCTGGTTGATCGTGAGGACGGAGCCGCCATCGTTCGAGATCGTGTTCAGGACGCTGGAGAGCACGCCTTTCTTATGCTCGAGCAGGAACGTCAGCGTGACGAGCTTGTCCTTGCTGGCCTCGTAGAACGGGAAAACATAGTCTTTATACTTGTAGTAAGCCGAGCGCGAAAGCTCCATGCGCTCCACGGCCTCGTTGATCGTGCGCGCGTCGCCGCGTTTCAGCATCTCCTTGACGCGGATCGTCTTCTTGATGGCTTCCGGCAGGATTTCTTCCTTTACAAGGAAGTAGCTGTTTCTTTCGTTGGAATCCTCATTTTTCATCATCTGATACCCCTCCAATGGATATTTTATTCTTCATGAAACGCCAATTCCCGCGAAATAATAATTATCGCGGCTTTTTGTTTTTTCATACCGTATACTATACCGTATTTTTTCACTTTTGACAACCCTCGAAAGACACATGTAAGAAAAAAGTGGCAAATTTTTCTTGAATTTGCCACTTTTTCGGATACTGCATCAAAAATGTTACACCTTTTCCGAAACTTTTGTCCTATCCTATCCGCTCCATAGCATCCTTCCGCCACTTCATCCGGACAATCACATGATTCTGCCGCTCATTTTTCGCTCCGTAAACAAATATGATGTTGGATTTCTCAAGCTGTGCTTTACAATCTGCCGCAAATTTTCCGGCGGCTGGATTCTGCGCCAGTTCTTCCAGATAAGCAAGTCCGAAAGAGTCGAAGTCGATTTCCCCACGGTGATAGAGCTGACGGATCTCCTTGGGCGGCGTGATTTCCTTTGCCCACCGGTCGAGATATGCGTTTTCCTTCTTGATGCCGCGCGGTCATAGCCGGTCGACAAGGATCCGATATCCATCGTCTGGCTCCGGCGCCTCATAGATCCGTTTCCGTCTGATTGTGTACATCATCATCGCCTCTTTCTTTTATTTTAACGCATTTCTGCTCGATCTGCGGTCACCGATGTTACACGGATGGGCATTTATGCTATAATAGGAGTATCTTGCAGAAGATCAGGTGATCGAATGAAATTGACGAACCCGATACAATATCTGAAAGGCATCGGCCCGAAGAAACAGAAAACGCTGGAGCGGCTCGGCATCCATACCGTCTACGATATGCTGACGCATTTCCCGCGGGCGTATGAGGATCAGTCTGTCCTGACGCCGATTTCCGATCTGCGGCCGGGGGAATCCATGACGACGGCCGGTAGCATCATGAATGTCAGCGAGCGCCGTGCCGGACGGAATGGCCGGCTCACAATCCTGACGGCCATGCTCGGGGACGGTACGGGCTTCCTGACCGTGACCTGGTTCAACCAGAAGTACCTGAAGAAGCAGCTGAAGCCAGGCACGCGCCTCTTTGTCGCAGGCAAGGTAGAATACGCCTACGGCGGGCGCGGTCAGCTCGCGATGAAGAGTCCCTCGTCGTTCCAGATCCTGGATGATGGGGAAACGGCCGAGCAGCATACGGGCATCCTGCCGATTTATCCGGCAACGGAGAGCCTGAATCAGAAATTCTTCCGGAAGGAAATGCAGGCGCTTTTCGAATCGCTGCCAGAGCTTCCCGAAGTCGTGCCGAGCGATATCGAGCAGCGGTACGCATTGATGCCGCGCCGCGAGGCTTTCCGCGCCATCCACTTCCCGGGGGACGAGAAGCAGCTCCACGACGCGCGGAACCGCCTCGCATTCGAAGAACTCTATCTGATCCAATGCGGGCTGCTGCTGCTCAAACGTCAAGCGCGCGAGCAGCAGAAAGGCGTCCGCCACTTGATGAACGGGCACAAGCTCGGACAGGTGCTCGAAGCCCTGCCCTTTTCCCTGACGCACGACCAGCAGACCGTATGGCAGGAGATTGCACACGATATGGAAAGCCCCGTCCCGATGCGACGGCTCGTGCAGGGCGACGTCGGCTCCGGCAAGACGGTCATCGCGATGCTCGCCCTCGTCAAGACCGTAGAGAACGGGTATCAGGGCGCACTGATGGCACCGACGGAAATCCTCGCCAGTCAGCACGCAGAGGCGTTCCAAAAGGCCCTCGAGCCGCTTGGCATACGTGTCGGCTTCCTGTCCGGCCATCTGACGCCCAAGAAGCGTCAGGCCATCTACGAAGCCATCACGGGCCATGCGCTCGACATCGTCATCGGCACGCACGCACTGATCCAGGAAAACGTGCATTTCGACAAGCTCGGCCTCGTCGTGACCGATGAGCAGCACCGGTTCGGCATTGCACAGCGCGCAGAGCTCGAGAAAAAGGGCGAGGCGGGAATCACGCCAGACGTGCTCGTCATGACCGCGACGCCGATTCCTCGGACGATGACCCTGACCGTCTACGGCGATCTCGACGTGTCCCTTATTCGCGAGCTGCCGCCAGGGCGGAAACCCATCCGAACCTTCGTGCGGCAGACCGACCGGCGCCCGCTGATCTATCAGTACGTGCACAGCCAGCTCGCCGAAGGGCGGCAGGCCTACGTCGTCTGCCCGCTGATTGAGCGGAATGACGAAAGTGACCTGCCATCCGCGGAGGAAATCTACGACGAGCTGCGCTACGGCCTGTTCCACGACATGCATGTCGGCCTGATCCATGGCAAGATGAAAGAGGCAGAGAAAGACGCGGTCATGCAGGATTTCTACGAGAATAAGATACAGCTGCTCGTCTCGACGACGGTCATCGAGGTCGGCGTCAACGTGCCGAACGCGAGCATCA
>DAIMZO010000017.1:2363-49040 GCA_036733925.1 Selenomonadaceae bacterium | reverse complement strand
CCCCATACCTGAAGGCAGGGGTTTTACGCCGCTTTCTGATAAGGCCGCGTTTGGATTTCTCTTTACACGCATCATTGTCGGAATTTGCTTCAGGCAAGCCCCCCTGCAAATTCCTTTTTCCCAAGATGAGTTACCGGGGAAATCGGCATTTCTTGCCCACAGGGATGCCCGAAGAGCCAAGAATATATACTTTTATGCGAGCGCTCCAGCCTATCTGTAACAAAAAAGCCGCCGCACGATATTTTCCGTCCGTGCGACAGCTCCTTTCTTTCAGCTTTCATTTCCGGATGAGTTCGAGCGCGAGCTCGGCGTTCTTTGCGGCGAGGTCGCGGAGGCGCGCCATGAGCGGCGCGTTCTTCTGCTGGAAGGTCTCTTTATCCTGCCAGCGCCGGCGGATGTCCTGCATGAGGTCATCGACGGTGATGGCCTCGAGGCGGCCGGCCGGGCGCTCGCCGATGGAGGCGAGAAACCGGTCGATCTTCGGGTCGTAGGAGATGCCGATCATCGGCACGCCCATGACGCCGGAGAAGATCAGCGCGTGCAGGCGGATGGCCAGCATCAGATCCATGTTGCCGACGAGGGACAGGAACTCAGTTGTCGTGTATTCGTCTTGGAGCACGGTCGCCTTTTCCTGCATGCGCGAAGCGATGGATTCCGCGGCCTTGACGTCCTCGGGGTACTGCATGGGCAGGAACACGACGCGCGCGCCGAGCTCGCGGACCGCCTGGTCGGCGGCCTTCGCGATGACGTCCTTGTAATGTGTCCTCCCCTGCCAGTCGCGCGCCGAGATGCCGAGCACGGGCTTTGCGCCGTCCGCATGATAGGCCTTGAAGATGGTGCGGCCGAGCTCTTTGCCGACCGGATGGATGGCGAGCACGGGATCCGCCGTGCAGGTGATTGGCGGCTTCGTGATGCCGAGGTTCTCGAGCTCCTCGAGGGAGCCCTCGTCGCGCACGGTGATGCGGTCGACGCGGTTCCCGAGCCAGCGCATCATGCGGCGCGGCAGGTTGCCGACAATCGGGCCGATGCCCTGTGCGTAGAGCATGACCTTCGTGCCGAGCGTATGCGCCATGGCGATGATCGTCATATAGTAGTACAGGCTGCGCTTGCTCGTCACGTTCTGGAGCAGGCTGCCGCCGCCGCTGATCAGCAGGTCAGCGCACCGGATGGCCCGCGCAATCGCGGGGAAATCCAGCCAGCCGACGGCTTCGACGCCGTGCCGCTTTCTCGTGTCCGCCGGATCAGACGAAATCACCGTGATATGCAGTTCTGGATCGAGATCTCCGAGTACCTCGAGCATCGCCGCGAGCATTGCCTCGTC
Organism: Selenomonadaceae bacterium; assembly: GCA_036733925.1. GTDB lineage: Bacteria > Bacillota > Negativicutes > Selenomonadales > Selenomonadaceae > UBA2897. The sequence continues at coordinate 47,719 of DAIMZO010000017.1, read as the reverse complement.
ACCGGCGTTTTTCGAGCCGTAGTACCCGGATACGACTATGCTGCTCATGAATTCGCCTTACTCTCCTTTTTCTTCTGTCGGATGGGACGCATCGGCGCGCGCCATGATGGCCTGCCAGATCTCGACGAGCACCATGCAGACGGCGCCGATGATGCCGCCGAGCACGATGCCGCCGATGCCGCGCATGAACGACATGAACACCGGCGTGCGCATGTGCGCGAACGTCTCGACCATCGAACCCTGACCGATCGTCGCAATCAGCACGAGCACGAAGAACACCATCGTCGGCCATTTGCGGAAAAACGCCATGGCCGCGAGCATGAACGCAGGGTGCCCGATCAGCAGTTCCTTCGAGCGCGGGCGCGCGTAGAATGCCTGCTCCAGCATCGCGCGGAACCGGAGCTCCGCCTGTGGGACTGGCATGCCCGACGTATGGCCGCTGCGCGCGACGAAGATGATGCCGGCGACCGCGACGATTGCGAAACCGATCAGCGTCTTGACCTTGACCGGCATATCGAGGATCTTCTTGACCTGCGCTTTGACGCCCTCGGTATCATCCATCTTCCCATCGAAGATATCGAAGCGCTGCAGGAAACCGATGCCCACGAGGATGATTGGCAGGACAAAGGTCAGCTTGATGCCGCGGAAGATCTTGAACTCGAGCAGGTACTCCGTATCCGCGAGCGAACCCGAGACATAGGCCGCGCCGATGTAGGAAAGACAGCCGGTCACGAGCAGGGCCGCGAACGCTGTGAGGATCAGGCGCGGCAGGGCGATCTTCGCCTTGTCGCGGATGGCGCGGACGCGGTCAAGCTGCCAGAGCACAGCGATGGCCGGGAACAGGTTCGCGCTCGCGAGCGCCGCCGCAACGCGGATCTTGTTGCCGTTGCCTATGAGCATCGGGACGGCCGCGAGCGCAGCGAAGACCAGCCAGAGGAGGAACGCGGCCTTATGATTGCCATTGAGGCGCGGGATCACGAGCGACAGGTAGAGCACGAACGCCGCCGCGACGCCGAGCATGACGAGCGCGCGCAGCGTCTTTTCCGGATAGAAGCTCTGGAAGGTCGCAGCCGGGCCAATCGTATAGCCATGCGCGACGAGCTTGTCGTGCGTGTCGCGGAAATATTTCATATTTGTCTCGTAAAGGGACGTGTTCGGCGACGGCTTGTCGTAGATGCGCAGCAGGTCGATGCGGATATTGCGCTCCTCGTCGGTGTTCGACCAGCGCTCGACTGCCGTATCGATCTTGAGCTTCGGCTGCTCGTCTTTCGGGATGGAGTAGAGGCGCGCGACCTTGTCGTAGCCGATACCCTTCGCGAGTTCCTCCATGCCCGTCTGCTTGTAGAACTGCAGCTGGGTCGTCGCCTCGATGAGGCCAAGCGTGTAGCCATTCGCTTTGAACGCGTCGATCGTGTCCTGCAGCTTCTTCGGCGCGCCGAGGATCTCATTGCCAGAGAATACGATCTCCGAGACCTTGAAGCCATTCAGGCGATGGAAGACCGCCGCGACATCCTCCGAGCTGCAGTCGCCGTAGTTGCTCGGACGTGCGAGCACATAGAAGCCCGCATCGTTGACGGCCTGCATCTCATCGGTCGGCATGCCGACGTTCATCTTCAGGAAGGACTCATAATGCGCCTTGACCGCGAGGACTTCCTCGCCGCCGACCTGCATGAGCGTCACGCGGTCCGCGCCGAGGCGCAGCGGCAGATCCTCTTTGAGTTCTTTCCAGGTCTGCGCGTCGTGACCGGTCACATAGACCTCGGTGCCGATGATCTTCCCGTCGGCGACGAGCTGGCGCCAGACCGGGTCAGCGAGTGTGCCGTCATGGTAGGCCGTCAGGATCTTGCTGCCCGGCACGGCCGATGCCTTGCCGTTCTCATTGAGCTTCTTGAACGTCGTCTCATAGACCGCGAGCGACGTGATGCCCGCGTCCTTCGCGTCCTGCAGGACGGTATCGACCGGCTTGCCCTCGCGTTCAGCGAGCTCGAGCAGGCCCTCGTAGTCGATGGCCATATCGACCTGATGATTCGCCCGCTCGACATGATAGCGCCCGACGCTGATCACCAGCGCGGCGATCAGGCCGATCAGAATCATGCCGACCAGAAAACGATTGTAGCGAACTGCCTTCATTTCTTCGCTTCTCTCCCTAATCCACTGTATCCAAGATAAAAATTTCCCTGTCCGCCAGATGGCTCAACGGCTCTCCGGCAGCGCGGCGGTCACGATGACGGCCCCATCCGTCTGCTGGACCTGTGTGATCTTCATGCCGAACGGCATCTTGTCGGCGGCAGCCATGCGGATGTTCCCAAACATCTCGCCGAAATCTGCCTTGCCGATATGCACACCCGTCACGCTGAGCCGCGTCATGTTGAAATAGAGGTTCCCGAGGTCGTCGACGATGACGCCGTCCATCGCGATGTCCGCCGTCTTGCCGAAGATCTTCGCATTGGCCTTGACATGCACGCCATCCTTGTCGATCGTGACACTGACGTTCTCGAGCCGATCCACCTTTTTCATCAGGAGATCTTTCAGACTGTCCGCATCGAGCACCGCGCGCATCTCGAGCTTGTCCGCGCGCCGGACTTCCGCCTGGTGATCCATGACGAAGGCAGGCATGTCAAAGAATACATTGCTCCCGTCCATCGTGATCTCGCGAAGCTTCGCGTCGCCGATATGCGCGCCGTTCGCCGCGATATGGAGGTTCTGGATCTGGCCGAGCATCAGCAGAATGGACGGATCCGTCCCCATCGAGACCTGCACGTCGTTCGTCGCGAGGCGGTTTTCGGTCCGCGTCTTCACGCTCGCCGTCATGAGCTCTGGGAACATGGATTCCCCGAATCCGATTATCATTATGCAGAACAGGAAAAGAATCGTCAAGAGTTTCCGCAAGTTTTCAGCCCCCGATCCGCCCCGGCGCTTTCGGTATATTCATGGGAAAAGGGGCCCTTTCCTGCAGGACCCCCATGTCTTTCCCATCAAAGTTCGTGATTGGCCTTCGCCGCGAGGTAGGCGCGGATGAACGGGTCGAGATTGCCGTCCATCACGGCCTGCACGTTCCCAGTCTCGCAGCCCGTGCGCGTGTCCTTGACCATCGTGTACGGCTGGAATACGTAGGAGCGGATCTGGCTGCCCCATTCGATTTTCTGCTGATCGCCCTCGAGCTTCTCGAGCTCGGCCTCTTTCTTCTCCTCTTCGAGCTCAAAGAGCTTGGCGCGGAGCATCTTGAGGCACTGCTCGCGGTTCTGCAGCTGCGAGCGCTCATTCTGGCACTGCACGACGATGCCCGTCGGGATATGCGTCATGCGCACGGCCGAGGACGTCTTGTTGATGTGCTGGCCGCCAGCGCCGCTCGCGCGGTAGGTATCGACGCGGACATCCGCCATATTGATGTTGACCTCCACCGCATCGTCGAGTTCCGGCATGACATCGCAGGCCGAGAACGACGTATGGCGGCGCGCATTCGCATCAAACGGCGAGATGCGCACGAGGCGGTGCACGCCCTTCTCGGACTTCAGGAAGCCATAGGCGTTATGGCCCTTGATGAACAGCGTCGCGGACTTCACGCCGGCCTCATCACCCGGCAGCAGGTCTGCGGTCTCTACCGTGAAACCGTGCTTCTCTGCCCAGCGGCCGTACATGCGCAGCAACATCTGCGTCCAGTCCTGCGCCTCCGTTCCGCCGGCACCGGCGTGCAGCGTCAGGATGGCGTTGTTCGCGTCGTACGGGCCGGACAGCAGCACCTCGAGCTGCAGGGACTCGTAGCCCTCCTTCACCGCGTCGACGGCATTCTGGATTTCCTCCTCCATGCCCTCGTCCTGCTCCTCTGCGGCCATCTCGTAGAGCGTTTCCGCGTCCTCGTAGTCGCTGCGGAGTTTCTTGTACTTGTCAACGCTGATCTTGACGTCGTTGAGCTCCTGGTTGATCTTCTGCGCCTTTTCGGTATCATCCCAAAAGGTCGGCTCGCCCATCTTATACTCGAGCTCGGCGATCTTCTCCTCTTTGGCCGGCACTTCAAGAGAAACTTCCATCTGGTCGAGTTTCTCCTTGAGATCCGTCAGCTGGGGTTTTATATCTTCTAGCATGTTCTTCCTTCCTTGCAGCCCTTTCCCCGGGCCGCCTCCACTTCTGAGAACGGCGTGAAGGAACGGTCACTCATCTTTGCCACAGCAGTTCTTGTACTTCTTGCCGCTGCCGCACGGACATGGGTCGTTGCGCCCGACCTTCTTGCCGTCCTGCGTGACCGGCTTTTTCTTGACCTCGGCTGCGCTGACCTCGTCGCCGTGCGAAGCGGTCGCGCTCGAGAGGTGGTCGGAGAGCTCCGAACGCTGCTTCTCGATGGTGCGCTCCATCTCGCGCTTCTGCTTCTCGGTCGCCTGCGGCTCAGCAGCCTCGCCATTCTGCGCGGCCTTCGCCTGCTCCATGGCCTGCTGCTGTTCCGGCGTCACGATGCTGACGTGATACATCAGCGAAGCAATCTGATCCTGGATGGCCGCTTCCATCTCCTCGAACATGTCGAGGGCCTCGATCTTGTATTCGACGAGCGGCTGACGCTGGCCGTACGCGCGCAGGTTGATGCCCTGGCGCAGCATATCCATGTGGTCGAGGTGCTCCATCCATTTCTGGTCGACAACGCGGAGCATGACGACCTTCTCGAGCTCGCGCATGTTGTCCTCGCCGAACAGCAGCTCGCGCTGATGGTAGCCTTCCTCCGCGATCTTCTGGAGCTGTTCCTGCACCTCGTCGCGGCTGAGCTCGACGAGCTCCTCTTTCTTGAGCTTACCCTGCGGCGCGTAGACCTTCTCGGCGTCCTCGATGAGGCTGTCGAGCGACCATTCCTCCGGATAGAGCTTCTCGTTGCAGTACTGGTTCATCTCGTCCTTGATGATGTGCCCGACCATGCCGAGGATGTTCTCGCGCAGGTTCTCGCCGAGCAGGATCTTGCGGCGCTCGCCGTACATGACCTCGCGCTGCTCGTTCATGACATCGTCGTATTCGAGGACGTTCTTGCGGATGTCGAAGTTGCGTGCTTCGACCTTCTTCTGCGCGCGTTCGATGGAGTTCGTGATCAGCGAATGCTCGATCGGTTCGTCCTCGTCCATGCCGAGCTTGTCCATGATCTTCGACACGCGGTCTGACGCGAACAGGCGCAGCAGGTCGTCCTCGAGGGACAGATAGAAACGCGATGCGCCCGGGTCGCCCTGACGGCCGGCACGGCCGCGCAGCTGGTTGTCGATGCGGCGGGACTCGTGACGCTCCGTGCCGAGGATGAACAGGCCGCCGAGTTCCGGCACGCCTTCGCCGAGCTTAATATCGGTGCCGCGGCCGGCCATGTTCGTCGCAATCGTGACCGCGCCCTTCTGGCCGGCGTCCGCGATGATCTGCGCCTCTTTCTCATGGTACTTCGCGTTCAGGACGTTGTGCGGGATGCCGAGATGCTTCAGGATCGTGCTGAGCTCCTCGGACTGCGTGATCGACGTCGTGCCGATCAGCACCGGCTGGCCCTTCTTGTGCAGTTCCTCGACCGCCTTGCCGACGGCCTTGTACTTCGCACGCTTCGTCTTGTAGATGACATCCGGATAGTCCTTGCGGATGACCGGCTTGTTCGTCGGCACGACGATGACCGGCAGGTTGTAGATCTTGATGAACTCGTCTTCCTCGGTCTTCGCCGTACCGGTCATGCCGGCGAGCTTATGGTACATGCGGAAGTAGTTCTGGAACGTGATCGTCGCGAGCGTCTGGGATTCGCGCTGGATCTTGACGCCCTCTTTTGCCTCGATGGCCTGATGCAGGCCGTCAGAGTAGCGGCGCCCTTCCATCAGGCGGCCCGTGAACTCATCGACGATGATGACCTCGCCGTTGCGGACGACGTAGTCGCGGTCGCGCTTCATCAGCGCCTTCGCGCGCAGTGCCGCCGTGAAGCAGTGCGAGAGCTCGATGTTCTCCGGCGCGTAGAGGTTGTTGATGTGGAGCATCTTCTCGATCTTCGGGATGGCGCCGTCTGCCGGCGCGACCGTCTTCTGCTTCTCATCGACCGTGTAGTCGACGCCCTCTTTGAGCGTGGCGACCGCATGGGCCATGACGGCATAGGTCTCCGTCGACTTCTGCCCCGGGCCCGAGATGATCAGCGGCGTACGCGCCTCATCGATGAGGATGGAGTCCACCTCATCGACGATGCAGTAGTTGAGCTCACGCTGAACCATCTGCTCCGGGTAGATGACCATGTTGTCGCGCAGGTAGTCGAAACCGAATTCGTTGTTCGTACCGAACGTCACGTCGCAGGCGTAAGCCATCTTGCGCTGCGGAAAATCCATATCGTGCACGATGAGGCCGACCGTCAGGCCGAGGAAGCGGTACAGACGGCCCATCTCCTCGCTGTCGCGCTTGGCGAGGTAATCGTTGACCGTGACCATGTGCACGCCCTTGCCCGTCAGCGCGTTCAGGTAGACCGGCAGCGTCGCGACGAGAGTCTTGCCTTCGCCGGTCTTCATCTCGGCGATCTTGCCCTCGTGCAGGCACATGCCGCCGATGAGCTGGACATCGAAATGGCGCATGCCGAGCACGCGGGTCGAAGCCTCGCGGACAACTGCGAACGCCTCCGGCAGCAGGTCGTCGAGCGTCTCGCCATTCGCGAGGCGCTCGCGGAACTTCGCCGTATAGCCGGTCAGCTTGTCGTCCGTCAGACTCTTCATCTGCGGCTCGAGCGCGTTGATCTTATCGACGATCTCGCGATAGCGTGCAATTTCTTTATCGTTATTGTCACCTAAGAATCGTTTGATGAATCCCAGCAAACAAAATCACTCCTAACTTCGGAAAGCAGCGGCCCTTGCGGAAAAATCCCCGCACTTTCTCCTATATACACTACCTTACAATCTTATCAGACCCTATAAAAGAAGTCAAACGAAACGACTAAAAAAGAGCGCGCAAAAGAGCCCCCCTCATAGAGGGAGGCTCCAATCCTATCTTGAAGGAATGTTTGACGCATCAGTTGCCGGATTCAATCAGGCCGTAGTTGCCGTCGTTGCGGCGGTATACGACATTGACCTCCTCGGTCTGCGCGTCACGGAAAACGAAGAAGTTATGGTTGAGCAGGTTCATCTGCATGATGGCTTCCTGCACATCCATCGGCTTCACGACGAAGCGCTTGGTCTTGACGACCGGATACTCGTCCTCGCTGTCGTCGAGCTTCTCCATGGCTGCGGAATCCTCTTTGAATGCCTCAGCCTTCAGGCCGCCGTGGCGGAAACGCCGCGCGAGCTTGGTTTTCTGTTTATGAACCTGACGCTCCAACTTCTCGACGACAAGATCGATGGAGGTGTACATATCCATCGTCGCTTCCTCGCCGCGGAGCAGGACACCGCCCCCGACCGGTACGGTGACCTCGACGATATGGCGCCCTTTCGAGACCGTGAGCAGCACGGTAATCTCTCCGACATTGTCGAAGTACTTCGTGACCTTGCCCACGCGTTTCTCCACGTATTCGCGGAGCGACGGAGTGATTTCGATGTTCTTGCCTCTTACAGTGAATGTTGCCATAAGACACATCCCCTTTCTTATAGTTGCAGCCTTCGGGAACTTCCGTCGGGCTGTTAGCTGGTCGAACCCCATAACCTCTTTGGTTATACTGTTAGTATTCGTCAAAGCCGAAAGGATTCCTCCCTTTTCCGAAAGAAAAAATCCGGATTTCTTATGAAATCCGGATTTCTGCCTGTATTCTGCTTTTCTCACAGCACCTTCGACAGGAAGGATTTCGTGCGCTCCTCTTTCGGATGCTCGAAAACCTCCTCTGGCTTGCCCTGCTCGAGGATCTGCCCATCATCGACGAACAGCACGCGGTCGCTGACCTCGCGCGCGAAGCCCATCTCATGCGTGACGACGACCATCGTCATGCCTTCTTCAGCGAGCTGGCGCATGACGTCGAGAACCTCGCCGACCATCTCCGGGTCGAGCGCGGAGGTCGGCTCGTCGAACAGCATGACCTTCGGTTTCATCGCGAGCGCGCGGGCAATCGCCACGCGCTGCTGCTGGCCGCCGGAGAGCTGGTGTGGATAGGAGTCCGCCTTCTCGGCGAGCCCGACGCGTGCCAGAAGCTTCCTGGCGGTCTGCTCGGCCTCATCCGCCGCGACATGGCGCACCTTCATCGGCGCGAGCATGATGTTCTTCAGAACCGTCATGTGCGGGAACAGATTGAAGCGCTGGAAAACCATGCCGACCTCCTCGCGCACCTTGTTGATGTTCGCCTCACCCGACAGCGTGATGCCGTCGACGCTGACGACGCCGGAGGTTGGCTGCTCGAGGTAGTTCATGCAGCGGAGCAACGTGCTCTTGCCGGAACCAGACGGCCCGATGATCGCAACGACTTCTTTCTCCGCGATATGCAGGTCAATGCCCTTCAGGATCTCGTTTTTCCCAAACGATTTATGCAGCTTCTCAATGTCTATCATCGGTCTTGAACCTCCATTCGAGATATGCGACGAAGCGCGAGATCGTCAGGGTCATCACCAGATAGATGATGGCGACCGACATCCAGATCTCGAGCGAGCCATAGGTCTTCGCGATGATGAGCTGGCCGCGGCGCGTGAGTTCCTCGAAACCGATGACCGACACGAGCGACGAATCCTTCAGCAGGGCGATGAACTCATTGCCGAGCGGCGGAATGACGCGCTTGAAGGCCTGCGGGATGATGATGTAGCGCATCGTCTGCACCCAGGTCATGCCGAGCGAACGGCCGGCCTCCATCTGTCCCTCATCGATCGACTGGATGCCCGCGCGGAAGATCTCCGCGACATACGCGCCGGAGTTGATGCCGCAGGCGCCGACAGCCGCGACATACGGGTCGACGCGCTGGCCGGTGATGACCGGCAACGCGAAGTACACGAGGAAGATCTGCACGAGCAGCGGCGTACCGCGGAAGAAGTCGACATAGACTGCCGCGAGAAAACGCAGCGGCTTTATGCGGCAGATCCGCGCGATGCCGACGAACATGCCGATGATGACGCCGAGCGCGACGGACATTGCCGTGATCTTGATGGTGACGCCGGCGCCCACGAGCAGCAACGGGAACGAATTGATAACGAGATCCCAGTTAAAATGCATGATTTACACCCTTTTGCCAACCTGCAAAAGCCTTACAGGATTATTTCTTTTCGCCGAACCATTTTGCGTAGATCTGATCGTACTCGCCATCCTCATGGAGCTTCTTGAGTGCGTCGTTGATCTTCTGCTGGAGATCCGTGTTGCCCTTGGCAATCGCGATGCCGTAATCCTCTGCCGTGAGCTTCTCCTCGAGTGCCTTGACGCCCGTCGCGCCCGTCTTCACGATGTAGTAGTCGTTGACCGGACGGTCGTTGATGACCGCGTCGACGCCGCCGTTCTTGAGCTCCATGAAGCAGTCAGCCGGCGTGTTGAGCTCCTTGACCTCGACGCCTTCCATCTCCTTGGCCTTCTCAGCGCTCGTCGTGCCGATCTGGACGGCGACCTTATGGCCCTTGAGATCCTTGAAGGACTTGATGTTCTGCTCGCTGTCGCGGACGACCATCGTCAGGCCGGACTGATAATACGGGTCAGAGAACTCGACGTTCTGCTTGCGCTCGTCGTTGATCGTCATACCGGAAATGATGACATCGATATTCTTGGCCTGCAGGGCCGGAATCAGGCCATCGAAACCGATGTTCTGAATCTCGACATCGCAGCCCATCTCCTTGCCGATGGCGCGGATCAGGTCCATATCGAAGCCCTGATATTCCGTCTGGCCTTCATCCTGAAACTCGAACGGTGCGAAGTCAATGGAGGAACCGACCTTCAGGACCTGCTGCGAGCTCGAGCTCGAGGACGCCTGATTGGAGCTTGAGCCGCCGCAGCCCGCGAAAGCGGAGACCGCGAAAGCCATGGCCGCCACAACGGCAAGAATCTTTTTGATTTTCATCAAAACCCCTCTTTTCACGATAGTAATAAAAACACATAAGAGCAAGGGAGCCCGGGACGCGCCCCGAGCTCCCTTGCTCAGAACATGCTACTATTATAGCACGTATCTCTCTTTATTCAAGTTCCTTTATACAAGTTACAAGTAATTTTATTCAACTTTCATGTATAAAGATACTTCAAATCTGGACTCAGCCGCGGGCAGCCCGGCGCTTATTGAAGCAGTCACGGCAGTAGACCGGACGGTCATCCTTCGGCTCGAACGGGACTTCCGTCTCCTTGCCGCAGTCCGCGCAGATCACCTTGTACATCTGGCGCTGCTCGCCGCCATCACGGCTGCGTTTACGCTTCTCGCGGCAGTCACGGCAGCGTACCGGCTCATGCTCGAAGCCTTTTTCTGCGTAGAACTCCTGCTCACCTGCGGTGAAGACGAATTCCTTTCCGCAATCTTTACATACGAGTGTCTTGTCCTGAAATTCCATAAGAAAATCCCCTTAAACTAGAAAAGTAACGCTTTAGATGTCCTGCTCTCGTTGGTCCCAACACATGTAAAGATGATGCGGTTCACAAGGAAAAAAGAACGTCCATGTCAACTAGTATACCTGTTTTGTCATGAAAAAGCAAGTATTTTTTCATGTTTCATCTTATTTAAATTTTACCGTCAGCCTGTTCCGCTGCTTCGCAGGCATCGGCCCAGATCCGCTCATAGCCCTGCTCGAGCTCGCGCATATACTGGCTCCGGTTCATCAGGCTGGATTTCAGCAGGTTTGCGCGCAGGCCCGAGTGATAGGCCCCGATGAGTTCCGGGCTCTTGCCGAGCTGCACGGCGCGGCGCACATAGCTGAGATCGTTCTCGAGCAGGAGCTCCGTGACGCCCGCATTCTGCAGGATGGACGCGCCGAAGCGCGCACCGTGGCTGCGCCCGCGCATCGCGATGACCGGCACGCCCATGTAGAGCGCCTCGCAGGTCGTGAGTCCGCCAGTGTAGGGCATCGTGTCGAGCGCGATGTCGACGTCCCGATACTGCTCGAGGTAATCTGGACTGTACGGCCGCAGCTCCACGCGCGCGAGGTCGAAGTTCAGCTTCTGCAGCCGCTCCCTCAGGATGGCCTGTCCCGATGGCACAGATGCCGTCTTGCCCTTGAGCAGGAGCCTCGATCCCGGCACCTGCTCGAGGATGCCGCGCCAGAGCAGCAGAACGGTGTCCGTGAGCTTCGCGAAATTATTGAACGAGGCATAGGTCACAACGCCGTTCCGGTAGACCGGTGCCTCCGTCCCCGCCGCTGGCATCGCGTGCACGATGTCCGGCGCATAGCAGAGGTGCGTGTGCGGCAGCCGCAGGATCCGCTCGGTGAATCCGCTCTCCGCCGCCCGGTCTCCGGATGGCAGGCAGATTTCATCCGACAGGAAATAGTCGATGACCGGAAGCCCTGTCGTATTCATATAGCCGATGCCCGAGACCTGCACGGGGGCTGGGCGGTACGCCATGATGGGCAGGCAGCTGCCCTGCGTGTGCCCCGAGAGATCCACGAGGATATCGATCTGATCCTCGTAGATCATGCGCGCCGCCGTGCGGGCACTGCGCCCCGCGAGGTTCGTCCACTTGACCGGCGCCTTCTGGAAGCGCTTCGTCACGGCATCGCGCCGGCCCGTATGGTAGACGTGCACGGAAAAACGCGCCGGGTCGGAATCGAACAGCAGCGGGGCCGTGAAATTCGCCACGGCGTGCTCGCGGAAATCCGGGGACAGATAGCCGATGCGGAGCTTCTTCTTCAGCACGAGCCGCCCCGGATCATGGGCGAAAGGCTTGACCGGCAAGATCTCCGCATAGCGCTCTGCCGCCTGCCTTGCCTCGGCGGCCGGCTGCTCGCGGTAGTTGCGCATAAACAGGTATTTGCTGTAGAATACCGCGCGCTCCATCGGCTGATCCTCTGCCGCGAGCTCGCTGCGCGCGAGCAGGTTCTCCGCGGCCCCCATAGGATCCGCCGCGAGGTAGAGCGCATCGGCCAGCCAGCCCCGCGCTTTCTTCAGCAGGTTCACGAGCGTGCCGTAATAGGCATCCGACGGGTCGAGGGCCTGCCGCTTGCGCTCCGCCTCCTGCACGACCTCGCGCAGCAGCGGGATCTCACCGTCGAGCGCGAACTGCTTCGCGGCGACGCCGGCCTTCACGAGACGGGCGCGCAGATGTCCCGGCTGCTGCTTCAGGATCTCGTCCGCGAGACTCGCGGCCTCGTCGAGCGAATCCGTGTAGAGCGCGGCCTCCGCCATCACGGCCGCGCCCTCGAGCTTGCCGCGCGCCGAGCCCTCCCAGAGCTCGCGCGCGCAGGCGCGCATGCCCCGCGGGTCGCCTTCCTCGGCGAACTTGTCCGCGAGATTCAGCCAGTTCGTCATATCCTCGGCCATCGTCACACCTCCGGATGCAGTTCCGCCCCGTACTCGCGCAGGAAGGTTTTCTGATACTGCTTGTATTCCGGCGCGAGCGGCTTCTCCTTTGGGCAGTGGATGCACCAGAAATCCTGCTGCTGGTTCGGCACGACGACGCGGTATCCCGCGCGGCGCATCTCCATGCACATCGACGTATCGTAGAGATGCCAGCCCGTGAAGAGATCCTCGCGCCACGGGAGATCGACCTGCGTCGCGAGGAACAGGCCGTCGACGGCCTCGACCTCCTGATAGGCGCCGTCCGGCTCCATGCAATGGCTGTCGACGACGCTCTCCGGCTCGCAGGCGTGCAAGACGCGCCCGTACGTGCGCAGGCCGTCCCACCAGACGCCGCTGCGCGGCAGGCTCCGGCAGCCGATGACGCCGACGAGGCCGATGGTCTCATCCGCGAAAATCCGCAGCAGATCCTCCGCGAGATCCGGGTTGACCACGAGCGTATCCTGATGCAGGTAAACCTTGTATTTCGCGTCGGTCTGCGCCGCGCCCATGTTGTAGCCCGCGCACATCGACGCGGCCCCGCGCACGGGGATGTACTCGGCCCCCATGCCGTCTGGCAGGCGCAGATGCTCGAGGTAGAGCCTGCACTCGCTGTACCATTCGTCGCTGTTCACGCAAGTGATGAACGCAATCTTCTTCGCGTCCTTCTCCGCATCCGTCATGCCTCTGCCCCCTCTCTCTTCTTTCCTGCCGCCAGCAGGACGGCGAGTTCACGCGGCTCTCCCTCCGTGTATTCCTCGAGGTTCGCATAGAACCATTGCGGATGAAACACAGCCTCGTGCACGAACTCCACCAGATAGTCGGGGAACAGCCCGATCTCCTGATAGAGCCGCCAGAAGGCCCGCACCGATTCCTTTTCCTGCACGCCGTATTCGATGCGATGCAGCAGGCGGCTGAGCTCCGCCCGCTGCGCTTTCGTATACATCGATTTCAGCAGGGAGAGCTCCGGCATCGACCGGTCGGCCTTCACGAGCCAGAACTCCGTCTCGAGGTCGTCGTGCACGTTCGAGAACCCCGCCGCGCGCAGCCGCTCGAGCAAACCGTCCGGCGCCACGCGGATCTGGGGGCGCATGTGCACGCATTTATAATACGAGGCGTAGAGCAGCTTCTCGAACTCCGGCTTCGCGAAGAGCCGCGATCCGACATGGTAGTAATGCCCGTCCATGAGGTTCTGCAGCTCCGACCAGTGCCGGATATTCCGGAAACTCGTGAGCAGGGAACCGGTCTGCTTCAGGTACATCGAGAAGCCCGCGGCGATATCCTGCACATTGCCCGCCTGCTCAAGCGTCAGATCCGACACGATATAATCGAAAGATTCTTTCTCGAAGGGCAGCGGCTCCGCGAGATAGTCGAGCGCCCGGAACGAGACCTGCAGCCCCTCATACGGTTCCATGCGCTCCAGATCGCGTGCCACGGCAAAGAGCTGCGCATGCGGGAACATCTGCCGCAGCTCCGGCAGATAGGTGAGATCCTCCACGATCAAGATCCGATACGGGAGATCCGCCCCGTGCAAGAATGTCAATAGTTCCGGCCTTATCTTTTCCGCCATCGTCCGCGCTCCCTGCCTCTCTTTGTCTCTCTCTTTAATCCTATCCTATTCGCCGCATTCTTGCAAGGATTTCCGCGAAACAAACAGCCTTCCCCTATGGGGAAGGCTGTTATGTGCTTAAAGCGTTACGCCGTCCTTGAAGATGGCGAGCTCGTGCTTGTCGAGCGCCTCGCTCTTGGCCTGCTTGCGGCCAGAGGCGACGTCAAGGATATAACGCAGGAAGTCCTCGCTGACCTCGTCCATCGAGCGTCCCTCGAGCAGCTGGCCGGCATTGAAGTCAATCCAGTTCTTCTTATGCTCTGCGAGACGCGAATTGCTCGAGATCTTGATGGTCGGCACCGGGCACGCGAACGGCGTGCCGCGGCCCGTCGTGAACAGCACGAGGTCGCAGCCGGACGCCGCGAGCGCGTTCGCCGCGACGAGGTCGTTGCCGGGCGCCTGCAGCAGGAGCAGACCCTGTTCCTGCGCGTGCTCGCCGTATCCGAGCACGTCCATGACTGTCGCCGTGCCGCCCTTCTGCACGCAGCCGAGCGATTTGTCCTCGAGCGTCGTGATGCCGCCCTCTTTATTGCCCGGGCTCGGATTCTCATTGATCTTCTCGCCGTAGCGCATGAAATACTCTTTGAAGCCGTTGATGAGCTTGACCGTCTTCTCGAACGTTGCCTTGTCCTTGCAGCGGTTCATGAGCAGGGTCTCCGCGCCGAACATCTCCGGCACCTCCGTCAGGATTGCCGTGCCCCCGGCCGCCGTGACCTTATTCGCGATGGAACCGACGAGCGGGTTCGCCGTGATGCCGGAGAACCCGTCGCTGCCGCCGCATTTCAGGCCAATCGTGAGCTTTGCGAGCGGCTGCGGTGTGCGGCGGAACTGGTCTGCGTACTGGCAGAGCTCCTTCATGATCCCGACGCCCGCCTCGATCTCATCGTCGACCTCCTGGCAGACGAGGAACTTCACGCGGTCTGGGTTATAGTCCCCGATGGCCTCTTTCATCAGAGCGACCTGATTGTTCTCGCAGCCGAGCGACAGGACGAGCACTGCGCCGGCGTTCGGGCTGTGCACGAGGCCAGAGAGGATCCGCTGCGTGCGCTCCTGGTCGCCGTCGAGCTGCGAGCAGCCATGCGGATGGCTATACGCGTAGATGCCGTCGATATGCTCCGTCTTGAACGGCTGGCTCATGCTCTCGATTGTGCGCGCGATGCCGTTCACGCAGCCGACGGTCGGCACGATCCAGACCTCGTTGCGGATGCCTGCGCGCCCGTCCTCGCGGAGGTAGCCGTCAAAGGTATAGCCGCTCATGTCGAGCGCTTTCTGCTTCGGCGCCTTCTCCGGCTCATACTGGTAGGAGAGCAGGTCGCCGAGCTTGCTCTTGACGTTGTGCGTATGCATCCAGGTGCCCGGTGCGGCATCCTCTTTCGCCGTGCCGATTGGGAAGCCGTATTTCACGACGTCCTCGCCCTTCTTTATCGGGCGGATGGCCATCTTGTGGCCAGCCGGGATATCGCCGAGCGGCGTGTAGGTCTTGCCGCCCAGTTCCACGGGCTCGCCCTTCGTCAGTTTCTCCACCGCGACCGCGACATTGTCGTCCGGGTGGATCTGGAACAGGCGGATTTGCTTGCTTGCCATAGTCAGTCCTCTTTTCCAAGCTCCTCAATATGCGCTTTTGCGCCGACCTCCTGAATGCGGGCAAAATGTTTGTCAACCGCATCCTCGAAGCCCGGGATTGCCGTGAGGTCTTCGCCCCACCAATCCGTCTGGCTCATGACGTTATGGACGTAGGTCTTATCGTCGAGCGCCGCCCACTCCGCGATCTTATCGAGCTTATCCTGGTCGTCGTGGATCTCATAGGTATTGCCGGCCGCGCGCTTCGCGACGAGGCAGCCGTCGCCATGCTCCGTCGTATGATAGAACGCGAGCAGGGCCGCGAACGAATAGGTCAGCCACTTCGGCAGCTTCCCGGTGTTCTTCAGGCTGTCCTTGAACGTCGGCAGGACGCGCGCGCGCCATTTCGACAGCGAGTTCAGCGAAATGGAAAGCAGCGCGTGGTTGACGAACGGGTTCTCGAAGCGCTCGAACACCGCCTCCGCGAACGCCTTGGATTTCTCCTCGGGCAAGTGCACGGTCGGCACGATCTCGCCGTAGACCGACTGGTCGAGCTGCTTGCGAACCGCCGGATCCTTCATGCACTGCCCGACGTAATCGAAGCCCGCGAGGTACGCGCCGAGCACCATCGACGTATGCGCGCCGTTCAGGATGCGCACCTTCTGCTCCTTGAACCTCTCGATATTGTCCGTGAATTCGACATGCAATCTGCTCGAATCCAGCGGCAGCTTGTCCTTGAGCTCCGGCGCGCCGATGACCCAGAGGCCGAACGGCTCGCCCTGATCGAGCAGGCAGTCCGTATAGCCGATCTCTTTCTCGTAATCTGCGGCCTGATCCTTCGGATAGCCGGCGACGATGCGGTCGACGAGCGTGCTCGCGAATACGCAGTCATGGTTGATCCAGGCCGAGAAGCCCGGCTCGAGCTTCCAGAGATCCGCGTACTGCAGGACGCATTTCTTCAGTGCCTCGCCGTTGTGGTCGATGAGCTCGACCGGCAGCATCACGAGGCCCTTGTCCGCGGCCGCATGGAAGTGCTCGTAGCGCGTGAACAGGAACTTCGTGAGCTTCGCCGGGAACGTCGCCGGCGGGCAATCCTCGTATTTGTCGCCGGCATCGTAGACGATGCCGGCCTCCGTCGTGTTCGAGACGACGTACTCGAGCGTCGGCACCTTCGCGAGCTCCATGAACTCGTCGTAGTCCGTATAAGCGCCGATGACCTTTTCGATGCATTTTACGACGCGGTTCTCTTTGTACGGCTTGCCGTCCTTCTGGCCGCGCAGCAATACCGTGTAGAGGTTGTCCTGCTTTGCGAAGCGCTCGTTGCTCTTCTTCGCGCGCGGCATGACGATTGCGACCCCCGCATCAAAGCCGTTCTCCTCGTTCGCGACGTCGATGCCGTAGTCCACGAACGCGCGCAGGAAATTGCCCTCGCCGATCTGCAGGATCTTGAGCGGATGCTCTTCGCGGCTGTATAAATCCCGAATGTTCTTCATAATTATCTCTCCTAAAATTCACCCTGTCAGCGAAATCGGTTCACGTCACAGAATCCCGCCCCGGAATGCTCGCGCAGCCCGGGGCGGTCTTTCTGCCGATGTTCTGGGATTACTTCGTCAGCTTGTCAAAACCGAAATAGCGGTTGGCGTTGTTGTAGCTGATATCCTCCACGATCTTGCCGAGGAAGTCCATATCCGCCGGATACTCCCCGTTCTCGACGAGGTTGCCGATGAAGTTGCAGAGGATGCGGCGATAGTACTCATGACGCGTATAGGAGAGGAACGAACGCGAATCCGTCAGCATGCCGATCGCGTTGCCGAGCACGGAGAGGTTGCCGACATTCGCGAGCTGTGCCTCCATGCCGAGCTTCGTGTCGTTGAACCACCATGCGGCGCCCTGCTGGATCTTGCCCGGCACCTCTGGTCCCTGGAACGAGCCGAGGATTGTGCCGATCATCGCGTTGTCGGACGGGTTCAGCGAGTAGATGATCATCTTGGGGAGTGCTTCCATCTTCGAGAGAGCATCCATGAGGTTCACGAGGCCCTCGCCGCAGTTATAGGTCGCGATGCAGTCGAAACCAGTATCCGGGCCGAGCTTCTGGTACATCTTCGTGTTATTGTCGCGCAATGCGCTGTAATGGATCTGCATCGGCCAGCCGCGGCGCGCGTACTCCTTGCCGAGGAACAGCAGCAGCGCGGTCTTGTACTTCTCGATCTCGTCTTTGGTCGGCTCGCCCTTGTCGTTGATGACCTTGCCGACGATATCGTCGAGCTCGTACTCCTCAGCCGGGTTATAGAAGCAGTACTCGAGCGCGTGGTCGGATGCGCGGCAGCCCATCTTCTCGAAATAGTCGATGCGGACGCGCAGGGCCTTGCGGATATCCTCCATCGTCTCGATGGTCTCCATGCCGGCAGCCGGTGCGAGCTTGTAGAGCATGTAGTTCGACCACTCCGGCTTCTCGATGCGCATGGCCGCATCCGGGCGCATGGCCGGCAGGACCGTCGCCGAGCACTTGCCATCCTCGGCGATCTTCTTATGCCATTTGAGATCGTCCGCCGGGTCATCCGTCGTGCAGATGACTTTGACGTTCGACTGCTTGATGATGCCCTGCACGCTCATATCCGGATCCTGCAGGCGCTTGTTGCAGAGGTTCCAGATTTCCTCCGCCGTGTCGCCGTTGAGCTGCTTGTCACAGCCGAAATAGCGCTTGAGCTCAAGATGCGTCCAATGGTAGAGCGGGTTGCCGATTGCTCGCGGCAGAGCCTCCGCGAATTTCTGGAACTTCTCGCGGGCCGTCGAAGCCGTGCCCGTGATGTACTTCTCATCGACGCCGTTCGAGCGGATCAGGCGCCATTTGTAATGGTCGCCGCCGAGCCAGACCTCCGTGATGTCCTTGAAGCGATGATCCTCCGCGATCTCCTGCGGCGAGATATGGCAGTGATAGTCGATGATTGGCATCTTTGCCGCGTGCTCGTGGAACAGCGTCTTCGCCGTCTCCGTCTCAAGCAGGAAATCCTCGTCCATAAACTTCTTCATGAAACTCTCTCCCTTTCTTCCGAGAGGCCGCCGGCCTCCCTGCACACCTTGCAAAAACGCGGGATGCCCGCGTTTCTTTCCGTCGATAGGAATGTTACTTCATCTTGAATGATATTTTGTAAGCTCTTACAACTCTTATTTTATCGCTAACACACGGAATTGTCAATTCTTTTACACGAAAAGTTCGCGAATTTTCCACGAAACCCGCGAACTTCTTGATACCTTGTGGAATTACTGCGCCAAGCCCATCATGCTCGGCAGCGCCATCGAAATCTGCGGGATGAACGTCACGAGCATCAGGCCGACAAGCATCATGGCGTACATCGGCAGCATGGCCTTGCCGACCCGCTCGATTGGTTGCTTCGAGATGATCTGCATCTCCGGCACGCGACTGTGCTCATCGACCGTAATGTATTTCGCGACTTCGTAATGGGTAATGGCTCGTCGACTCATAGCTCGAGCTGCTTCCACCGCAGCCAGCCATGACCATCGCACCGACAGCCAGGACGGACAGAGCCGTCAAGACCTTTTTCTTGAGGAACATGTTCCATTACCTCCTTACGGGATACGGATGGATGAAATCTGTCTATTCTGTTATCCGTAAGCCCTTACTCTCTCCACAGCTCCGATTGTCATCGGAACATCCTATGGAAATAATTCTAATTAATACGAATCAAATTGTTAATACAGCTCAAAGAATAGATAAAATATTGATGGAATCTAAATATCTTTATGATTTATTGTCTCTTTCTGTTTCGTTTACTATTTGTTTCTGTTTCTCGTACCTATTTTCTTTCGTTTTGCCTATTATTGTCAGTCGACGGCAGGATTATTTTTCATCTTATTTCCCGTACATTTTCCGCGGCCGCGCTTGTCAAAAAAGGAAGGACGCGCTATACTATAGACGATAGTGTAAGTATTTTCCCTATCTGTTTCATTACCATTGACACGATATAGGAAAGGAAGGTCATGCATGACCATCTACGATATCGCAAAGGCCTGCGGTGTCTCCATCGCGACCGTATCGCGCGTACTCAACGGCAGCGACAAGGTCAGCGACAAAACGCGGCAGAAGGTCCTGCAGGCCATGCAGGATCAGAACTATTCGCCGAACCCGTTCGCACGCGGACTCGGCCTGAACTCGATGAAGATGATTGGCATCCTCTGCACGGATATCTCCGACGCATTCTACGCGAAGGCCGTCTCCCTCGTCGAACACGACCTGCGCGAGCGGGGGCTCGACGTCATCCTCGGCTGTACGGGCGAGGAGCTCGAGGCGAAGAAGAAATACCTGCAGCTGATGCTGCAGAAGCACGTTGACGCGATCATCCTGATTGGCTCGCCGTACCGTGAGGAGGGCAGCAATGCCCATCTCGAGCAGGTCGCAAAGAAAGTCCCGATCATCACGATCAACAGCCTGATTGAGCTGCCGAACATTTACTGCGTGCTCTGCGACGAGGTTTCTGGCATAAAAAAAGCCGTCCACGAACTCGTGGACGGCGGCTGCCGGGAAATCCTCTATCTGTTCGACCGGCTCTCCTACAGCGGCACGCGGAAACTGCAGGGCTACCGGGACGGGCTCAAGGAATGCGGCATCAAGAACTCGGACAAGCTCGTCTGCCAGGCCGACCGCAATCTCGCGGCCGTGCGCGAATCCGTCGAAAAGCTCCTCGCGCAGCACGTCTCGTTCTCCGCGATCCTGTGCTCGGAGGATGTGCTCGCGGTCGGCGCGCAGAAAGCGCTTTCCGCGCATGGCATGAAGATCCCGGTCATCGGGTGCAACAATTCGGTTCTCGCGGAGTGCGCGACGCCGTCACTGACGAGCATCGACAACCGGCTCGAGATCCTTTGCCCCGCCGCCGTCGACGTCCTGACGAAGATTCTGGAGTCCGGAAGGGACGCCGCCCCCTCCAAGACCATCTACCCGGCCATCATCGTGCATCGGGAGAGTTTCCCGGATCCCTCTGAAGCACAGTGAGCACGCGTTCTGGATGCGCGCAGACGCTCTGAACGAAATCCGCAAGGTATTCCGGGAATATGGACTCCTGCTCCATAAGCCGACGCAGCGTCTCCCGATTCTCTTCGATATCAATGCCGTATTCAATCCGGTGCAAGATCCGCGCGAGTTCCGCGCGGGTCTTTTTCGTATACAGGCTCTTGAGATTCGCAACGGCCGCCGACGAGCGCGAGGCCTTGACCAGCCAGAACTCCGTGCGCAGGTCGCCGTGATAGTCCTCAAAGCCCCGCGATTCCCACGATGCTTCCGCCCCGCCATCCTCATCCTGCGCGCCGGGCACAAACGCAATCTCCTTGAACAAGGTCTCATGTAGGAACTGCACGACGTCAGCCTTCGCCCAGAGCCTGCCGCTGCGTGAAGGGAAGTGCCCGCCGCGCAGCCCCTCGAGCACGCCTTGATACCGGACATTCCGGAACCCCGTGAGCAGGACGCCGGTCTGCTTCAGCAGGCGGTTCAGCTCCATCACTGTCTCGTACGGTTCATAAGGGTCGGTCAGACACGTCTCCGCCACGATGAGGTCAAAGGATTCCTCGGGAAATGGCAGGGGCTCCGTCCGGTAGTCGAGCAGGCGCCAGTCCACGGCAAGTCCCGCAAGATCCTTTAAGGCAGAGATTTCCTCGTACCGCGTGACCGCGCAGATTGCAGCGTTCGGGCAGAGTTCCCTCAGGCGCGGCAGGTACGCGCTACTCTCGACGGTCAGGATATGCAATTTCGCGGGGCTCGCAAAGCAGAACGCCGTCAGATCCTGTTTCATTCCGCGCCGCCTCCTCTCAAGCTCTGATACAGCGAAAACAAATTTTCTTGATAGCCCGCCTCATCCAGCAGGGCCGATGCGGGGAGCTCCGCAAGCAGCCGGCGCCGTTCCTCGCGGATCTTCGCCGGCTCACGCGCCGCCTCAACAGCCCGCGCGATATAGTCCTCCGCGCAATCTGCCACCCAGCGGTCCAGCCCGGCAGCGCACAGGATGCCTGCGCCGAAGCGCGCGCTATGATGGTCTCCGGCAAGCGTCAGCACCGGCACGCCGAGATATAGCGCCGCGGCCGTCATCGCACCGCCCGGATACGGGAACGTATCGAGCACGAGATCGATGCCCGTATAGTCGGACAGATACGACGCGCGGCCGCCGCGGATCTCCACGCGGTCCATCGGCAGCCCTGCCCGCCCGCAGCGTCCGCGCAGGGCCTCGAGCCGCCCAGGCAGCGGCAGCACGTCCTGGATGATCAGGCGGCTCTCCTCCGCCTCCCGCAAGATGCTGGAAACCGCTTCCAGCCACGCATCGCTGCATTTCAGGACATTCTGGAAGCAGCCGAAGACAAGTGATCCTTCCCTCCGTCTTTCCTCCGCGATCTGCTCCGCCCGGACCTCCCGCATCTCCGCCGTCGGGGTAAAGCAGAACAGCGATGGATAGAGATAGGCGGGCTGCTCCGTCGCAAAGCGAGGCGCCCCAACCGGGTCAAGAACTGCATCGGTGAGCAGGAAATCCATCGCCGGGAGCCCCGTCGTGTCGAAATACCCCATGGCCTCGGCCTGGACCGGCGCAGGGCGCAGCGCGAGCACCATCAGGGTCTCGCCGCCCGCGCTGTGCCCGCCGAGGTCGACGAGGATATCGAGGTCGTCCTGCCGGATGCATTCTGCGGCCTCCACGATGGACCGGCCCGAGAGATCCCGATAGCGCGTATGCGCCTCGACGCGCCCGGAAAAGGCATCCTCTGCCGGGTGCAGGGCGTAGGTGTAGACGACAAGCCCCGGCGGCCTGCCTGTAAGGAACAGCATGGCCTCGTAGAACCGCGCCGCGGCGCCGTCGTGGAAATGCGGCGCGAGATAGCCGACGCGCAGCCCCTCATGCGATCCTCTGCATGGCGGCAGCAGCTCGGTGTCGCGGTAAAGTGCCCCGTAGACCCGGTGCGCCTCGAAAAGCTTTTCCGGCGCGATGCCGGACAGATAATGCAGGGCGAAGAGATAGCCCGAATAATGCTTGCGCTGCAGGCGCAGCAGGGTATCTGTGCAGGCCGCCTCGTAGAGCGCGTTTGCCGCACCTGCCGCGTCGGCCCGCCCGCGCGCCCGCTCCGCCTCAGCTTCCGCTTCCCGCCAGCGTTCCATCCGCATTCTCCTTTCCTTGCATCTCACCGCACAGCCTTATTCCGCGCGGCGCAGCGTGAACACCGCGATTTCCGGCGGACAGCCGATGCGCATCGGGAACCAGCTGCCGTTCCCGCAATGCACGTAGCCATAGCTGTCCCCGATATGCACGAAACCGCGCGTGTACTTGAACACCGGGATTGGCATGCCGAGGAAGCCGAACTGGCTGCCATGCGTGTGCCCGGTCAGCGTCAGGGCAACATGCTGCTCCGCCGCGTTGTCGATGAACTCCGGATGATGCGCGAGCAGGATGGTCACGGCGTCCTCGGGGACACCCTCCATCGTCTGATCAAAATAGGCGGCCTTGTCGCGCTCGAAAATCACCTTGTCCGGATTCATCGGATAGTCCGAGCCGGCAATCCAGAGTCCCGGGAACGCCGGTACCTCCTCGGCGCGGTTCACGAGCACGTGGACTTCCGTATTTGCGAGTTTCTGCAGGATATGCCCCGCATTCCGGTGATGCTCATGGTTGCCGAGGCAGAACCAGGTGCCGTATCTCGCGCGGTCGGCATACTCCCCGGTGATCCGGATGGCCTCGTCGTTGATGCGCTCATCGTCGTAGATGTCCCCGGTCAGCATCAGGAAATCCGGTTCGAGCGCGAGGCTCTTCTCGAGGAGCTGCCGATACCGGTCCAGCGAATAGAAATAGCCGAGATGGACGTCGCTGAGCTGCACGAGCCGCAGCCCCTCCATCGACGCGGGCAGATTCCGCACCGGGATATCATAGCGGCGCACGACCGTGTGATTCCGCTCGACGGCCTCGCCGTAGATTGCAGGGGCGAGCGCGACGGCCGGATAGAGCGCCGCCCCCTTGAGCAGCCGACGCCGCGACGGGCTGAACGGGACCGGCTTCGACCATTTCCGGTAGATAGCGCGCACCAGGACGGCGAGCACGGTCAGCGCGACGAGAAAAACCTGCGCCATGAACAGGACGCTCATGACCTTCAGCGCCGGGCCCGCCCAGGGCAGATTGTCGAGATGCCAGCGCCTGCCGTTCAGCAGGAGGATGAGTCCGGTCAGGTCGATCAGAACCAACGCGGCGGTCAAAACAATCCGCCTTTTCCCCTCCGTCAGGAACGCGAGCGTCATCGCAATCAGGAACAGTAGAGCGAACAAAATCAGGCAAAGGATGCCGAAAAACGTTATCGTCATAAAGAATGGAACCCCCAAATCCCCCGCGCCGCGCAAAAGGCACGGCGCGGCTATATTTTCCTATTCTATGACCGGAATCTGAAAATCAGGGGTCCGCAGGTAAAAAAATAGAACCACCTCTTGAAACGGTGATCCTTTCATCTTCAGAATCGATATCCCTCCGCGGCCGCCGTCAGGCCAGTCCGCGAAGATGCGCGAGCTCCGCCTGCCGCTCATGGTAATACCAGCGGACCGAACGCCCGATGGCGCAGCGGATGGCATCGAGCTTGCCAGCTTTCGCGAGTTTCTTCAGTGAAACCACGTCGAAGCCGCTCGTCGAAAGGTAGCTGGCAGACAGGAACCCTACCCGCCGCAGATTCTTCCGGTAGCTCGCGCTATCACGACGATCTAAGTCAATTTCCTTGATAGCCATACGAATCCCTCCAGAACATGTTTGCATGAGTCCATGATAAGAGCCATCGATTCTATTTACAGATATCTTCGTGATGCTTACATTATAGCATAGGATTGTAACGTTGTATACCTCTGCGCGCATATCTTCACAAAAACATAACGAATTTCTCGCTCTGCGCTGCGTGTTTTATCGTTTTTTCTCTACGTGTACCGATAACTGAATCCATGATTTTTCCTTTTTTTCGCGTTTTTCCGCAAAAAGCTATAGAAATCGGTTTCGATTTCGATTATAATAGGAGTAAACCCAGCTTGTATTATGTATTAGGAGGTTTTTCTATGCTGACTGCACAAAAGGTGTATCCGCTCCCGAAGGAGCTCCAGGCGAAAATCGACCTGATCCTCGAGTCGCACGACTACGACCCGACGCAGATTGTCGGCATACTCCTCGAAGTCCAGGAGCTCAACCCGCTGCACTACGTGCCGGAGCCCGTCGCCTACTATCTCGCGGACCGGCTCGACATGCACATCACGAACATCTTCGATATTCTGAACTTCTACAGTGAGTTATCCGACAAGCCGCGTGCCAAGTATCCGATCCAGGTCTGCAGCTCCATCGCCTGCCGCGTCAACGACAGCGAGGGGCTCGCGAACACGCTGAAGGATATCCTCGGCATCGATTTCGGCGAGACCACCTACGACCAGCGCTTCACGCTCGAGAAAGTCACCTGCTTCGGCGCCTGTGACCGCGCGCCGGCCGTCCGGATCAACGGCAAAGTCTACGACCATCTGGACAGCCGTGAGAAGATTGAGCATCTGCTGAAGACGCTGGAGTGAAGGGAGCGAAACACATGAAGAACAGACCAGCTTTCCTGACGAAGAATTTCGGGAAATACGACCCCTCGTCGATTTCTTCCTATATGAGCATCGGCGGCTTCGACGCGCTGCGCAAAGCGGTCAATATGGACGGTGAGGACATCGCCAGCCTGATCGCGGAAAACAAGGTCAAGGGCCGCGGCGGCGCCGAATACGATATGGGCCGCAAGTGGTCGCAGGCCCGCAAGGTTGTCGGCGAGAACAAGGTCGTCATCTGCAACGCCGACGAGGGCGAGACGACGACGTTCAAGGACCGCGAGCTCATCAAAAACGACCCGTTCAACCTGATTGAGGCCATGATCATCGCCGGCTGGGCGGTCGGCGCGACGGACGGCTACATCTACATGCGCGCCGAATACGCGTGCTTCCGCCCGCTGCTCCTGAACGCGATCCGCCAGGCGCGCAGCTACGGATTCCTCGGCAAGCATATCCTCGGCAAGGATTTCGACTACGATATCCATCTGTACTCCGGCGCCGGCGCCTATGTCTGCGGCGAGGGCACCGCACTGATCCGCTCCATCGAGGGCAAGGCGGGCCGCCCGCGCATGAAACCGCCTTTCATCAAGGTCAGCGGCGTCTTCGCGCGCCCGACCTGCCTGCAGAACGTCGAAAGCCTGTCGCTCGTCCCGCATCTGCTGCTCGACGATGACAAGGAATATCCGTCCTACGGCGTCGGGGATTCCGTCGGCACGAAGATGATCTCGGTCGGCGGCAACGTCAACCATCCGGGCGCCTTCGAGATCCCGTTCGGCACGACCGTCCGCGACATCATCTACAACCTGGCCGGCGGCGTGCAGGGTGACCGCCCGATCCGCCTGATCCAGTTCGGCGGCGCCTCGGGCAAGGTCGCTGGCCCGGAGATCCTCGATACGCCGTACACGTATCAGGATCTCCGCGCGGCCGGTGTCATGGTCGGTTCCGGCGCGCTCTGCGTCGTCGACGACCGCACGAGCGTCATCGACTTCCTGCGCATCAACCAGGAATTCTTCTCCGACGAATCCTGCGGCCAGTGCACGCCGTGCCGCGAGGGCAACCTCCACATCAAGATCATCCTCGACAAGATTAAGGAGGGCACGGCGACGAAGGAAGACATCGACATCATGAAGACCATCGCGCGCGTCATGAGCATGAGTTCCCTCTGTGGGCTCGGCGAGACCGCGCAGAACTCCCTGAAATCCGCCATGGAAGTTTTCCCTGAAGTATTCACCGTTGGAGGTGCGAACGCATGAGCGAACAGCAACTGATCCATCTGACGATCAACAATATCCCCGTCGAGGTGCCGAAGGGCACGAAAATCATGCAGGCCGCGCAGAAGCTCGGCATCGATATCCCGCACCTCTGCTATCACCCCGACCAGCGCATCAAAGCGCATTGCCGCCTCTGTTCGGTCGAGGTCACGGGCAAGCGCCGCCTGCTCGCCGCCTGCTCGACCGAGTGCTGGGAAGGCATGGACGTGCATACCGACACGCAGATCGTGCGCGACACGCAGGTATCGATCCTGCAGCTCATGCTCGCGAACCACAACAAGGACTGCCTGTCCTGCCCGCGCAACCAAAACTGCGACCTGCAGCGCCTCTGCAGCCGGTTCAACATCCTCGAGTCCCCGCTGCCGTCCATCGTCAAGAAGACGAAGCGCATCCAGACGAATCCGTCCATCGTGCGCGACCCATCGAAATGCATCCGCTGCGGCCGCTGCATCCGCGCCTGCAAGGACGTGCAGGGCATCGCGGCGCTGACGTACGCGCACCGCTCGAGCGACATTGTCGTGACGACGGCCTACAACAAGCCGATGGAGGATACGGACTGCGTGCTCTGCGGCCAGTGCAGCCTCGTCTGCCCGACCGGCGCCATCGTCGAGAAAGATGACACGCAGCGCGTGCTGAACGTCCTGCAGAATCCGTCGAAGCACGTCATCGTGCAGGTTGCCCCGGCGGTTCGCGTCGCGCTCGGCGACGCGTTCGGCATGGAGCCTGGCGCAATCGCGACCGGGCAGATGGTCACGGCGCTGAAGCTGCTCGGCTTCGACAAGGTCTTCGATACGAACTTCGGTGCGGATCTCACAATCATGGAGGAGTCCGCAGAGTTCGTCGAGCGCCTGACGCAGGGCGGCGTCCTGCCGATGATGACCTCGTGCAGCCCGGGCTGGGTCAACTACATGGAGAAGCATTACGGCGATTACCGCGACCATCTCTCCTCGGCAAAATCCCCGATGCAGATGTTCGGCGCAATTGCCAAGACCTACTATCCGGAACAGGCCGGCGTCGATGTGCACGATATCGTCACGGTCTCCATCATGCCGTGCACGGCGAAGAAATACGAGTGCACGCGCCCGGAGATGGGCCGCGATGGCATGCAGGATGTCGACATCGTGCTGACGACGCGCGAGCTCATCAAGCTCATCAAATATGTCGGCCTCGAATTCGGCAATCTGCCGGAAAGCGACTTCGACAGCCCGCTCGGTGCGTCGACCGGTGCCGGAGCTATCTTCGGCACGACGGGCGGCGTCATGGAGGCAGCGCTCCGCACGGCCTACGAGAAAGTCACGGGCAAGACGCTCGAGAAGCTCGACTTCGACGATGTCCGCGGATTCAAGGGCATCAAGGAGACGACCGTGAACCTGAACGGCCGCGATGTCCATATCGCCGTCGCGCACACGCTGAAGAACGCGCG
This sequence comes from Selenomonadaceae bacterium, assembly GCA_036733925.1. Taxonomy (GTDB): domain Bacteria; phylum Bacillota; class Negativicutes; order Selenomonadales; family Selenomonadaceae; genus UBA2897. The sequence goes on along the minus strand of DAIMZO010000017.1, from coordinate 19,940 downwards.
CATCATCATGGAGCAGATCAAGAAAGGCACCTGCAAATACGACTTCATCGAGATCATGGCCTGCCCGGGCGGCTGCATCGGCGGCGGCGGACAGCCGATTGGCACGACGAACGCCATCAAGCAGAAGCGCATGGAGGCCATCTACCAGATTGACCGCGACAAGCCGATCCGCAAATCCCATGAGAATCCGGAGATCATCAAGCTCTACAAGGACTTCCTCGGCGAACCGCTCTCTGAAAAGGCCCACGAACTCCTGCACACGGACTACCACAAAGTCCAGAAGGAATACGTCTTCGACTGAGGATAAACGAAAATGGCTGCCCTACGAGCCAGCAGGCTCGCAGGGCAGCCATTTTTTGATTTCACCAATTATGCTTTCCGAGTCTCGTCTCTTCCTCGCGTTTGGCGCGCTGGACGCTCGCGTTGAGGTCGGCGAGGGTCGGCACGCCGCGGCCGGCGAGCGTGCTGGGGGTGGGGGCCGTCGGCTGCGCAGGTGCTGCCGCGGCCGGTTCATCCTTCTTTTCATCGAGCGAGCGGAACTCGACGGCCAGACTGTCGCCGTTCTTCACGGGGTCGGTGAACTCCGCTTTCCGCCCGTTGACGAGGATCGTGAACGTCACGCGGCTCGTCGCGGCCGGCGGCTGGAACCCGACGGCGAGCAGGGCGTCGCTGACCGTCGTCGCCGTGCGCTCGGAACGCGCGAACTCGATGGCCGCGCCGTCCTCGACGATTGTTCCGGCGCTCGCCCGGTGCCCGTTGACCGTCAGGCGCACGCCGGCCGATGGCACGCTGTACGCCTTGTTCTCGTAATAGATGGTATAGGACATATCTCCGTCCTCAATGCCGAGCACATCCGTAAGCTTCGGCGCATCCTCCGCCGTGTACTCGACATGGTCGCCCTCGTGCACCGGCGTGGAGATTGAAGCGGATACATCGTTCAGCAGGATTTCCGGCGCACAGGTGTAGGACGCCGCGTCGCCGTTCAGCGTATAGCGGATCTTGCGGCCGGTCGGCGGATAGCCCGCCGCCGCGAGCGCCTCACCGAGGCTGCGGATTTCGCGGCTCTCGATCCGGTCGCCGTCACGCAGCTGCCGGTCCGGCTCCGCGGCCTCCCCGTTCACCGTGACCTGCTGGCGGATATGCTTTTCCCGCCCATTGATGAACAGGCGGTATTCGCGGCCCATTTCCGCGACATCACCGAGGCGCACCGAGGCATCCGCGCCGTTGTCGCCCGGCGTGATCGTGATCTCCGCGCCATCGTGGATAACCGTGTCGAGATCCGCGTCCTCCCCGTCGAGCGTCAGCTTCGCGAGCGTCCCCATCGTGCCGGGGAACATCTTGCTCTGCCCGCCGATCGTGACCATGAGCCCGAGGCCCGGCCGACCGTTGTATTTCCGCAGGTTGATGCCCGCGTTCAGCAACGCGTCCGACACCGTGAGCTTGCGGAAATTGAACAGGCTCGCCTCCTCGCCATTCACCGTGACAGTCAGGAAATGCAGGGTATTGAGCGACGCGATCTTCAGGATGCCGAGCGGCGTCACGGCGTCTGGGGAATGCAGTTCCTCGGGGATATCGTCGATGCCGTCGACCCGATCTGGCCGCCGCACGGCGACGCGGTTCTCCGGCATGCCAAGCGCCTCCGCGACGAAGCCCGCGAGCTTCGGTGTCAGCGAGCCGCCGCCGACGAGCATGACCGCCTGCGGCGCGCTGCCGTTGAGATCCGTGATCTGCTTCGCGATGGCCTGCGCGAGCTTCTGCACGCTCGGCAGGATCGGGTTCAGCACCTCCTCCGCGGTCAGCCGGTACTCCTGCCCGAGGATATCGGTGAACGCGACGTCCTCGCCCTCCGAGGCCCGGCGCTTGATGTCTTCGGCCACATTGAAGTCGAGCAAGAATTTCTGCGAGATCGCCTCGGTGATCTCATCGCCGGCGAGCGGCACCATGCCGTAGGCGATGACCGAACCGTTCTTCGTGATCGCGACGTCGGACGTGCCGGCGCCGATATCGACGAGCACGAGATTCAGATGGCGCATCGTCGGCGGGATCAGCACGTTGATTGCGGCAATCGGCTCGAGGGTCAATGCGCGCATCTCGAGCTTCGTCGCGTGCAGCGCGGACTGCATCGAGTCGATGACCTGACGCGGCAGGAAGGTCGCGATGACGACGGCCTTCGCCTTTTTCCCGCGCTGCCCGATCAGGGTCTTGAGCTGGATATCGTCGAGCAGGTAGCGGATCGTGCTGTAGCCAACGCAGTAATACCGCGTCGGGTCGTCCACCGTATGCGAGGCCTGCAGCTTCGCCTGCGCCGCCTGCACACCGGCGAAATCGAGGTTCCGCTGCTGCTCAGCCGTCACGATGCCGCTGACATCCATCTCGGCCTCCGCCGTCATCGTGTAGAGCGCGCGGCCCGCCGCCGCGACCGCCGCGTCGTGCAGCGGCCCAGTATCCTTGACGAGCGCGCTCTTGACCTTCTGGATCACGGCCGCGACCTGCGGCACATCGTGGATCTGCCCGTCGAGCATCGCGCGCGTCTTGTGCTCCTGCCGCTCCGTCGCGACGATTTTCAGGCCGCCATCCGCTTCCTCCTCCGCGACGATGCCGATGACGGAACGCGTGCCGATATCGAGCGCGAAAATGCGCTTCTTCGCGCGCTTATGCGTCGTCTTCCGCGCCGTACTCCGCTTGGAAGTCCGGCGACGGCGGCGCACCGGCTTCTTCTTCGTTTCCTGCTCCGTCTGCAAAGTTTCGTCCGTCTGTTCCGGCATAAAAAAACTCCTATCTATGGTTCTGATTTTTATTTCTGCGTTTCCTTTCAAAAAATAAAGGTTATTTATATTCTTTCGCGAAATATATAGTAGAATCCTGTTTTTCAGGAAAAATCTTTGGCAAAGTTGCCAGAAGAAATCAGGGTGAGCAATATGACCGAAAACAATCGGGAAGTCATCACGGGCAGCGACTTCCGCCGCATGGTGCTCGGCGCCTACAGCGAATTCCTGCTCGAATACGAAACGATCAACCGGTTCGGCGGCGCGGGCTCGCTGCCCGGCACGCATGTGCTGCGCACGATGAACGCGGCCGTACTCGAACTCGACGGCGTCAAGGACGAGAGCATCGGCGGGCTCGCGCGGCGCACGGCGACCGGCGCCGTATTCGGCGCACGCGGCAGCGTCGGCGTCGTGCTCGCGCAGATTTTCCGTGGCATCGGCAAAGGCCTGCTCGGCAAATACAACGCGACCTCCTCGGAGTTCGGCAAGGCGTTCCAGTACGGCATCCTCTACGCGCAGCGCGTAATCCCCGGCGAGTCCGAGCGCCCGATCATCACGGTCGCTAAGGCGGTCGCCAAGGGAGCCTATCACGCAGTCCGCGGCGAGCGCCCGATCACGGAGATCCTCGAGGCTGCGCTGAGCGCCGGTGAGGCCGCGCTCTCGCATGTCGACGAGAACGATGCCGGTGCGCGCATCATGTTCGTGTTCCTGACCGGCTGCCTGAAGGGACTCGACGGCAATTTCGTCTCGCCGGCCATGAACCTCTCGCTCGGCCTCTCGGTCAAGCAGCCCGGCATGCCGGATCCGCGCAAGGACCGCACGCTCCCCTACTGCCTGCGTTTCCATCTCGCCAACACGAAGGTCAACATCCCCGAGCTCGAGGATCTGCTGCGCAAGCGCACGGACTTCGTGCTGCTCGAACGCCATGAGAAATACATCGACGTGCATATCCATACGGATCATGTCGGCGAGATCCTCGAGCAGGCCATCGGCTGGGGCAGGCTCAGCGACATCCACATCACGAATATGAGCGAAAGCCACGTGCTGGCCGCCGAACAGGCTGTCATGCCCGTCGCGGTGCTCGGCATTGCCGCGAACAAGGTGCAGGCCAAGGAGATGCAGGAGCTCGGCGTGCACTGCATCGTCGCGGGCAGCGAAGATAGCAGCCCGTCCGTCGCGAGCCTCGTCGGCGCCGCGCACAGCGACCTAGCGAGCACCTACGTGCTCGTCGCCTGGAGCCGCGAGTTCTGGCTCGTCTTCCGCCAGGTCAAGCGCCTGCTCGGCAGCCGCGTCGAGCTCGTGCTCTGCACGGACAAGAACGAGCAGGCCGCCGCGGTCAAGGCGTTCAACCCGAAAAAGACCGCCGAGGCGAACGCGAGAGCCATGCGCAAGGCCACCGGCATCTCGGAATAACAGGCCAAGACGCCGGAACGCAAGAAACCGGCGTTTTCATCAAAAAACTTCTTGCTTTTTCTCTCCGAAACGTGTATGATTATTTTATGTGTCAAAGTGAAAGAAATCCATTCAGCATCAACCCAACTCGATATGGATTTCACCACATAAGAAGTTTTCGGAGGTGAATTTCATTGGCAGTACCAAAGCGCAAGATGTCCAAGGCGCGCCGCGACAAGCGCCGCGCGAACTGGAAGCTGACGGCACCGGGATACGTTGAGTGCCCGCAGTGCCATGAGCCGAAACTCCCGCATCACGTTTGCATGGAGTGCGGTTACTACGATGGCCGAGAGGTCATCAAGGCCGCGGAATAAAAGTGAAAAAAGAGGAGAGGCTTTCCGTACGGATTGTCTCTCCTTTTTCTATGTCCTTTTACTGTACCTGCCCGATGCTCGTCAGCGCATCGATGGTCTCCGTGCCGGCGCCGTTGCAGTAGGTCAGGTCCGAGACGAGCACGCGGCGCACGTAGTGCTTGACCCCGCCCTCGTAATAGCTGCTCGCGCAGTGGATGACGAGCGGCGTCCCTGCCTCGTCCGTGCCGAGATACAGCATGACATGGCCAGGCTTGAAGAGCAGCGCGCCGGGCCTTGCCGTCCTCACGTCCGCGTAGCGGTCCGCCGTGGAAAATCCCCCGAGCGGCAGGTTGTGCACAAGCGCGGCCTCCTGCCGATCGGCATCGCGCGGGATCTCGATGCCCATGCTGCGGTAGACATCGCCGGCGAAGCTCGAGCAGTCGACGCTCTCATCCTGCCCGCCCCAACCGTAGACGTCACCGAGGAACGAGAACGCCTGCTTGAAGACCTGATTGTCCGTGAACGGCAGGAAGCCGTGGTGCAGGCCTCCGATATCCGCGCCCCCGCGTACGATGGCGAGCTGCCCATCCGCCTGCCGCACGGGCAGCAAGAGCGTCTCCGCCCCGTTCTCCACCTGGGCCGGAATCTTCGCACCCATCTGGTAGACCTGCTGCGTCCCTTCCGCCTGCAGACGGATCTTGTCCTTCGTCACGACGAAGAAATCCGCTGGGCGCGCGAACTGCAGCCAGGTCTCCCGATTCGTGAACGCGAGATCCGCAAGAGGGAGCCAGCCCCGATAGTTCCGCGTCTCGACGAACGCGAACGCGCCGTCCATGCTCACATGCCATACGGCAACCGCCTCGGCGGGGTCGACCGCCGTCGCCTGCAGATTGTCGTAATGCGTGGCAAGCTCACCGATCCCGTCGTACAGCCCCTGATGGCTCGGCAGCAGGCGCATATTCCCGCGCCGTGTCGTCACGGCATAGCGGAGCTCTGCCTTCGCCGGCACATTCGCGATATTCCGATTCGTCAGCATCGCGTTCCATTTCTCCCACGTCAGCGCGCCGTCCGCGGTATAGGCGGACGGCATGGCATCCTGCGGCCAGCATTCCTGCGTCGAGGCCCAGATGCTGCTCTTCACCGCCTCGCCGTCCTGCTCCGCGGGCTCGTCCGCCATTGCCCGGAGCGTCGGCTCGCTTTTCCTCATTCTGGCGTTCAGCGCCTCAATCTCCGCCGGCGTCAGCCGCACGGCATCGCCATCTTCCTGCTTTGCCTGCCAATACGCAGTCTCCGTGACCGCCCCCGTGCGCGCGATTTCCGCCTGCGCGGCCGGCGCTCCGCCGCATAATGCGAGCAGCAGGCTTGCTCCCAGAAACAAGATGGCCTTTTTCCGTCCTATCGATAACAAATGCTCCACCTCATAAAAATTTTTCCAGCGCGAGAATGCGCCAGATGGCATTGACATTTCCGCCCCCAGTGGCTATGATAAGCACGCAATCTGAAAATAGAAAGAGGTTCACGATGTTACCAGCTATTCCTGCCAAATATTTCATCGCCCTGATTGGGCTGACGATCTCGACGTTCGTCTTCAACACGTCGGAATTCATGCCGATTGCCCTGCTTATCGACATCTCGCAGTCGTTCTCGATGACGCCGTCGGAAACCGGCATCATGATCTCGGTCTACGCCTGGATGGTCGCCCTGCTGTCGCTGCCGCTCATGCTGCTCGCAAGCCGCATGGAGCTGAAGCGCCTGCTGCTCATGACGATTGGCGTCTTTGCCACGGGGCAGTTCCTCGCCGGCATTGCGACGAGTTTCCCGATGCTGATGGGCGCACGCATCGTCGTCGCCTGCGCGCATTCCATCTTCTGGTCCATCGTCGCGCCGATCGGCATGAAGCTCGTCACGCGCACCCATCAGCCGTTCGCACTCGGGATCATCGCCTCCGGTTCCTCGGTTGCGATGATCCTCGGCCTGCCGCTGGGACGCGTCATCGGCCTCGCAGCCGGATGGCGCATGACCTTCCTGCTGATCGCGGGCATCGCGGCGGTGCTCTGCCTGTATCTCGCCTTCGCGCTGCCGAAGCTCGGCCCGTCGGCTTCGCTGTCCGTGCGCGAGCTTCCGCGTCTCGTCCGCCAGCCCCCGATCTTCCTCGGCTACGTCATCACGGTTCTGTTCGCTTCCGGCTACTACACAACCTACAGCTATATCGAGCCGTTCCTGAAGAATGCCGCACACTTCTCCGCAGACGGCATCACCTATACGCTGATCTTCTACGGCTGCTGCGGCCTGTTCGGCAGCGTCCTGTTCTCCCATCTCTACGGCCGGCACCGCAAGGGCGTGCTCGCCGGCAGCCTCATCGCCATGCTGGCTGCGCTCTCGACCTGGTATTTCGACGCGCAGGCAGCCACACTCATCCTCGCCGCCTGCGTGCTCATGGGCATCACGGCGACGCTCTTCAACGTCGCGCTGCAGGCCGAATTCATGCGGCTCTCCCCTGCCGGAGCCACGACGATCATCACCTCGATCTTCTCCGGCATCTTCAACCTCGGCATCGGCAGCGGCTCCTGGATTGGCGGACGCGTCAGCGCAGCAGGCCTCCTGCCGTGCATCGGATTCGCGGGAGCGGCGCTCGTCCTGCTTTCCCTGCTGATCCTGATTCTATTCTATTTCCCGCACATCTGTTCACAAAAAAGTTTATCGAAAAATCAGATTTAACATTTTTGGATTAAAATAAAAAATACCACTTGCATTATGTAATATTCTGTGATAATATCAGATACAATCATTCAATCAAGTATACAAAATCCAAATGCAAGGAAAAGAATCCAGGGTATCCACCCAGCCGCAAGCAGAGAGCTGCCGGAAGGTGCGAGGCAGCAAGCGGCCGGATATCCTGTCTCCTCTTGGAGCAGCCCGCTGAACGCAAGAGTCATTAGGCGGCGCCGGTACCTGACCGTTATCGAACAGGGCGGTGTCTGGCGAGAGCCACGCACCGGCAGAGTGCCTGCCCCATTGGGACAGGAAGCAGAGTGGTAACGCGAAAGGAAACTTCCGTCTCTAGAGAACTGGGGACGGAAGCTTTTTTTGTGGAAGGAACAGGAGTGTGGAAATCATGAAGAACGTCGAACATTATCAGAAAGGTTATTTTATGCCGCCCGTCGTCGATATGTCGTGGACGAAGAAGGAATACCCGGATCACGCGCCGGTCTGGTGCAGCGTCGACCTGCGCGACGGCAACCAGGCCCTGATCATCCCGATGAGCCTTGAGGAGAAGGTACGGTTCTATCAGACGCTCGTCGACATCGGCTTCAAGGAAATCGAGGTCGGCTTCCCGGCCGCATCCGAGACGGAGTTCGAATTCCTGCGCTACCTCGTCGACCACGATATGATCCCGGACGACGTGACCGTGCAGGTGCTGACGCAGGCGCGCGAGCACATCATCCGCAAGACATTCGAGGCCCTGAAGGGCGTCAAGAACGCCATCGTCCACGTCTACAACTCCACCTCCGTCGCCCAGCGCGAGCAGGTATTCCGCAAGTCGAAGGAACAAATCAAGCAGATGGCCGTCGATGGCGCAAAGCTCCTGCAGGAACTCACCGATGAGGCCGGCGAGAAGTACCGCTTCGAGTACTCGCCGGAAAGCTTTACGGGGACGGAGCCTGAGTACGCGCTCGAGGTCTGCAACGCCGTGCTCGATGTATGGAAGCCGACGCCGAACCGCAAGGCGATCATCAACCTGCCGTCCACCGTCCAGATGTCCATGCCGCATGTCTACGGCGCGCAGATCGCCTATATGTCACAGAACCTCAAATACCGCGACAGCGTCGTGCTCTCCGTGCACCCGCACAATGACCGCGGCACCGGCGTCGCCGACTCCGAGATGGCGATGCTCGCCGGTGCGGACCGCGTCGAGGGCACGCTGTTCGGCAACGGCGAGCGCACGGGCAACGCGGATATCGTGACGATTGGCATGAACATGTACGCGCTCGGCGTCGACCCGCAGCTCGACTTCTCGAACATGCCGCACCTCGTCGACGTCTACGAGAGCGTCACGCGCATGAAGGTGCATCCGCGCCAGCCATACGCCGGACAGCTCGTCTTCGCCGCATTCTCCGGCTCCCATCAGGACGCCATCGTCAAGGGCATGAAGTACCGCAAAGAACATCAGCAGAAGATCTGGAACTGCCCGTACCTCTACATCAACCCGAAGGACGTCGGGCGCACCTACGACGCGGACGTCATCCGCATCAACAGCCAGTCCGGCAAGGGCGGCGTCGGCTTCATCATCGAGCAGAACTACGGCATCGATATGCCGAAGAAGATGCGCGAGAACTTCAGCTACTTCGTCAAAGGCATCTCCGACCACAAGCATCAGGAGCTGAAGCCGGCTGAGATCTACGACGCGTTCTGCAAGAACTACCTGAACATCGAGACCCCGCTCGCGTTCGTCGACGCGCAGCTGAAACGTGACGGTGACACCTGGACGGGCAAGGTCATCGTCAAGGCGAACGGCAAGGAGGAGGCCATCGACGCAAAGGGCAACGGCCAGCTCAACGCCATCAGCAACGCCGTCTGCGAGGCCTACGGCATCGAAATCACGAACCTCGTCTACAGCGAGCATGACCTCGACCGCGACTCAGGCTCCCGCGGCATCGCCTATTTCGGCCTGACGGACAAGGACGGGAATACGACCTGGGGCGCCGGCATCGACACCGATACGATGACCGCCTCGATCCGCGCGTTCTTCACCGCCATCAACCGCATGAAAGGCATCGACAAGAAAATCCGCTGATCCGCACGCATCGATTTAGGAGGAATAAGCTATGGGCATGACCATGACGCAGAAGATTCTCGCAAGGCACGCCGGAGTCCCGGCCGTGAAGGCGGGCGACCTCATCACCTGTTCGCTCGACCGGGTACTCGCGAACGACATCACAGCACCGCCGGCCATCGCCGTTTTCAAGAAAATCGGCAAGCCGGTCTTTGACCGCGAGAAGATTGCCCTGATCCCCGACCATTTCACGCCGAACAAGGACATCAAATCCGCCGGCCTCGCGAAGATCGTCCGCGATTTCGCCCGCGAGAACCAGATCAAGTACTATTATGAAGTCGGCCGCGTCGGCATCGAGCATGTGCTGCTGCCGGAACAGGGCATCGTCGCGCCGGGCATGCTGACCATCGGCGCCGACTCCCACACCTGCACCTACGGTGCGCTCGGCGGCTTCGCGACCGGTGTCGGCTCCACCGACCTCGGCGTCGCGATGGCAACGGGCAAGGCCTGGTTCAAGGTACCGGACGCCATCCGCGTCTACCTGACGGGGGAGAAGCCGGATGACATCACAGGCAAGGACGTCATGCTGACGCTGATCGGTAGAATCGGCGTCGACGGTGCGCTCTACCAGTCGCTCGAGTTCCAAGGGCCCGGCGTCGCCGCGCTCGATATGACCGACCGCTTCACAATTGCGAACATGGCCATCGAGGCCGGCGCGAAAAACGGCATCTTCCCGGTCGACGAGCAGACCCGAGCCTACGAAAAGGGCCGCGTACCGGATGACTACGAGGTGTTCGCGGCCGATGACGACGCGCATTACGCGCGCACCGTCGAGATCAACCTCTCCGAGCTGAAGCCGGTCGTCGCGTTCCCGCATCTGCCGGGCAACACGAAGGTCATCGGTACCTTCGGCGACATCCCGATTGACCAGGTCGTCATCGGTTCCTGCACGAACGGGCGCCTCGAGGACCTCGCGATTGCGGCAAAAATCTTCGCGGGACATTCCGTGCACCCGTCCGTCCGCTGCATCGTGATCCCGGGCAGCCAGCAGGTCTACCGCGATGCGATGAAGGCCGGCTACATCGACACCTTCATCGAGGCCGGCTGCGCCGTGTCGACGCCGACCTGCGGCCCATGCCTCGGCGGCTACATGGGCATCCTCGCCGCCGGTGAGCGCTGCATATCGACGACGAACCGCAATTTCCGCGGCCGCATGGGCCACGTAGACAGCGAAGTCTACCTCGCCGGCCCGCAGGTCGCCGCCGCAAGCGCGATTCTCGGCAAGATTGCCACCCCGAAGGAGGTAAAATGACGATGCAATACAAAGGAAAAGTCTGGCGCTACGGCGACAATATCGACACCGATGTCATCATCCCGGCGCGCTATCTGAACAGCTTTGACCCGAAGGAACTCGCCTCCCACTGCATGGTGGATATCGACGAGACCTTCGCGAAGAACGTGAAGGCTGGCGACATCATCGTCGGCGGACAGAACTTCGGCTGCGGCTCGTCCCGCGAGCACGCGCCGATCGCCATCAAGGCATCCGGCGTCCCCGTCGTCATCGCGGCGAGTTTCGCACGCATCTTCTACCGCAACGCAATCAACGTCGGCCTGCCCGTGCTCGAAATCGGCAGTGAAGTAAGCGAGATCCACGCGGATGATATCCTGTCCATCGACACGGCGGCCGGCACAATCCGTGACGAGACGACGGGCAAGGTATTCCACGCGCCGCCGCTGCCCGGCTTCATCCAGGACATCGCGGCGGCCGGCGGTCTCGTGAACTACGTAAAGGAGCAGTGAAGGCATGGGAAAGAAGATTGTCGTAATCCCCGGTGACGGCATCGGCAGGGAAATCACCGACGCCGCGAAAAAAGTACTCGAAAAAATCAGCCGCACATACGCACTCGACCTGACCTTTGAGGAAAAAGCGGCTGGCGGCACGGCGTACGACGCCTATGGCACGCCGCTCCCGGACGAGACCATCGAGGCGGCGAAAAACGCCGACGGCGTACTGTTCGGCGCGGTAGGCGGCGACCAGTGGAACGCCCTGCCGCCGAAGAAGCGCCCCGAGCAGGCCATCCTCGGCCTGCGGAAATCCCTCGGCCTCTACGCGAACCTGCGCCCGGTCAAGGTGCCCGCCATGCTCGCCGGCTACTCCCCGCTGAAGCCCGAGATCATCACCGGCGCGGACATCCTGATTGTCCGCGAGCTCGTCGGCGGCATCTACTTCGGCGACCGCTGCGAGTCCGAAATCAGGGACGGCGCCGAGCGCGCCTGGGATCTCGAGAACTACAGCGTCCCCGAGGTCACGCGCATCGCGCGCGTCGCGATGAAGGCCGCCACCGGACGCAAGGGCCACGTCACCTCCGTCGACAAGGCCAACGTCCTCGCGACCTCGCGGCTCTGGCGCCGGACCGTCACCGAAGTTGCGAAGGACTATCCGGACATCCGGCTCTCCCACCTCTACGTCGATAACTGCGCGATGCAGCTCGCCTGCGCGCCGAAACAGTTCGACGTCATCGTGACGAGCAACCTGTTCGGCGATATCCTGTCCGACGAGGCCGCCGTGCTCGGCGGATCCATCGGCATGATGCCGTCCGCCTCCATCGGCGAGAGCACGAGCCTCTACGAGCCGATCCACGGCAGTGCGCCGGACATCGCCGGCAAAGGCATCGCCAACCCCTGCGCGACCATCCTCTCCGCCGCCATGCTCCTGCGCTACTCGCTCGGCGAAGAAAAAGCCGCCCAGACCATCGAGCAGGCCGTCGACGCCGCCCTCAATGACGGCTGGCGCACCCCGGACCTCTATCAGGAAAACGCCGGCCTGAAAAAAGCCGACACCCAGACCATGACCGACGCCATCCTCGCTCATATCGGATAAATCCATACAGAACAAAAAGCCGCCGTGCGGACAAAAATCAGTCCGCGCGGCAGCTTTTTGTTCTATCAACGGATTCCACCAGGATATATAGATCAGATGCCCTCGCCGTCGAGGCCAGTGAAGCGCTGTTTCTCTGTGCGCTGGAATTCGACGACGCGTCCGCCTTTGATGATGATGGCGAGCTGGCCGTAATCGATATGGGAGAACTCGGCGCGGATATGCGCGGCGAGGTGCCGTTTCTCGAGCTCGCTCAGCGCGCCGGCCGACTCTCCCTCATCCCAGCAGGAAAGGCGGCGCTGCGTGAAGAACTCGACCTGCATCAGGACGCCATCCTGCGCAATGAGTCCCGCTTTGCCGAAGCGGATACGGCTGATGCCCGCGAGCAGATAATGCATGACTTTTTCCGGGATTTCCCCGCGCTCGACTTTCCCCTGTTTCATACGGCACCTCTCCCATCATTTCTCTTACCACATAAAATAGCATAGTTCACATACTGTGTCAATATGTTATTGTAATTTATTCAGGAAATCCACGTATAAAAAAGGAACCGCTATCCAAAAGGATAGCAGTCTTTCAACGCCTGCTATGCAGGCCTTATTCTCAATGGCAGAGAGGGTGGGATTCGAACCCACGGAGGCTATTAACCTCACTTGATTTCGAGTCAAGCACCTTCGACCACTCGGACACCTCTCCGTATCCGCCGTATGAACCCTAGCTCATTGCGAACAAAAATAGTATAGCACATTCCAGTCACCTTTGTAAAGGGATTTTTCGGATTTTCGGAGTTTCTGTTCTCCGGCTCATCCGAGAGTCCTTATTACGCGGCCGTACCGGAAACGCAATCTGTGTACCCGATCAGACCTTGAACTTCGCGACCTGGTTCTTGAGCTTGTCTGCGCCGTCCTGCGAGGCGTTGACCTTCTGCAGGATTGCATTCGCCTTCTCGGCGACCTGCGTGACCTTCTCGGCGATGGTCGTGTTGCCGGCTGCCTCTTCGTGCGTTGCCTTGGCGATCTCGCCCATCGCGTTGTTCATGGTCTCGACTTCGGTAGCAATCTGCTGCGAAGCCTCGTTGCTCTTGCTCGAGAATTTCCGCAGGTATTCCGCATCGGCGAGGTACTGGTCTGCCGTCTTGTTGATGAGCTTGTAGTCCTCGTTGACGTTCTTCTCCATGAACTGCAGCAGGCTGTTCGCACCATCCGACAGATCCTGCACAGAGCTCGTCACGCGGCTGGTCAGCGACTGGATCTTCTCCGCCGTCTGCTGGCTCTGCTCGGCGAGCTTGCGGACCTCGTCGGCGACGACCGAGAAGCCGCGCCCATGCTCGCCCGCGCGCGCTGCTTCGATGGCCGCGTTCAGCGCGAGCAGGTTCGTCTGGCCGGCGATATCCGTGATATCCCCGGTCAGCGACGTGATATTGTCGACAATCTTCGCCGCCTCGATGGCGTTCTCGACGGACGATTTCGTCGTATGGTAGACCTCGGCCGCCGCTTTCTGCGCCTGATCCATATTCGCTTTCAGGCCGTTCGCGCGATCCGCGACCTCGACGGTATAGGCCTCGCTCTTTTTCGCCTCGGCCGCCTCACTGCGGATATTGCCGCTGATCGTATCGGTAAGGTTCTGGAGGTTCGAGGTCGACGCCGCGGTCTCCTCCATGCCGGCCGCCATCTCTTCGGTCGCCGCCGACATGTCCTGTGCGCCGTCATTGAGCTCACCGACGAGCTTCTGCACCTCGGTGACCATGCCCGTGATGTTCTCAGCCTCCGTCTGCACATCGTGCAGGACGCCGCGCAGGGATTCCTGCATGCGCTCGAGTGCTGCGACCATCATGCCGATCTCGTCTTTGCGGTCCGTATACCCCGGCGGGAGTTCCCGCGTGAGATCGCCGTCCGCCACCGCGTCGAGCAAGTTGACCGACGCCTCGAGCGGCGTCGCGATGCTGCGCGCAATCCAGAGCGCCGCGCCGACACCGATGATCAGCCCCAGCAGGATGATGGCCATGAAAATCTTGATCGTGCGCTGGTGGGCCTCGTCGCTCTTCTCAAAATGCAGCTTGCCCTGCTGGATGTTGTCCGGCGCAATCTCCGCGATGCTGGCACTGATGGCCTTGGCCCCGCTGAGATTCTTGAGCATCTTCTGGAGGTCTTCCTGCGAGCCCGTCAGGCCCTCCGTCGCCTTGACACCGGCCTTGAACGCCGCGGTGTTGTCCGCGAGCTCATCGAGCGCTTTCTGCGCGCGGTCGCTGGTATCGATGGCGCGGATCTTCTCGCCGTCCGCCGCAATCCGGTCTGTGTAATTGCTGAGCTCGTCAATCAGGATTTTCTGATTCTCCGGCGTCAGATTGTTGAGCTCGAGATAATCGATATCGCTCTGTATCGTCTGGCTCAGATTCGTCATGTCGTTGAGGTACTGCGTCGTCATGAGGTTCTGATTGTACATCCGGTCGATGGATTCTTTGGACTGCCGGTTCGAGATGATGCCGACCGCCGCGATGATGCACATCGTCGCGAGCAGGATGACCGCAAGCACCAGGATCTTATATTTTACCCGAATATCTTTCAATGCGTTCACCCCCTGCTCACTTCAAGAACTGTCCGACGTTGTCTTTCGTGATCTCGATGAAGTCGACCTTCTCATCGTCGGTCGACTGGCCGCCCGAGAGCATGTTCTCGATCAGCTCGAAAATCTTCGAGGCCGATGCCGTCGGATCCTGCTTGATGGTCTGGCTCATCTCGCCTGCCGCGACAGCTTTCAAGGCCCCGTCCTCGGCATCGATGCCCGTGACGAGCACGCCGTTCAGGCGCCCCGCCGCCTTCATCACCGAAATCGCGCCGAGCGCCATCGAGTCATTGCCCGAGACGACCGCATCGATCTGCGGGAAAGCGCGGAGCCAGAGCGTCATGTACTTCATGCCGTTCGAGGAGCTCCATGCGCCATCTGCCGACGCGAGCAGCTGGATATCCGGGCGCTTGTCGAGGCAGGCCTCCTTAAAGCCCTTCCAGCGGTCGCGCGCTGAAGCCTGCGTGCTGTCGCCGAGCAGGTAGACGATCTTCGCACCCTGCTTCAGATGCTTTGCCATGTACTCGCCCTGCAGGCGGCCGGCCTGCTCCTCGTTCGAGTGCACCTGTGCGACCTTCGCGCCCTCGGCGATGTCGCGGTTCGTGACGATGACCGGAATCTTCGCCTCATTGGCTTTCTCGACCACCGGCAACAGAGCGTTCGCGTCGACCGGCAGCAGGATGATGGCCGCCGGCTTCTTCGCGATGACCTCGTTCATCTGGTCGATCTGCGCGTTCGAATCCATCTTCGCGTTGGCCACCTCAACCTGGTAGCCCTGCTTTTCCGCCTGCGACTGGATCTCATCGCAGAGCGCGCCCGCGAAAGTCGAGAGATCATCGTGAGACAGGAAAGCAATGGTCTTGCTGCCGTTCCCGCCCGATCCGCAGCCCGCCGCTACGGCGAGCATCACCCCGACGCAGAGCAGCGCGAGAAGGCGTTTTATTTTTTTCATGCACAACACCCCTTATGATTGATAAATCCTGTATCTCTATAGCGTCATCACATGGCATTCCGGCCATGCGACTCCCCTTCCGCCGCGGAAACAAGCGGCGGTTCCGCTATGGATGGAAAATCCCCTTAGCTTTTTATTTCGACCATTGTCGCAGATTTCCTCTATAACTTAACGAAAAAATAACAAAAAAGCGCTGAAAAAGAGCCATTTCCCACGCTTCTTTGTTACAGATTTTGTATTTTATTTCCTGCCAGATGCCTTACTTGATGAAGCTGACATGCTTGTAGATTTCCTCGAGGGCCTTCTCCTTGCGCTGGTTGAAGATGACCTTGTTCTCCTCGAACAAGTTGTGCCCGTACGTGTCGATAGCGACGATCAGCGGGCCGAATTCCTTGACCTTGCAGGTCCAGAGTGTCTCCGGCATGCCGAGATCCTTCCAGTTCGCATCGACGATCTCCTCGACGCAGTTCGCCGCGACGACCGCGCAGCCGGCCGGGAACACGCACTGCAGCGCCTTGTGTTCCTTGCACGCGCGCATCGTGCCGTCGCCCATGCCGCCCTTGCCGATGATCAGGCGGACGCCGGTCTCCTCGACGAACTGCTCCTCGAACTTCTCCATGCGCATCGAGGTCGTCGGGCCGACCGTGACCATCTGGTACTTGTCATCGCCGAGCGGCCGGATGATCGGGCCGGCGTGCAGGATGGCGCCATCCTTGACCGAGATTGGCAGGGGACGCCCCTCCTCGACAACGCGGCGGTGTGCGACGTCGCGGCAAGTCGTGAGGTACCCGTTCAGATAGATAACATCTCCGACATGAATATCTTTCAAATCCTCGGCGCTGATTGGCGTCGTCAAAATCTTCTTTGCCATCAGAAATCCACCTCCGAATGCGAATCAATCGTGTAGTTCAGTTCCTTGTCGAAGACGATATGCCCGCGGCGGTGCGACCAGCAGCCGACGCTGACGCCGACGCCGATGACGGACGGGTGGCGCGCCGTGTTCTCGATGTTGACGCCGAGCACGGAGTTCTTGCCCGTGAGGCCCTGCGGGCCGAGCCCGAGCGAATTGATGCCATCCTCGAGCAGCTTCTCCATCGAGGCCGCTTTCGGATTCGGGTTGTGCGAGCCGATCTTGCGCATCAGCGCCTTTTTCGAGTTCAGCGCGGCAACCTCGACCGACGTGCCGATGCCGACGCCGACGAGGAGCGGCGGGCACGCGTTGATGCCGTAGCTCGTCATGACGTCGAGCACGTATTTCGCGACGCCCTCATAGCCCTCGCCCGGCATCAGGACTTTCGCGTGGCCCGGCAGCGAGCAGCCGCCGCCTGCCATATAGGTATAGATCTCGAGGTCATCGCGGTCCGGCACGATATCCCAGAAAATCGACGGGATGCCCTTCGCGACGTTCTTGCCTGTATTGTACTCATCGAACGTCTCGACCGCGTTGTGGCGGAGCGGCGCATCCTTTGTCGCACGCACGACGGCCTCCTTGAGCAGAGCCGGCAACTCGCCGAGATACGGGAAATCCGCACCGCATTTCAGGAAGAACTGCAGAGCGCCCGTGTCCTGGCAGCTCGGACGGTTCAGCTTCCACGCGAGTTCCTGATTCTTGTCCATGCAGGCGTAGAGCGCCTTTGCCAGCGGCTCTTCCTCCTGCGCCGCGAGCTCCTTGATCTTCGCCCGCACATCGTCCGGCAGGCGTTTGCCCGTGAATGCAACGAATTTTGCCATGACATCGGTCATTTTCGCGACCGCTTCTGCTTTTGTCATGTTCTCCGCTCCTCTCCGAATCTTTTCCATACACAGTCTGTCAGGGCCTTGCCCTTTCGTTGCTTTTAGTATATGCTAGATTTATCCATAAGTCGAATACGAATCTTTTTATATATGCTATAAGCTAAAAC